>NZ_CP041730.1:4630919-5292479 GCF_007431345.1 Chitinimonas arctica | reverse complement strand
GCGGCGGACCACTATAGACGCGCAAGTAGCCTTTTCCAATCAGCAGGTTCATGTACACGGCAGCGTAACATTCCATGCTTCGCGAGCAACCGCGTCCCCTTGATCTAGAACAGTACCGGAATCGTCAATGATAGCCAGCCGAGCCGGTCGCCCGTCCGCCGTTGTGATGGTCAGCCCTCGTGGCCCACCGCGCTTAGGTCGAATGTGCAAGTGTATTGGTGCCGGGATTTCGTACATGCCCTGTCCTTTTCTTTCATCGTTCGTTTACTGGTGCAAATGCTGGTCGTGCGCGGCGGTCCCGGCGCTGGGGTTCTTTAGGCGCATACCCCTTGGCGCCTGCGAAGCTCGCGTAGGGTTTGGCAATCTATGCAACCTTGCCGCAGGAAAGACCACGCGGGCGGCGGGTATGTCCTCCCGCAATCCACGCATTCGGGCGTACCTTCGCGTGCAGTGCTGCCCGCTGGGTTGCAATGAGTTCGTCCAAGTGGTTTTGCGCAATCTCGTTTGCGCGGTCGATTTCATCAGACACGCTATTCACCCTCGTTATCGTCGTCAGGTTGCGGAGTCGAACGGAAATGGCCGACGCCGGTTAGCACTAGGCGCCATGATCCACGCTAGGACATATCGCATTCCAGGGCCTGCAAGGCGGTGAGTACCGCGCACTCGGAGAAGGTCGCAGCGAGCAATACTTTCCTGCTTGCTCACTCACCTATCGCGTCCAGCAGGGCGACGCGCTGCTATCTACGCAGCTGCGGTTGAACACATCCTCGGGTAAATCCATCTCCAAGTAGGTGGAATGCGTGATTCGAGAGTCTCCCGTTGGCGTTCTATGGTCAGGCGGAGATGCTTGCGGAGAAATTCGTATTGCATGGTCTATCTCTTCACAGTCTAAAGATCGGTTCAAAGTTGAATGGCGAGGGCGCGCCGTAGCACGGCCCCATGGAAAAGGGTTTGCGTCATACGTGAGACGCCTTGTAGGCGCGACTGGGTGGCGGACCGCTAAAACTCGGCGCGAATGCGCCGCTTCTTACTGCGCTCGATGACACTGATTGGCGGCGGCATGCTGGGCGGGCGCGAATCTGTGACGCACGGCCATTCCTTGGTAAAAATCGTCGCCTGCCGTCCGCTTGAATTTCGTCGCGCACAGTTATTGATATGAATCCAAGGTCGGGCCTTTGGCCCTCTACAGGGCGCAGCCCGACATTGCCCACTCCTCTTCCACGCCGCGCACGAACTCTTGGCGCGATGGGCGGTTGTGACCGTGAAGCCAATCTTGTGCTGCGGCGCTGCGCTGCGCTTCTGCCGCTTTGCGCTGGCCCGCGCGCCAATCAATGGTCCATGTCTTGGTGCGGGTGGTGGCATCGGCGAATTCGTGGCCGAAGCCCTTGACCACTTCGCCGCGCCACTCTCCAAAGCGGTTGCATCCCTGCGCAGCCTCTCGCACAAGATGGAAATAGACCTGCTTGGATAGCTCCCGGTAGGCGTGCCAATCGTTTACGGTTGCGGCCAGCAAACGCCATGAGTACTTGATCCTTGGGTGGGGTGTCGCGCAGGCGGCGGGCCTCGCGCCACACGCTGACACTCGCATCGCCGAACGCTTGAAACTGCCGGATGCCCCAAAGGCTGGCCCAGATACGAACCAACTCGGCGCCTTCGACGGCGCCCTTGCCTATCTCGAAATCCTGGCCGATTTCGCCGCCGTCGTTCTTTCGACCGGTCAGGTTCTTTGCCAGGTACTTGAGGATGTAAGCCAAAGGGCCGCCGTAGCGCTTGCCTTCTCCATCGGCAGCCACGTTATCGAGCCAGACGGCCTTAAACCGGGCCTGGCGGACGGGTACGCGCTTCCAGTGGCCGTTTTCATCTTGTACGCTGGTCATGCCCTCCAGCTCGGCGGCATCCTCTTCGCAAGCCCGTGTTTCGTACTCGGTGACAAACGCTTCCAAGAGTGGCCGGGGCCGAACACCAGCATATGCCAGTGCGGCGAGCCGTCGGCGTGAGGCTCAACCACGCGCAATCCATAGATCGGCCACTTACGGTTCTTGACCACGCAGCGCAGCTTGCAAACACCTTCAGCAGGGCGGCATTGCCCTCCCGTGGCGTCGGCTTGCCGCCTTCCATCCAATTTGGGTTCGGCTCCGAGTAGTATTTGCGCCCCTGGTCCGTCTTGAGGAAGCGGCTGCGGCTGGGGTGATAGCGGGACGGATTGGTAATGGTGAGAAAGACAGCGGCGTCGCCGGCCTCTTGGGCGGCGGCTTCCATGCCGCGCCCACGTATCACCAGTTCCGCCAGGCGGTTACGCGGATTGGATACGCTGGCGTCCACGGCGGTGGCTAGGTCCAGTGTTTCGCCGCAGGCGCTGACGATTTGCGCGGCCTCGATGGCCTCGCGGCTACGCCGCCAGCGCTCGCGCCCTTTCGCGCGAGACAGGCCGGACACGACCGGCTCACGGCCCCGCATCACGCGGCCGGCATCGGTCAAACGATGCTCCACGGCTTGCGCATGCGCCTTGCGGAAATGGCGGCGCCAGGTCTTTTCATCCCGAAGGCGATGCCCCAGGCTTTCCGTGGTCACGCCACGCATGCCCACGTGCAGGAAAGGAATGCGCAGAGCCTCGTATACGGCCTCCACGATTTCCCAGGGGCTATAGGTCAGCAACACCACGGCCATTGCGCCGGCGCAGCGCTTGGCGAGCGACTTGATGTCGCCGTCGCTCGCATGGTCATCGGCTAGCAAGGTGCGCCACGCATTGCCACAGGCCGCGAGTTCCTGCTCTCCGCTCTCGTCGCACCCTTCCCGCCGGGCGATATAAACCTTGATAGCGTCCAACAGGTCCGCTTCCGAACGGCCCTCCAGCTTGGGCCAGTCCTTTTCGGGCGCCACCTTTTGAACGAACTCCCACAAGCTCAGCGGCGCTTCCTTGGGCCGGGCTTGCATGGCTGCTTGCTTGGCTTCCTGGCTGCAGCTGGTATCGACTTTGTGGCGGTACTGGCCGTCCGTACGAATCAAGGGGCTGCCGATCATGGCGCCCGCCTTGCGGCCTTGGCCGCTTGGGTCAGCGTGTAGCGCTCCAGGATTTGCAGAATGATGCAATAAATGGCTCGCTCGGCCGCAGCCCCAGCGTTGCTGATCTCGAAGAAGCTCGGCCCCACCGAGATTTCGGCATGGGCGAGCTGCTCGATGACTTCCCCCAGGTCGTCCCGCAGGTCAAGCAGGCGAGCCACACACATATCGCCGAACTCGCACTGCTGCGGGGTGAGCGGGATGCGGGTAAAGCAATAGAGTGGCGCGCTAGCCCGCGCCACAGCCTGATGCTCCACGAGGGAAAGGCGGGCCATGGCTATAAGCCTTCCAGTACGGCCGACACGGTACGAATCTGGCCCGATACCGCGCTCAGCGCGAGGGAGGCGTTATAGACACGTTCCACATCAATGGGCGCGACCTCGCCGCGCGCAATGGCGTTCTCCAGCGACTGGGCCAAGCAGCCCATAAGCTTGGCATTCTCGGCTGTAATTATGGCGATGGAGCGGGTGGTCTTCATGCCGACGCCTCCAGATTGATGGCGGGGCAGGTTTTCGCCTCGCTGTGGTTCGTCATGCCCCATGCCATGAAGACCAAGGCGCAGATCGGGACCAGACAAAACAGGTAGAAAATGCGGCAGGGCATACACAAATCCTTTAAAGGTGGAGAGGAACAACGTTTCGATAGGCAAGCCGGTCCCCTTGCGGCCATAAGGGCCGTTTTTTGTCAGGGCTGGCGGGTTAGGGTTTAAGCAACGGCGGCAACGTCGCCGCTTGGGTCGTCATCAAATGTGAAGGACAGTTGGCTACGCTTGCGGGCGGCGATAGCAGCATTGCGTTCACGCATGCGTATTACGTGCGGCGCAAAGGGCAGATCGACGGTAGGGTCAGGCGAGGCACCTTCCGAAAGCTGAAAAACCATTTCCTCTATGGCAACGCCCTGGAAGCCACACCCAGGTATCAGGCACATGTAAATGCGCCGCGTAGTGAACCGCGAGGAGCGAATGCTGGTGCGCGCGCCGATAAGCGTGTTGCAGTGCGGACAAATCGCGGTGGTACGGCACGTTCTCGCTCGCATCATGCTTTGCTCTCGCTTGTGTTACACACTTGGGGGAAAATGCCGTCTGGGCGGGAACTGTGAATTTGACCGGGACGGCGCTTTGCGCCTTCGCCAAGATACGGGCCAAGACAGCGCGCCCAAAGATGCCTAGTCGTTTGCTGCCAGTACTGTGAAGGCCAGTAACACACAGTCGCGAGCAAAGTTGCTCAACGACTTATTGCTGGCGCTGGCCATGATCTCGAACCGCTCGCGCTCGGCAACGTCTAGGCGCAGCGCAATGGTTTTAGCCGTGCATCCAGTTGGGGAGCGGCGATTCCGTGTGCGTGTCGGCTTGCTGAGCATGGCAATTTTCCAGTTGACGTAACAGAAAACGATAATACGAACGTTTGTGCGTTGTGTAAAGAAAAAAGACGAATGAATATGACGATAGCTGAGCGCCTTGAAGAGGAACACCTCCGGTTGATGCCCAGGCAGAGCGATTTCGCTGCGGCCACGGGCATCTCTGTGCGAACCCTTCAAAACTACTTGGCGGGGCGGGAGTGCGGCAGCAACTTTTTGGCGGCGGTAGAAGCGCTTGGGGGGGATGTCCGTTACATCTTGTCGGGGAAGCGGTCAGATAACGTATTCGCACCGAAGGAGATTGAACTCGTTAATGCCTTCCGGGTTGCATCGGAACAAGGACAGGTGGGCGCGCTGGCGGTGTTGGTCGCCACCGCCATCCCAGGGAAAACGCCGGCACCTCCGGCCCCACCGGCAGAGCCTGAAACTAAGCGCATACGAATTCAAGGCAACGTCCGCAGCTTTGTACTCGGGGACGTCATACACCGGAACAAGCCCTAGCCGTGCCAGGGTAGGCAACTTGCCAGATTTGCCAATTATGACAATAGCGTTAAGCTAAAGATTTTAGCTTTTCGATAGTATCGCTTGCCCTACTTATCAATCGCTTGCTCGAACTGAAAGAATCAGCTCTCCCGCATACTAAAAACCAGGGCTGAAGAATCATGGAAGTGATTGAAATCGAAGGGAACATGGACCAATTCGTGGCCGGGAACGTGATCCACGAAAACGGCACGGTCCGCAATGCAGTCCACTTGAACACGGAACGTTCAGCAGGTCCGCAAGTGGTCTTGGATGAGCAGAATTTTAACAAGCTCACCAAGATGAAAACCTCGGCGCCGGCTCGTTTTGCGCTGCTGCGTTTGATGGAACACGACGTCACCTGTCAGGATTTGGCCCAAGTATGGGGTCAGGAACTAGTCTTTCAGCAATCGCAGTTCCGCCTTACTTTGTCTCGCTGGGCACCTTGGTGGGTGGGTGGCCTGGCGACGACGTGGGGCACACTGGTTGGGGCCTGCATATTTGGGGCTTTTCTGTCGGAACCGTCCTATCGGGTTTTCTGGGTCGCCAGCATCTTCGCCATAAGCATGGTCATGTTTTGGCGCATGGCTGCGACGGCTATCCCCTATTTCATCAGCAGAAGGCTACGGACCATCATTCCGCGCGTGAATCAAGAACTGCCGGAAGCGTTGGCGGAATGGCGCGACGCATTGCGCAAAGGTCCGAACTCGAAGGTGTAATCTCGGCGCTATTCAGGAGGTAACGCCGTCATTGCGAACAAGCCCAGCTTAACCGGCTGGGCTTTGTCTTTGGGGCGAGCGAGCCGCGTGCGGGGCTGCCCTCCCAGAAGGGGAGACGGTACGGAATAGAGGCATGACGACCGTGTCGGTGTGGCAGGCAACGTATTGTTTTGACAACATCATATGCGAATGGGAACGTTTCCATTCCCTTTCGCAAAAAAGTATGCCTGCCCCCTAGGCAATCAGGAATTTCCCTGGAAGAATCAGGGACTCCTAATAAACAAAAAACAGGGTGCAGTACCGTGGTAGAAATAATGGGTGACGTTGAACAAGCCGTAGCCGGTAACGTTGTATATGAGAACCATACCCAAAACTTTATTCAGCCGGCAGCCAGCCGCGCGCAAGTCCTGCTAGACGAACATCAGTTTGAAAAATTGACGTCGATGGAAACATCCGCGCAGGCGCGTGTCGCGCTGCTAATGCTGCTGGAACAACACAACATCAGCAGCAAGCAGCTTGCCCAGGTCTGGGACGACGAGCTAACTTTTGCCGATGACCAATTGCACTTGGCTTGCACAAAGTGGGTACCTAGGCATATCAGTGGACTGGGCATGACTTGGGGCTTGCTGACAATGGTCTGTGTTGCCTTTATGGCGTTCTTGCCTTCGGTTCGGATTTTGGCTGGTGTGGTAGCGGTGGGCGCGACCATCGCGATGGTGTGGCAGATTCATAATCTGGTGGTGCCCTACATGCTCGGTCGAAAATTGCGCCCCATGTTGACCCAGGTCAATGAGGAGCTGCCTGCCGTCTTGGCAGAATGGCGTCGCGAGCAAAGGCGTGGTCCTGACTCGAAGTTCAACTAGCTTCGCCGCAATGAACATGTGTTGAAAAGCCGCTTCGGCGGTGGCAGTACCCAGCCTAGCGATAAAAGCTAGGCTTTTTTTCGCCCTGAATCACCCTGTGGGCGGGCGTCGCAATCCACCTCGGAAAGCGGCAAGCAGCGAGGAAGGCTCAGGGTTCCCTACGGTATGGGGCTTAAACGCGGTGTAGCTCGCAATCCAGCGCAGTAATCAACCCTTTCTCATCGAGCGTATGCACCGCCTTGGTGATGATCCAGCCCGCCCCGTCGATATCAGCCTTGAATCCTTGCACGGTCGCGGGAAGCTCCGGGAACAGCTCGGGCCGGCCACGTGCCAGGGTCAGGCTAAAGCTCGCATAGCCGCGCTGAAGCTTGGCCCATTCAGCGGCGGCGGCCCGCTCGGCATTGGCCCGGCTGGCATAGGTATGGCGCAGTGACTTGAGGTTGTCGGCGCTGGGCTTGGTGCCCTTTGCCTTGCCCTTGGCCTCGCTGCCCTTGCCGTGAATCACTTCCTTTTTCGCTGCTCCTTTTGCGTCGTGATAGTAGGCACGCACACCCGTATAGCTGTCACGGTCGGCCAGGTTGTAGCGATGGCTGTCGCCAGCCTGGCGGCGAATGGTTACGGCCGGCAACGCTCGCCCGCTGGCGCTCAAGCCTTGGCCGGCTCGCACGAAAAGCAGCTTGCCGCTCTTTACGGTGGCGATAGCGTCGTGCAATTCAGCCAGGCGGCTTAACAGGTTGATATCCGATTCACTGGTCTGGTCCATATGCTCCACGGGCAGCGATTCAAGCGAACCACTCACGACCGCACCCAAGCTATTGCGGCCGGCCACGATGCGCACCAGCTTGCCCACCGCCGTCTGGTGATAGCTGGCCTCGCGCTTGGTGGACAGGCCGGCCCGTAGATCGGCGCTGCGGGCGCGGATGGTCAGCTTATCGGGTGCGCCGCTGTGTTCCACCTCGTCCACGATATAGCTGCCCTTATCCACCAGTTCGCCATCGGCCCAGCCCAAGCTAAGGGTTGCCAGCGCGCCGCGCGTGGGAATGCCCAGCTTGCCGTCGGCATCGCACAGGACGATATCGAGCTGGTCCGCCTCAAATCCGCGGTTGTCTGTCAGGGTCAGCGATTCCAAGCGGCCATCAAGGGAAACCTTGGCCCCGTCCACGGTCAGCCGATATTGCGGCTGGGGCGGGATGCGATCAGAAGGCGGCATAGACTTGCCCCAACTGGTCCACTTGCTCGTCATCCTCGCGCTTCAGCGACAAGGTAAATTCCAGCCGGCGCGCGCTACCGTCCACGTAGAACAGCTGGCGCGTGACCTTCAGCGCCTCAATCACGAAGACGCCATAGATATCGCCGGTACCGGCGATGAGCGGATATGCCTTTCCCTCGTCGGCCATGGCCCGCACCAGGGCGAGTTCGCGCTCCCCGCCCGTCAGCTCTTCCGGGAACAGCACGCCGGATAGGGTAATGGTTTCATCGTCCGGCCCCAGGAACTGGCGCGCCGGCCGTTTGCCGATCCGGCTAGCCGTCGGAAATCGCCAGCCGATGTCTTGTTGCATCTCTTGGAATGGCAGGGTTATCAGTTCAAACACGAACATGCCTAAGCTCATCATGGGCGGCGCTCCTTAATCGAAATCGGCCAGCCGGCTGCGCGTGGTGGCGGCCTGCTTGCGTTGGACACGCTCCAGCTCGGCGGCGACCAGCTTCGCCAGCTGCTGCTCGTTCATGCCGGGCGCGGCTTGGACGTTGATCGTGATATTGACCGGGCCGGCCGCTTGGGCAACGCCAGCCGGACGGGCCGGCAAAGGTGCGCGGTGGTCGATAGGCGTTCCGGCGCTCGCCAGCACGCTGGCACTCACCGCCAGGCCGGCCGCCAGCGGCTGGGTAAGCTGTTTTAGCAGGGCCTGCATACTGGCAAGGGGCGCGGCGGCGCCCTCGCTCAAGCCTTGCGCAAGGCCTGCCATCGTAAAGCCGCCCAGCTCGGCAAATACCCGGCTCGGGCTGTGAATGCCTAGCTTCTCCTTGAACCAGCCGGCCATCCCGTCGCCCAGCTCGCCCACCTTGGCCTTGAGTTCGCCCCACTTGGCCGTAATCCCGGATATCAAGCCGTCGATGACCTGGCCGCCCAGGGCAGCAAAGCGCGCGGGTAGGCCTGTCATAAATGCCAGGATGGCGTCCCAATGCGTGATCAACAGACCGGGCAAGCTCCAATTCATGAACAGCCCGACGACCGCCTCCGACACGGCGGACGCCTTGCCGCATATCCAGTCCCAAGCCGCGCCGGCATAGGCCTGGATGCTGGCCCACAGCGCGGCGAACTTTGGCCCCAAGCTGTCCCAATTAGCCCAGATGTAGAGGGCAGCGGCGGCGATCAACGCGACGACGGCAACAATCGGGTTTGCCAGTAGAAAGGCGAACACCACGCGCAGCGCATTGCCGACCAGCAAGACCGCGCGACCGATCCAGCCGACGACGATCAAGAACTTGTTCAATGCGCCGGTCAGCATCCCGACCAGACCGGCCCCGCCGCCGAACTGGATACCTAGCAATGCCATGCCATAGCGCAGCATCACCAGGGGACCGAGCGCAGCAGCCAGCGCCAGGGTAAGCGTACCCATCACGGTCAACACGACCGCCAACACCGCCGCCACCTTGACCAGGGTCGCGGCCAATTGCGGATTCGCCTTGGCCCAAGTGGTGACCGCCTCGACGATCCTTCCGGCCGTCGCCATCAGATCTAAAAGGGCGGGCCGCAGGGTGGCGCCTAGCCCGCTGCTGGCGTTGAATGTACGGTTCTTGAGCGTCTGCCAGTGGGCGGACAGGTTCTGCGACTTGGCTTCGCTTTCGCGCTGCATAGAGCCGGTCGCCTTGGGCGCTTTGACCAGGGCAAGCTGGCGTCGGTACTCGGCCAAGTTGTTGGCCAATTTACTCGCATCGTCGCCGTACTCTTTCCCGAATAGCTGGGTGGTGACGGTCATTTGCTGGGCTTGCGGTAGCAGCTTGATGGCGTCCAGGACTTGCAGAATCGTCGCGGTCGCATCTTTCGCCATGCCGGCCTGTACCTGCTTGGCATCGAGTTTCAGCGCTTGCAGCCCCTCGCGAAAGCGCTTCGGTTGCATGCTGGCAATCGCCAGCTCGCGCACCATGGCATTGCTGGCGCTGGCAGCGACTTCGGCACTTGCGCCCAGGCTCAGGAAGGTACTGCCCAGAGCGGCCGCTTGTTTGTAGTCCAGCTTGTCGGCCACGCCGCCCAGGCGTTGCAGCACGTCGATAATGTCCGCGCCCTTGGCTTGGGCATTGTCGTCCAGATAGTTGATGGCATCGCCCAGGGCGGCGATATCCTTGATGGGTACCTTGTAGATACTGGCGATCTTGCCCATGTTGTCGCCGATTTCGTCGGCGGCCATATCGAAAGCAACCGCCCCCATGCCGGCCGTTTTGGCGAAAGCCAACAGGTTGTCCTTGCCCTGGATGCCCATGCGCGCAGCGGCTTCGACTTGGGCGGCGATGTCATTGGCTGCCAGCGCGCCGGGCCGCTCGGACAGCGCTTTGATGGCGTCGGCCATCTCGTAGTAAGTGCGCGTCAACCGGCCATTGGCATCGCGGGCGCCTTCGACTTGCCGCGCCACGCCGAGCATGGCGTCCTCAAACGAGGCGTAGTCCTTCACCATCTTCAATACGGGTAGGCCCATCACTGCACCAGCCCCCATCATCGCGCCACCCGCACCGGCCACTTGGTCCCGCGTTTGCATGCCGGCGTGGCGCTGGGTTTGCGCGGCGCGCTGCTGGCGTAGTCGTGCGTTGAGCTGGCGGAGCCTGGCCTCTTCGCCGGCCAGGGCTTGCGTAGCGGCGAGGGTATCGGTCCGCAATTGGCGCTGATGCTGGGCTAGCTGTCTGGTTTCGATACCGCTGGCCGCCAGGGTGGCGCGTAGCTTGTGCTGCTTTTCGATCAGGGCGGCATGCTGCCCGGTCAGCGCGCCGGCCTGGCGTTTGGCTTCTGCGAAAGCCTGCTGCATTTCCTTGGTGGGTATCGTCGTAGCCTGCAATTCGCGGGCCAGCTCGTTGACGCGCGTTTGCGCCTGGCCCAGCGCCTGGCCGGTCTTGGCGCATTGCTCGGCGGTCTTGCGGTAGCCGTCGATTTTGCCGGCTGTTTGGTTGAGTTGGCTGACGCGCTCGCGCAAGGCTTTGACTTGGGTGGCGGTGGCAACGCTTTCGGTGCGGACGCGGCGCAGCGGCGCCGTGACCCGCTCGACGGCGGAGAGGATGACTTGTAGCTGGAGATTGGATTGGCTCATGCGGCGGAGGATGAGAAATAGGTATCTTGCCAAGCCCGGCCGTAATATTCCTGGAGATAGAGATGTGTAGGCGTGCGAAACATTATTAGTTGTCTGTTGCTACGCTTTCACATTCAAATTTGCGGCCGCACAAATTCTTGCTGATGAACTTTGCACGTGTCACTCTTACGTAATTTCTTATTGGAAGGTGTGAGCTAATGTCAGTGTACGAAAAAATACTGAAAAAGTTTCAACTGGCAAATTGGAAGCTCTTGCAAAAGGAGTCATGGGGCAGTACATGGCCCTATTCTGTACTGATTATACTTTCTGTGGTATAGGTTGGCGCCCCGGGAATTGTGCAATGGCTATCATCCTCCTATTTAAGTGATGGTTTCGATGCTGTCACCGTGATGGATGATAAAATGAGTTAGAAATTGTATTTGGAGAAAATAGCGGTGCTTGGACAGTTTGGAGATTCGTATGGCGTGCTTAATTCGCTCTTTTCTGGGTTGGTATTGTTTGCCGCAATGAAAACCTACGCTCAGCAAAACAAGCAATTGCCTGATTATGTCCCTTGCTCAGTGAGCGAGCATTTTCCCACCCGCACCATGCGCTTTAGCTGCTAAGAAACGCACGGGAATCATGCGGCACAGGGTAAAATGCGCGACAATTTGAACGGTTCATCCCACGAAACCAGGGGCAGCTGAACAAGAGACATAATCAGGACCATTCATTCTTTCATTTCCTCGTCAGTAGCAACGTGAACTGCGAGACCGGTGTCCCTTAAATGCTTTTGCAACGTAGCATCCGGATAATGGGAGAAGGGCAGATTTGAAGAAAAATGATTGCCTCCCCATAACATTAGTCGCCCTGTACCCAAGCCGCTAGCTGTCCGCAAATACGCGCTAACCATTTGTGCCGTATGAGTGTCTCTTAAAGAAAGCCCTTCACTTAAGAATAGTGACGTATTTTCTCGCAAGCCCATGATCTTGAAAGCATCAGGGGCGAGGTTGTAATTCATATCGCAAGCCAGAACTTGCACACCAATTCCTATTGCAATGGCTGTCAATTTTATAAGATTGGGTTGGTTGTCACCTGGGTTGATCCCGTTGAAATACGCAGGTAAAATTTTTTCCGCATCTTTTTCCGTCGTTCCCACATCAAGCATTTCACTGATGGCCGAATTCAAAGACGTTCCGTACTGCGCCATAAGAATTTTATTTGTCGTCGCAGCCGAACGCTGGAATTCAATAAAGAAAATCTTTACCTTTCCGGAGCGAAGTAAATTTTCAGCTTTCACTCTCGCCGTCGATTCGGAATGAGTGTCCGGGAGGGCAATGATCGTTGCTGTGCTCAATTCTGCTTCAATATCCATATTGCTTTCCTGTGGCGTTAGTGGCGGACAATGCATTTAATGCATGAAATCAAAGATGATTTTCTGCCTCGTTCTTTAATTGAAGCGACTTGAAAAAAATAGTCTGAGTGGTTGTCGAATCCGATCGATCAGGAAGAGCGCCTATGAGCGGCGCAGGGCAAATACTTGGTTAAATGGTACTTCACTTGTATAATAATAGATATTATACTTAAGTATTATGACGCGATTGATATCGTCGAGGCGTTGTGGATTTGGCTATTGAATTTATCGATACTTCGGATGCCTGGAGCATTAAGGAGAAAAAATTTCATGCGGATGTAGTTAAATCACAGCTACTGCCGGATGAATTTCCTATTTTGATTATGTTTGCTGCTGCGAATGATCGCTTTGAGATATTAAAATCCCTAATTGAGAAATATGCATTTTTTTAAGGTTATCCACGAATTTGTGATGAAAGCTGGCTTGATGATGACTTTTTATCTAAATTTTAAAAATCGCGGCTGGCAATAATTATTTTATAGTTGATTTGATGTGCGATTGAATCGTGAGGAGGGGACGGGGCCGGGTCAGGTGTTCGCGCACTTGGCCCGGTCGCCGCTTCTGTCTTTCAAACGGGGCTAATCGTCGGCCCCACTTCGCTGCCTGGCGCGCTCGCGCCAAGCCAGCAATTCCGCCACCGTCAGTCCTTCCAGCTCGCTAAGCGGCCAATGAAATACGGTGGCGATATCGGCCATGCAATCCTCTACACGGGCAGGGAGTCCGCCGCCTTCATGGCTCTCGGCAGCAAAAAACCGGCGACCGCGGTCCCCATTTGGGTAAGGTCGGCTGGGTCCAGCCGGTTCATATCCGTCTCGGTCAGCATCGGCGTACTGATACGCGGAATCAGCTTAATCAGCGCGCCGGCTTCCATGTGCAGCAGGTCATTCAGGGTCAGGCCGCGCAGCTCGCCTGAGCGGGGTTTGCGCAGCATGACGTCGGTTATGGTTTGTTCGCCGCGCTGGATAGGGGTATCCAGGGCAATGGCGGCTTGGTCCGGCTGGGCAGCTTTCTGCGTCATTTCTTGGGCGTTGGGATTGGCTTGCATGGGCTACTCGTCTCGATGGGGTGCAGGGTCTGGGCTTAAACGCCAATGGCTTTGCGATGCTTGGCGAGACGGTCCTCACCGTCCACGACAAGCACCATGCTTGCCAGGTCGATTTCGATAGCGGTCGCGCCGTTGACCATCAGCTTGTAATAGCTGAGCGCGCTCTTCACCTTGAAATCGCTGTCATCGCCGGCCTTGGCCGAACCCATATCGATTTCTTGATGGCGGCCACGCACCACGATTTCCACCGCATCGACGTCCCCGCTGTCCTCGCGCTGATAGGCGCCGGCAAAGCGGATCAGCACCGCGTCATGCTTGAGCGCGCCGTAGCCTTTGAGAATGTCGCGCATCAAGCCGCCGTAGGTGGCTTCCAGTTCGAGCTTTTCTTGGCCCATGTCGATGCTGATCGGACCATCCATCCCGCCGCCCCGATATTCCTCCATCTTGCGGCTCAGTTTCGGCAGGGTGACTTCCTTGGTTTCGCCGGCATAGCCGTTGCCATCGACGAAGGTATTAAAGTGTTTCAGCTTGCGCGGTAGCGCCATGGGAATGCCTTTCGAGTTTGGCGCGCTTAGGCGGCGATTTGGGCGGCGAAGTCGGCCAGGTAGCGGTCGGTGATGCGCTGGCGGAGCATGAGGTTTTCCAGCGGGGGAACCGGGGTGTAGTCGTAGTCGATGGACAGCTTGCCGGCCTTGAGCGTCTCAACCGTGTTGATTTCCTCGTCGTACCAGGCTTCCCCTCCCAGGATGTAGCCCCAAGCTTTCAGCTCGCGGAACTTGGCGTTAATGCCTTCGATGATGTCTTTGACGAGCATCGGCCCCATGGGCTTGTCGATGGCCCACAGGTGCGCCTCCGCGATGGTGTCGGCCAGCACTTGCGCGGTGCGGGTGTAATTCTCGAAGCAGAACAGCGGATCGTCGGAGCAGGTACGCGAACCCCAGAAACGGAAGCCTCGGTGATGGACCAGGCCGGTCACTTCGTGGCTGTTGAGGTAGCCGGCATCCGTTGCGGGGTCTTGTAAATCCCAATACACGTCCACCGATAAACCCGACACGCCGTTTACCGTGACGTTCGACAGGGTCTTATGCCAGCCCTGCTCCTCGTCCAGCTTGGCGCGTAGGCCGACCGCGCGGGCAGTTGCCTGGCAGACAGCCGGGGCGTTCTTGGCGGTGTCCCAGGATACGAAATCGGGCCATATCACCATGACTTCGCGTTGGCCGAAGTTGTCGCGATAGGTGACGGCGGCTTCTTTGGTGGTGGCACCATGCGCGGATACATAGGCGAAGGCGCGCAGCTTCTGCGCGATAGCGGCCAACTCGGTAGCGACCGGCAGGCTATCCAGCCCAGGGCAAGCCAGAATGCGCGGCTTGACGCCTAGGCTGGCTTGGGCGGTAAGCAAGGCTTTCATGCCGGTATAGCGGCCGGCCGCATTGACCGCGCCAATAACGTTGGAAGTCGTCTCGGCTTCGCTGGCGCCATCGGCCACCCGCACGACAACAATAATGGGCTTGGCTTGGTCGGCGATAGCATCAAGCGTTGCAGCCAGCGTGCCCTTTGTGCCAGCTTTGCCAATGGCTTCAAAAACGTTGGTAATGAGCTTCGGCGTGTTGAGGGGAAAATAGGCGGCGTCGGCATCGGCGCCCGTGCAGACAATGCCGATAATCGCCGTAGCGATAGTGCGGATAACGCGCGTGCCTTCATTGATCTCAATGACGCGCGCGCCGTGGTGGTAATCGGTGGCCATGGGGGGGCGCAACTCCGGGCGGTGGATGATGCGCTCACCTTACCGTTCGCCGGAGTTTATGCCACGTGACAGTGATTGTGCCGGGCATACAAACAATTACCCCCGCTGATTGCGGGGGCAATTGACCAGTCTGATAGAGCTTCAAATTAAAGCAGCGCCGTTCATTACCTAAACCTACTGCAAGGTATTTGTAACCGTATTCGTCTTGCAGATCAGCGCGCCACCTTGTCTAATCTCAACGTAGCGTGCATAAGTTCCGGCCCAGCTGGCTTGACTGGTGTAGGCCACATTTGCGGGCAAACTACCCAAGGTAGCAAAATAGCTAGCCCAGATATCGGGAGTGCCATTTTTCGTTCCAAACCAATATGCCTCGGCATTCGGAGGAATGTTGGTTCCATTTATTGCGTATGAATAGGGCGTGCCCGCAGGCACCACGGCTGGCGAGGAAGTTAAGGTGCAGGTAGGTGCTGCTAGCAACTCCATTTGCACTGCAGGAGTCGTGCAAACAGGTTCGCCGATTGAATTGCGAATCTGTAGGTAACGCACGTACTTCCCCTGTTGCCCCGCTAGATTGACATACGGATAGGTGATAGGGAATACATTTAAGCTTCCTTGCAAACTACCGTTTGCATCTGGAATCCCATTCTTTGTACCAAACCAAAATGCCTGCGCATTGTTTGGTAAATTCGCCCCTGTCACTGTATAGCCGTAACTTGACCCAAGCGCTGTTACATTCGGCGTCACAGTCAATGAGCATGTTGTCGGCTGAACATCGGTCAACGCATAAACCAAGCCGTGAAATCGATTGGTAAGGAAATCGTAGCGATTTAGGCCATATCCCGCATAGATTTTCAAGCCAGATGCTGAAAAGGGCAATGAGCTACCATTCAGCACTTGGATTTCATGTGTACCCAAGGGGACTGTAGTGTAGGGGACGGAGGCGCTAATATCGCTTGCCGTCCAACCCGTAGGGGTTAGAAAATAGCTTGCGCCATTCTTTGCTACGGCTTGTATATACAAATCCCCTGTTTTCCCGATGTCGCTTTGACCGACATTGATGGTTACCTTGAGCGACGGACGCGACGTATCAAGATTCGTTCCTGTCGCAGTCGCGGAAAACGGACGTATGTACATACCCTTTGCCGCCATCACAGCGCTGTAGGCATCCAGCATCCCCGCGCCGCACCCTGCACAATCAGCGACAAAACGGTGTGCAGTTGATTTTAGAATACTCTTTACTTGATCCGCGTTTAGATTTGGATTTGCGGACAGCATTGATGCAACTACTCCCGCCACATGGGGCGCCGCTTGAGATGTCCCGGCCATAAATGCAAAACCTTCGGGGCCTGGCCTAAATCTACCTTCGTTGTGAATAGACACGATTCCGAATTCATCATTCGTATTCACATTGCCACCGGGCGCAACTATATCAACCATGCTTCCATAGTTGGAATAAGGTGCGCGGCTTCCTGTTGGATCTATTGCGCCCACCGTTATCACACCAGAACAGTTAGCTGGCATCGCATTGCTGACATCCGCATGATCATTGCCAGCTGCCGCAATTAAAATGGCTCCTTTACGCCTTGCTTCATCAATGGCTTCCTGCATGTAAGGGCTGCAAGCGCCACGCATACGGGCAGACATATTAATTACTTTAGCTGGGTTGCGATTCACCGTTTCCATTCGCCTTGAGTTCAAGGTGTTCCAAACAACCTCGGCGCCGGCAGCCCATTTAACGCCATCTGCGAAGTCGGTTATCCAGCCGCCATTCGGGCCTACGCCCCGAATCGGGAGGATTTTTGAATTAAATGCGACACCGGCGATTCCATATCCATTATTAGCTTGCGCACCTATAATGCCCGCAACATGAGTGCCATGCCAGCTGGATTCCTTTTCCCCAGGAGCCCCCTCATTTACATAATCACCGGGGTCGGTAGCATCAAGATCGCGGCTTTGAAAAACAGATCCCGGCCAACCTTCTTGCCCGTCTCTCCCATCGACGGGATCTCGAATCATGTCCACTCCGGGGAGAATGTATGACGGCAAGTCGGAGTGAGGGCGATACCCCGTGTCCACAACAGCTACGATTACACCTGCGCCAGTTGATAAATCCCACGCGGCTGGTGCATTGATTCCGGCTAAGGAATTTTGTAAATTCCATTGTTTAGGCCAATAGCTATCATTCGGAATAAATGACTGAGGAAAAATCGTCCTGTAATTTGGGTGGGCGTACAGAATGCGTGGGTCGCTCTTCATCATCGCTGTTGCAAGCGTTTCTGCGTCGGTATTAAATATGAATCGATCTAGTTTCCAAAGAGTGACTTTTTTTTCGTTTACATATAGTAATTTTGCCTTGCGCCCATGGCGCATGGATGCGATTTGCATCGGGGTGTCGGTTAGTTGTTTATTGTTAGCGGTCAGTACAGCGACGGTTCGGTCGTCCTTAAACCTCACAATAATTTCATCTGTGGCGCCAGAGTAGCTCGAATCAGCTGGCGTTGATGGGTCTGAATACGCCGCCAAAGCAAAAGAGCTAAAGATTATAGGTGCGCCGAATTTTTTAAAAATTGAAAAACCTATCATGTTGCGCTTATTTCCTTCCTCAGGTTGACGCGAGAGTTGGGTGCGCTGCAGGTTACCGGCGCACCAAATGTCGCTTTCTTTTAATAAAATAAGTGATGTATGAAATGGCAGAGCAGCCAGTCATACGCGGGTAAATCTGGGTCGAAGAACGCTCAAGGCACTTGTTTTATGCGCTTGGGGGGGGATGGCAAATCAATGGTTAGCTTTTTGTTTGGCGTGGCAGATACGATCGACGTATTGCTTTTCTCTATGTCGGCGGCAAGAATATCCGCATCGCCATCAGCGATTCTTTTATTAATTGACCACAATTGCAGGCCGCCGCTCAATATCGCATCTAACGTGAGTGTTAATCCATGGCGTGTTGCAACTGTATTCAAGATTTCCTGTTGCGCTGCAATGTTCGGTTTGCCATTGTTATCAAGCATGGATTTGTCAAACTGAATCAGAATTTCTTTCACTTGCGCGCTAGATTCAGATGTCGCTGCTTCCTGTTTATTCGAGTCATTGGTTACAAGGTTTGTGGCATGTGCTATGCCAGTAACCATGATATTGGCCGAGATAATGACAATCAGGGTGATATTTTTATTCATGTTTCGATCCGCCTCGGTTGATTTATTTAGGCCCCAAGTAGCAAGGGCATGTTTTGTTGCTGCACATACTAAAACCAAATCGAGGGGCTGCCTAGCTGCCGATGAATTCGGGACAGAGAAATTTTCAGATGGGCTGAGGTGCCGATTGCGGTATCGGAGGCAAGGCGACAGGAAAAAATAACCCGCTGTTCAGCGGGTCACAATCAGATCCGGCACGGCGCGTACACGGGCAACGCGATGCCGTCCCGTCCTGGCGGTAAATGATCCCATCGACCGCGCCAGCTCAACACGGCCCCACGGATTCTCGCTCTATCCAAGTAAGGAGCGTTGAGAGGCGCCCGCGTGGAGCACACGGGGGGAAGTGGGGGCGGGCTTACCTCTCTCCGCTTGGAAAGGCGCGGGCGGTGGAGTTCGCACCCGCCGCCCTAAAATCAGCCCCGATAGACATTCACGGTCAGGCACGCGAACCTCAGCCGGGCATCGTCCGGCAAGCCGGCATTAATACCTGCCGCATCGCACTGCCACGCCCCATCATCGCCTGGCGCAGTAAACGGGGCGACCACGGTCACCTTGCCGTTCACCGCACGCCCAATCAGTAACCCATCGCGCCCGCCACGCTGGCGGATCGGCAGGCGGAAGCTATCGGCGTAGGGCAACACCTGGCCGTCATCGCCGCGTAGCTCGGCAGTCAAGGTCAGGGTCGCACCTTGCGGGCAGGTGATTTCGTGCCGGTCCAAGTTCACCAGGGTTTTATCGGGCTGGTCGCTGATGACCTTGGTAATCACCAGTAGCGGCAGGCTGGCCTGCGTGGGCGGGACGTAGACGGGCAAATCCAGCGCGCCCGCATAGTCCACGATCAGGTGGCCCGGCATCGTGGCGAGGTCCGCATTGGCGAACCGCTGTATCTCGTCTGGGTATGCAATGAGTCCGGACGACGGGTCGGTTTCGATAGGGAAATGCACTCTTTTATTCATTTTCACAGTCCTGCCAGGGTGGCGACTTGGTTTAGCCAGGCATCGAGCGCGGCGCGGGTGTAGACACCGCCCGTCAAACGCTGGCCGCCGATAGGGTGAAACGTGGTGAAGCGCCCGCCGCCGATATGGCGTAGCAGGACCGTCGTCGCGTTGGTAATCATGCTCAGCGGGAAACCGTCCTGGCTGGTTTGGATGGTCGCCTGGCGGCCGTTCTTGGATAGGCTGAGCATCACCTTGTCGGTCGCGGTGGAGCCCATCAGCACGCCGGCCCCGGCTGCCACAATCAAGGACTCATCCGCGCTGACGTAGGCCAGGCCGCTACCGGCGTAGGCCAGCGCGACGCCATTGCCGGCAACGATGGCGGTCGGACCGGAAACCATGGCGCCGGTCGTGTAGTTCAGCACGGACTTGTACACCCCGCCGTTAACGGTGGACGTGCTGAACAATTGCAGATTGCCGACACCCTCTACCGTGCGGGTCAGCAGGTGCTGATTGCTCGCCAAAGCGTTGGTCGCTTGCGCCGAAAAGCTCCCCACCACGGTCAACGCGCCGGTCGCGATAACCAGCTTGTTTAGATACATCGTGGCCGGCGTGGTATTGCCGTTGTACGACAGGAACCACGCCGCTTGATCCACCGCATCCAGATAAATGGACTCGCGCACCAATGCGGTTGCATTGGGGAAGTCGGCCAGCAACTTGGTCCAGATCGGCACGCCGGCCGCATTAATCAACGCAAAGCCGTTGAGCGAATAACACTGTAAGGCCGAGCCATCGGTCAACCAGCCAATGGGCAAATAGCCGGCTGACGAGCCGGTGTTGTCCCCTATCGCGGCAGGCCGTGACACGGAAGCGGGCCACGGAAAGATCGAGCGCGCCGCCAGGTTGCCGGAAGTACTGGAAAGGATGCGTCTACCCATGGCTCAGTCCTCGTAGCCGTAAGCGCGCGCATCCACCACATTGGCCGCGCTGGCCCGCACATAGATGGATTCCCCGGCCGACATTTGGATGCCGGTGCGTTCCAGCACATTGGAGATTTGCCCAGCCGGATCGAGCGGGGTATTGAATTCCAGGCGGTCGCCATTGGTGACGCCAGCCGTGCCGATGGCAAAGCCGACGGTCACCACGCCGGCGCTGCAATTGACCATGTTCAAGTTAAAAGTCGGGGCCTTGCCTGCACCAGCGGTGTAAAGCGGTACCCAGGTATCGGCCTGCGCAATGCAGGTCTTGCCGAATGTCGGCATAGGATTCTCCAGTAGGAAAAGGAAGTTGAAAGCGAACGGGCGAAGCGCCCCGGACTAGATTTGCGAATGGAATAGCCGCTCGGCCCGGCTAAACAGGGTGCGGGCGTCGCGCCACTCGGCATCCCCGGTCGCCAGGCTTTTCTTGACCAACACTTGGCCGGGCAAGCCACCCGGTGGCAGCTGGGCTTGCAGGCTCATCAGCTGCAACACCCATTGCCGGCTGGCGAGGGTCTTGGTGGGGTCAACAGTCAGATTGACCACGGCGGCATTGCCGAAGGCGACAACCATTTCCATCACGGTATCGACGCCCATGCCTTGCGGTAGGGTGGGCTTGTAGCGCTCAGCGCAATTACCTACAGCAATCAAGTTGCCGGCGCTGTCGTACAAGCCCAGCTCGCGAATGGTGAAACCGCCGTCCGTGATGGGTATCACCACGTTGGCGGTGATCCAGCCGGGGTTTTGCGGATCGACCGTCACCAGATTCAGCGGCCCGCGCCATACCTCATGCACGAGGCGGGTTTGTTTCTCGTTCGGGGTGGTGGCCGCGCCATTGCCGTCGCCGACCGCCATATGGCTTAGGTCGATGGTTTGGCCCAAGGCAATGGCATTGGCGATGCGGGCAAGGCCGATTTCGGTCGGCAGGGTGTACCAGGTCTGTAGCTCGGCCATGGTGGTTCCTAGAAATTGGCGAAGAAGAGCACCCGTGCCAGCGACAGGCCGGCATGGCTATGCGAGAGGGGGGCGGCATCGGTGATGCCGGCAGCGGCAAGCGTGGTCGGCGTACCGGTCAAACTGGCCCAGGGCAAGGAGCCGGTGAACTTGCTGGAATTGCCGGCGTGCCATAGCTCGTACGACACCGCGCCGACCGACCAGCCGCCGACCTTCCACTTGTTGTCGATATCGAGCCCGAAATAAGCCCCATAGCTGCCGGGCCGCAGAAAGGTGAGTACCGCCGCGCTAGCGGTCCCACCATTGCCGGACGCGCGCAGCATCAAGCCTTGCGCGGTGCTGCCGATGGTTGCCAGGGCGGTACCGGCCGGCAGCGAGCCGGCGATGGTTTGCGGGGCGGTGAAAGTATTGCCGGCCAGGCTGGCGGCATCGGTGATACCGAACCCGGCCAAGGTGGTCGGCTTGCTGGTGATGGCGTCCCAACTTGGCGCGATGGGTTGCAGGCTGGCGGCGGTGGCCCGGCCCTTGGCGTCGAAGGTCACGACCGGGATATGCGTCGCGCTGCCATAGCTCCCCGCGACCACGCCCGTATTCGCCAAGGCAGTAGCCAGATAAATATCGGCGCTGCCATCCAGGGCGACGGTGCCCGTGATATCGCCGGTCAGCGACAAGCCGCGCGCGTACTGCCAGCGGCCGGCGCTTTCCACGTTGCCGCTGATTTGTCCGGAGGTGCTGATCGTGACGGTCTTGGTGGCGTCGTTGAAAGCCAAGGCCACATTGCTACCGGCCGCGAAGTTCAACTGCTGGCCGGTGGTTAGGGTCAGCCGCTGCATGCTGCCGTCACCAATGGGCAAGGCATGGCTATGTGCCGCCGCTGCCGCGCCGACACTGGCGGCCGATAGCACAACCGCACCCGTCTGGCCGTTGATGCTGGCGACTTGATTGTCTGGGGTAAGCAGTTCCTGCCAATTCGCCAGGACGCTGGTCGGGGCCGTGCGCAGGATGAAGCTACGCCGCAAGTCGGTCCGTATCGCCACGTCGCCCGGCTCGGCCACCAGCGCCAGCAAGGCGGCCTCGCTCGCGACAACAAAGGTATCGGTAATCGCCAGCGCCGGCAGTTGGGCGGCCGGAATCTTGCCGTCCGCACCGAGCCCGGCGTAACCATTGGCCGCGCCTTTGTTGGCGATGCTTTCTGGCGTAAAGCCCAGGCTGGCCTGCTTGCCATTCAATGCAGCCACCAGGCCCGAGACTTGGGCCAGGGCCAACTGGATGGCCTGTTGCGACGCGGCCGTAAGCCGGCCTTGCGCATTGACCGACAGGGACAGGGTTTTATCGGCTGCGCCATAGCTACCGGCTGCGACGGTGGTGGCTGCCAGCTGCAACACCAAGGTCGGGTCGCTGCCGCCATCGAGCAGGGCGCTGCCCATGGCATCGCCAGACAGGGACAGCTTGCGCAGGGTTTGCCAGCGGTCGGCTGTGGCGGCATTGCCGGTGATATCGGCCGGCAGCCTGCCCAGGTTGTCCAGCCGCAGCAGCTTGCCGGCCAGGGCGGAGGCGACCACGTTGTCGGCTATCCAGTTGTACAGCCAGCGCGTGCGGCGCGTCAGTTGGCCGGCTTGCAGGTTGACTACGCCGGCCGGGCCGCCCAGGACTAAATCGGACGGCTCGATTTGATAGACCGTCGCGGGGAATTGGTTGTCTTCGCTGAGGTTTGCCATGAATTACCCGAATGCGTGCGTGCCGTTGTAGTGGGCGGTACCGTCGTAACTGCGCGTGCGCGGCCGGATATGCACCACTTCCACCAGGGTAATGGCTGCGCCGACGGTGAACGGCAGGCGAGGCAGTTGCAGGTCGCGCGGCTGGTAGGGCATCACCCGTATCGTCTCGCCCAGGCAGCTGGCGGTGGCGACATAGAGCGGGCCGCGTACCCGTTGAATGGCTTGGAAGCGGCGCAGGTGGGACCGCTCGGCTTTGAACAGGGCAACCATGCGCAGGGCATCGGCCACGGCCGCGTCGTCGAGCGGGCGGTCCTCTACCACGACGGCCAAGTCGAACTCGGCCCAATGTGCGCCGGCCGGGTGTTCGTCTAACCGTGGGTTATCGAAGCCGATGATGTCCAGGGCGCGCTTGACCGCCCAGGGCGTACCCTTACGGCGATGCAGGGCCAGGGACTCACGCACCAGCTGGCGCCGCTGGGCATCGGTTTGTGCGAACGCCCAGCCATCCACCGACATGGCCCAGGCCAGGTAGGGCAGCAGCGGGGCCGGGCAATGATCGGCCGACCACAAGGTACGCAGCGCGGACGGTTCAAGCGGCGTGGCGGTGCTGTCCGCCACGGCCCGTTCCAGGGGGGTGGCATTGGGTGGCAGCAGTCTAGCGTTCGTCACTGTTGACGACCTCCAGGGTGATGCCCGCGCAATGCGCCACTTCCCCCGCCCCCATCAGCAGATCGCCGGCCGGCTCCACCAGTTCGACCCGCACAACACCGGGGGCGTGCAAGGCAGCGAACAGGCCCGAGCGTGGCACGTCGCGGCCGATCTTGCGGCAGTCGGTCAGGTAGGTTTGCAGTGCCGCGCGGGCCGCTGCTTCGGCGGGGTCGCCATCGGGGCCGGGGCGGCGATGCAGGACGGTGCGCACGCTGAAGGGCTTCAGGGTGGCGGGCCGGACTTGTACGGTATCGCTAAGCGGCCGGCGTTCGTCGGCGGACAGGTAGGCCGAGACGGTCGCCAGTAGCGCGTGGCTGGGCGTGCCGTCGCCTTCGACCGATAGCACCGTGACGCGGACGGTACCGGGCGTGGGGCTGTCTACGGCCACGTCGGCCACATGGGCGTCCGCCGATAGCGCATGAAACACATAGCTATCGCGCGAACCGGCTACCGTCTCGCCTTCCAGCGCCATCTGGGCGCGCAAGCGTAGGCGCTCGTCGTCTTCGTAGCGCGGCGGGCTCGGCGGCTCGGCTTGCGGGTTGCCGGCATCGAGTACCAGCCGCGACACGCCCAGGAGCGCGGCCAACTGTTCCAGATCGCTGCCTTGGGCATAGGGCAGCAGCACGGCGCGGGCGGCGTCGTTGATGCGGGCGCGCAGGGTCATTTCGTCGTAAGCAGCCAGCTCTAGCAGCTTCACCACGGGCTCGGATTCCAGTGCGGCGGAAAAGGTGGGGTAGAGCTGCTGGAAGCGCGCCAGCTTGGCGGCATAGATCGCTTCAAAGTCCAGGGTTTCGACGACCTTGGGCGGTGGCAGGCGGGCGAAGTCGATCATGCGCCACCTCGCAGCGAAACCGACAGGGCCACGGCCTGGCCGCGAAACACGCCGTCTTGTCGGGTGGCTTGCAGCTCGATGCTGGTCCGGCCGTCCAGGCCACCCGTATGCACCATGACACGCGACGGACGAATGCGCGGCTCCCAGCGCAAGATTGCCATCGCGGTCGCGGCGATAAGCTTCTGCTGGTAGGACGGCGTGGCCGGGTAGTCGATCAGCTCGGGCAGTAGCGACCCGTAATCGCGCCGCATCACCCGGCTGCCGATGGGCGTCAGCAGGATATCGGCCACCGATTGTTCGATATGGGCCAGGTCGCCCAGGGCCTTGCCGGTCCGCGCGTTCATCCCGTGCATGCCGGCCTCAGTCATGGTGCGAGTGGTGGTTAGAGTTGCCGCCGCCATCCATCACGGTACCGGTGGCGGATAGATTGCCTTCGATGGCGATATCGCCATGAATGCGCGCAACCGCACCGCCGGCACCCGTCGCCGTGCCGTAGCCAGCCATGCCGCCCAGGTAGGTCAGCGATTTCTCCACCAGCAGGTTGCCCTTTATGACCGTGTTCGGCGCATCCAGGGTAATCGTGCCGCTGGCCTCGATCAGGGCGGACTGGATACCCGTTGCGGCCAGCACGCCCAGCGCGTGGTCGTAGCTGATGCGGGCGCCATCCGGGTAGGCGGTGACGTGTAGCGAGGGTTGTTTGCTGGGGGCTTTGTGCGTATCGGAAAACAAGCCAGGCAGCACGGCCCCGGTGGCCGGATCGCCGCTCGGGGAAAGCAACATCACTTGCTCGCCCTTGGTGGGCGGGTTCCATTGACGGGTTTGCCCGGCGCGCGGGCTGAGCCACGGTAGCCAGTCGGTGAGCAGCTTGCCGGTTTGCACACGGCAGAGGGCGCGGTCGTGATCGATTTCGGCGATGGTGCCGAAACGCAGGAGGCTTTCTAAACGGCGATTGAGATCGGGGGCGGTATCCATGCACCAAGGATGCCGGGCGCTGGGGCGCGGGTCATGCTATAGACGTTGTACCGGGTTTGGCGACATGTGGGGGTTATCATTATTAATCTTGCACCGCAATCCAGACCACCTTTCATATGGTCTATGCTGCAATATGGTTTTCTATATGGAGGTGAAGTTATGACTGCACCTTGGAAGAAATGGGTTGTTTATTTTTTTCTGGCTGCTGTGTTGTGTGTGGTTAAAGCAGAGCAGACAGGCAATGACCTTTATAGGCAGCTTAACTCGACTGAAGATTGGGAAAGATTGATGGCGACTAGTTATATTCTAGGTGTCGTCGATGCTGAGTTATTCACCATGGCAGTAGAACTGCGGGCGGCGAAAGAATTTAAAGTGTCAAAGCCGCGAGACTACTTAATATCGCACTTTTGTTTTGGGGGTGACGTGACCATGGAGCAAATTAAAGACATTGTTGTAAAACTGCTAAAGGATAATCCGGAAATCCGGCACAAGGAAGCGATTTTTATTGTTCGGTACGCTCTTGTGGATTCCTTCCCTTGTGAACTAAATCCCAAAGAATGACACGCAATAGAAAGGTGTAAAAATGACGGTTGGTGAGCTTGACATTAAAACGCTTGAGGCGGTGATTAAAGGGGCGGCAGCTCTGTCATGGGAGGAATATTTGTTACTTGGCGTTATTAATTTTGTGTGCATTTGCTTTGGTTTAGTGATTGCAGCGTATTTTAGTGAGCGTGGAAAGAATTATGCAACGCATGCAGATTTTAAGATGCTCTTGGATCAGCAGAAACAAATGGCTGAAGCTACCGAATCTGTTAAAAGCGAACTTGCCCGCAACGGGTGGGTGGCTCAACAGCGTTGGCAATTTAAGCAGCAATATTACACGGTCATGCTAAATAATTTAGCGGCCATTGTTTCCAATGCAGGGTGCTGTGCTCAAGAAATAGAGTTGAAAAGAAATGTCGAGCGCCCAGAAATATATAGATCTCATGTGATTAAGTTGGCAAATGCTGTCAATTCCTTAAGCGAAATAAAAGGCATTATTGGCGTGTTTATATCGCTAGAGGCAGAAAAAGCGACCACCGATTTACAGGTGGCGTTCGCTAATTACGATCATTATTCACCGAATCCGGGTGAGATTTGGTGGGGCCTGAAGGACGAGGCCGAGAGAGTTTGCGGGGTGATAAAAAGCGAAGCACGCCGAGAGCTCGGTTTTGAAATTGATAAGCAATAGTCTTCAATATCTTAAGTCCCGAAAACTTCCTTAAGTTACTACTGCTTTTAAGGCGTGATTTTTGCTTTGCCTGATAGGTGCCTTTCGATTTGAAGCGTGAGTATGGCGAGGTCGGGCTCATTGATTCCCAATAGCTGCCGTGATGCATACCGATACTCCGGCCCACCTGGCTTCAGACGGCCATACAACCCAAACTGGTGAACCCGAGCGATACGCCCCACCCGTCCAGCGAATCCGACCGTCGCGGCATTGGCTGCGGCCTGCGCCTTCAGAAAGCGCGCCGTCCGCAACTTGGCGAACATTGGCCGCCGTAGTTTACCGCGCTGGTCGCGGCTTTTACCTGCCTTGCGTGGCACGAATACTTCGCCCTCCGGCGTGACTTGCTGCGCGATACGCTGGGCATTGGCCCGGCGCAGCTCCAGGGCAATCTGGCGCGCCAGCTGTCGGCGCTGGGCGGGCTCTAGCTTCGCCAGCAAGGCGTCGCACCAATCGGTAAGGGCATGTAGATCGTTCACGGTTGCGCATCCCATTCGCCGACCTTGGCGCCCTTGATAAATAGCTCCCAATGCATCACGTCGCCATGCGGATTCAAGGGCGGCTCGCCGACAGGCTGCACCGCCAGCCCGCCAGGCTGCTCGCTCGCCAGCACCCGCTCGGTCAGCGCCAGGGTAATGGCCAGGTCGCTGCTATCGTGGTTCAGTAGCTCGGCCTCGAACTGGAAGCCATCGGCCTGCTTGTCGTAGTTCAACAAGTGGTCCGGTTGGTTGTCCTTGAGCCAGGCCAATATCGGCACGATGACCATATCGGCGTTGCCGTTGAAATCCAGCAACACCAAGCGCAAGCGATATTGATACTCGAAGGACAGCGAGCGCGCACCGGTCGCCCGTATCCGGCCGCCTTCCACGAACACCAGCAGCTTGTCGGGGTCGGCGGCCAGGCTGGGGACGAAGCGGGCGAGATGGTCACGGAGCAATTGCGGTTTGCGCATGGGCGTCGGCCTGGCAAGCAAGGGTTAAATCGACTTGGGCGGCGCACGCGGCCCAGGCTTGTTCGAGTGCTTCAACTTCCCGCAACAGATCCCGATTCGTTTGCGGCTGGCTGGCCGGTAGCCGGCAAGCGCTCAGGGTCGGACAGCCAGTCACGATAAGCGCCAGCATGGGCGAAGGCGGGGCGCTCGCGCAACCGCACAAGCTCAGCAGGCAGACGCATATCGCCCCAAGCACGTAGGGATTGGTTTTCATCTTCGAGTCTTTGATAGGCGCGCTGCCGTTGTTGGAGACGCGCATGTAGGGTGGCGACGGTATCGCGGGCTTCTGCCTGCAGGGCATCGTGGCGGCGCTTCAGTTCGGCCAGGTTTTGCAGCTGGGCGGTGCGCTGCGCCAGTGCGGCATCGGTCGCGGCTTGCTCCAGGGCGGCCAGGTCGATTTGCACCTGGCCGGCCTGCACTTGGGTGTGCCATAGCTGGCCCAGGTTGCCCAGCACGCTGGCGACCAGGGCGAACGACAATAGCCGGATCATGCCGGCACCGCTGCCGTGTCGAAGCGCTCGAAGGCCCGCGCCAACTTCAGGTCGTAATCGTTTTCGCGGTAGCTGGGGCCGTTGTAGAGCCGGGCGAACTCGGCCCATTTCTTGGCCTTCAGCGCCTTATGCAAGGCCGGCTCCGCTTCGATAAAACCGACGAAGGCGGCCAGCTGCTGAGCTTCGCTGGTCACCATGGCGTCGGCGAAAGCTTGCGCGGAGGCATAGCCCAGCCCCTGCCAATGAAAGCCCATAATCTGGAATAGCCCCCAGCTACACGCCTCAATGGCGCAGGCCGCATCGATATGGCGGGCATTCTGGTAACGGTGCCACTCGGTGGTGCCGCCGGCATAGCCGCCACGCTGGGTGCCGACCAATTGCGGATAGCGCAGCGCCAGGGCATCGGCATCGTGGCCGGCTGCCTTCAGCTGGCGATAGAGGACATGCCGTTCCAACAGCAGCACGGGCCGCCCATCGGGTAGGAAGCCGGTCCCGTTGCTTTCCACTTGGTTGATCGCCTTGATACTGGCCAACGGTACGCCGAGCCGTTCGGCGGCGGCGATCAAATCGGCCTCACGCAGGTGGCGTGGGTCGTCGATGCCGGTACGCAGGGCGGTCAAGGTTTTGCGGCCGGCCAGGCCATCGACGACCAGGCCGAAGCGGCGTTGCGCCTGGCGCACCGCTTCGGCGGTTCGTTCGCCGAACCAGCCATCGGTGGCAACCGGGATGCCGGCGCGGTTCAGTAGTTCTTGCAGCTCCACCACATCCAGGCCGGTGTCGCCGTGGGTTAGGGTTGTGGTTTTCATGGTGTCTTCCTCAGCAAACGGGATAGGGGATGTTCGGGGCGTGCCGCATCGGTGCGGAACAGCTGGGCGAGATTGCCACGCGTGGCGAATAGGGCGGCGGCCAGCACCGTGTGTAGCGCCAAGCTCGCGCCATCGACCGGTACCGGTTGTCCACAAAGCAAGCGAATGGGTACCGAAGCGGCCGCGACGGCGAGGACGTAGGCCAGCCAGGCGGCGCGGGGGTGGTGGGTGGCGGACCCGCGTTGGAAGACGAGCAAACGGCAGGCCATCAGCGCGCAGACCAGCGCATTCAGCAGGACCAGGCGATTCATTTTTCTGCCCCGCGCTTTTGGATGGCGGACAGCAGGGCCAGCGGCTTATCGGCCTGGCCGATCAGCCACAGCAGCAGCTTGACCGCCACGGCGGACAGCAGCAGCGCACCGACACCAGGGCTGGCGGTGATGCTGGCCGGCAGGGCGAAGGCAATCAGACTGGTCGCCATCCGCGCACCGATGCAGCCGGCGCAGAAGGCGACGAGGAAGAAGCCCAGCTTGCGGGCAAGCTTCAGCTCGGTCGAACTGAGTACAAACACGATCGCGCCGGCAAAGGCGCCCAGGACGATTTCCGCCTGTAGCCCTGGAAACAGACTTATCAGGCTGACGGCAAACAGACTGGTGCCGGCGTAACTACTGGTGGCGGCGGTGACGGGTTCGGCCATGGTTAATCCCAAAGTTGAATTAAGGGTGTGGAAGGGGGCGGCGCGGTCAGTTCGGGCAGTTCGACGGCGGTACCGTGCGGCAGGGTCGGCCCGAAATCGGCCACTCCGCGGTTGTGATTGAGGACGGCCTCCACCACGCCAGCGGTGCGACCGTAGTAGCGATGACAGAGCGCATCCACCGTGTCGCCCTGCTGGGCATGCACCCGCATCAGATCAATTCCACCGTGCTACGACTGAGCCCCAACAGATCCCGGATGGCCCAGCGGGCGTCGCGGCGCAGGGCGTCGGCGGTGGGCTCCAGTTCGTCCGCATCGCGGTCGCCTTTGCCGCTGCTGTCGTAGTTGCGGTAGCGCTCGACCAGATTGGCATGGGCCAGGCAGGCGACGGCGCGCTGGTAGCGCTGCAAGTGGATGCTTTGCACGTCGATCAGCTCGGCCGGTACCTCGGCCAGATTCAAGCGGCCGAGCCCCTTGTGGGCGTCGGCCCACACCGCCAGTTCGGCATTTACGCTCGCCATGGCTTCCACCGTGGCAGCGCGCAAGCGTTCGGTCGTGACGGTCCCATCCAGGCGCTGGCTGGCGCGGATGGCGGCCAGGCTGACAGCTGGAAAGAAAGCGGCATTGCGCACGCTATCCGCGCCCGACTCGGTGGCCGGCGCGATGGCGATGAAACTGGAAGACATAGGCACTCCGAACAGGGGAAGAGGGTAGGCGGTGGACGGGGTGTCGGCTGATGGGCAAGCCCTGGCCTTGCCCCGTGCCGCCTAGGTTGCGGGGTACGCCCGGTTTAGCTGCCGTCCGGGGGCGTTGCCCCGGTCGGCGCTGAGTTCCTTAGCTCGCGTTCGAGCTTGTCGATGTCCTTTTTGACACCGCACTTGTCGTGCAGCTTGAGCGCCCTTTGCAGCTGCTCCAGGGCGGTCGCCCGCAACATGGGCACCAGCTCGCTGGCCGACTTCGGCACTTCGACCAGCAGCGCGTAGGCAATGGCTTTCGCCAGCTTGGCGCGGACCTCGTCCGGCATATCGTGGTCGATGAGTAGCTGGTCGGCTTCGATCAGGATTTCATGCGGGACCGGCTCGCCGCGCAGCGCTTGGTCGGCGAATTCCTCCGCCAGCAGGCAAGGCAGATTGCGGCCGAACTGGTCGGGTAGCAGCAGCTGATAGCGCAAGGCGTACTCAGCGATTTGCAGCGCGCCGCGCCAGTCGCCGGCATCGATACGCCAGACCATGACCGTCATCAAAACAACGTCCTGTGCGCCGTTACCCTGCAAAGCGCCTTCCACCCAGGGGATGTATTCGGGCAGCAGGTTGCGCTTGACCTCGATTTTTCGGGCCAGGCTTTCTATCTGCTTCAGGCGGCGGCGATCTTCGTGCAACTTCGCCAGCATGAGTTCGTAGCCTGTGGCGTTCGCCATGGTCGCGTCGGGCGCGGCCAAGGCTTGCGCCGCCATCCTCAGGGCATGGGCGCGGGCGGGGCTAGTCGTCATGCGGCCACCAGCTGGATGTTTTCGGCGAAGGCGCCCGCGCCGAAATCTTCCACCACGTAGGCGTCATTGCTGGATTCGTAGTTTTCCACTTGGTCGCGCTTGGCGTTGTCCACCACGGTGCGGCGGCGGCTGCCTTCCTGCCAGTAGATGGACAGGTTTTCGTAAGTGGTCACCAGCAAGGCATTTGGCGGAAAGTAAGGCACTCGCACGGCCGGCAGATTGCCGATGCGTTTCTGGCTAATGATTAAATCGGCGGCGGCCTGTTCGGTCGGCGGCTGCTTGCTGTTCACCAGTGGGAAATACTTGTCATGCAGCAAGTTGCGGCCGCAAATCACCAGTAGGTCGGGGTTCTCTTGGTGCCATGGGTCGATCAGGTTCGACACCAGATCGAACACCAGGGCGTCGAGATTCTTGTAGCCGTCAGCCTGCACGACCGCGTCGCCGATCTTGATGGCCTTGGTACCGGCTTTGACTTCGGTCAGGGCATGCGAACCGTTGGCGAACTCGCGGAATTGCTGCAGCCAGCCCTTGTTCACGTCTTGCAGCAGTGGATTGGCGACCCGGTCGGTATCGGCCGCGACGCGGGTACCGTTAAAGCCGATCGTGATGCGGTCCAATGCCTGGCGCCGGACGATGGCGTCGCGCAGCCGGGTTTGGAAGTCCGGGAACTTGGCCCATTGATCCAGCTTGCCATAGCGCAGATGGGTGTCGCTATTGGTCTTTTCGCAGCGGTAGCGCTGCGCATCCAGGGTGCTGGCGTCGGTGGTCTGGCGATCCTTGCTGGCGGTATCGGTTCGGCTGGCAATCGGGCCGCTGATGCCCAGCCCGAGCTTTTCCTCTTCCAGCTCGCGCACGCCGACGATATTGATGCGGGACAGGAATTCGCTGGATTCCTGCATTTTGCTTTCCAGCTTCTGCTGGACCGTGGGCGCGACCGCAAATTTGCGGGTGGCGCTGCTGACGCCGTTCAGTTGTGCGACGGCATCGAGATAGGCGTCGAACAGGACGCGGGTTTCATTACGCATGGGGACTCCGGTAAAGGGTGGTAGGCAGGGCGGGCTTAGCAGTCGGTGACGGTGAATTGGCCGGCATTGCCTCCAGTGGCGAACGGGCGGGGCTTGCCGACAGGCTGCTTGTCCTGTTCGGCCTTGAGCTGGCGGAACTCTTCGCGCGCTTCGCCCAGTTCGGTTTCCAAGCGGCTCACGCTGTCCTTGAGGGATGCCACGTCGCCCAGCTGTTCATTCAGATCGCCCATGCCTTCGGCCACCGATTCCAGCACCTGCGCCACGTCGCTAAATTGCTTGTCGTTCTTGCCCTGCTTGCTGCTCAGCAGCTTGTTGAGCTTCTCCAGGGCGGCGCTAAACAGGCTGGGGCTATCCTCGTCGGCCAGCGCAAAATCGGCTGCAATGGCGGGGCTAAACAGCGTGGTTTCGGACAACTGGCGGCTGAGATGGGTCGCCGAGAAAGCCAGCCGCTCGGTGCCCAGACTGGCCGGGCTATCGGTGACGCCCAGGCCGACCAGATAGGCCTGGCCGGTACCGGCGAAATCGGGTTCGACTTCAATCGACGTATAAACTTTCTGGCTGGCCTTGTTCATCGCCACTAGCTCGGGGGTGGCATCCAGTTGGGCATACAGGCCTTGCTTGCCGCCGCCGATGTCGCGGGCTTCCAGCGCCAGCACGTCGCCGTAGGCTTTGTAGGGGCTCTCGGGCAAGGTGCCCCGGATATGTTCCAGCCAGATGCGTGCGCCGTAGGTCTTGGGATCGAAAGTGGCGGCCATTTGGGTAATCCATTCGCGGGGAATGACCCGGCCGTCGATAGACTTGCCCTCGGTGGCGATGCGGAAAAGTTTGGTTTTTTGGTTCATGGCTGGCTCCGTTTGAGGAATGCAGCCATCTTCGCGGCCACTCCTTGAGCCGGCAACGCGGGCCGGTTGTGCCGAGCGCCGCGACAATCCGCCCCGCGTGGCTTCGCGTGCGGAGGGCGGCAGCATGACGGCATGCCATCCACACCAACCCGCCCCCAGCCACATGCTGCCACCATCGAAAGCGATCTCGATCCGCGCCGGCAAGCGCGCGCCCTGTACTGGAAGGGCATGCGCATCAGCCGCATTGCCGAACAGCTCGGTATCAAAGTTACGACCCTGCACAGCTGGAAACGGCGCGACCAATGGGACGCGACCGACCCGATAGACCGGGTGGAAATGTCGCTCGAAGCGCGCATTCAGTTCCTGCTGGCGAAAGAAGACAAGGACGGCCGCGATTTCAAGGAAATCGATTTGCTCGGCCGTCAGGTCGAACGGCTGGCACGGGTTCAGCGCTACCGCAGTGGCGGCAATGAAACCGACCTCAATCCTAAGATCGCCAACCGCAATAGCGGCCCGCGCAAGCCCCCGGAAAAGAACGCTATCAGCGACGAGCAGCAAGCCCAGCTGACCGAGTCGTTTATGGCTTCGCTGTTCGAGTATCAACGGCACTGGTACCGGGCCGGCCTGGTCCAGCGCGTGCGCAATTTGCTGAAGTCTCGCCAGATCGGCGCGACCTTCTATTTCGCGCGCGAGGCACTGATTGATGCGCTGACGACCGGTCGCAATCAGATCTTCCTCTCGGCCAGCAAGGCCCAGGCGCACCAGTTCAAATCGTACATTCTCGACTTCGCCAAGACGGCCGGGGTGGAGTTGCGTGGCGACCCGATCAAGTTGCCGAGTGGTGCGGAATTGATCTTTCTCGGTACCAACTTCCGCACGGCGCAGAGCTACCACGGCAATTTGTACCTGGATGAGTACTTTTGGATTCCCAAGTTCCAACAGCTGCGCAAAGTGGCGGCCGGGATGGCCTCGCACGCCAAGTGGCGGCTGACCTACTTTTCAACGCCGTCCAGCCTGAGCCATGAGGCCTATCCGTTTTGGTCCGGCAAGCTGTTCAACAAGGGCAGGCCTCGCGCCGAGCATATCGACCTTGATACCAGCCATGCGGCCCTGGCGGCTGGGCGCCGCTGTGAGGATGGGCAATGGCGGCAAATCGTCACGGTCAAGGATGCGGCGGCCGGTGGCTGCAACCTGTTCGACCTTGACCAGCTTCAATTGGAAAACTCGGGCGAAGAGTTTGCCCAGCTGTTCATGTGCCAATTTATCGACGACGGACAGTCGATTTTTCCGCTGGCGATGCTGCAGCGTTGCATGGTCGATAGCTGGGTCGAATGGGCCGATTTCAAACCGTTCGCCATTCGGCCGTTCGGCTATCGCGAGGTGTGGGTGGGCTACGACCCGGCCCACTCGGGCGACAGTGCCGGCCTGGTGGTGTTGGCGCCGCCGCTGGTGCCTGGCGGCAAGTTCCGCGTACTGGAAAAGCACCAGTTCAAGGGCCTCGACTTCGCCGAGCAGGCCGACAAGATCAAGCGCATCACCGAGTGTTATCACGTGACGCATATCGGCATCGACACGACCGGGGTCGGCCAGGGCGTCTATCAGCTGGTCAAGCAGTTCTACCCGGCCGCCGTCGCCTTCAATTACTCGGTGGACGTCAAAACCCGCCTTGTCCTGAAAGCCCTGGATGTCATCAGCCACGGCCGGCTTGAATTCGACGCCGGCTGGACCGACCTGGCCGCCGCTTTCATGGCGATCCGCAAGACCGTTACCCCCAGCGGCCGACAGGCCACGTTTGAAGCCAGCCGCTCGGAGGAAGTCAGCCATGCCGACCTCGCTTGGGCATGCATGCACGCCCTGGCCGCTGAGCCCCTCGAAGGCGGTACCGCCACCAATCGTAGTTTTATGGAGATCGCCTGATGCAGGCTATGCAATACGCCGCCGATACGACCGGCACCGACACCACTGCCGACGCCGCAATCCGGGCCGGCTTTGAAGTCTTCACCTTTGGGGACGCTATTCCCATGCTGGATAAGCGCGAGCTATTCGATTATCTCGAATGCCCCGCCTACATGGACAAATGGTACGAACCGCCCATCAGTTGGGACGGCCTGGCCCGTACCTACCGGGCGGCGGTGCATCACAGCAGCGCCATGCAAATCAAGCGCAATCTCTTGGTCAGCGGTTACCGGCCGAACGCGCTGCTCAGCCGAGCCGACTTCACCCGCTTTGTGCTCGACTATTTGACCTTCGGCAATGCCTACCTCGAAGCCAAACGGAACAGTCGCGGCAAGCTCATCAAACTGCAACCGGCCTTGGCCAAGTTCACCCGGCGTGGGGTGGATATGGATACCTATTGGTTTGTGCCGGGCCATGGGCAGGAACATGCTTTTGAGCCCGGTCAGGTGTTCCACCTGCTGGAGCCCGATATCAATCAGGAAATCTACGGCTTGCCGGACTACCTGAGCGCGAACCACTCGGTATGGTTGAACGAGTCGGCCACGCTGTTCCGCCGCAAGTACTACCTCAACGGCAGCCATGCCGGTTTTATCCTCTATATGACCGACCCGGCGCAGAAGGAAGACGATATCAACAACCTGCGCACGGCCCTGAAGAACAGCAAGGGGCCGGGGAATTTCCGCAATCTGATGGTGTACGCGCCGAACGGCAAGAAGGATGGGCTACAGGTGATCCCGGTATCGGAAGTGGCGGCCAAAGATGAGTTCTTGGGCATCAAGAATGTGACCCGCGACGACCAATTGGCCGCCCACCGCGTACCGCCGCAAATGATGGGCATCATCCCGCACAACACGGGGGGCTTCGGCGACGCGGCCCAGGCGGCGGAGGTGTTTGCTCGCAATGAGTTGCAGCCGCTCCAGGAGCGCATGCAGGAGGTGAATGCGTGGGCGGGGGAGACGGTCATTGCGTTCACACCCTACGCTTTATCGGAGGAGGAGCCCCGCAAGCCGAAATGACCGTTCATCGGCAAAAGATTATTTATCCCCCAAATGGGGGATACTGCAACCTTCCTCCTCCTCTGGCCGCCCTTCGGGACGGCCGTTTTTTTGGCTGTAGGCAAGAAGCAGGCGAGCCCGACCAGGAGGGACCGTTCTTGCGCAGCCTACAGCTCGCTCAGACCTTCGATTAGCTTGCTTTCAAGCTCGCCGGCCAGCACGCCGTAAAGCTGAGTATATCCAAGCAAGCCGGCCGCCATTTCATCCATATCCAAATAGAAGGAATTATCAAATTCTCCGAGCGGGGAAATCCTGGCGATATCAAGGCGGAGAGTGGAGAGGGTCTTATGATTTAGTCCTTTCTGCTTGCTGCGTCGCAAATCCATCACGAACGTAAACATTTTAGGGCTAATTCGCCTTTCGCCATTCACTATTTCGTATGAGTAGCCATCAAAACCCCAGGCATCACTAATCATTGTAATGCAGACAATCCAATCATCCACGAGCGGTTTAGTAAAAAACGTATAAGCCTTGCTAGAGATTTTCTTGTTTTGCTCAAAGCCGAATCGTCCCAGGCCGTGGCTAATAATTTCGTCTGCACACTTTCGCGCGTCCGCATCACCATAGCGGGACCGAGAATGGGGCGGGCGCAATAAGCACTCGATTTCTGTTGCTCTTAGTTTTATGAAATTATCTATACACGCGCGGCGCCGTTCGGCTCTCTGGCTATAGTCGAGCTGATAATATGTCCGTCGGCAAGGGTCAATTTCTAAGCGCCATTCTTCCATTCCATCTGGATCGATGGTCTTGCGCAATTCCCCTGTTGGGTCATTCTCTTCTCGCAACTGCGCGAGCAAGCTTGATATATAAGGAGTATGGTAGCTGCCCGACTCGGCTAAGCCGAAAATTGTACGAAACGGGTTCGCGAATTCTTCTTTGGCTCGCTCAATCTCAATGGTACGATGAAGTGTCAACTCTTGTTCGTTCTTCGCTAGCCCTTCAAAGAGTTGTAAGTGCGCCCGAAAAGCGGTTACACCTTTTGCGGCAAGTTCGTCGCCTATGCGATAGCGCGATTCTCCGATCCCCACCAGCTTTGAAAGCAAATACGCGGACGCTTCATAGCTAAGTTCCTTCAGCATTGAGTAACCCTTTTACATTTTAAATATGCGCAACTTGTGTCCAAGAAATCATCGTCTGCTTAAGGAAAAAGCAGTATCCACGCAGGTATCGGAGGAAGAGCCCTTGTCGGAGATGTCTCTAGCTCATTCTGAGTAGAGGTAGAGGTGCGGCGCTTTAAGCTATTGACTGTATAGAAAAGTAGGCCTGAATCAACATTCGAGTCCGGCCGGATCGTAACGTCGAAATCGTAGCCGCCCTTTTCAAAAGAAAGATGACATTGTGGCGCCTGGCAAAGCCTGGCAAGGAAATTCGGCCCATTCCCGGGCTGCCAGCCAGATTGACAATATTGCGCCAATTGCTTAGCCCCTTCCGCATATTTTGGACCGCTGGCCCAGCTTGCCGGTTTCAGCTCCCAAACCTTGCCAGTTGATCTTCTGAACGCGTCTGGACGATAGTCACCTATGCCATGCGTAACATTGGATTGATAACCATCCGACGTCATAAGCTTTCGTACCTGCTTAGTAAACTCACTATGCACGTGCGTACCTACAAGATAGGTAGGCATATAGCCTGCCGATGAGTCCGCGCTTTCTACACTCAAACCGAGGGGATCGATATTGCTTAGCGGATTGCCAGCGACATATGCATATGGGTTCAAACCGCCAGCTAGCCCGATGGGGTCGCTTTGGAGATATCGACCTTCAGCTGGGTCGTAATCGCGTTGAATGTTGTAATACGTTCCCGTCTCTTTATCGAAATACTGTGCATGGGCTTGTATGCCGCACATAAATAGGACGACGGCAAGTAGTAGCTTTCTCATTACTTATTCTCCACGTAAGCCGGACAACGGCTTGACGGTATCGGGATCGACAAAACCTAGTTCAATTGCTTTTTTCCCAGCTTGCTGGGATTTTTTCATATATAGCTCAGCTGAGCGCGCAGCGTTGGGTAACTTGCTCTTGGCAATGTGGTTGCTCTTCGCGAAGTACCCGAGCCGCAGGGCGTCCTGAAGATCAGCAGATTTTGGGTTCAATTCGGCGGCTCTTTCAACGCGACTTAGCGCCTTATCACCATCGAATGCAACTGCGCTCACGTAAAGGATATTTCCTAAATATTCGTGGTAATTTATGTTGGACATATAACTACCGCTTTCCATGCCGCGTGGCGAGGGACGAAATCGCCCTATATACGATTGATCTGTAAAATACTTCCCCCCGCTTGTTGCTTCGATGTTTTGCTTGGCAAAGGGGAAAGCTGAATATCGAAGGAACATATGGTCGGGGGCGGCTACCGGATATAAGGGGTAGCCCAACCGCTGGCCGATGGCGATATAAAGCAAAGGAAGAGTGAAACAAGTTCCGCGCTTGGCATCCAGTGTTTCGTTCAAGAAATAGTTCAGCTTGTTGCCTCGCGCATTCAATGAATGATCGTAGCTAAAGCCTTCATTCCGAATCACGGTATTTAAGGCGCGGATACGCTGTTCCGGATCGGTTGACCCATTGGCTAGTCGCTTTACTTTTTCCGCCAATAGATCAATTCTGCGCGAATAGGCATTCACGTCGATATCGGGATAGACATCCTTCGCAATAGTTAAAGCGGCAATGCCAATATCAATCTTTTGCTCTGGTAGCTTAAATAGTTTTTCAACGTCAGGAGAAAGAAGAGCTGCGGCAGCAAATCCGTATGAGTTTAGGATTAGGGAAAGTATCGCACCTATAAAAACTTGGCGAGTTGATTTCTTTAAAATCATGGGGGCCTTAAATTGAGCCGATTAAATTTTCACAGGGCAGAGGATAAGGAACTATGCGAGCGAAAAGGAATATAAATTGCGCTTGCGCTTGTGACAGCGCGGGCGCGATTGTACAGCGGTGCAAGACTGTAAGCAATTTTTGCGGTAGTAGAGAGTCCGTCGGCCCGCTTCCCAGGTGGAAGATGCCTACCCGGCACCGTTTGCGCGCGCTCGTATCCCCGCCACGCCTGCCCGCTTCATTGGGCTCTATTCATGCATTCGCAAGCGCCCCTTCCCGCCTGCCGCTACCTGTGGAAGCGGCAGGGGCGGCGAAGGCAGCAATCATGCGATTTCATGCACCAATGGCATGCGCACGGTGAGGGCATTGGGGAAGACGTCAATGGTGGCCTTCCAAGCGCCTGTGCGGCGATCAATTCGCAAAAGCCGAGTGCGCCCGCCTTTGACGACCAACAGCACGTCTACTGGCCGCTGGTGCCCAACCTCCAGTTGCAAGCCACTCGCATAAATGACGATGCGCTCGAATGTCTCGATAACAAGTCGGCGAGCCTTCATCCGGGCATCATAGTCTTGCCCCAGAACCCCGTCGGCTAACTCCGCCCATGCGTCCGCATATGCCGGAATCGCTTGGTTACTCAGGGCAGAAACTTCATTTTCCGCGAGCTGCTCTTGTTTCTTTTCCTTTTCTAATTCGGCCTCCAACTCCCTCGCCTTACGTAGGAACGACGATGGGATGCCTTCCCCCTCAGCCTCGACAATCGCTGTCGTGATTCGCTCAATTTGATTTAATAGAGCCTCTACTTTCTGGCGGCTTTGCATAAGGCGCAAATTTGAAGCCTCGACGGCCTGATTTCCTGAGAGCAACGAATTTAGATTGATTTGGTCGGAACAGTAATTCATTAGTGCTTTTTCAATGGGTGCAACACTTACGGTTCCACCGCTACAGCCCTGACCTTCTGATATTCCCGTGCAAATAAGACGCCGATAGCAATCCCTCACAAGGGACTCAGGGGTCTTCTTGCGCGACGTAATATTTTGACTGGCTACTGACGCTCCACAGTATCCGCAATAAGTCATTCCAACCCCTGTAATGACGCTTGGGATTTCTCCCTTACCCACCTGCCGTGCTCTTCGAGAAATAACTTGCTGAAGCTCCTCGAATTCGAGTTCAGAAAGGACCGCAGGGTAGTATCCCTTAAGCCGGTATTCCTTCCCATCCACACGCAGTATCTTGTCACCTACAAGGGCACGCATGCGCAGAACCCTATAGAGGTGACTCGTAGATACATTCGCCCTACCCGAGATGGAAAGCTTCTGCTCTGAAAGCGCCCGTACGATGTAAAGTGCCCCATGGCCTTGCAAGAAAGTTAAATAAGCAAAGCGCACTGCTTCCGCTCGATCAGAGACAAGAGCCCATTCTTTTCCCGTCCATTTTAACCATCCTGGATCGCCTCCATTTCGTATCCGGCCTCGCCACAGCCCGGCTTCCCAAAGCTCGCATTGCTTATGGATTGCCGCCTTTACACGTTTGCTCTTGGTGGCCGACTCTTCGTGCGCGCGAATCATCACCAAAAGGCTATAGACGAGGTCCATCGGCTGTTCTATCAGCCGTTCACGGTTGTATTCTTTACCGTCGCTTGCCGTTACGACGGTTATCCCCGCATTGATAATCTGAGTGAGCTGCGCTTGTGCTAGAAGTGGCTCGGCGCGACTAAGTCGGTCTAACCCCTCGACAACCAAGCAGGAGCCACGTGCAATGCGTCCCTCATCTACCGCTGCCAAAAAAGTACCAAACGCGCCTTGACTGACATGCTTTTGATGGAAGGCAGACAGCCCCTCATCCCTAAGAGACAACGACTCATCAAGCAAAAGATTACGCTCAGTTGCCCACTTCGTTGCGTAGAGGATTTGGCGATCCGCACTATTTCCGGAAGCTTGGCGCGAATCAGAGAATCGCAAGTAACTGTATACTTTAGGCTTTTCCAATTTCAGAGGCTATGTGGGTCGAAGAAGAGCGGAGTATATATGGAATTTACGACGGCGAGCCGGCGCCCACATAGCTGACATAGTTGACGATATTGGGATCGCCCTTCAGCGCGACGGCGAACTGGTCGGCGACGACTTGGGATTGCTTGAGCGAACTGCCTTCGGGCAGATTGATATCGACGATCAGTTCCGGCCGGGTCGAGGCGGGAAAGAATTCCTTTTTCACCCACGGATCGAGCGAGAGCGCGCCGATAAAGGCAGCCAGCGTGATCGCCAAGGTCAGCCATTTATAGCGCAGGCATATCTGCAGCAAGGCCTGGAAGGCGGTATTGAAGCGCGACTGTTTAACCGTTTCGTGCTCGCTGTCGGATTGGCCGTGCCCACCGGCGTGCGCTTTCAGTAGATAGGTGCCCAGCAGGGGCGTGGCGGTGACCGCTACCACCCAGCTGACCAGCAGGGCGATCATCACCACCCAGAAGATGGAGCCGGTGTATTCCGAGGCGCCGCCGGCGGCGATCCCTACCGGCAGAAAGCCGGCGGCGGTGATCAGGGTGCCGGTCAGCATGGGGAAAGCAGTGGCGGTATAGGCATGGGCGGCCGCCTTGACCTTGTCCCAGCCTTGTTCCAGCTTCAATTCCATCATTTCGACCGCGATGATGGCATCGTCCACCAGCAGGCCCAGGGCAATGATCAGCGCACCGAGCGAGATTTTGTGCAGGTCGATCCGCAATGCGTCCATTGCGACGAACACCGCGCACAGCACCAGGGGAATGGAGAGCGCGACCACGATGCCCGGGCGCCGGCCCAGGCTGATAAAGCTGACGGCCAGCACGATGGCGACGGCTTCGATCAGGGTCTTCATGAACTCGCCGATAGCAGCGCTGACCACCTTGGGCTGGTTGGATACCTGGTGCAGTTCCACGCCCAGCGGCAGATTGGCGCGAATGGCGGCAATCTCGACGTCCAGCGCCTTGCCCAGCTTGAGCACATTACCGCCCTTTTCCATGCTGACCGCCAGGCCGATGGCGGGCTTGCCATTGAAGAACATGCGCGGCTCGGCCGGTTCGGCATAACCGCGGCTGATGCGGGCGATATCGCCCAGGCGGAAGCTGCGCTCGCCCGCCTGTATGCCCATATTGCGTATCTGCTCCAAGGTTTCGAAGGTGCCGGAAATGCGGATATGGACATTGTCGCCACGACCCTCGACCATGCCGGCATCCTTGATGGTGGTCTGGTTCTTGAGGGCTTGTACGACGACTTGCGGGTCGAGTTGCAGTTGCGCGAACTTGGCGCTATCGCCTTCGATATAGATGCGCTCGGGTTGCGGGCCCACCACTTCGACCTTGGCGACATTGCGCACGCCCAGCAAGCGCTGCCGGGCGATATCGACGTAGCGCTGCAGGGTGGCGTAGTCCAGACCCTCACCGGTCAAGGCATAGACGGAGCCGAAGGTGTCGTCGAAGCGGTCGTTGAAGAACGGTCCGTACACGCCGTCGGGCAGCGTGTGACGCATATCGCTGACGGCATTGCGGACGTTCACCCAGGTGGCGCGCACCTTGTCGCCCGCGATCTCGTCGCGCAGCGTGATGAACACCACGCTTTGTCCCGGCTTGGAATAGCTGCGAATCATTTCCAGGCCCGGGGTTTCCTGCAGTTTCTTTTCCAGCTTGTCGGCGATCTGGTCCTCCATCTCGCGCGCGGTGGCGCCCGGCCAATAGGCGGTGACGACCATGTCGCGGATGGTGTAATCGGGATCTTCGGCGCGCCCCAGCTTCTGGTAGGCCAGCAGGCCGGCGACCAGGGTGAGGATCATGAAGAACCAGGCAAGCTGGCGGTGGGCCAGCACCCATTCGGTGAGGTTGAATCGATTGTTCATTGCGCCGCCGATCCGCTAATGCCTTCTACCGCCATGCCCGCAACCAGTTTATGCGTACCTGCCACCACCACTTGATCGCCGGCCTGCAGACCGGTACGGACCACTACGCGTTCTCCCTGCGGCGCGCCCAGCGTGACGGGCACCAGGACGGCTTTCGCGGCACGGACGACCCAGACGTTGGGTTGGCTTTCCTTCTGGTAGATGGCTGTCAGCGGTACGGTAAGCGCGCGGGCGGTGCCTTCCGCGCTGGTGACGCTGGCGGTCATGCCCAGCTGCACGGCGGCCGGCGCATCGACCAGTCCGAGGCGGGCGGCATAGGTGCGGGTCTGGCGATCGGCCGAGGGGCTGATCTCGCGCAATTTGCCGGTCAGCTTGATGCCGGGCAGGGCCCAGATCCCGATCTGGTAGTGCCTGGCTTGCTTGAAGGCTTCGACACGCTGCTCGGGCACGCTGATTTCCACTTCCCGCTCGCCTTCGCGGACCAGTACGACGGCCGGTGCGCCGGCCGATACGACCTGGCCCGGCTCGGCATTGACCTCGGCGATGACGCCATCGTGGGGCGCCAGCAGCGTGGCGTATTCCCGCTGGTTGCGGCCCACGGCCAAGGCGGCATCGGCCTGTTGCAGCCGGGCCTTGGCGTCTTCGAAATTGGCGTGGTGCCGATCCAGCTCGGCCTGGCTGACAAAACCTTGTTTGAACAAGGGCTGGAATTGGGCGAGATTGCGTTCGGCCAATTTGAAATCGGCCCGCGCGGCGATTTGACCGGCAGCGCTTTGCGCCATCGCCTGATCCAGGTCGCGCGGGTCCACCCGCAGCAAGGCCTGCCCGGCACTGACGTGCTGGCCGCGCTCCACCAGGCGTTCGCGGACGCGGCCGGATACCTGGAAGGCCAACGGGGTTTCATGCCGCGCGCGAACTTCGCCGCTATAGATAAAGGTGCTGTGCGTGGCGGTGTCGCCGAGGGTTTCCACCAGCACGCGCGGGGTGGGCTTGGCCGTGGCCGGCGGTTGGCCGCAAGCGACCAGCAGGGCGCTGAGCCCAAGGGAGAGAGTTCGTTTCATGTTTTTATTCCTGAAGGGCGGGCGTTAAGCCGCGCCACAAGATGTCTGCGAAGGCGTCGAAGCGAGCCTCGATATGTTCGGCCCCGGGACCGACGAGTGCCGCCAGCAGCAGGCCGTCGAGCAGCGCTTCGAACCAGATGGCGTACACCTCGGGAGGATGGCGCCTGCTGATCACCCCTTGCTCCGCCAACTGCGTGAACAGCGTGGCGGTATGGCCGTGCGACGAAGCGATCAACTGGCGCAAGCGCAGTTGAACGTCCTCGTCCCGGCTCAGGCCGACGAATTCCATCAGCAGGCGGATCAGATCCGGATCGGCGAATTCCTTGTCGAGGGTTTCCGCCATCAGTTTGCGTAGTCCTTGCCGCGGTTCGCGGGCCAGCTCGGCCAGTCGTGCCGCGTCGGCTTGCAGGTGACGGTTCTGGCTGCTCAGTAACTCCAGCAGCAATTCGTTCTTGCTGGAAAAACGCCAATAGATCGCCGATTTCGACACGCCCGCCGCCGCCGCCACCTCATCCAGCGTGGCGTGGTGGTAGCCCTTGCGGCCGAACAGCTCGGCCGCCGCCAAGAGGATGCGGGTTCCGGTGTCCGCTTCGGGCGCGTCGCCCATCTCGCGCAGCAAGGGGCCGATGTTCTCTTTATCGCCGATATGGCGCCGCACGGTTTGCCACGACACGCCCGCTTCTGCTGCGATATCGCTATAGCCGATTTTGTCGTGCGGAAGTTTGTGCGCCAGGCGCCGCAAAGCAGACAGGATGGTTTCGCGTTTCATCTCTGCTTGGAGTGTTAAAAGAATACTGGCTAGTATACAAATAGTACATTATGATCGCAACATGTTTGATTCCTTTGGAGTGCGGTTGATGAGTGTGGCAAGCTTGATAAGCGTGGCGGCAAGTGGCGCATTGGAACTTTGGGCTGGCTTGGGATTGGGTGCGGCGCTGGGTTTGCCGGCCGCCTCGGTGGCATTGGCAAGCGGCGTAGGGGCATGGCTGGGCTGTATCGCGGCGCTCCTGCTGGCACAGCCGCTGATGCGGTGGATGCCGAGCAAGCAGACCGGCCTGGCTTATAAGCTGGCGCAACGCTACGGTGCGCCAGGCCTGGGTTTATTGGGCGTGCTGCTGGCGGGTGGGCCTTTGGCGGTACTGATCGGCGTGGCCTTCCGTCTGCCATGGCGCCCTTTGCTGGCATGGCTGACGGCCGGGATTGCGGCCTGGAGCGCCGTGGGCTGGGCCGTTCTGGTTTTTGGGCGGTCCTTGCTTGCTTAAGCATGGTGGGCAGCACGGTCTGGACGCTCGCTGGGTTGGGTATCCGCCCGGCCGCGTCCGTGGACGCGGTGCATACTCCGATGGCTTGCGGCGGTGGTGCTTTTGCACTAAAGGCCGCGAATCTATGACCAGTAGATTTTTTTTGCTTTCGAAAAAATATATAAGCTGTTGTATTACTGCTTTCTCTTTGCCGACGAAGGGTGCTTGCCGCCACGCGGCGCGGACATTCCCTGCTACCCGATCCCGATAGATCCGGACCCATGCCGACTGCCTCCCTCGCTTCCGCCATCGTTCTGGCACCGGATTCCTTCAAAGGCACGCTGTCCGCCACAGCGGTAGCGAACGCCATGGCGGACGGTATCCGCCGAGTCCGTCCGCAAGCCGATCTGCGCATGCATCCCATGGCGGATGGCGGCGAAGGCACTTTGGAAGCCATTGCAGCGGCCGTTTCGGCGCAGTGGCGGCATGGCACGGTGGTGGATCTGGCGGGCAAGCCGGTCGAGGCGCGCTGGTTGAGCCTGGCGGATGGCACGGCGGTGCTGGAATCGGCCGAAGTCATCGGCTTGGGGCGGGCCGGCGATAGCGAGGCCGCGCGCCGCGATTCGACGGGGCTGGGTCAGCTGTTGGGCCATGTGCTGACGGCAGGCTTTCGGCGGGTGCTGATCGGCTTGGGCGGTACCGGCAGCAATGACGGAGGCGCCGGTATGTTGCAAGCCCTGGGTGCGCGCTTGTGCAATGCGCAAGGGCAGGCGATCGGGGCCGGTCCAGCTGGACTGGCCGACCTGGCGAGCATTGATTTGAGCGGACTGGACCCGCGCTTGCAGAACCTGAGTCTGCTTGGATTGGCCGATGTCGCCAGCCCGCTGAGCGGTCCGCAGGGCGCTACGGCGGTATTCGGTCCGCAGAAGGGCGTGGCGGTGGCCGAAGTTGCACGATTCGACGGCTATCTTGCCCGGCTGGGCGACTTGGGCGATGCGGCCCGGGGCGCGGCCTACGCGGCCGAGCCCGGCAGCGGCGCCGCCGGCGGGCTGGGCTGGGCCATGCGCATCCTGGGTGCGAAGTTGGTACCGGGGGCGGCGCGGATCGCCGAATTACAGGGTTTGGATCGGGACCTCGCGCAGGCCGGCTGGGCGTTGACCGGAGAAGGGCGCTCCGATGCGCAGACCCTGCTGGGCAAGGTACCCTGCCTGGTCGCGGCCCGTGCCGCGCATTTCGGCGTGCCGACGGTCTTGCTGTCGGGGAGCCTCGACGACGCCAGCCTGTCCGTGCTGAAGCCGCACTTCCACGCTTGTCTGGCCTTGTGCGACGGCGTGACCAGCCAGGATGAAGCGATGCGCGATGCGGCCCGCCTGGTGGCGGATAGAAGCGAACGATGGGCGCGCAGCGTCTTTCCGATAGGCGCCTAGCCTGCGGCCCGTTTCAGGCCTGAGGCGGCGCCGGTCTTCGCATTGCCCAGGGGCGGGCGCTCTCGAGCTGGGCGGCCAAGCTGAAGAGACACTCCTCGCGGTTGATGGCAGCGATGAACTGGCTGCCGATCGGCAGGCCGGCGGCGTTCCAATGCAAGGGGACCGACATGGCGGGTTGGCCTGTCAGGTTGGCGATCTGGGTAAAGGGCATGCGGCTGAAATTGCGCCGCGCTTCGGCATGGATCGCGCCGCGCAGCAGGCGTATGCCGCCGAAGGTATCGACCGTGCGCAGGGCAGAGCGGATCGTGCCCGGGGTGCGTAATTCACCGATGCGCACCGGTGGTGTCGCCAGGGTCGGCGTCAGCAGCAGGTCGTATTGCTGATGGAAGCGGCCCATTTCACGGCCCAGCTGGTTCCAGCCGCGCTTGGCGCTGCTGAAGTCGGCGGCCGATAGTGCGTTGCCCAGGCGGGACATCACCCAGGTTTCCAGTTCGACATCGTCCCGGCGCAGTTGCCGGCCCAACAACTGCCCTATCCAGCGCAGATCGGCGGCGATTTCGCCGTAATACATGGTCAGGTAGCTTTCCAGCAGCAATTCGAAGTCATAGGGGAGAGCGACTTCATCGACATGGTGGCCCAAACGCTGCAATAGGGTGACGGTATCGTCCAGGGCGGCAACACAATCGGCATGCAGGGGGCCGGCCGGCGCGGTGCGCACGAAGCCTATGCGCAGCGCGCCGGGCGGGCGGGTGCATGCCGCCAGAAAACCGGCCGCCGGCGGGGCGATTTCATAGGGCGAACCGCTATCCGGCCCGGCGATCCAATCGAGCATGGCGGCGGAATCGCGCACCGACCGCGACAGCACACCCTCTTGCACCGCCCCCTGCCAGGCTTCCCCTATCAAGGGGCCGAGCGGCACCCGTCCGCGGGAAGGCTTGAGTCCGAACAGGCCGCAATTCGAGGCGGGAATCCGGATGGAGCCGCCACCGTCGCCGCCATGGGCCATCGGCACGATGCCGGCGGCCACGGCCGCTGCCGCGCCGCCCGATGAACCGCCTGGCGAGTGGGCCGCTGACCAGGGGTTGCGGGTCGGCCCCCAGAGGATGGGTTCGGTGTAGCCGAGCAGGCCCAGTTCCGGGGTATTGGTCTTGCCGAATATCACCAGCCCCGCAGCCTTGAAGCGCCGAACCAATTCCGAATCGACATCGGGAACAAAGTGCCGCATGGCTTTGCAGCCGTTGGACAAAGGCACGCCGGCCAGGGCCGCCAGCAGATCCTTCAGCAGAAAGGGCACGCCGCTGAAGGGGCCGTCCGGCAGCGGTCCGGCGGCGGCGGTGGCGGCTTGCTCGAAAAGCGGCACGATCACGGCGTTCAGGGCGGGATTGACGGCGCCGCAGCGGGCAATCGCGGCATTCAACAGCTCGCTAGGGTGGATCTGTCCCTGGCGGACCAATTGGGACAGGGAAGTGGCATCGTGGTCGAGATAGTCGTTCATGGGGTCCGGTTCGGTGGAGTCGTCATCGATAGTAGTGTGCCCATCCCGCGCGCCAGTAGGGCGTGTAGGCCGCGCCGTTGCTTTCGCCGTAGAGTTCAAGGCGCAAGGCGTTGTCGCGGTTCATCGCCCAGCTATTCCCCCACTCCAGTCGGCTTTGCCGGTCACCGAGCAGGTCATGCCGCAGCCGCAGCAGCGAATTGAACGCAGCATGGTGCCATGCCATTTCGAGGTCCAGCCCGGCCACGCCACGCAAGGAGAGGTAAGGGCGATCCCGCGCTTCGAGCGCGACTGCGGCGCGCCAACCCCAGCTGCTTGTTTGCCGGCTCAGGCCATAACCCAGGCGGAGGGCGCTTTGTAAGCGGCGGCTGCGATCCGCTTGCAGGCGGCGCTCGCGCGACCACCCCAGCTCCCAGGCGCTGCGGTCTTCCGCAAGGCTGTTGCTGGGCGACGATTGTAGATGCAGCAAGGTGAGGGCATCGAGCGCTACACGTTTGTCCTGAACGCTCAATTTCACACCCAGCAGCTCGATTGCCGTGCCGGCCAGAAAACCCTCGGGCGGATCCAGGCCATCGTGATAGCCGGCCCGCCAGCCCACGGCGAGGCCCGTCGTGCGTGTTTGTCCGCCCGTCATGCCGATTACCCAGCGCGAGGGGCCGTGAGCGGCAAGGACATTGTGGTGTGGTCCGGTCGTAGCCGGCTGGGCAATTACAGTTTGGGCCAGTTCACGCCAGTCGGCTTCCTTATCCTGCCGATCGCGGCCCGGCCGAACGCGGCCCGGTCGAAAGTTGTAGTGCCTGGCCAGTCTGAGATCGATATGGTCCGAAGGCGCGCGGCGTTCCGCCAATTGGCTGAGTGCGGGCACCGCCTCCGGTTCGCTCAGCTGGTTTCGATTCGCCAGCCAGTGCACCGTATCGCCCGGCAGCGTCACACGCGGGAAGTCGGGCCGGAATTCCAGCTCGGGGCGTATGGCGGCCAACAGGGCCAATATGCGGTAAGAGCAATTCTGCCGGAAGAAGGCGTAGTCGAAGTCGGCTTGGCGCAGCTCCCAAAGGTGCAGCCAGAGCAGATCGATTTCGCTTGAACGCCATGCCAGCGGATAGATCTCCAGCGGCCTCCCTTCGCGCACGGCGTAGTCGAACCATTTGGCCGAAAACGGCTGCAAGGTGTAATGGCCGCGAAAGCCGCCACCGATACCGCGCGAGATATAGCTCAGCGCACCGACATCGGCGTCCACCTCGCCGGCGAAGTCGATGACGGTGGCAGCAGCCCCAAACGGTCGGCGATTCGATACCACCAGGAAGGTATGGCCGAACAGCGAGGACGGATTGCCCATATAGGCACCGGCGAACACCAGCGCGATATGCCGATTCGGCAACGGGCGCAGCCAGGCTTGCAGATCGGCGCAATCGGCCAATGCTGCCAGGCTGGGTTGTCCGCCCGTTTGCAACGCGTATTGCCACCAGCGGGCGGGGAAGCGGCAGCGCGTCGCCTGGGGGGATCTTGCCAATGCTTCGCCAAAGGCTTGCCATTCATCCTGGGGGATGGCACCGGGGCTCAGGTAGAAGGGGCCGGTTTTCGATTCCGGCAGGGAGGAGGGTGAATTTTCGGAAAAATGCAGTAGCTGCGCCCACTGCTGGGGAACTTTTTTAAAAATGCCGAGATCGTTTACCGGCGCGGCCTGCAGCGGAAAATTCAGCCAAAAAGCCAGTATGTATCTGAATATTTTGGTTTCTTTTTGCATTAGTCTTTTGATATATTCCGCGTCCTCGCGCTTGTTGGCGCGACTTTAACTACCAAGATTCCTCGAAAGTAAGTCAAATGAAAAAGTTTTCGTCCGCTGCCGCCCTGCTGCTTGTTCTGTTGTCCACCGGTTGCGCCAGCATTGTTGACGGCACCACGCAAAAGCTGACCGTGCAATCCGAGCCGTCTGGCGCTGAAGTGACGATCAATGGCCAAAGCCGTGGCAAGACTCCGCTGGTAACGGAAATCAAGCGCCAGGATCTGGCCCAGATGTCGGTTTCGCTGGACGGTTACAAGACCCAAAAGCTGGAACTGACCACCAAGCTGAACACCACTTTCTGGGGCAATGCCATCATCGGCGGCCTGCCAGGTTCCACCACCGATGCCGCTACCGGCGCAGCGCGCGAATACAGCCCGAACGCCTACTTTATCCGCCTGGAAAAGTAAGCATAGCTGTTCGATTTGAAGACAAGGCCGCACAATTGTGCGGCCTTGTCTTTTGGGGGAAGCCCATGCGTATCGTGTTGCTGGTCAAACTGCTGGGCTTGCTCCTGTTGGCGAGTCCCTGCCAGGCGGACGCCGTGCGCGAGCGCGCTTTCGATATGCGTCGCTATCTGCTGGAAAGCCATCCATGGATCGTTCGGGACCTGCTGGACAACGGCAAGCTGGTGGTGCCGGAACTGGCCTGCATGGCCGATGTGGCCGAAGCCGACCAGCCGGCATGGCGGAAGGAAATACTCCAGCTGTGGCGCGACAATCCGGCGCCGTTCGATTTCGCCAGCGCGTGGCTGGCACGTTACCCGGCACGGGATTGGCAGGCGCGACGGGTGGCCTGCCAATAGGGATGTGCCGGGAACGGCGCCGGAATGGGGCTTACGCTTTTCCGCCGGCCGCGATCCAGTTATCGACCTGGCTTTCCAGCAAGCTCAGTGGCAGCGGGCCGGAGCGCAGGACCAGGTCATGGAAGCGGCGCAGATCGAAGCCCTCGCCCAGCCGGGTTTTGGCCCGTTCGCGCAGTTCCAGTATTTTGAGCATGCCGATCTTGTAGGCACAGGCCTGGCCCGGATCGACAAGGTAGCGCTCGATTTCGATGACCACATCGCCTTCGGTCATGCCGGTATGGCTCTGCATATACTCGACTGCCTGCTCGCGCGTCCAGCGCTTGGCATGCAGGCCGGTATCCACCACCAGGCGGGTGGCACGGAACAATTCGTCGCGTAACCGGCCCAGCTTGTCATAAGGGTCGGGCGCCAGGCCCATCTCGTCCGCCAGCCGCTCCGCGTACAAAGCCCAGCCCTCGCCATAGGCGGTATGCCAGGTGAAGCGGCGGAACAGTGGCAAGTCGCGTTGTTCGCGCGCGATGGCGGTCTGCAGGTGGTGCCCCGGCACGCCCTCATGGAAGGCCAGGGTGCGCATGCTCCAGCGCGGCGAACCCTTGATGTCGTACAGGTTGGCAAAAAATACCCCCGGCCGGCTACCGTCCGTGGCGGGGCCTTCGTAGTAGGCGCCGGGCGCGGTTTTCTCGCCGAAGGCGGGAATGCGCTTGACCGTCAACGTGGCGCTGGGGATATGGCCGAAGGCTTTCGGTAGCGCGGCCTGGGTCTCTTGCAGGATGCGCTGGTAGTCATCCAGGATTTTTTGCCGGCCGGCCTCGTTATCGCTGTACTGGAAGCGCGGGTCTTCGCCCAGTTTCTTCATGGCGGCGCCCACATCCGTGGCGGATTCGCCCTGGGCCAGCAGGATGGTGCGCATTTCGCCTTCGATACGGGCAACTTCCTTCAGGCCCAGTTGGTGGACCTGCTCGGGCGTCAGCGAAGTGGACGTGTGCCCCTTGAGCTTCCAGGCGTAATAGGCCTCGCCGTTCGGCAGCGCCCAAACGCCATCGTCGCGGTGATGGCTGCGGGCCAGCGCCTCGGTATCGGCGATCAGCTGGCGGTAGGCGGGGTAGACCTGTTGGACGATGGCGTCGCGGGCCAGGGCCAGCTGCTGTTGGCCTTGCTCGACCGTTATATCCTTGCTCTGGCTCAGCTTGTCGGCGAAGCTGAGATAAAGCGGGTTCTGCTCGACCGGCTTGGCGACGAATTCGCTCATGCCCAGCAGGGACTTCGCCAGGGCGAAATGCGGCGCGACGATGCCGCGTTGCTCGCGTTCGGCGAGTTTGGCCCGCACTTGCGCCAATTTGGCCGGGATGGCGCGCAGGCGGGCTACATAGTGTTCGGCATCGGTCAGGTCGCTGATCTGGTGGGTGTTGACCAGGAAGTTGGGCAGGGTGAGCTGCTCGCCCCAAAGCTGGTTGATCGGATAATCGTGGTAACGGAAAGCTTCGCCCGCCAACTGGTGCGTCAGGGCGATGCGCATGGTGTCGTAGGAGAGTTGCTCCTCGGCCGAGAGTTTCGCCCGCTGATAGCCCAGCAGGGTATCCAGATCCCGTCTTGCCCGGGCCAGCTTGCTGGCCTCGTGGGCGTCCGAGATATCGTCCAGCTTGGCGTTATGTCCGCGTAAACCCCAGCTTTCGAACAGTCGCAGATCGGACAGAATCTGCGGCGAATCCAGGCCTTCGGTCAGGGATACCCGATTGAAAAACGTATTGATGGACCAGGGACGGAAATAGACGGTGTTGGCCACCGCTCCACCAATGGCCATGGTCAGGCCCGCCGCGATCAGCCATGCTTTTTTTTTCATGTCAGCTCCTCCTCGCTAGAGCGGGGCATTCTGCCAGCTTGAACGGTGCCGCGGCGACTCGAAAGTGTAAGATTGCAATCCTATGCCATGAAAGCGACACCCCTCATGCCCCAACGCGACTGGTTGGCCCATGCCATCCACAAGATCGAAGCCGACTTCAACCGCTCGGCGGATACCCATCTGATACCACTAACCTTGCCTGGCTACCCGGCATCGATGTGTACTTCAAGGACGAATCCAGCCATCCGACCGGTAGTCTCAAGCACAGGCTGGCCCGTTCGCTGTTTCTCTATGCCCTGACCAATGGCTGGTTGCGCGAGGGAGTACCGTCATCGAGGCTTCCAGCGGGTCCACCGCCGTGTCGGAAGCCTATTTTGCCCGCCTGCTGGGGCTGCCTTTCGTGGCCGTGATGCCTGCCAGCACTTCGCCGGACAAGATCGCGGCGATCGAGTTCTACGGCGGCCGCTGCCATCTGGTGGACGATCCCGGCGCCATCAACGCCGAATCGGCCCGGCTGGCGCGCGAGCTGGGCGGCCACTTCATGGATCAGTTCACTTATGCCGAACGGGCGACCGATTGGCGGGCCAACAACAATATCGCCGAGTCCATCTTCAAGCAGATGAGCGAAGAGCCGCACCCGGTGCCGGCCTGGATCGTCTGCAGTCCCGGTACCGGCGGAACCAGCGCCACCCTGGGCCGCTACGTGCGCTACCGCCGCTACGGTACCCGCATCCTGTGCGTGGACCCGGAAACCTCGGTGTTTTTCGACTATTACCGTACCGAACTGAGCGGTGCGCCCGACACCAGCCTGACCCTGCCGTGCGGCTCGCGCATCGAAGGCATAGGACGGCCACGGGTGGAGCCCAGCTTTATCCCATCGTGCGTGGAAGCCATGCTGAAGGTACCGGACGACCTGAGCTTGGCGGCCATGCGCTACGTCAGCCAACGGCTGGGCCGGCGCGTGGGCGGCTCGACCGGCACGAATTTCATTGGCGTGCTGGCCTTGGCGCAGCAGATGCAGGCGGCGGGGGAAAGCGGCTCCATCGTGACCATCCTGTGCGATAGCGGTGAGCGTTATGCCCACAGCTACTATCGCGAGGCGTGGTATGCCGAGCGCGGTATCGATACCGTCGCTGCGGACGCCGCAGTCGCCGCGGCGGTGGCGGGGGGCGCGTTGCCGGTGTTGGAGCGATTGGGTAGTTAAGGGGTGAGGCAGGGTTGCCGGGCGCTGAGCTGGATACTCATGCGCCTGGCGCTCGCCGCGGTAAGCCACCGAGCCGTGCAACCAAAGAATGAAATCAAACATGCTCGGATAATTACCGACGCTTTGCCATTATCTGCCTGGCGTAAAGCGGGCTTTTACTCAATCTGTTTTTCAAGAAAATCATGCATCGGTATTACTGGACGGCGGCATGTCGCATTGGCACACCGCACATATCGTGTCCAATCGTTACGATTTAGGCCTGAAGGCCTTTACCCGCTCTTCCCGGGTTTCGATCCGGGCGGCGCCGATCAAGTCCAGGCAATAGGGCACGGCGGCGAAGATACCGGGCACCACCACCGTACCATCCTTATCCTTGAGTCCTTCCAGTGTTTCCTGGATGGCCCGGGGCTGCCCCGGCAGGTTGAGGATCAGCGCCTGCTTGCGGATGACGCCAAGCTGGCGCGACAGGATGGCGGTGGGGACGAACCGCAGGCTGATCTGGCGCATCTGTTCGCCAAAGCCGGGCATGACCCGGTCGGCCACCGCCAGGGTGGCGTCCGGCGTGACGTCGCGCGGCGCGGGGCCGGTTCCGCCCGTGGTCAGGACCAGGCCGCAGCCGTGCTCGTCGACCAGGGCCTTGAGCGTATGCTCGATCAGGTCCTGTTCGTCGGCGATCAGCCGCTCCAGCGTTTCGTAAGGGGTACTGAGGGTGGCCGCCAGCCAATCCTGCAAGGCAGGCAGGCCACGGTCCACATAAACGCCCGCGCTGGCGCGGTCGCTGATGGAGACCAGGCCGATACGCAGGGTGCTATTCATCGTCATCCTCGGCTTCGTCCGCGTCTTTCTCCAGCAAGGCGGGTTCCGGATACAGCTCCTTCAGGAACTGGAACAGCGCGCGGAAATGCTTGGGCGGCTTTTGCGCGGCCCGTTCGGTGCGGGCATTGCGCACCAGTTGCCGCAACTGCTGGATATCGATCTGCGGATGCTCGGTGATCAGTGCGGCAACGGCTTGATCGTCGGCCAGCAACTCGTCGCGGGTCCGCTCCAATTGATGGAACCAGGCGGTCTGGCGGCTGTTCTCGCCTCGCAGGCTGGCCAGGAAGGCCTGGATGGGGGCGGGATCGACATCTCGCATCAAGCGGCCTATATATTGACGTTGTCGCTTGATGGCGCCGTTGGCGGTAATCTTTTGCGCATCCTTGATGGCGGTCTGCAGCTCTTCGGGCAGATTCAGCTTCTTCAGTTGCGCCTTGGACAGTTCCATCAGGGCAACACCCAGCGCTTGCAGCGCGTTCATTTCGCGCTTCAGCTGGCTTTTGCTGACATATTCGATGTCGTCTTCGTCGTCAAAATCGGCTTCGAGACCAGGATCGGATTGGGGCTTGTGAGACATAGCGGCCGGCTTGGTAGTGGTGCGGGCTGATATGATACCGGACCGCCGCGTCGGTCACCCAATCGCGCGACACGATTGCGCCATTCCGGTCGCCATTTTCCGTTTTTATTTTTTACTGAGATCCCTGTGACCCAATCCCTTGAACCCGGTTTTTCCTACAGCCAGGCCGCGTTGCGCGAACTGGTCGAAAATGTGCTGGCCGAAGCAAAGCGTCAAGGCGCCAGCAGTTGCGATGTGGACGTATCCGAAGGGGTAGGCCAGAGCGTCAGCGTGCGGCTGGGCGAGGTGGAGACCATAGAGTACAACCGCGACAAGGGAGTGGGCGTCACGCTGTATGTCGGCCAGCGCAAGGGCCACGCCAGTACTTCGGACTTTTCTCCGGCAGCCTTGGCGCAGACGGTGGGGGCGGCCTTGGCCATCGCCCGCTACACCGCCGAGGACGAAGCAGCCGGCCTGGCCGATGCGGATCAGATGGCTAGCGTGTTTCCCGAACTGGACCTTTATCACCCTTGGGACCTGCCGGTCGAGACCGCCATCGACCTGGCCCGCCGCTGCGAAGACGCGGCCCGCTCGGTCGATGGCCGCATCAGCAATTCCGAGGGGGCGACGGTATCGAGCCATGTCGGCCAATCCATCTATGGCAATTCACACGGCTTTATCGGACTCAATGTCAGCTCGCGCCATTCGATTTCCTGTGCGGTGATCGCCCAGGAAGGCGAAGCCATGCAGCGCGACCACTGGTACAGCGTGGCACGCGCGGCCGCCGATCTGGAGGCGGCGGAGCAGGTCGGCCGTACCGCCGGCGAACGCGGCATCGCCCGCCTGGGCGCCCGCCGTATCAAGACCGGCGACTACCCGGTTCTGTACGATCCCAGCCTGGCGGCGGGCTTGATCGGCCACCTGGTATCCGCGGTGTCGGGCGGCAGTCTGTATCGCAAGGCCAGCTTCCTGCTGGATTCGCTTGGCCAGCAGGTATTTTCGCCCATCGTGCAGATCAGCGAAGATCCCTTCCTGGCGCGCGGCTTGGCCAGTTCCTCGTACGACGCCGAGGGCGTGGCCTGCCGGCAGCGTGAACTGGTCAGCGATGGTGTGCTGAACGGCTGGTTCCTGGGTAGTTATTCCGCCCGCAAGCTGGGGATGAAGAGCACGGGCAATGCCGGCGGCAACCACAATCTGATTGTCGCGCCGACCGCAGGCGGTTTCGCCGATATGCTCAAGCGGCTCGACACCGGTTTGTATGTCACCGAACTATTGGGGCAGGGCATCAACGGTATTACCGGCGATTATTCGCGGGGCGCCGCAGGCTTCTGGGTGGAAAACGGCCGCATTGTCCACCCGGTCGAAGAGATCACCATCGCCGGCAACCTGAAGGAGATGTTCCGCGCCATCGTGGCCATCGGTTCGGATAGGGAGATGCGTGGCAGCAAACGCGTGGGCTCCATCCTGGTGGAAAACATGATGGTTGCCGGTGAGTAGACGGTAGCAAGCCGGCTTGGCGTAGGCAAAAAACGCAGCTGTCATTTTATTTTTATGTCTGCGTCATGATTTTTGCCGCCAACACGGCATAATCCGTGCCCATCGTTAAGCCGGATAATTGAAGATTGCGATGCACTCGATAAAAGCGCCCAGACGTTTGGCGGCCCTGTTCCTGCTATTGGCTCTTTCCGCCTGCGGCGGCGGTGGCGGCGACAGCGGGACCGGCGGCACCACGCCCCCCACGGTGCCGCCTACCGTTCCTCCCACGGTGCCCCAACGGTCCCGCCGACCATTCCGCCGGTCGCCGACGTCAGCGAGGCGGATGCCCTGCGCCTGTTGGAGCAGTCCAGCTTCGGCCCGACCGATGCGTCCCTGGCCGAGGTCAAGCGACTGGGTTTGGCCGGCTTTCTGGACAAGCAGTTCGCCCAGCCGACCACTGGCTACGGTACGTTTCCCTATCTCGACGGCAACTCCATGGTGGGTTGCCCGGCCGGCTCGGGCAGTACCTGCTATCGCGACAATTACACCATGTTCTTGTTGCAGCACCGCTTCTTCCAGAATGCGATTGCCGGTCCCGATCAATTGCGCCAGCGGGCCGCCTTCGCGCTGTCGCAGATCCTGGTGGCATCGGGCATGGAGGTCAACCAGCCCTATGGCATGGCGCCGTACCAGCACATCATGCTCAACCATGCTTTCGGCAACTTCCGCGACATCCTCAACGAGGTCACCCTCAGTCCGGCCATGGGCGACTACCTCGACATGGTCAACAACGACAAGCCCAATCCCACGCGTGGTACCGAGCCGAACGAGAACTATGCGCGCGAGGTCATGCAGCTGTTTTCCATCGGGGTCTGGAAGCTCAATCCGGACGGCAGCCAGCAGCTGGACGGCCATGGCGCACCCATTCCCGCCTACGACCAGGAAGTGGTCGAGGGCTTTGCCCATGCCCTGACCGGCTGGACCTATCCGCCACGCCCCGGGGTTGCTTCGAAATGGCCTAATCCGCGCAATTACGGCGCCCGCATGGTGCCTTTTGCCGATCGGCACGATGGCGGCAGCAAGAAGTTACTGGACGGCAAGGTTTTGCCGGCAGGTCAAAGCCCCGAGCAGGACTTGGCGGCCGCCGTCGATAGCTTGTTCCAGCATCCGAATGTGGGACCTTTCATCGGCCGCCAATTGATCCAGCATCTGACGACCAGCAATCCCAGCCCAGCCTATGTCGGACGTGTCAGCGCTGCTTTCAACGATAACGGCGCCGGCGTCCGGGGCGATATGAAGGCGGTTTTCCGTGCCATCCTGCTCGACAGCGAAGTGCGCGGCGATCGCAAGAGCGAAGCCGGCTACGGCAAGCTGCGCGAGCCGGCCGTGTTCGCCGCGGGCTTGGTGCGCACGCTGGGCGGCCGCAGCGATGGCGGCTACCTGCGTTCGCAAACCGCGACCATGGCGCAGGATGTCTATGCGCCTGCCTCGGTGTTCAACTATTACCCGGCCGACTACCTGGTGGGCGGCCTGCAGGGTCCGCAGTTCGGCATCTACAACGCCAGCACCGCGTTTGCCCGCGCCAATTTCGTGAATGCCTTGCTGGCGGCAAACGGCATCAGCGCCGATGCGTCGGTACCGGCCAGTTTCGGTACCAAGATCGAATGGGGGCCCTGGCTGACGCTGGCGCCGGACAGCGGCAAGCTGCTCGACCGCATCAACCAGTTGCTGTTCCACGGCAGCATGAGCGAAGCCATGCGCGGCACCATCAAGCAGGCGGTCGACGCGATCTCCGTCACCGATAGCTACAACCGCGCGCGTACCGCCCTCTACCTGGCAGCGACCTCGCCGCAATTCCAGATCCAGCGCTGAGCAGGCGCCACGCCATTGCGCGTACCGAATAGAGAAGACGACCATGGCCATCAGCCGTAGACAAGTCCTGAAAAGCGCCGCCGGCCTGGCGATGCTGCAACAAATGAGCCGACTGGAGGCGCTGGCGGCGCCCTTGGCCGGCAACGATTACCGCGCGCTGGTATGCATCTTCATGTTCGGCGGCAATGATGGCAACAACACCGTTGTGCCGACCGATGCCGCCGGCTACGCCGATTACCTGGCTGCGCGCGGCAGCAGCAGCGCCGGTGGGCTAGCCCTGTCGCAATCCAGCCTGGTTCCCTTGAACGGCGTGCCCTATGGGCTGCATGCCAGCCTGGCGCCCTTGCAGCCTATCTGGAACGCCGGCAAGCTGGCCATCCAGTTCAATGTCGGTACGCTCAACCGGCCTATGAGCAAGGCGGACTATGCGGTGCTGTCCAATCGGCCGCAAAGCCTGTTTTCGCATCCGCACCAGCAGGCGCAATGGGAATCGGCCATCAGCAATGGTCCTTCGCGCAGTGGCTGGGGCGGCCGCATCGCCGATCTGGTCGGCAATGGCGGCACCTTGCCGCTGATTATTTCGACCGGCGGCAATGCGCTGTTCACCGTCGGCAATACCACCACGCCTTTGGCTATTCCCAATAGCGGCGGAATGAGTTTGAGCGGGTTTGGCGGTACGCCGGCCAGCAATGCCATGTACCAGGCGATGAACCAGTTACGCGCCTTGGACGAGGGTAACGAGCTGCACAAGGCGGCGGTCGGCACCATGAACGGCGCCGTTAACGCCAGCGCGGCGCTGACCAATGCCTTGGGCGGCAATTCCAGCATCACCTCGCTGTTCAATGGCCAGAACAACAGCCTGGCCAAGCAACTGATGCAGGTGGCGCGTATCATCGAAGCGCGGCAATCCCTGGGGCAGAACCGGCAGATATTCTTCGTTTCCCACGGCGGCTACGATACCCACTCGAACCACCTGGTGCGCCACGCCGACCTGCTAAATCAATTGGGCCCGGCGCTAAAATCCTTTTACGACGCCTTGAACCAGCTGGGCGCCTTGAACCAGGTCACCACCTTTACCCAGGCCGATTTCGGCCGCACGCTCAAGCCGGCCTCCGGCGGCGGTAGCGACCATGCCTGGGGCAATCACCATCTGGTCATGGGCGGCGCGGTCAAGGGCGGTACCTATGGCACCTTCCCGAAACTGTTATTGGGCGGACCGGACGATATCAGCCGGGAAGGCCGCTGGTTGCCGACGACTTCGGTGCAGCAGTATGGCGCCACCCTCGCCAGCTGGTTCGGCGTACCAGCCGCGGCCTTGCCCACGGTCTTTCCGGGGTTGGGGAATTTCCCCAGGACCAATTTGGGGTTTATGGCTTAGCAGGCGAACCATTCAGCCGCTCCTGACGGCAAAGCAATAGCCTGCCGTCAATCTCGTAAGGCGGGTCCTGCCAAACGCTCACAGCCTCGCTATGGGTGTGCTTTCTGCACATGTATCACGCCAATTTACTGGCCGTCCCACCCGGCAGGCCGGGCCACGTGGCGCGCTCAGCCCGGATACACGCAGCAGACGTTCGCCGATGTGAGTTAGTGGCAACAATGTTATTACGTCTTGCTTGGCGCTAGGAGGGTAAAGTAATAATATTGTGACAACAGTATGGAGGGCTTCATGGAACTACCTATCCGCAGGATCGGCAACAGCGCCGGGGTCGTTATCCCCGCGCCCTTGTTGCAGCAACTCAAGGTCGCGGTCGGCGGCAGTCTAAACGCGACCATCCAGGGCGAAACGTTGACGCTGACCTCCGCCAAGCCCCGCTACAAGCTGGCCGACCTGCTGGCCGAGATGCCGGGCGAACTGCCGCGTGTCGATGGTTGGGACGAGATGCCGCCCGTTGGTCGGGAAGTGGCTTGATGGCGGCCTACATCCCGGAGCGCGGCGACCTCGTGCATCTGCAGTTCGACCCGGCAGCGGGCCACGAAATGAAGGGGCCGCATTATGGTTTCGTGGTCAGCCCCAAGCTGTTCAACAAACGCGGCTTGGCCGTTATTTGCCCGGTTTCGCAAGGCGCCGCGCCGGCAGAGCGCTCACACGGCACGCTGGTATCGCTGCTGGGTGCTGGCACCAAGGTCGTCGGCAACATTCATTGCCACCAGCTGAAGTCGCTGGACTGGCAGTCACGGCAGGCCAAGTTGGTCGAGCGCGCGCCCGATTTCATTACCGCCGATGCGATGGCCCGTATTGAAGCCATCTTGCTTGGCGAATAAGCGGACGAAGCGACCGGTAGCGAGTGCGGTAACAACCCTAGTGTGGTGTACCTGAAATAGCATTAATTAATAACTTTGCCTGCACGAGCAATGGCCTCAAGGATTGAATCTGCGCTTTTGCGCCATACAAAGGGCTTCGGGTTGGTGTTGTGGATGTCCAAGTAGTGGCGGATTGACTGCTCTAGATCGGCGACGCTGCTGTGGGCACTACGCTTGATCCACTTCTCACTGATTTGTGAGAAAAAACGCTCCACAAGGTTGAGCCAGGAGGCCGAAGTTGGCGTGAAGTGCAGATGGTAGCGTGGCCTGCTGGCGAACCAGGCACGCACCTTCTCCGTCTTGTGCGTCCCGTAATTGTCCATGATCAGGTGGATATCCAGGTCTGCCGGTACGCTTGCGTCGATGGTATTGAGGAACTGCAGAAATTCGACGCTCCGGTGGCGACGTTTGAGTTGGCCAATGACCTTGCCAGTGGCCACATCCAGAGCTGCGAACAGCGAAGTCGTCCCGTGCCGCTTGTAATCGTGTGTCCGGGTTTCTGCTTTGCCGAACGTAAGCGGAAGTGAAGGCTGCGTTCTATCCAGTGCCTGAATCTGGCTCTTCTCATCCACGCAGAGCACCAAGGCACGATCCGGCGGGGCGAGGTACAAGCCCACCACATCGCGGACCTTATCGACAAAATTCGGATCGGTGGAAAACTTGAACGTCTCCAGCCGATGGGGCTTGAGCCCGAACGCGTGCCAAATGCGCTGCACTGTGGACGCCGACACGCCTGTTGCCTTGCTCATCGTGCGCACGCTCCAGTGCGTCGCGTCAGTAGGCTTACTGTTCCGGACACGATCAATCACCGCCTGAACGTGTTCGTCTAGCACCGTGCGAGGCCGCCCCGACCTCGGTGCATCGGTCAGCCCTGCCAGACCATACGACTCGTACCGACGACGCCACCTTGAGACGGTCTGCGCAGTGGTATCCAGCCGCTTCGCGATCTCTTTGCCTCCTTCGCCGTCAGCACAACTGAGCACAATCTGAATTCGTAGCTTCTCATCGGCCGGCGCCTTGCGCAGCGCCAAACGTGCATTCAGCTCTCTGCGCTGCTCTTCGGATAGTTCCAGCTTCTTGATCGGGCGGCCCGTTCTGGTCATCGTCATAGTCTCCATGAGCTATTGAACTACGACAATTATACCAAATATTTAATTAATTCTACTTTTGAGACACCACACTAGCGTCTACGTTTTTGTCTATTTGCAGCCTTTACTGCCTTCGCCGGTTTCGGCGGCGGTGGCAGTAGCGACGGATCAAGATAAGCTGCCTTGATCTTGCCCGCCAGCTCATGCACCGCCATGGCGTACAAAGTGCTGCGGTTATAGCGGGTGATGGCGTAGAAATTGGCCAGGCCCAGCCAATGGCGGGTGACGCCCGGTTCATGCTCCAGGGGCGCCAGCACCGCCAGCGGATCGCCCTGTAGCGGCACTGCCGGCGTAACGCCAAAGGCGGCCAGCTCGCTGACCTTGTAGTGCAGGTTGAACTTGTCTTCCACCAGCGGCGTGTAGGCCTCGCCCACGACCGTGGCGGGCACCAGCAGCGGCTCGCCTTTTTTCCAGCCATGCTTGGCGAAGTAATTGGCGATGCTGCCGAGAATATCGCCGGTGTTGCGCCAGATGTCGTGGCGGCCGTCACCGTCCCAATCGACCGCGTAGGCATGGAAGCTGGAGGGCATGAATTGCGGGGCCCCCATCGCACCGGCATAGCTGCCCTTGAACTCGAAAGGGTCGAGACGCTCGTCGCGGGCCAATAGCAGGAACTCCCGCAATTCCTTGCGGAAGTAGTCGGCCCGCCGTGGGTAGCCGAAGGCGATGGTGGAGAGGGCATCCATGACGCGGAAACTGCCGGTATCGCGGCCCCACAGGGTTTCCACCCCCAGGATGGCAACCAGATACTCCGCTTCGACCCCGTAATGGTCCGACACCTTTTGCAGGGTGCGGGCATTGTCCTGCCAAAAGGCCACGCCCAGGCGAATGCGGGTGTCGTTGACGAAGTCCGGCCGGAAGGCATGGTAGGGCCGGCTGGTCGAAGGCTTGTCGAGGATGGCGAGGATATTGGGCTTGAGCCTGACCTGGTTCAACTGCTCGGTCAGCGTATCCCGTTCGAAGCCCGGCTGGGCGACCATTTCCTCGATAAAGGCACGGACATCGTCACGTTGGGTAAAAGCCGGCTCGTCATTGGCGACGGAGACATCGTCGGCCAAACAGCACAGGGCGGCCAAGGTAAGGAGCAGGGGGCGCAGGATCAAAACGGATTCCGGTTTCTGTATGGGGCGGGGCGCCGCCGTCTGGCTAGGCTAATGCGAGAGCGCGGACGATAGCAGGCGGGCGGTGATATCGACGATGGGAATAATGCGTTCATAGGCCATGCGGGTCGGGCCGATCACCCCCAGGGTGCCGACGATCTGGCCATTGACCTTGTAAGGCGCGGTGACCACCGAGCATTCATCCAGCGGTGAAATACCGGCCTCCTGGCCGATAAATATCTGGACGCCGGCGGCGCGGTTGCCGTGGTCCAGCAGCTGCAGGAGGGCGGTCTTATCCTCGAAGACGCGGAACAATTGCCGCAGCCGCTCGACATTGCCGGACAGATCGTCCACCCGCAGCAGATTGCTTTCGCCGCTGATCACCATGGGGACGGCTTGCTCGGCCATGGCCTGGCTGCCGGCTTCGACGGCCACGTTCATCAAGGCCGAGATATTGCTCTGCAGATTGCGCAGGTCCTGGTAGACCACATTGCGGACTTCTTCCAGGGTTTTGCCGACGCAATGCTGGTTCAGGAAATTGGTGGCCTCGACCAGCTCGGCGCTGGTATGGTCGCGCTCGGTGATCAGGATGCGGTTCTGTACATCGCCATCGGCGGTCACCAGGATCAGAAGGGCACGCTTCTCGCCCAGCCGGACGAATTCGACCTGGGCGAGCGGAATACCGCGCCGCTTGGGCGAGATGACCACACCGGCGAATTCGGTCAGTTGCGACAAGAGGTTGGACGCGGCCGCCACGGCGCGGGTGGGGTTGTCCGGCTGCAACTGATCCTGCAGTTCACGGATTTCCACCTGCTGCAGGGGCTGGATGGTGATCAGTTTATCGACGAACAGGCGATAGCCGAGTGGCGTGGGAATCCGGCCTGCCGAAGTATGGGGGCTGGTGATCAGTCCAAGGTCTTCCAGGTCGGCCATCACATTGCGGATGGAAGCCGGGGACAGTTCCAGGCCGGAAAACTTCGACAAGGTACGGGAACCGACCGGTTGCCCTTCTACAATGTAGCGTTCGACCAGGGTTTTGAGCAGAATTTGGGCGCGTTCGCTTAGCATGAAACGATTCTAACGCGCTATTGTCCTGAGACAAGCAATATGTAACGTTGCCGTGGCGGCCTTGCCGGTACACCTGTTTTGTTGCATTTGTACGTGGATTATTTTGTTGCGACGCAACAGACCGGTATGCGGCGGTTGTTGCCTTCAAGCCCGTGGCGTAGGCTGCCTGGTCTACGCTTGTACTAAAGTGGTATTTGCTTATATGGCGCAAGGAAGCACCCCCGCTTGAAGTGCCTCGCACAAGCAGGGTCGTAGATCGGATTCAGGCCCGCCCCGCCTGGGCTCGGCAGTGGATCGGCTAGCCTGATTCGCAATCGTTCATGATTAACGGAGAGTATGTAAATGAAATTTCTACGCTTGTTGCTGCCACTGTGTTTGCTGCTGAGCCTGCCCGCCGTGCGCGCCGAAACCCTGCGCATTGCCATTGAAGGTAAATACCCGCCGTTTTCCGAAGTGGACGCCAAGGGCAATCTGAAGGGATTCGATATCGATATCTCGCTGGCCCTCTGCAAGGAAATGAAGGTCGAATGCAAATTGGTACGTACCGACTGGGACGACCTGATTCCTGCATTGAACGAGAAGAAAGTGGACGCCATCGTCGCCATGATGTCGATCACCGAGGAGCGTAAGAAGCTGGTCGAGTTCACCGACCGCTATGCCAACACGCCGGCCTTTTTCTTCTCCAAGGCGAAAAGGGTCCCTTATGTGTTTATTTCGCCCAAGCGGATCGAGGGGATGAAGATCGGTGTGCAGGTCGATACCACCTATGATCGCTACCTGACCGCCAAGTACGCCAAGACCTCGGCCATCGAGCGCTATAAGAGCGCCGACGAGCTGTATGCCGCGCTGGCCAAGGGCGATGTGGACCTGGCCATGGACGATGTGGTGGCCGGCTATTACGGCTTCCTGCAAACCCCGAGCGGCAAGGGTTTCGAGCTGGTCGGTTCGGCGGTGGTCGATCCGAAGTTCTTCGGCGAAGGCCAGGGCATTGCCTTGCGCAAGGGCGACAAGGCGCTGAAAGCCCGCTTCGACAAGGCTTTGGCGACCGTGCTGGATAACGGTATCTACCAGGAAACCCAGCGTAAGTACTTTATTTTCAATATCTATTGATACAAGACGCCATGCCGCCAAAACGTCATGGTATGGAACGGCTGGAGGACCTGCCAGGCGTGGGTCCCTCGCTTGCCGCCGACCTCCGTTCGCTGGGAATCGGCAAGCCGGCCGAACTGGTAGGGCGCGACCCCATCGCCCTGTACCATGAACTCTGTCTTGCCACCGGCCAGCGCCACGATCCATGCGTGGCCGATGTCTTCATGGCCGCGGTGCACTTTGCCGGCACTGGCGAAGCGCGTAATTGGTGGACGTTTACGGCCGAGCGCAAAACACTGTTGTGAGCGCATGCAAGGCTTGCATTGGCAATTTCGCGGCCTTTCATGTTAAATCTCGGCCATGAGCACGCTCTTCAAGAAAATCGCCCTGGTGGCGCGGCGCAATAGTCCGAATATTGGCGGGCCGCTGCGCCGCCTGGCCGAAGTCCTGCACCAGCAGGGTTGTGCCGGCATCATCCTGGATGCCGATACCGCCGCCGAACATCCGCTCGCGGACGCCCAGGTGGTGCCGCCGGACCAGATCGGCAAGGTGGCCGACCTGGTGATCGTGCTGGGCGGCGATGGCACCATGCTGTCCATTGCCCGCCTGGTGGCGCCTTACCGGATTCCATTGGTCGGCATCAACCAGGGGCGGCTGGGCTTTATGACCGATGTCGGCGTGGACGATATCGAATCCATCATCCCCCGCATGCTCGACGGCGACTTTGTACCGGAAGAGCGAATGCTGCTGGCCGCCAAGGTGATACGCGACGAGCGCGAAGTGCATGGTGCGCTGGCGTTCAACGATGTGGTGTTCAGCCGTGGTTCGCTTGGATCGATGATCGAGTTCGAGATCTTTATCGATGACCAGTTCGTTTACAGCCAGCGATCCGACGGTTTGATCGTCAGTACGCCCACCGGTTCCACCGCCTATGCCTTGGCTTCGGGCGGTCCCATCCTGCATCCCACGGTGCCGGCGATCGCGCTGGTGCCCATTTGCCCGCAAACCATGACGGCGCGCCCCATCGCGGTCAACGATGCCTCCACGGTGGAGTTCATGCTGACGCGCGGTTCCGAGGTCAAGGTGCACTTCGACGGTCAATCGCACTTCGATCTGCGCGAGATGGATAGGGTGACCATCAAGCGCTATCGCAACTCCTTACGTATCCTCCATCCGGTCGGATACAACTATTACGATATGCTGCGTCACAAGCTGCACTGGGGCGAGCGATTGTTCTGAGCCTGCCGCCGTCCGATCCGGTTTTCCGCCTTCCCCACCAAGAGCCCTTGCCATTTCACCATGCTGCTGTCCCTACACCTGCGCGATTTTGTCATTGTCGATGAACTGGAACTGGCCTTTGCCGGCGGCTTTACCGTACTGACCGGTGAAACGGGGGCGGGGAAATCCATCCTGATCGACGCACTTTCGCTCTTGCTGGGCGCCCGCGCCGAGGCCGGCGTGGTGCGTCATGGCGCCGAGAAGGCCGATCTCTCGGCCGCATTCGATCTGACCGGACGGGGTGAGCTGCTGCAGCGCTTGCACGAATATGATCTGGAAGGCGACGAAAACAGCCTGCTGCTGCGCCGTACCATCGATGCCGGCGGCCGTTCCCGTGCGTTCGTCAATGGCCAGCCCGCCACCTTGGCGCAGTTGAAGGAGGTCGGCGAATATCTGGTCGATATCCATGGCCAGCACGCCCACCAATCGCTGATGCGTAGCGAAGCGCAGCGGAATCTGCTGGATGCCTATGCCGGCCAGACCGAGCAGGCCGGCAGCGTGCGGCAGGCATTTACGCTATGGAAGAAAGCCGAAGAAAAGCTGCTGTCCGCCAGCAAGCATGCCGGCGAGTTCGCCGTGGAGCGCGAGCGCCTGCAATGGCAGATCGAGGAGATCGCCACGCTCAAGATCCTGCCTGGCGAATGGCAGGACCTGCAGAACGAACATAGCCGATTGAACCACGCCGCCAGCCTGATCGAGGGTGGGCAGAGCGCCTTGGAGGCGCTGGCGGACGGCGAACCCAATGTGCAGTCCCTGCTGGCGGTGGTGCATTCCCGCCTGGCGGACCTGGCCGGTGTCGATCCCGCCTTGGCCGAAACGGTCGAGTTGTTGGGTGCGGTCGATGCCAATCTATCCGAGGCCGTACACGCCTTGCGCCATTACGCCGAGCGGGTGGAACTCGATCCGGCCAGGCTGGCCGAGTTGGAACGGCGCATGGACGATATCTATCGGCTGGCGCGCAAATACCGTATCGAACCGGAGCAGTTGGCGGACAAGCTGGCCGCCTGGCAGGCCCGCCTGGATGAACTCGGCGGCGGCGAGGGTCTGGAAGGATTGGAAGCGTCCGCCCGACAGGCGGAGCAGGCCTACCGCCGCGTAGCCGAGCAGTTGGGCAAGGCCCGGCGGCTGAGCGCCGGAAAACTGGGCAAGGCGGTCAGTATTGAAATGCAGAGCATGGCGATGGCCGGCAGTCGTTTCGAGATTGCCTTGCAAGCTGTGGAAACACCCGCTGCATTCGGCCTTGAACAGGTGGAGTTCCAGGTCGCGCCGCACGCGAGCGCACCAGTCCGCTCGCTGGCCAAGGTGGCCTCCGGTGGTGAGTTGTCCCGCATCAGCCTGGCCTTGCAAGTGGTGACCAGCCAGGTTGCCGAAGTCCCTACGCTGATATTCGACGAAGTGGACGTGGGCATCGGCGGCCGCGTGGCGGAAATCGTCGGCAAGCTGCTGAAGAAGCTGGGAGAGCGGCATCAGGTGTTGTGTATTACCCACTTGCCGCAAGTGGCGGCCAGCGCCGACCATCAGTTCCAGGTCAGCAAGCAGCAGACGCGCGACGCAGTGCTGAGCCGGATCGCCCAGCTCGACGGTGCCGCACGGATCGAAGAGATCGCCCGCATGCTGGGCGGCGTGGATATTACCGATACGACCCGGCGGCATGCGGCGGAATTATTGGGGGCGGAGTAGCGGTCGGCGCTGCCTTGCAGGCGCGACCAAGAGAATAAACGTGCCGGTCCGGCTTGGGCTGCCCGGTGCAAATGCCGCAGAGCGAGATAGAGGGAATGGGTATGCCGCAATTGATTGGATGCTGCCGGGCAGCCATGCTGGGCCTGTTGCTGTTGGGGACGACGGCCCATGCCGCCGCGCTGCGGGTGGGTTACTTGCCGAATATCGGCTTTGCCCCGCTCGATATCGCCGAGAGCAAGGGCTATTGGAAGGAGCTGGGCGTACAGGTCCAACTGGTGCCCTTCGCGGATAGCCATAGCCAGATGAAGGCGCTGGCCGAGGGCAATATCGATGTTGCGGGCGATCTCACCGCCAATTTCGTCGGTTGGGCCATGGAAGGGGCGCCGATCAAATTGACGGCGGAAACCCATACCTCCAACGGCAGTGTCAAAATCCTGCTGAAATCCGGCCTGGAAGTGACGCGGCTCAATGGCCAGGCCCTGGGTGTAGGCGAAAAACAGGTAGGACAGCTATTCCTGGTGTCGCGCTACCTCAGCGCCAATGGCCGGCAATTGAGCGATTTCAAAATTCAGGAAAGCACCCCGGAAAAACTGACCGCCAATTTCGGCAAGGGACAGTTGCCCATCGTGGTGTTGCCCGATCCGCAAGCCCTATTTATCTATCGGACTGCCGGTGCAGTGATCGGGGCCGACAGTGCAACCTATCCAGGCCTGGTGACGGAGGGGTTCGCCGCCAACAACAAGTCGCTCGTCAGTATTCCCGATGAGCAATGGATACGCTTTTATCGTGGCTGGATCAAGGCCGTGGCGGTCTTGCGCGGCGGCAATATGAAGTGGTCCGAATTCCGTGGCGGTCTCGACAGCGTGGTCTACCAGGGCTTCCTGGTGGAAGGCGAGGCATCGACCATGGGTGCGCTGGCCAGCATCAAGTTCCCTAATAATGCCGAGGCGCTCAAGCGGCACGGCAATCTGGGCGGCCTGGAATACCATGTACGGGCTGTCCTGCGCTTTATGCGCGAAGCCGGCCTCAGCAAGACCGAGCCGGAAGCAAGAAGCCTGATTCAATCCACCGCTTTTGAGCGAGCGCTGGCTGCCTCGAAGTAAGTTGTATTTGCGATGACCGATCCCGATTTTTTTATGCGGCTGGCCTTGCGGCAGGCGCAGCAAGCCGCCGATAACGGCGAAGTACCGGTCGGTGCGGTGTTGGTACGGGACGGGCAGGTGCTCGCACAGAGTTGCAATGCCCCCATCGGCCTGCACGACCCCTCGGCGCACGCAGAAATGCGCGCCCTGCGCGCCGCCGCCGAGCTGGTGGGCAACTACCGTCTGCCCGGCTGCGAACTCTATGTCACGCTGGAGCCATGCGCCATGTGCGCGGGTGCGATCATGCATGCGCGTTTGGCACGGGTAGTTTATGCCGCCGCCGATCCCAAGACCGGCGCTGCCGGTAGCGTCATCGATCTGTTCGGCTATCCTCAGCTTAATCACCATACCGTCGTACAAGGCGGCGTGCTGGCCGATGAGTCCAGCCAACTGCTGCGCGATTTCTTTGCAGCCAGGCGCAGCGCCGCCAAGCTGCGGAAACTGGCCGGCTGACCGTGCCAGTCGTTAAAGTTAAAAGATTCAACCCGGGTTAAGCCATGCCGCTATCCATCCAGATCGATCTCGCCAGCCAATCGCTCAGCCTGTACGACGGCGCCAGCCAGTTATTGCGCCGCTATCCGATCTCCAGCGCCAAGCTGGGCGCCGGTGAGGAAAGCGGTAGTTTTCGCACGCCGCGCGGCCGCCATATCATCCGGGCCAAGATAGGCGCGGGGCAGCCGCTGAATGCGGTGTTCGTGGCGCGCCGGCCTACCGGTGAGATCTGGACTCCCGCACTGCACGCCCAGCTGCCGGAGCGGGACTGGATATTGACGCGCATACTTTGGTTGAGCGGCACACAAGCAAAGTTCAATCGCTTTGGCCGGGTGGATAGCCAGCGGCGCTTTATCTATCTGCACGGCAGCCATGGCGAAGCGGTGTTCGGCCAGCCTGGTTCGCACGGCTGTGTGCGGATGCAGCCGGACGATCTGCTGGAATTATTCGATCTCGTCGAAACGGGATGCGAGGTCTTTATACTGGAAGATGCCGCCGCGCCCGTCAGCGCGGAGGAGTTGGTCATTCGCGCCTTGCCCGACCATTTGGCGCGAGCGGCTTATCAGGTACGGGAAGCGGTATTCCAGGGCGAGCTGGGTGTGCCGCCGCAGTTCGAGCGGGACAGTCGCGATGCCGACGCCATCCATCTGGTGGCCTGGGACCGGTGGGGCAGGGCGGTTGCCTGTGCCCGCCTGCTGCCGGACGGCAGCCTGGGCCGGGTGGCGGTCGTGCCGGATTGGCGTGGCCGTGGCGCCGGTAGCCGTTTGGTGGCGGCTGCGCTGGCGGAGGCACGTCGCCTTGGTTGGACCGATGTGCGCCTGGCGGCGGAAGCGAACGCGGTGGGATTCTGGCGCAAATCGGGATTCGTGACGGAAGGCGAAACTTTCGTCGAAGCGGGGATCGTGCATCAGCGTATGGTGAGTAGGCTAGTGTCGCCAGATTGATACGACCTTCAAAGCATTTGGCCTGTATTATTACTACATAAAAAACACGGCAATCCACCCAAGTCTCGGAGTGTTACAACATGCAACGCAGTACCAAGATCGTCGCCACCCTGGGCCCCGCCACCAATGAGCCGGAGATACTGACCCGTTTGATCGCCGCAGGCGTCAACGTGGTCCGCCTGAACTTTTCCCACGGCAAGGCCGACGACCATGTCGCCCGCGCCAAGATGGTGCGCGATGCCGCCGAGCGTCTGGGGATGCCGGTCGCCATCATGGTCGATCTGCAAGGACCCAAGATCCGGGTCGGCAAATTCGAACACGGCTCGGTCACCCTGGACCCGGGCCAGCCGTTTATATTGGATGCGGCCTGCGAGTTGGGCAACGAGCAGCAGGTCGGCCTGGACTACAAGGAACTCCCGCGCGATGTCAGTGCCGGCAGTATCCTGCTGCTCGATGATGGCCGTATCGTGCTGGACGTGGAAAGCGTGCAGGGCAGCGCCATCTTGACGCGGGTGCGGGTCGGTGGCGTGCTGAGCAACAACAAGGGCATCAATCGCCAAGGGGGCGGCCTGTCTGCCCCGGCCTTGACCGCCAAGGACATGGACGACATCAAGGTCGCTGCCCGCCTGGAGGCCGACTATGTAGCGGTTTCCTTCCCCAAGAACGGTGCCGATATGTATATGGCCCGTACGCTATTGCAGGCGGCCGGCAGCAAGGCCCAGGTGGTGGCCAAGATCGAACGGACCGAGGCGATCACCAACCTGGAAGAATTGATCGAGGCATCGGATGCCATCATGGTGGCGCGCGGCGATTTGGCGGTCGAAGTGGGCGATGCCGCCGTGCCCGCCTTGCAAAAGCGCATGATCCGGCTGGCGCGCGACAAGAACAAGTTGACCATCACCGCCACGCAGATGATGGAATCGATGATCAGCAGCCCGGTACCCACCCGCGCGGAAGTCAGCGACGTGGCCAACGCCGTGCTGGATGGTACCGACGCGGTCATGCTGTCGGCCGAAACCGCCGCCGGCAAATATCCGCTCGAAACCGTCGAAGCCATGTCGCGGGTCTGCCTGGAAGCCGAGAAATCTTCCGATTACCAGCTTAATACCGCGCTGTTGGGCCGCGAATTCGTCCGGGTGGACCAGGCCGTCGCCATGGCCGCCCTGTTCACGGCAAGCCATCTCAAGGTCAAAGCCATCGTCGCACTGACCCAGACCGGTGCTACGCCCTTGTGGATCAGCCGGGTCAACTGCGGGGTGCCCATCTACGCCATGACGCCTGAGTTGAGCACCTATCGCCGGCTATGTCTGTTCCGCGATGTCTATCCCATGGCGCTGGCGCACGATGCCGAACAGAAGTCGCTGCTGGCTTCGGCCGAACGCATGCTGCTGCAACAGGGCCTGGTCCTGCCCGGCGATCTGATCGTGGTGACCGTGGGCGATACCGCCGGGCAGATCGGCGGCACCAATACCATGAAGATCATGCGGGTGGCGTAACGACAATCGGGACGCGACCATGATCGGCTGCACCAAGGCTGACCGCAGCCCTTGGGCTATTTTCCTGGTCTTTCTCCGACTGGGCCTGACCTCTTTCGGCGGCCCGATTGCCCATCTGGGCTACTTCCGCGATGAATTCGTGACGCGGCGGAGGTGGTTGAGCGAGCGCAGCTATGCGGAATTGGTCGCGCTCTGCCAGTTCCTGCCCGGGCCAGCCAGCAGCCAGGTGGGGATCGCGCTCGGGCTGTCCCGATCCGGCTACGCTGGGGCGCTGGCCGCGTGGACGGGCTTCACGCTACCGTCGGCGATTGCCCTGCTCCTGTTTGCGCTAGGCATGGCCAGGTACGGCGAGACGATGCCGTCCGGCCTGCTGCACGGCTTGAAGGTGGTGGCGGTTGCGGTGGTGGCCCAGGCGGTATGGGGGATGGCGCGCAATTTATGTACGGATACGCCGCGCATCACGATCATGGTGGCTGCGTGCTGCTTTGTCTTACTGGTGCCGTCAGCCTGGGGCCAGGTAGCGGTAATCGCGGCCGCGGCAGTGCTTGGCCTCTTGCTGTTCAAGCCCCGGCAAGCCGCAGCGCATGACCCTTTGCCGATCGTGGTCAGCCGTCGAGTTGGCCTGTGCGCGTTGCTGCTGTTTTTTGCGCTGTTGATTGGACTGCCTCTTCTGTCCGCCTTGTTCCCGAGCCGGACATTGTCGATGGTGGATATTTTCTACCGGGCCGGGTCGCTGGTATTTGGTGGCGGGCATGTCGTGCTACCCATGCTGCAAGCCGAGGTCGTGCCTACCGGCTGGGTCGGCAAGGAATCCTTTTTGGCGGGCTACGGTGCCGCACAAGCCGTGCCTGGTCCCCTGTTCACCTTTGCGGCATTTCTCGGGGCGTCGATGACCGTCGCCCCTTCCGGCTGGTTCGGTGGCCTGATCTGCCTGTTGGCGATCTTCGCGCCATCCTTCCTGCTGGTCGCGGGGGCATTGCCGTTCTGGGCGGGCCTGCGCGGAAGCGTCCGCGCGCAAGCGGCGCTCTCAGGCGTCAATGCTGCCGTGGTCGGCCTGCTGCTGGCGGCCCTCTATCAGCCTGTATGGACCAGCGCGATTCACGCGCCGCACGATTTTGGCTTGGCCCTTGTGGCGCTGCTTGCGCTGATGTGCTGGAAGCTGCCGCCGTGGCTGGTCGTGGTGGGCTGTGGCGCCGTGGGCTGGTTGTCGGGCGCGGTGCGGTAATGACAGCGGGTCAGTGCGGAAAATGCACGCAGAACAGGATCGCCCCGCGCTCCAGTTTTACCGAAACCTTGCCTTTATGGAGCCGCACGATGGAATCGACGATGGCGAGGCCAAGCCCCACGCCGTCCGTGTCCCGCTGGCTGTCGGGATTGCCGCGGGTAAAGCGGGCAAACAGGTGAAGCAGATCCCCTTGTACCATCTGGCCGACCGGATTGCTTACTGTCAGTTCACGCCGATCCGGATCGTTGCGGAGCGTCAGCTGGATCGCGGCGCCGGCGGGCGAGTAGCGGACCGCATTGGATAGCAGGTTGGTCAGCACCCTGCGCAGCATAAGCCGGTCCCCCGGAACCGTCAGTTCGCCGTGGATCTTGATGGACTGCGCCTTCTCCGAGGCAGCCAGCTCGAAATATTCCACGACACTTTCCGCCTCCTGGCGAAGGTCGACGGCCCCCTGCGCCAGCGTGAGCAAGCCACGATCCGCCCGCGCGACGAATAGCATATCGGTCACCATGCGTTGCATGCGTTCGAGCTCTTCGAGATTGGAGTGCAGGGCTTCGACATAGCTTTGCACATCCCTGTCGCGACTAAGCGTGACCTGGGTTTGCAGCATCAGATTGTTAAGGGGCGTGCGCAGTTCATGGGCAATATCGGCGGAGAACTGCTCCAGGCTGCGAAAGCTGCTGTTCAGGCGCGAAAGCATGCCGTTCAGGCTCTCCACCAACCCGCGTACTTCCGTCGGTGCTTGCGCGACATCGAGCGGCGCGCCGAGCCGGTCGGCGGTCAGCTGTCCGGCCTGCTTCGCCAACAGGCCCAGCGGCAACAGGCTGCGGCGGGTGACCAGATAGGCCACCATGCCGCTGAGCATCACCCCTAATAGTCCGGCCAGCATGGCGACATCACGGTGTTGCCGAAGCAGCCGCTGCGAATCCGTGATATCGACGGCGACGTAGACGTCCACCTCGGCTGGGCTGATGCCGGGCCAACGATGCGCAATGCGCCGCACCCACCATTCCTCGTCGCCGATGCGGAATGTCTCGATGCGATCAGCCGCCGGCAGCGCGGAGGTGGCCAGGCGATTGGCGATGACCGCGCTGGGCCGCAAGAGCCAGATGCCACCTGTCCGTATACCCAGGCTGAGGTGGGGATGGCCTACCTTGATCTCGGCGATCTTGGCCGCGTGCGTGGCAAGTTGTTCGGGACGTGCAATCCCCATGAGGATATGGCGGACGACCTTGGCCTTGCCGTCGATTTCCGCCCGGTCACGCGCTTCCACCTGCATGGCCAGCGCGTGATACAGCGTATAGCCCACTCCCAGCAAGATAAGGGCCGAGCCCAGCGTGAACAGGCCCACCAGATGGAAGGCGACGCTGTCGGTATCCATCCATCCGCGCTTCACGGGCGCGACTCCAATACATAGCCGAAACCTCGCACGGTGTGGAGCAGCGGCGTATCGAACGGTTCATCGATCTTGGCGCGCAAGCGGCGGATGGCGACTTCGACCACATTGGTGTCGCTGTCGAAATTCATGTCCCATACCTGCTCGGCAATCACGGTGCGTGATAACACTTCACCCTGCCGGCATAGAAACAGCAAGAGCAGCGCGTACTCCTTGGCGGTCAGGTCGATACGCTTGCCGGCACGCTCAACCCGGCGCCGCAGCAGCTGCAGCTGCAAATCGCCCAGGGTGATGGTATCCCTCTCCTGCTGCATGCCTCTGCGCAGCAGTACATGGATGCGGGCAAGCAACTCGGAAAACGCGAAGGGCTTGATCAGATAATCATCCGCGCCGAGCTCCAGGCCGCGCACCCGGTCCTCAACGCGGTCGCGCGCGGTCAGGAAGAGCACGGGCATGCCGTGCTGCTGGCGGATACGCTTGATGACTCCCCAGCCATCCAGCCCCGGCAGGCCGACATCCAGAATCACCAGGTCGTATTCGGTCACCCCGACCTGATGCACCACATCCAGGCCGTTGCGCAGCCAGTCCACCACCAGCCCATTTTCGCCCAAGCCTTTGACCAGATATTCTCCAGCGTGTGTTTCATCTTCCGCCAGCAATATGCGCATGCTTCCCATCCTCCATTTCCGGTCATCGTAAGGTGCTTGGCGCGAAAAATCCGCTTTCTGACAGTTTTGTAATGTATTTGTCAGCTTGCTGTTGGTGCGAGCTGCCTAAAGTGGGAGGTATTGAATATAGGAGTTGCCGAAGCCATGAAGCGCAAGGCCTTTTCCCTGCATCCGTTCAAACGTGCCGGCTTGGCATTGGCCATCGCCGGTTTGGCGGGCTGTGCCGCCAGCAATCCGGATTCGGCTATCGACGAGCTGAACCAGCGTCTCGTTGCCCATGGTGGCCAGCCGGTTCGGTACGTGCGTAGCCCGGCAGACGAGCAAGCGCGAGCCGACATCGTCCGGCAGCGGTTGTCCCAACCGGTCGATATGGCCGGCGCGGTCGAACTGGCCATGGTCAACAATCGGTCGGTTCAAAGCAGCCTGGCCGAACTGGGGGTTTCCCAGGCCGAACTGGCGCAGGCGACACGCATCGAGAACCCGGCGTTCTCCTTTGCCCGCGTCACAAGCGGCGATGCGGTCGAGTACGAGCGGGCTTTCAAGATCGATATCCTCGGGGTGCTGTTTATCCCCTGGCGGCAGGAAATTGCTTCCCGTCAGCTGGAGCGCACCAAGCTGCAGGCAGCCGGGGATATCGCACGGATTGCCCTTGAAGCGCGCAAGGCCTGGATAAATGCGGTGGCTGCCGGTCAGGCGGCCCGCTACCTGGCCGACGTCAACGAGGCTGCGGAGGCGAGCGCCTTGCTGGCCAAGCGCATGCTGGAAGCCGGCAACTTCAGCAGGCTGGCCCATGCCCGCGAACAGGTCTATTACGCCGACGCCACGGCCCAGCTGGCACATGCCCGGCAGGCGGCTGTCGAGGCGCGGGAGCGGCTGATCAGGCTGCTGGGCCTGTCCGGTCAGGACGCCCAGCGCTTGACGCTGCCGGCCAGGCTCCCCGATTTACCCGCCAGCCCGCGTGACTTCGCGGATTCGGTGCAGCAGGCGGCCAGCCGGCGCCATGATCTGCAGCGGGCGAAATTCGAGCTGGATGGCTTGTCCAGGTCGCTGGGTCTAACGCGGACGACCCGTTTTATCAATGCCCTCGAAACGTCCTACCTGCGCAACAGCGACAAGGAGGGGCACCGCGCACGCGGCTACGAGCTGGAACTGCGGATCCCCCTGTTCGACTGGGGCGATGCCAAGGTCGCCCGGGCGGAGGCGGTCTATCTGAGTGCCGTCAACAAGGCTGCCGAGATCGGCATCCATGCCGAGTCGGAGCTGCGCGGCAGCTACCACGGCTATCGCACCCACTACGACCTGGCCAAGCATTATCGCGATCAGGTCGTACCGCTGCGCAAGACCATCGCCGAGGAAAACCTGCTGCGCTACAACGGCATGCTGATCGGCGTGTTCGAACTGCTGGCCGACGCGCGCGAGCAGGTCGGCAGCGTGAATGCCTACCTGGAAGCGCTGCGCGCCTTCTGGGAGGCCGATGCCAATCTGGCCATGGCCGAGACGGCGGGCAGCCCGCCGGAATCCGGCGGCACGGCCACCGCCATATCGTCCGCCCCGGCCTCGGCCGGACATTGATGCACCGAGGAACCCAATGACGAATCGACGCGATTTCCTGCAATGCGCCGCCGCCGGCCTGCTCGGCGCCGCCACCGTATCGCGGGCCGGTGCAGCCGGCTTGCCGGAGGCGGCCACCCGGTCCAGCGCGGACATGCAGCCTCCGCAGCACCCGCAAAGCGGCCGCCCCTACCAGCCGGTGGCAACGCTCAATGGCTGGACCCTGCCGTGGCGTATGAAGAACGGCTGGAAAGAATTCCACCTGGTCGCCGAACCCGTGGTGCGCGAAATCGCTCCCGGCATGAAGGCCAGGCTGTGGGGCTACAACGGCCAGAGCCCGGGCCCGACGATTGAATGCGTGGAGGGTGACAAGGTCCGCATTTTCGTTACCAACAAGCTGCCCGAGCACACCACGGTCCACTGGCACGGCATCCTGCTGCCCAATGGCATGGATGGCGTGGGCGGCCTCAACCAACCACAGATCAAGCCGGGCAAGACCTTCGTCTACGAATTCGAAATGACCAAGTCCGGCACCTTTATGTACCACCCGCATGCCGACGAGATGACCCAGATGGCCATGGGTATGATGGGCTTCCTGGTGGTTCATCCGAAGAATCCGGATTTCATGCGGGTCGACCGGGACTATGTGTTCCTGATCAACGCCTATGACATCGACCCTGGCAGCTATACGCCGAAAATCAACACGATGACCGACTTCAACCTGTGGACCTGGAACAGCCGGGCCTTCCCCGGCATCGACTCCCTGGTGGCGCGCACCAATGAACGCGTACGCATCCGTATCGGCAATCTGACCATGACCAACCATCCCATCCACCTGCATGGGGTGAACTTCGAAGTCACCTGCACCGATGGCGGCTGGGTACCCAGATCGGCCCGCTGGCCCGAGGTGACCACCGATGTGGCGGTAGGCCAGATGCGGGCCATCGAGTTCGTCGCCAACCGGCCCGGCGACTGGGCATTCCATTGCCACAAATCGCACCACACGATGAATGCCATGGGCCACGATGTACCCACCATGATCGGCGTCGATCACCGGGGCATCGTCGACAAGATCCAGAAGCTGGTGCCCGACTACATGGTCATGGGGGACCGCGGCATGGCGGACATGGGGGAAATGGAGATGCCCCTGCCGGACAATACGCTGCCGATGATGACCGGCATGGGGCAGTTCGGCCCCATCGAGATGGGCGGGATGTTCACCACCTTCAAAGTGCGCGACAAGCTCCAACCCGGCGATTACAAGGATCCCGGCCCCTACCAATACCCCAAGGGAACCGTGGCTTACGAGTGGACCGGCGAGCTCGCCGAACCCACCCGCGCCAGCACCGCCAAGGCGGACGACAAGACCGTCACCGTTATCAAACCCAGTGGCCACGGTGGCCATTGAACTTACCCAGTCGGAGCAAACCGTGAAATCCCTATCTGCCTTACTGTTGGCCGCAAGCTTTCTGCCAGTCCCGGCCTGGGCACATGGCGGCGAAGAACATGACAAGAAAATGAAGGCAGCCATCTCGGACGACCAGCATGACTTCGGCCGGGAAGGCGACCCGAAGCAGGTCCGCCGCACGATCCAGATCAGCATGGACGACACCATGCGCTACAGCCCCGACAAATTGACCGTGAAACAGGGCGAAACCATCCGCCTGGTGCTCACCAACAAGGGCAAGCTTATGCATGAACTGGTCCTCGGTTCCGCGCGGAAACTCCAGGAGCACGCCGAGGTCATGAAGAAGTTTCCGGACATGGAACACGACGAACCCTATATGGCGCACGTTCCTCCGGCCAAACAGCAGGTGATCAACTGGCAATTCAATCAACCCGGCGAGTTCCTGTTCGGTTGCCTGATTCCTGGCCACTTCGAGGCAGGCATGGTTGGCCGCATCACCGTCGTACCCAGCAAGCCATGAAAACTCAGGAGAGCATTACCATGATCAAGCCCATCTTTGTCGCCGCGCTACTGATGACCGGTGCCGCCATTGCTTCGGGCGACGCTCCCGCGCTCGCAACAGGCGCGTCTGCCACCCAGGCCTTGACCGATGGCGAGGTCAGGAAAGTCGATCCGGAACAGAAAAAGATCACCATCAAGCATGGTGAGATCGCAAACTTGGGTATGCCGCCGATGACGATGGTGTTCAAGGTGAGCGACCCTGCGCTACTCGCTTCGGCAAAGCCCGGCGACAAGATACGCTTCAGCGTGGAGAAGCGGGCCGAGGGGTTTGTGGTGACCAGCATCCAGCCCGCCGATGCGGCGCAATGAGGGGCAGGTGGCGGCCAGCAGGCTGTGGGCGTTGTCCAGGCCGCGTCCATTGCTGGCCGCGATGCCGAAGCTGGCGGTGACGGCCAGGGCGGGTTCCAGCGGGTTGGGTTTGGATTCGATCCGGCCCCGCAGCATCTCGGCCAAGGAAAGGTAGCAGCGCCATTGGCCGTGCTACGAGGTCAATTGGACCCAACACCAGAAAATTCGAATGCTTGTTGTAGGTCGGCGATAAGATCTTGGGGGTTTTCCAGACCGATATTTAAACGTACCAAACGGCCACCATAGTTGTAGCGACTTGCGTTTGAAACCAGTCCGGCTCGCTTTGGATGCAATTGCCAGCTCAGACTAGATGCTACTGATCAATGGTCTAAACTCACACCGCTGCAAACGAGCTTGCATTCAGTCGTCTCAGCTTGCATTGCACCGCAGCCGGCACAGGCTATTTGCAAATGATTTAGCAGTGCTGTAGCGCGTCGGGCCAATGGTTCGCCAGGCTGTCTTTGGACACATGCCAAAGCAAGAAGGACGTAGGTGCATCCATGAAATTGCTCCCCGCAAAGAGGGTACCTAGTTCAGCGCATTTGCAGTACCTTGAGCTCAAAGCCATGCATCATTTGCTCGGGCATATTGGGCACGGCCGCATCGGGTCATTGCCGGTGTCTGCTTATACTTCCAGCTAGAGACGTTCCTGAAGAATTCCGAGTGCAACTGTTCCCCCGCAGTCGGTAGCATCCCTTGGCGCTTGCTGGAACACAATCAGCAGGAGCGCAAGCTCCACGTATGCGAAATGGCACAGATCGATGCTGTCGTCGTCTTCAGCTATGACGCAAAGACCAAGCGCACGGACATACAATGGAAGGCGTACTTCGAGCACCCTCAATTCGCCCGCCCTGAGGGGCAACAGAGGGTTGTATTGCATATCCAAGTCAAGGAAGAGGCCGGCCGACACGAGTTATCAGCATACCGCTTCAGGTGCTCATGGTCGGCTATGGCGATGTAGCCGAGGGCCATCAGGGTTACGCGCACAGCATCGTCTTCATGGATCATGACGAGGGTGTCCTAGACGAGGTTTTCTACATTGGAATAACCAGCCGCAATTGGCTGGTCCGCATGGAGGAGCACCTTGCGGAAATTCGCGGGGGTAGCAATAAACGCTTCCATGCCGCGTGGCGAGCCTATGCGGGTAACTCCAACGTGATGTTGTCCTCCGAGCTGATCGTGCTAAACCACACCTTTCAGGGGATTATGGACTGGGAAGAAGAGCAGGTGGATGCCCGCCGAAGTGGTCGAGAACGTGCTGTCGCGCCAGATCGACGACCTGGAACCGACGCTGACTCGGCATGGCTATCGCATCAAAGACCTCGTGGAACAGTTCGACGCCAAGACTGCTGAGGTTAGGGCGTTGTTCAACAACACACTGGACCCCGTACGAGCGACAGAGCTGCGAGAGAAGATGTTGCGGGCTGGGTTGCCGATATGATCGACCAACGTTGTCAAATTGCCAAAACTGTGTATTTGGCGGCTTGTTTGCTTTGGTTAGGAATAAGAAATGCCTATCCAATCTTCAGATGAAGTCCGTCTCTGGCTATGGCTCTCCCAGTCAGAGAAGTCGGTTTTGATAGCGATCCGGAAAAGTGACATCCCTTTCTTGGGGTTGCTGGGGGAGACGCTGACTACGGAGATGCGCCAAGCGATGGACAAGGCGATTGGCGAAGAGCCGACTGTGAAAGGATACGTCCATCGCCTTGAAAAATTCCCCGCTTTGTTTGCGGTCAATCTGGCATGGCATGTGATGCGCGGGATGGGACAAAGCGGGCGTTTTTCACTTTATCCGCACATTCAAACAGCTTTGCGTCTGAATGTGGAACCTGGTCAGGCTGAACGCGAGCGGCTTTGGCAGGCCTTCCGTCGGGCATTGCTGCATCTTGGTCTTGAGCCATCGTCACGCATGTCCGGCCCGCACTACATGGCAAATGAGTATCTCCGTCAAGCCGGGGTGCCTCTTCCCTTCGTGGACGATCTGGCACAGAGGATGTTGTCATTCGCCCGCAGGGTCGGCTTGCCGGACGACGATGATCCCGAAGCCATCGGCAGTTGGCAAGCTGCTCTAGATGCGAAGTTGGACCTGCCGTTTAGTCAGACAGCGCGCAAGGCGCTGGAATTTGATCGGTTCGGGTTCTATACGCGCGTCTTCTTGAGGGTGCATGCCGCGGGCGGGCAGCCACAGGGCCAGACCAACCAGCTCGAAGTGGCAATGGCAAAAGCGTTCAAAAATGGCGAGGCATCCACATTGCGCCGCGCCACACTGCCACGCGTGGTCTTCCATAGTGGTTATTTGGGTGTGTTCTTTCCCGGAGGCGAAGAGCAGGAATGGACGGTGGATGTGGATGGCGCCACCCGGCAATACCGCACCGGAGCCGAGGATCGATTTCTCCTCATTAGCCAGTCTCTTCCGCGCCTACTGTCGGTACACGGCCATTCTGGTGGGCAAAAATTGCTAGCCTCCTTGTGGGATGACTGCAAAACCAACCGGCTACTCTTATTTTCTGACACCGGGCGTCTGGCAGGCCGTGGTCAACTTGCGCAGCCGGAGCCTCTAACGCTGCCGCCTGGTGCCTATACAGCGCTGGCTCGTTTCGAACCCACTGGATTGGATACCGAAGAGATTTCGGATGATCCGCGATTGGTTTCCTTTTCACTACTTCTGCGGCCTGGCGAACACTGCGTCATCAGCAACGGACCAGCGCAGCTGCACGTACACGCGGACAGCCAACCCTTGGCCCGTTGGCTAGGCGATCTCCATGCTAGCAAGGAAGGTATGGAGTTCCGTCACGGCGCGCTCGATCTGGTGGTGGAAATGCCTGCCGACTGGCTGACCACAACTGCACGCTATGAGCTCACGCTGCTGCCCGGCGACAGAGGTGAAGCACGGGTAGTCTCGCTCGACCTGGATTCGGCGGGCCAGGACACGGTGAGCATATCCGGCCAGGCTTTGCACGCAGGTTGGAAGCCCGGCCTAATGCACATCTTAGTTGAGCTGCGACGCGCTGGAGAACCACGGGTGCTGCTACGCTGTGCCAGTCTGTACTGGCTAGGCTTGAAGGAGATCAGGCAGGGGATGCGCTTCCGCTGCACATCCTGGCCCGAAAACCTGAGACTCGAGTTTAGCGAGAACGTGGAGCGAAGCGGCGATGACTTGATACTCAGAAACAGCAACGCGCGCGTCGTGCGACTGGTTTTTGCCTTAGGCGAAAAACGCCAACAAAGCCTGACTTGGAACGTGCCCGGCATATTTGTGGAGGTGGAGGACGTAGCCGAGGGAGGGATAGGCAACCGCCTCCGACGAACCTTAGGTAGTACGGAAGTTGTCTCCCTTACCTCCACCAAACAGATCGTGGTCATCGCCAGCGACGACGGCATTCTGCGCCTTGGAGAATGGTCGGAGCGGGTGGGTTTCGCTCACCGAGCTACTAAGGTGCTGCCCGCCACCTTCTTGGCAAGCCGCCTTACGCCGCAGTCTCACACGCTGGTTTATGTGAACGAGAACACCGGCGTGGAACACGCTCTGCTGCGGCTGGCGCAACCTCATGCGGTCAGCCGATTCTCGGCCCAGGTGCAAAGCGGTCAATTCGTTATGGGATTTCATGTATCGGAGCACTTGGAGGCGCTGTCGGTACACGCTACGGCACTGTTGTCCGGAGACGACGATCTCTTCAAGTTGCACGCCAACGCGGGTGAGTGGACAAACACTCGCTTTGGACGCGCCAGGCTCATGGTGTTGGACGGAAAAGAAGGCGGCCATGATGCGCAGCTTTATATCAACCTGAGCTTCTGGCCAGCTGGGGCCTGGTTATTCAAGCTGGATGGTCAGATAAGGGGCGTGTGGGGACATCTGGAGAATAGTCGTCAGGATGTATTCGCCGCCGGTTTACTGTTAGGCAACGGCGGCCAAATTCTGGTCCAGAAGGAATGGCTGGGTTTGGTGAACGGACTAGAGGATTTGCCCGCGTGTCGGCTGCTGCAGCGGGTCCATGTCGCCCTGCTAGTTTGCTATGCACAAGAGGCTTGGGATAACTTAACCTGGTTGGCCGCCACCTGGAAGGCATTGACTGAACGATGGCGGGGGCGGGAAGCACAAGTGCTCACTCCGCTTGCCGACCTGGCTGCCATGCCGCCGCCGGAGGAGACGTCGGCGAGTTGGCTACCCCAGCTTGTGATTACGGCGGCATTGCCTGGGTTGTTCGCTCTACCGGCGCAGGAATACAGACGGGTGCATGAAAAGCCGCATCCACTCTCGCGTGCGCTACGGGCGATGGGGGGCATATATGAGCAGTGGCCGATGCTGTTCCCTGATCTCCTTCACTTTGCCCCGGCAGCCGGTTGCGCCAATTTTGCGGCTATCTCTAGCCAGGGATCCGCGCCCAAAGGGTTCGACCCGCAACGATATGTAAACGCCATGTGTGGCGTGCCCGAACTGGGATATGTCTACCAGATCAGCGACGATGCTTTCCTGCCGGGACCTAAGGACTATTTGGGACCATTGCACTACCGCCATGCCTGGCGTGCGCTGGAAGTAGCCTACGAGCGTACGCTGGTGGGCAATGACATCTGGCGAGGGCAAGGAATCGGGCTGGCCCAACACGCTCACCGGATGATGCCTACCCTTGGGGAACGTGGTGTTCCACTCGCCTGGCGTGGTCAAGCTCCACATCTCACTCCTTGGCCAGCCTGCCCCGATGAAGTCGTTGACGACCAGGTCCTTCAGGAACGGGAAAATCTGGGAAATATCGCCCACCTCCTTGCTGGCCTTGCCTTCGCTTGTCGTCAGGAGGCGCGCCAGCCCGGTGCCTTACAGCGTCACCTGAACCAGCTTGACAGCGCCGATATCCCACTCGACAAGCCGCTGGCTTTCCTGCTTCAGATTGGCGAAGCGTTGTTCGCCTACTACCTGCTTTTGTGGGAACTGGTCCTAACAGCTGACTACAGAGAGAAAGATCATGAACGAGTCCAATCCAATTGCCCTCGTTGAGGAACTCAAGTTGGTACTTGGGCGCTACATTGCCACGGCTCTGCCGATTAGCCGCCGCTACCCGCTGCTGGCTGAGCGCTTTCGTACGGAATTGTCGAAACAGTGTCTGGTAGACGGACCGTACGTGGAAGCGCTCCCGGATTTTGAGAAGGGGGCGAGCCTAGCGGAACTGACCCAAGGCCAGGGCGGCTTTCTGCACGATGCCCTTGCGGCGCTCCCCACCGCAAGCCGGCAATTGCATTTGCATCAACAGCGTGCTTTGGAACACGCTGCGCGGGACGGTAAGAGCCTGCTGGTTGCCACGGGTACCGGCAGCGGTAAAACCGAGACTTTTCTGTACCCGATCGCTCATATGCTGCTCACTGATCCAGAACCCGACAAACCAGGTGTGCGGGCCTTGCTCATCTACCCTATGAACGCGCTGGCCAACGACCAGCTGTATTACCGTATCGCCCCGCTGTTCGGGCACCATCTGAAAGACCGTGGTATCACTTTCGGGCGCTATACCAGCCAAGTGAAGGCGAATACCCAGCGTAGCGTGGAAGAAAATCGTCTTCGCCACAATCCTAAGCTCATGCGTGCCTTGGACAACCACATCCCGGCCAATTGGATGCTCACGCGCGAGGAGATGCTGAACGATCCGCCCAAGGTGCTGATCACCAACTACGCGATGCTCGAGCATCTGCTCTTGCTGCCGCGCAATGCACCGTTGTTTTCCGCTAACGCCTTGCGCTGCATTGTGTTGGATGAAATTCACACCTACAGCGGGGCGCAGGCGACCGAGGTGGCCTTTCTGCTGCGCAAGCTCAAGAACCGGCTAGGAATCGAAGTTCCATTGCAAGTCTTCGGTACCAGTGCCAGCCTGGCCGAGGGCACGGATGCGGACGCAAAGCTCAAGGCCTTCGCCGGAGACCTCTTCGCCGAGGAGATACATGTGGTGGTGCGCGGCAAGCGCATCGTGCATGACCGTTTACGGCAGACCGTGGCGCCTGTGTTTTCTCTATCCGTAGTGGAGTGGATCAAGATGGGAGGGGTGCTAGAAGATGTGTCCCGTACCCATGATGCGAATCGTCAGACGAACACCTGGAACGACCGCCTAGCAGTCAACAATCTGGATCGGCCCGAAATTTTGGTGGAGTCAGGCCTACCCCTAGGCACCTTCCTAGAAGCGTGCTTTGCCGCCAATCGGGAAATACGACTTGTCGCCGAGTCGCTGGATCAGGCCGGAGTCAAGGACTTCCGCGCACTGGCACGGCTGGTATTCGATTCCGATTCCCCATCCCCTTCGGATTCCTTCAGCGACAATGAGCGCTATCAGGCGCTCAGCGCGGTGATCCGCATGGGTATGTTGGCGCGGACGGACGAGGAGAGTTTCCCACTACTGCCCGGGCGCTATCACATCGCCGTCAACAGCATCGAAGGCATAGCCGTGCGCCCCGATGGAGAGGGTGAGGGATGGCGCGACATCAAGACAGCTCGTCACCACCACGACCATCAAGCCGGCTATTTCTACCCGTTGATGGTCTGTCGCAAATGTGGCCAGCCTTATCTGGAAGCTTTTGAAGAAGCGGATCACCTACATCCGCGTCGACCTGACCAGGGCGAAAGTCGTGCTGAGCGACGGGTGTATTGGCTAGGGAAACCTTCCGATCATGTGGATGATGAGGCGGACGAGGGCGAGGAGGCAGTGACCTCGCCATACGTCACCTGGCTCAATCCCGTAACCGGTACCTTGGCTGCTGGCGAAGGGGCGATACCGCTGTTTGCCATCCAGACCGAACACGATGAAGAAGAAAAGGCCTGGTACGTGCGCAAGTGTCCGGCATGTGGCGGTCGCGCCAGCGGTGCGGAGGCGGAAGTCATCACCCGAATGCATCCTGGCAACGAGGCCTTGGGCAGCGTGGTAACACAACGTGTGTTGGAAGCCCTTCCGGGTGCCGAGATTGACCACCATGATCCGCGCCCGGCCCAGGGGCGTAACCTACTCAGCTTCTCGGATAACCGTCAGGACGCTGCGTTTTTCGCGCCGTATTTCGAGCGCACCGCCGCCGAACTAGCCTTGCGCAGCGCTATCCGTCAGGTTTTGAAGGAGCGTGACCAACCCTTAGATGCGCGGCAGTTGGCTGAGCAGGTTTGCCAGCATTGGCAACGCGACGGACGTCAACCCATCTTGCTGGATGCCAATGGCGATATCCGAATCGACCGTCAAGATATGATCAACCTATTGTTAGGTGCAATCGGTGCGGAATTCTGTACCCCTGCTGGTCGGCGAAATTCCTTGGAAGCCCTTGGCGTGGTGCGTGTCACTTTTGAGCCCAACCGGGTCGAGTTGCTGCGCCAGAAGGTGCAAGGCTTCTGGCCAGCGGAGTTACCTACGAATGAAGCCAGCGTGGATGCTTTGATCCACTTTCTTCTGGAAAACATCCGGCGGGAAAAGGCCTTGGCCATGTTCTATGGCGTCGACCTGAGGAATGAATTCATTTGGGGGCACTATAACCAGCATCGCAGTTTCGACATTGAAGGCGGTGACGACAACGTAAGGTTTAAATGGCTTCCGGCACCGAAGCGACATAACCGGCGCACCTGGTATCTAGTTGAGCAGTTGCGCCTACCTCGCGACCAAGCCCTTGAATTCCTGCGCCGGTTTTGGGAAGCCATGGTCAATCCTACGATCGCCATAGTGAGGGAGCACAACCCCGGTTTCGCCTTAGATGGAGAAGGCATCCGCATTGCCTCCGGTGAGCAGCAGCCGCTATACATGTGTAAGAGCTGTGGCCTGCGTCAGTCGCATGCGTTGAACGAGCGTTGCACTGCGTTCCACTGCCGTGGCGAGGTGGAAGAGATTTGCATGGCGGAGCGCGAAGTAATGCGCGCTCGCAATCATTACCTCGTGTCCTACGAGGAACCCAACCATGTCACTGTGCGGGCGCGGGAACACACTGCTTCCCTATCGACAGACTTACGCGAGTCCATCGAGAAGGATTTCGCGGAAGGCCGAATCAATGTCCTGTCCTGTACCACGACGATGGAGATGGGGGTAGACCTGGGCGACCTGGAAGCGGTGGTGAATCTCAATGTGCCGCCGGGCATCGCCAATTACCAGCAGCGCACTGGTCGCGCTGGGCGCCGCGCCCAGGCGGCTCCGTTCTGTGTGACGGTGGCACGCAATACCAACTATGACCAATCCGTTTTCCGCGATTTCAGCGGCTACCTCGCGTCGTCGCCCGGCACACCGTTCATTCATCTGGACAATCCGGACCTGTTTTGGCGCCACCAGCAGTCGATTATGCTGGCGCATTTCCTGCGCCGGAAAATCACCGATCACGACATCAATGCCCCCTCGCTGAAACACCTGTTCGGCAAGGCTTTTGGAGAGGAAGCGCTAAGCGCATTCACCGACGAACTCATGCAGTGGATGGAAAGCGAAGAAGGCGCCCGTGCGACACAGGAAGCCGAAGCCTTGCGCAACCGGCTGCCGCTAAAGCTTCGCGCGATCGGAGCAAGCGGCGCTGATCTCATGCAACGGTTTGTGGGTAATTTGCGAGAATTCGCAGCAGAAGTCAGCGAACGTTGGGTGCGATACCAAGAGAGAATAGAGGCCGCTGCTCAGTTGAGCCACAAGAAAGCTGAGCTTGGGTGTGGATTTCGGATACCAACCGTAGCCGGGTAAACTGGTCTACAGAGGTTCCGAATGTACAAAATTCCACGACAAAGCTACACCACCGAATTCAAGCAAGAAGCCGTCCGCCTGGTCGAAGTCGAAGGCAAGACCCCTGCTCAAGTAGCGCGCGACTTGGGCATATCCGAGCAGACGCTTGCCAACTGGCGCAAGGCCCACAAGGCCGGGAAGATGGCGACAGGTTCCGGCAAGCCCGTCACACCAGAGCAAATGGAATTGTCACGCCTGCGTGCCGAGAATTCCCGCCTGAAGATGGAGCTCGAAATTCTGGAAAAAGCCACGGCGTATTTCGCGAAAAAGTCGCAGTGAAGTACGCCGTGATTGACCAGATGCGCAAACACTATCCCTTGCAGTCGCTCTGCAAAGTGCTGTCCGTCAGCACGAGCGGCTTCGCCGATTGGCAGGCCTGTGGTGGCCCGACCCACTGGCTTTCTGACATGCAGTTGCTTGCGCTGATTCGTAGCGTGCATGCTGAATGCCAGGGGGCTTATGGTTCACCGCGCATCTTCCAGGAACTCAAATCCCGAGGGCATCCAGTCAGCAAAACCCGCATCCAGCGCTTGATGCAAAAACACGGCATTCGTGCGCGCCACAAGCGGCGTTATAAAGCGACAACCAACAGTAAGCACTCCCTACCGTTTGCATCCAACGTGCTGGATCGACAGTTCAGCACGAGGGCACCGGACACCGTGTGGAATGCGGACATTACCTACATTCCCACCCGCGAGGGCTGGCTGTATCTGGCGGTCGTCATGGATCTGCACACGCGGGCCATCGTCGGGTGGGCCATGGACGAGCGAATGACACGGGAGCTGGTCATCCGTGCCCTGCAAATGGCGCGTTTCCGACGCAAACCGAAGCCAGGACTACTTCATCATTCCGACCGAGGTAGCCAATACTGCAGCCATGATTACCGAGCCCTGTTGGCGGAGTACGGCATGCAAGCGTCGATGAGCCGGAAGGGCAATTGCTGGGACAACGCGCCGATGGAAAGCTTCTTCAATAGCTTGAAGAACGAGCGCGTCTTCCATCGAAGCTACGTGACGCGTATTGAAGCGCGCAAGGACCTCTTTGATTACATCGAGGTGTTTTACAATCGCAAACGGCGCCATTCGTCCATTGGCTATCAAACTCCGGCGCAGCGATACGCTGAGTCGATGGCAGAGCAGAAAATGGCAGCTTAGTTGCTACGTTGGTATCCGGAAACCGCGCCCAACCTCAAGCTGCTTTCTGGGAAAATATGCGCGATGACTACATGGGCCAATTCCTTGTCAATCAACTTTCCGGCCGAGGTCTAATTCCTACCTATAGCTTCCCAGTGCATTCCTTAAGTCTAGAGGTGATTCAGGAGAACCGACAGCAGCAAGGACAGACCAGAGGCGCCGCAGATGTCGCACTTACCCGAGATGCAAGTCTAGGTATCAGCGAATACGCACCCGGTGCAGAGGTAGTGGCGAACGGTCGCATCTGGACCAGCTATGGTCTTGCCCACTATCCCAAAGCATTCATGCCGGAGCGTTGGTATATAGCCTGTCCAGAGTGCTTCCATGTAGACATCGGCGACACGAAGGAGGAATTGCCAGTAGCGTGCTCAAACTGTGGCTCCATCGAGGGCAGACGCAAGCGCAGATTCATTGAGCCGCATGGTTTTGTGACCAGCTATGCCGACCGTAAGGGGCGCGACCCTGGCAACAATCGTCGACGGGTCAAGTCTGCGGACGAGGCTCGTCTTATTGCATCACCGCGAGATGAGGCCTTTTCGGAAACCGATCTTCCCTTCCTGCGCACCACCCTCTTGAAACCGCGTGGTCGGGAGGAGGATGGGTTATGCGGCACTTTGTTCATCGCCAATAGAGGCGTCTATGGTGAGGGGTATGACCGATGCCCGCGCTGCAACTTTGCTACAACGATCAAGCCGCCGGGTGGTAGGAAAGCGGTGAGGGGCAAGAAGACAGAGTCGAGTGGCAACGGTATTCAGCTTGCGCATCACGATCCGCTCACCGGGCTGCATTGTCCGAACGAACAGTTTTCTAGACCTGGCTTGGATTTGGTGCATCGCTTCGCCACCGATGTGCGCCTATTCCGATTTCTTCAGCCGCTTCCCGAACCAGAGCGCGCTGACATTACTGCACGGTGTTTTCACGAAAGATTGGCGCGCACCCTGGCCGAGGCATTGCGCCTGGCGGTCATCAACCTGTTGCAGGTGCAACCCGGCGAGGTCCGCGCCATTTACCGGCTCTACGGCGTTACGGGCAACACCCTGGAGTTGGTGCTCTTTGATGCTGTGCCAGGTGGAGCGGGTTATTGCGCGCACTTGGGCGAACCGGGCTTTTCGTTCGAGGAACTGCTTCGCCGGACCCGTGATCGCCTGGATTGCAAGGCGCAGTGCGACTCCGGTTGCCGTGCGTGCCTTTGCGACTATGGCAACCAACGCTATTGGGACAGCTTTGATCGTCTCTCCTCCCTTGCCTGGATCGACACGCTGCTCGACCCGAACACGCAGCAGATCGGTATAGGAAACTACGTGCGCTGGGCCAAGCCAAGTCTGGCGGGCCTAAATGAGCGCCTGGTTAATCACGCCCAAATTCATCTGGTCGCGCGCAGCCTGGTGGAACAGTCGGACTATTCCGAGGAGAGCCTCAACCTGCTTTTGCAATGGCTGCAAGCAGGCAAGACCGTACATGTCCATTTGGTCAACAAGCTCGAAGAAAGGCCCAAGACCCAGGCTCCACTATCCCTCTATCGACGTCTGCATCCCTATGTGCAGGAAGGACGGTTGCGCCTGTATCAAATATCCGCCGAGGACCGTTGAGCTTGGGTGTGGATTTCGGATACCAACCGTAGCCGGGTAAACTGGTCTACAGAGGTTCCGAATGTACAAAATTCCACGACAAAGCTACACCACCGAATTCAAGCAAGAAGCCGTCCGCCTGGTCGAAGTCGAAGGCAAGACCCCTGCTCAAGTAGCGCGCGACTTGGGCATATCCGAGCAGACGCTTGCCAACTGGCGCAAGGCCCACAAGGCCGGGAAGATGGCGACAGGTTCCGGCAAGCCCGTCACACCAGAGCAAATGGAATTGTCACGCCTGCGTGCCGAGAATTCCCGCCTGAAGATGGAGCTCGAAATTCTGGAAAAAGCCACGGCGTATTTCGCGAAAAAGTCGCAGTGAAGTACGCCGTGATTGACCAGATGCGCAAACACTATCCCTTGCAGTCGCTCTGCAAAGTGCTGTCCGTCAGCACGAGCGGCTTCGCCGATTGGCAGGCCTGTGGTGGCCCGACCCACTGGCTTTCTGACATGCAGTTGCTTGCGCTGATTCGTAGCGTGCATGCTGAATGCCAGGGGGCTTATGGTTCACCGCGCATCTTCCAGGAACTCAAATCCCGAGGGCATCCAGTCAGCAAAACCCGCATCCAGCGCTTGATGCAAAAACACGGCATTCGTGCGCGCCACAAGCGGCGTTATAAAGCGACAACCAACAGTAAGCACTCCCTACCGTTTGCATCCAACGTGCTGGATCGACAGTTCAGCACGAGGGCACCGGACACCGTGTGGAATGCGGACATTACCTACATTCCCACCCGCGAGGGCTGGCTGTATCTGGCGGTCGTCATGGATCTGCACACGCGGGCCATCGTCGGGTGGGCCATGGACGAGCGAATGACACGGGAGCTGGTCATCCGTGCCCTGCAAATGGCGCGTTTCCGACGCAAACCGAAGCCAGGACTACTTCATCATTCCGACCGAGGTAGCCAATACTGCAGCCATGATTACCGAGCCCTGTTGGCGGAGTACGGCATGCAAGCGTCGATGAGCCGGAAGGGCAATTGCTGGGACAACGCGCCGATGGAAAGCTTCTTCAATAGCTTGAAGAACGAGCGCGTCTTCCATCGAAGCTACGTGACGCGTATTGAAGCGCGCAAGGACCTCTTTGATTACATCGAGGTGTTTTACAATCGCAAACGGCGCCATTCGTCCATTGGCTATCAAACTCCGGCGCAGCGATACGCTGAGTCGATGGCAGAGCAGAAAATGGCAGCTTAGTTGCTACGTTGGTATCCGGAAACCGCGCCCAACCTCACGTCTGGATTGGAGCCAGCTCCCTAAGGTCTTTGTTGGTAGTGATATCGGCATGCCCGCCATCCGACAGCATTTCGCCGTTCAACCCCTCCTGGAAGGGCTCATCGCTGCGCCGGCTGATATCGGAGCCGTCGACGAAACACTTAGCACGGAACTGCATCAACTCCTGTCCAGCTCGGTATTGCTGCCGGAGGATGTACTGAAGGACGGGGAGAGAATGTCGATGTGGGAGCTGCGTGCAGGTGAGGCACGCGACTTGGACCGCATATTCAGCGTGGTCGCAGGAAGTCAGATTAAGTGTTTGACCATCTGGGATCCATACTGTGGTGCAAAGTCGAATCGGGGTAAGCTCAGATCCTTCCTATATGCCATCAGTGCGTTAGCGAAACACATCGAGCATGTGGCCATCCACTGCAAGGAATATCGAGACAAGGATGGTGACGTGGAATTTCATCTGGATGTTGAGAGGCATCTTGATGACATATTAGCCTCGCTGAGATTGTTAAGCAGCGATGTTAAGGTTCGCCGTCTTAAGGAGAGCGGGCGCACTTTTCATGACCGGACGGTGGATGCCACGATCATTGCTGATGACGGGTGTGAAACACTGCATCGCTTCTTCCTAACCGGCGGGATCGACTACCTCATGGATGAAAGAAGCGAGACTCGCATTTTTTACCGCCGTCCATAGCGAATGTACTCGCTGGCCTGGATTTGGTTGGATTTGACCCGCCCCCAGCTGAGCGAGCCATAAACCCCCGGTGTCAGAATAGTTGTCGCGTCTCCTGAATTGTCTGAGTTGGTCCGGGGGCGGAGAAAACACCAGTCGCTATCCCCAAGAAAGAAAAGAAGCGCTTTTACGCCGGATGATGCCGCCGGAGAACGCCTCGGTCGCGAAGTTGGCCAAAGAATCCAGCATTCCCGAAGTGGCGTAGTATGCTTGGCGTGGACCGCTGAGAACGCAAGGAGTCCCGGTGCCGGGCGAAGGCACTGAGGATTGACCTCGAAGGAGCAAACAAATGGCGCAAGGTTTGTCGGAGCTACTTTCAGTGGGTGCACTATCGAAAGGGAGGGCCAGTTCCCATCTGTCCAAGCGCTCGGCGCCTCTTATCTCAAGCGTTGGATTTTACAAGTGACTACTCTTCGGTCGGAAACCATCGACATCACAGGATCCCAGTGCTTCCTGGGTGTTAGAGGTGGTGATTTCGAAGCAGCTCTAATCGTCAATGGTCAGATCGCGGTGTACCATTGGTGCGACTGCGCGGGAAGCGTTGGGCAGAACTTGGTTCGCTCTGTAGCAACGAGCACTCTGGCTTCAGTTCAGAGATTCCGGAAGTCAGTGGAGAGCGAGATTCCTCCTCAGTCTACCTTGGCATCTCACTTTTCTGAAATCCTCTTGCTACTAGAGACCGGCCAGTACTTGTTGGTGCTCGAGGACATCCCATCGGACTCGTATGTCGTGGAGATCGCACTGGCTGAAATTCCATTGCTCGAAGTGACCAATTTCTACCCAGGCTTTGGCGCAATGGTGGCAACTCAGTTCGAGCCATCTATGTCCTCAAAGAGAGTTGAGGAGTACGTTCAGGCTATTGAGGCCGGCATTCGACCGACCGTCATTACACTTTCGTCCAAAGGTGCCTGGTCAGAGTTTATTCTGGACGGACATCACAAGCTAAAGGCCTATCGCGCCTCAAATGTCCAGATACGTCGCCTAGCGATCACACGCTTGGACAGCCCGCAACTACCGCTCGAACAAGCGATGAGCTTCCTCCCAAAAGAGGGGCCGTTGCGTGGGCACCTTCGAAGCCATCGGCCTCCGGGCACAAGTGAAACTTAACTGGGCGGGCTGCAGTGACACGGACGGCCGTGCATGGTGCAGGTGTCTGTTTTTGCATAGGCCGTGGGGCAGCTTTTGTGTCCGTCACTGTTAAAATAGGGGCAACTACGCCGGGAATTCAGAGGTATTGCACGCCAATCAGCGTAACTCCGGCATGGCCGGCAAGGCCACGGCGACGCGGTTGTGACCCTCGGCGCGGGCTTGATCCAGCGCGGCGCCGGCGGCGGCCAGCAGGCTGTGGGCGTTGTCCAGGCCGCGTTCGTTGCTGGCCGCGACGCCGAAGCTGGCGGTGACGGCCAGGGCGGGTTCCAGCGGGTTGGGTTTGGATTCGATCCTGCCCCGCAGCATCTCGGCCAAGGTAGCGGCGCCATCGGCCGTAGTATTGGGGAGGACGATGCCGAAGCGGTCTTCCGACAAATGGCCGGCGCTATCGGTGCCGCGCAGCGTCTGGCGCAGCAGCCTGCCCACCCGCGCCAGGGCGCTGGCGCCGCAGTCGCGGCCGAGTTGGGCATGGATTTCGGTCAAGGTATCGAGATCGAACAGGATCAGCGAGAAGGCATGGCCGAAGCGCTGGGCGCGATGGCATTCCTCTTCGATACGAGCCATCAACCAGGGACGGCCGGGTAGGCCGGTTCGCGGGTCGAGGTGGCGGGTTTCCTGCTGTTCGAGCAGGGCGTTTTCCAGCTCCTTGCGTACCCGCCGCCACTCCACCAGGGCGGAAGCTTGCCTACCCAGCTGCAGTAGCCAGTCGCGCTCTTCCTCATTCAGAAGCCTGACCCGATTGTCGAGCAGGCTCAGCACGCCGATCGCATCGCCGTTGGGCGCGCAGATGGGGGTGGCCGCGTACATGCTGAATCCGAAGCCGGATTCGATCAGGGGGTGGTTGGCGGTGCGGGGATCGACGCTGACATCGGCGATATTGATCAGTGCTTCGCCGGTCAAGGCGAGGTCGGCAAAGCTGCTGCTGCGGGGCAGCTGCTTGAAAGGCAGGAAGTCGACCGAAGCCTTGATCCACACCATGCCACGATCGACGAAGGCGACGAAGGCTTGCGGCACATCGCATAAGCGGGCGGCGGCGCGCACGATGAAATCGAAATCGGCATGCTGGTGGGAATCCAGCGAACCGCTTTGGTATAACGAGCGTAGCCGCTGTTCTTCAGCCTGGTTGGCAATCGCGGGCATAACAACTCCCCTGGTCTGAATTCCAGCATAGGGGAGTTATATGACAAAGCAATCAATGATTCCTTGCTGCGACCACCGGTCAGGCCAGCCTGCAAGCCATTCCAGGCAGGGCCTGGCTTGCGGCCGAGCACCGCCTTGAAAAGTTACTCACAGCTTGAACTTTGCGAACATGGCCCGGATGCCGCTGGCCAACTGATCCAACTCGCCCAGGGTGCCGGTCATCGATTGCAGCGCCTCGTCGCTCTGTTGAATCTGGGCGGTGACCCTTTCCGCATTCTGCGCCATCAGGGTGGCCGCCTGGCGTTGCTCGCTGGTGGAGTGGGCGATTTCGCGCATATTGCTCACCACTTCCCCCATCCGCTGCTGGATCTGGGCGATATTGCCGGCGGTTTCGCGTATCAGCCCGGCGCCTGCTTCGACCGAACCCAAGGTGCGTTGCATATTGCCGGTAGCGCCCTGGGTGGCATCGCGCATGCTGCCTATCATGCCGGAGATTTCCTGGGTGGCCTGGCCGGTCCGTTCCGCCAGTTTGCGGACCTCGTCGGCCACCACGGCAAAACCGCGTCCCTGCTCGCCGGCGCGGGCCGCCTCGATGGCTGCATTGAGGGCCAGCAGATTGGTCTGGTCGGCGATTTCCTTGATCACCTGCACGATGCCGCCGATATCGTCGGCTCTACGGTTGACTTCGGTGAACAGCGTCGACAGTTCCCGAACGGCGCTGGCGGAATTGTCGATTTCACCGGATACGCGGCTGATGCTGGTGGCTCCCACGGCCGATAGCTCACCGGTGCTCTCCACCAGCCGATTGGCATCGCCCGCGTAGTCGGCGATATGGGCGATGCTCACGGTCAGCTGCTCGATGGTGGCGGCATTGGCGGCGCCATGGTCGGCCAGCTGGCGCGAGTCGCCGGCCATGCGGCGGGTGAGGGTGGCGATATTGTTGACGCCATCGGTCAGGTGGCCGGCCTCGGCTTGCAGATCCACGAACATCAAGCGCAATTGTTCCTGGAACTGGTTGAAGGCTTTGGCGGTTTGGGCGATCTCATCGTTGCCGTGGGTCGCGATCCGCTGGGTCAGGTCGCCACCCCCGGTGGCGATCGCCCGCATGGCGTCCTTGACCCGGATCAGGCCGGCCAGCATGCGGCCTATGGTTGCCGTCAGCAAAGGCACCATGACGGCCAGCAGGACGACCAGCACGCTGATCGAAAAGATCAGCAGCTTGCCGAGGGGCGCCAGCGCATCCGCCTTGTCGATCACCACCGCCAGATACCAGCCGGTGCTGGGGATGGTACGCACCTGGATATATTTGGCGTGGCCCTGGACTTCCAGCTCCTGCATGCGGTTGCTGTCGGCCAGGCTTTTCAGCTGCGCCGCATCCAGCCCGGAGGAAAGCTCGGTGGCCGGTTTCATCCGGTGGGCTTCGTCGGCATGGATCAAGACCTGGCCCTTGCCGTCGGCGACAAAGGCATAACCCTGGTGCGCCAGTTTCACGCCGAGGATGCCGCCGACCAAGCCGTCCATGAACACGTCGCCGGCGGCGACCGCCGTGCCGCCGCTGACCGGCGCGGCCATGGAAATCACCAGTTTCTTGGTTGCGGCATCCAGGTAGGGCTCGGTGATGATGGTCTTGCCGGCGGAAACAGCCTGCTGGTACCAGGGGCGGGCGGTAGGGTCATAGCTGGCCGGCAGATCCTGCGGCTTGGAAAAGACGATGTGTTTGTCGGCAAAGCCGATATAGGTGGTGTCGAACCCCCCGGCCTTGAGGCTCAGCTGTAGAAAAGGCACCAGCTCCGGCTGCGCCGAGACATCGGCCAAGGCCGTCACGATATGGGCGCGATTGCTCAGCCAGTCATCGGCGGACTTGGCGCTGGCGCTGGAGGCTTCGGCCAGTTGCGCACTGAGCGCCTCGATCAGCTCGCCCCGCATGCGGTGGTAGGACGCCGTGGTCAGCAGGATGGCGACGAGGGCGACAATGGATGTCATCACGACGATCAACTTGGTGCGCAATGATTGCATCAGCTAGCTCCGGAAGAGTGTTTATCTGGGGAATGGGTGGGATGGGTCTGGCTATAGAGGGCGGAAGGCGCCAGCTCGACGCGATTGCGGCCGGCAGCCTTGGCGCGGTATAGCGCGCGGTCGGCGGTTTCCAGCAGCACGGCCGCGCGCGCCGTTTCGCCCGCTTCCGTTGCGCTGACCCCGAAACTGGCGGTGACATGGCTAGGCGCGCTGCCCGGTTCGCGCGGGTGGCCGGCCAGGCGGCCGCGCAGTATCTCGGCCACGGTAGCCGCGCCGTCCAGATTGGTAGCGGGCAGCAGCAGGCAGAATTCCTCGCCGCCGTAGCGGCCGGCGCTGTCGGTTTCGCGCAGGGTCTGCAGAATCGTCTTGCCGGTATTGAGCAGTACGGTATCGCCGGCGCCGTGACCCCACTGATCGTTGACCGCCTTGAAGTGGTCCAGGTCCAGCATCACCAAGCCCAACGGTTGCTGGAAGCGGCGGGCGCGGGCGCATTCCTCGGCCAGTTTTTCCATCAGGCGGCGCCGGTTCATCAGGCCGGTCAGCTCATCCTGGTTGGCCAACAGCGTCAGCTTGCGCAGATTGGCTTCCAGCTCGCGCTTGCAGTGCCGCAACTCGACCAGGGCCATGGTTTGCCGTGCCAAAGCCTGCAACAGGAGCAATTGGGTATCGTCGATAGGCCGCGCCTGCCGATCCAATACGCACAATGTTCCCAGGGTATAGCCGTCGTCGCTGATCAGCGGTACGCCGGCGTAGCTGCGAAAGCCCATTTGCAGCGTGGGCAATAGATTGGCGGTCCGGGCATCGTCGGTCAGGTCCGGCACCAGCAGCGGCTGACCGCTACGCACCACCAGGTCGCAATAATCCTGCTCGCGCGGCATGGCGGCCACCTCGGCCACGCCGAAGCAGGACTTGGCCCATACATGGCGATCGTCGACAAAGACCACGAAGGCATATTGGGTGTGGCACAACTCTGCCGCCAGGCGGGTGAGGAAGTCGAACTCCACCTCGGCGGCGGTGTGCAGGATGTCATACCGGGCCAGCGCCGCCAGCCGGTCGATCTCCGCACTTGCTTCGTCGCTGGCCGGCATAAGCGCATTCTCTCCCTTCGTATCAACCAAGATAGGCTATGAAATGGGCCGTGTATGCCTGGGCGTGGGGTAGGGCGGCTGGGTGGGGGCGGTGTGAAAAGGCCAGGAAGGGGAAGCGTCCCAGGGCAAACTCGACGCGCTGGCAGAGGCAGTGACCAAACTGGAAGTCCATGGTGTTGGACGTGCGTATTTCGGAAGAGGAGCTTGTGTTCGACTTCAAAGTGCGCAGGAAGGTTGATAAACCATGAGCCGATAAGCGCTTGTCCTGGATGCGAATATTCTTGTTCGGAGCTGATCTACACAGAGTAACCCTTGCACCATCAGCCAATATGGGACGAGGTCGATTTTATTTTGAAAGCCGTGAGTGTTTGCTCATGCCTGCAAGCAAGTGGTAACGGCAAGGAGTACTCGCCGCCGGTGGATGATCAATGAGGCCCGGCGACGCCATGGCATGCTCGTCCTCTTCTACGGCATGATGTTTTCCCTGCAAAACAAGTGGCGGATGGATTTTCATACCGCCCCTTTTAAGAATCAAAGAACACTACTCAGTGAGTCAGGGGGGCAAATGCGCATTTGCAAAAACGCTGTAGCGTTGGTTTTATTGGTGATGTCGGCGCAGGTCGTTGCGAGCGATGATCAAAGATTTATTGGCATCGAATGCGACGTCAAGGCAAGTGTGCTTCGAATTTCTTACGGCGGAGATAAACTTGGTGTATCCAAAGGGGGATATTTGATCGATACTTTTAACCTGAAAAAGAATGATGCCACTGGTGAATATGTAGCCTCCGTTCGCGAAGTAATAAAGATTTGCAAAATCAAAAAGACACTTTATACGATCCGGATCAGTGCTGTGCCGGGTAGTTGGAATTTAAATGCAGAATGCGGAGGGCTAACGTTTGGTGCTGTTAAGGTTTATTCTGAGGGCCTGAGATTAGCAGATGCGATATTCGAGAAATGCTGTTTAACAGGTGATTGTGTAAACAGCGTAACTACTCGCTTATTATTTATTAACGGTGCTAATCGACCTGAAGCATCTATGGCGTCTTCGGTGGTCAACTAGAGAGAAAATCAACGAATGTGAAGCAAGGTTGTGAGGCCGGCTGGTGGTTGTGTCGCCCTCGGCTAGTATTTCCGGGGTCACGTTTCCTTGCTCTGACATAAACGCGTCAAAGCCTTTTGCAGACGAGCATGGCTATCGGTCACCTTTCTGAAGGTGATTGCGTAGGTGGGCGTCGAGAATGAGGTTTCGCGGTCTCGTGTAAGTCGGTGTCATGTTCGGCTTTTTTTTTGGTGTTTTACAATTAAGTATCAAACTGTGCAGATTGTATTTTTTCCACGTTGCTAGGCTGGGAAGATCGGTACGGCAGAATCTTTCTGGACGCCGAAGAAATTTAGAGCGCGCCGAACACAATGGTATATAGAGATAACTTCTTGCCCAGGCTGGATAGCGAGAAGGAATACCTGCTCTCCGGTGTACCACCGGATATTGAGCCTGGCACTATCCCACAGCAGTGGTTCGACAACAATCAATCTACCCTAGAGATATCCAGTCGGTTGCCATCCTGCGGGAGTTGATTGAAAAGATTTTGGAAAATAACAAGTAATGAAAACAAAGAGATAGAAAATGCTGTTCGGGTCCCATGCAGGCGTGATGACGGTCTAAAAGACCGAGGTGGCAAAGACAGGTAGTCGGCTGCCTTGCCGGCGCCGGCGCTCCAACGCCTTCATGATCAAGGTGCAAACACCCTCATCAGTGTAGAGCTGGAACATCTCGGGATTGACCATGTAGTGTAGCCAGCCGAAGGTCGTATCGATGTCGTGGCCGAAAAGTGCTTCAAGTTGGACCGGGACTTCGCCTTCATCGAAGAGCTCGCTAGTCTTGTGCTGAATCTCGCGGGCGATGGGGCGTGCTAGCTCAAGTACAATGACCGCATCTTCGCGCAGTGCCTCTGCCAGCGTCTCGGTAGCTACCGCCTCATCGTAAATGATGACTCGCATATTGTCCGTCTCCCTACATCGGCTTCGTTCGAGGCTCACATGGGTTTGCGCGCCCCAATTCTTTTGTTGTCAGTCGTAACTATCGCCTAAGTGGGTGGATTGCAAAAAAAAGGAGAGCCACGCTTATTGGCACTGCGTTATTCGACCCTGCAGTTACGCCGCTAGTCCTATTAAATTTAGTAGGGTAAAAATTTCATAGTGGCACATGCTAACATGTAATATCAAGGACTTACGAGGAATTGTCAAATTCAGAAGCGAAGCGCTGATCGTTTTGCGGGTTATTTTTTAGGAATGCGTCTATTATAAGTCCGGACGGCTTAGCGGATTCCTGTGGGGCAGGAAACCGGATTTTTTGTAGGAAACGGCGATGGGACATAGTCAATGTCTACCGCTACCAGAAATGCGCGAAATTCATGCGGCGCAGGGCAAGTTCGCAAATATTTTTAACGGTTCCCCCTACGAAACCCTGTGGTAACTGAGTAAATTGCATAATCACTAAAGCTTCAATGAAGCCACACTATATGGGGAGCGTACTTTCAGTAAGAATTTATACGATTAGGTATCAGCTTAATTAAATAGGTCACTTGTAATAGACTAAGATTTAAAATCGATTTTTATTTCGTCAGTACCTGTCAGAATTGGTCTTTTTGACCCGAAGCGCACCACCCCCCTCGAAAGTGCGATTTCGCTAATTAGGACCGTTTTTTCTAGGTCTTTGCGAGGTTCCGTTGCTTCCCATCGCGTTACCTGATTATTTCGGCCTGAAATCACACCACGAACGGTGGCCGGGCTTAACTGGAGATGACTCATGGCTCTCGATCAGAAATTCTTAGATGATTTGCTTGCAACAAATAAGCAGAAGGGCGTGACCTGGCAAGCGGGGCCGACTTCCCTGCTTCAGCTGAACGCCGCACAACGCAAAGCGCGACTTGGCTACGTGCCAGGACCCGCCGAGCTCCCGCTGCAAGAGCGCGAGCGGATTTCCGCCCTGGCCCAGCAGACTAGGGGGATGGTGCAGGGTGCCCGGACCGTGACCCCGCCCGCCTGGGACTGGCGCAATGTGGGCGGCAACTGCTACATCAGCGCAATTAAGGATCAGGGTAACTGCGGTTCCTGCGTTGCCTTCGGCGTGGCGGCCACCCTGGAAGGCAGCATGCGCTTGTTCACCAGTATGCCAGTGAACTCAGTACTCGGCAGTTCCATACAGGACCTGTCGGAAGCGCAGCTATTCTACTGCGGTGCAGAGGTCACGGACGGATGCAGTTGCACCACCGGCTGGTGGGTGACCAGCGCCTTGAGCTACGCTAGTACGCCCGGCATTGCACCGGCGTCGTATTTCACTTACGAAGCGGGAGATCAGGGATGCCAGCTCAACGCTGGCTGGCAGGACGAGCTGACCATCTTGTCGGCATACGGCACTCCGACGGAGTCCGCTCAGATGAAACAGTGGATTTCCACTCAAGGTCCTTTGATCTCCTGCTTCACTGTGTATGAAGATTTCTATGGCTATACATCCGGCGTCTACCAGTACAACGGCAACGCCGCCCAAGTAGGCGGCCATTGCATCTGCGTAATCGGTTATGACGACAATCAGCAAGCCTGGCTGTGCAAGAACAGCTGGGGCACTGGCTGGGGCATGGATGGCTATTTCTACATTGGCTATGGTCAGTGCGGGATAGACGCCAGCATGTGGTCGATCGAATCCTTCTCACGTATCGAGATCAATGTGCCTCCGATCATCCCCCCACTCTTGGAGTCTCTGCCGTAAACGCCGCCGACGGCAAACACCCATGAGTCCGCCTGCAGGGCGTCAACTGCATCGCTGTGTCCGACGTCCTGACGGCTTCGCAAGGAAGTGGGGCAATCTCGCCTTGCCAAGTGGCGTAACCGTCAAGGCCCTCCATCGGTGCCACCGTGGACGCCAATGCGACGCTTTGTCTTGCCGTTTGGGGATCAGACGACCATCCGTAGCTAAATCAGGCGAATGGTGCGGACAACAATTGGCGTAACCAACTCTAGCCTGGCAGCGCCACCAGCACCGAGGTGGTCGACATTGTCTCCGTCGAAGGTGGCGGTCCCTATGTCTTTGTCATCGGAAGCGACGGCAATTTTTGGTCCGCCTGGTGGAAAGGTACGGGTTGTAATTGGACCCATCAGAGAGGCGCGGCCTAAAGCGTAGTCCTGGACTTTCCCCGCGAAGGTCCAGGACTGGCCAGAAAAAGCCGTCAACACTTCGGGAGCGCCGCGATGACACTTCCATCATTTAATCTTGCCGATGATGGCGGTGTGCGCCAGCTTCCAAAGGAGAGGGCCTTTGCGCTCGAACTTGACGAAACGCCCACCACTGGCTATCGCTGGCACCTCGAGTTCAGCGAAAGGCTGATGTTGCTGTCGTCCGAACTCGCGCTGGCGGACCTCCACCCCCCTGGAGCCGGCGGCAGGCGGCGCTGGGTGTTCCAGCCTCAAGGTTCCGGCGAGTTTTTCATACAGGCCAAACTGTGGCGCGAGTGGCTGGGCGACGCTTCCGTCATTTCGCGTTACCGGTTAACCGTTCGGGTAGCGTGACATCGAGTGTTCAGGCTGCCCGCCTGCCCCGTGTCTTACAGCCTGTTTTTGAAGCACGCTCGGTCCGCGCAACAGTGCTGTTTCAATCCGCAATGAGTTCGATTAGTGGGTTGTTTTCAGCCCATTCGACGCGGTTCGCTAGGACCCGAACGCACCAGGCCCGAAATTCCTGTAAATGCGGGTCACCCGCCACGACCCCCGGGGGCAACTCCCTCAATCGGTGATACCAGAACTCATGCGTCAGCATCGTTTCGTTCCGGCGGTTGCGCCAATGTTTCACCCGCCATCCTGCCGCCTCGACAAGGCGGCGAAGCGCTGTCGAGCTGACCATCTGCATGGTGCCCGCGAACACTGCACATTCCGGAGATCGATCCTGGCAATTGACCCGCATGACGAGACGATCGACGAAGGGTCTCAGAAGCTGTAACAGCCGTGCCTTGTCTTGCACATGTTCAAATGATTCGAGCAGCAACGCGCAGTCGAACTCACGTGGCGGCAATGTCCGTTCGGCATCGCCCCAGCGCACCGGTAGACCGAGCCCAGCGATGTAGCGAAATTGGGTGCGGCTTATGGTTAGGCCAAGCACCGAACAGCCGAGATCACGGATAAGCATCGACATCGGCCCGCCCCAGCCGCAACCGACATCGTAAATGCTCCCGCCCGGAGGGATGAACGAATAGAGTTCGGTGACGGCTCGGCGCATCGCCCGCGCCATGGCGTCGGGGCTGGCGCTGATACTGCCCGTTGAATCGAACAATCCATGATGATAATGCATTTCCGGGCCGAGTACTGCCTGCCAGTGATCGATTCGGCCGCCATAGAAATTGTCAAGTGCACGAGCGGAGGCAGAATAACTGTCGCAGGTTTCGATGAGACCTAGGATCAGCGCATCTGAGCGGTCGTGCCTAGCCGCCGACGCAGTACGCGCTTGCGCCTGCAGCTCGACCTCCGACCTCGGCCAATCGGATTGTGCAGCACCCGAGCAATAAAGCGTCACGCACGCATCACCGGTAGCTGTCGGAAATGCCACATGGCGAACTGGACAGGCTGCGAGATCATCGCTCTCGGCTGCAGAGAACTCGGCAAGTATTGGTACGAGGCCAGCTAGCGTTCCCGCACGGGGTGACCAAGGAAAGGCGAAATCAACCTGGTCGACGCTACCCTCAGCGCACGAGCGCAACCAGAATCCAGACGCTTGGCGAAAACGAGGGGCGCGAGCGAGCTGCGCGGCGGCGTCCCGGAAGTACGGATGCACCAGTCTTTCCGGTTGCTCCCCCTCTGCGCTCTCGGGAGCGTAGTGAAAGTGGTAGATGCAGCGGCGAGCTGCTTCGCCGGACCGCCATCGGAATGCGGTGTAGGTGTCGCCGCACAACGCGTCCTTGCCATGCAAATATAGCCGGAACTCAGGATCGGAAGTTAATGAGACAGCGATGCCCAGACGCACCGTTCCAAGCGTCACGGCAAGACGCACTTCGGGGGGGGCGGCTAGATGCTCGAGAATAGAATCAATTCTTGCCGCGTCTTCCGGCCCCCCATTTACCCAGAATCCGAAGCGACCAAAGTAATCGGCATGGCCGTCCCGGAGACGAATCGAAAACTCAAGATCGACCCGCGCAGCTGACGGCCCTGACCAGAGAGCCTTCCCGAAAATGTCGAGAAGCTGCGTGGACGTCCATGCGTAAGCCACAGGCACCATTACCAGCTGGTCGGATCGAGATGTCCAAAGGCGTCCTTCAGTGCATTTGTCATATCTTCAAATCCATTCTGGATATTGTCACCGAGAGATTTGAAAAAATTGGCAAAGTCGCCTGTGAAGAAGTTCGCGACGGTGCCCGTGAAAAAATTGTTGAAATCATTGGTAAAGAAATCAGGCAAAGTCTTCGAAAAGAAGTCGCCTACCACCATCCCTGCCCCGATCAACGCCGCAAGAGCAGGGATCGAGTCACCGCCTTGGCACGGGCTATTGTCGGTGGGCGCATAGGCGTCATGCAAGTCTTGGCCGGTAAAGGTAACCCCAGTCGTTGAAATCGAACTAACGATCGTGCTGGCGACTTTATCCCAGCAATGGGTGTTGAGCGCATCTTGAAGATGTTGCTTGCCGTCACCTTCGCTCTTTGCGTCCGCAATCGCGAGAATAAAATAGGCATTCTGCAGGCCAGGCCTCATGTTGCCAACAGTGGTGAAATCGTCGATTGTTGGGGAGGCAACACCGTCTGGGGTCCCAAAGGATGCCACGAGGGCAAGCGATTTCCAATCCTTGGCGGTGATCAGTGCTTTAATTTTGGAAGATGCTTGAGCGTTATTCTCGATCGCTAGGATAAACATCAAAGCTGCGGTCTGACCAGCTGGTAAGTTGCAAAATGCCATTTCGAACTCCTCTTTTACGATGGATTCTATGATGGGATGCCAAATAGCTTCTATGTCCTTCATTATTCAGTGGGCTATTCTCCATTCTTTATTCTGTAAATTCGACTAAATCGCGATCTAGGTTAGTGACTGATTTATATCGCCGCCACGCACCAATTCAGCAGCGTTGGCGACTCTGAGTTTGTTCGCATTCGCCGCGTACCGCTACCTACCAGGACTGACAGGTAGGGGAGACACAAGGGCCCAGCACGCACCGATGGTCGAACAAGTCGAACAGCGCCAGTGCAAGGCCCTCCGCGCAATGGTTGGACGACATAGGTATCCCGGCGTGCATACGCATCAATTGGTTGATGGTCGAGGAGCTTAGAGCCGCTAACACAACCTATTCACAATGCGCCAAAAATTCAACGAACACGCCAACTTAAGCACGGCGTAATGCGTATCGAGGCCTCGCTCAAAGTGGATTTGCAGTTTTCCAAAGACGGCGAGCCAGGCATGTGTCCGCTCCCCCCCCAGCGGTGCTGGCCCAGTGGCTCGCCGCTCTCGACACCTCGTCTGGCAATTCGCGCCAGGATACCCCGCTTGCGGAGAGAGGCCCGGCAACGTGAGTAGTCATACCCCTTATCGGCGTGGAGCTTGTCAGGTCGGTGGCGCGGCCAGCCGGCCCGAGAACCGAGGGCAGCAAATCCAACAAGGGCTCGTCTACCATCGAACTATGCCGGTTCGCCCCTGTGACCAGCACTGCCAATTAAACGCCACGGTGATCCACAGCGATATGACGCTTGCTGCCGAGCTTGCCTAGAGCTATTGGGTTCGGTCCAGTCTGCTTATTCCCCAGGGCTGGCGACGCCAGCGCCATCAATATGGCTCGACTCCAATCGATCTGGTCGTGCCATCGCAATTGGGTGAGTAACGCCAGAGGCAGGTGCTCTCACAAACCTTGGACTTTCTACTCTCGCAGGCGCCGCCAGTAGGTCATGCCACTGCAGCTGCCCATCTGGGCGCCCGCTTACTGGCGGTGTACGGCGTGACTCAGCGCGAGGGGGAGGTCGTCCACCTGGTGGTCGCGTGTGCCCATCCCGGCATGCGCTAGCGTTGAAAAGCGAAAGTAGAGCAGTCAATAAGGGACGTGCGCTGCCTATTCGCCGGCTTGGCGCGCTGACTCGGTGGCGGGCTTGTCGATGTGAAAAAGATGTGAGTTTTCGCACACGCCCGCAACCAAATGGTAACGGCAAGGAGCATTTGTCGTCAGCCGCTGATAAATGAGCCCCGGCGACGCCAGAGCATGCTCGTCCTCCATTCCGGCAAGATGTCCTACATGCAAGACAGCGGGCGGGCGGATCGTCACGCCCCCCGTTTCTAGACGAAGACACAATTCAGAAAAGAAAAACTCATGCCGGACCAGTCCAAGCGTAACGCCGGAGTAACGCTAGAAAAAAAGCACCCCCGTCACGTTAATTCGGACTGTGTACATAAAGCACGGTTTGCGCGCCAACGTCCTCTTCCCCTAATCCTCCTTACTGTCGCCCACCTCGCCAGCCAAGCCGCACCGTTACCGGTCTATCGAGAATTCAAGGATTGGCTAGTGGCTTGCAGCAACGACGGCGCTTGCGTCGCCAAAGGCTACGAGCAAACCAAAGGCACTGCCAAGCAATATGAAGGCAGTCCCGAGATGGTGTTGGAGCAGGCACCCGGCCCGCAGCGACCGGACTCGGATGACAATTCCAGGCTGGTACTCCGCTTCCAGTCCAAGCACAAGCTGGCACTGCCGCAACTGCGACTGAATGGCAAAGCCCTGTCGGCTGATGGGTGGGAAATCGGCCATCACGATCCAACCTGGATCCTTAGCCGCAATAGTGCAGCAGCCCGCAAACTGCTTGCCACCGCCAGGCGCAAGCAATTGCTACGATTAACCAATCGACAAGGCCGTATGTTGGCCAACTTCAAAGTTACGGGCTTGACCGCCGCACTGCTGCTGATTGATGAAACCCAAGGCCGGCTTGGCACCACGCAAGCATTGCTGCGCACAGGCAGCAAGTCCGCGTCAACGATCCCGCCGGGCCGCCCGCTACCGGTGTTGCACCTCGCTCCAATCGGCGAGCCCGAGGTCAGCGTTGCGGAAGCCGCTAGCCTGCTGCAAGCGGTCAGAGAGCTTGAGCCAGGTTGCGGGACAAGCGATGAGGGCAAGCTGGAGAGCGAAGTGGCGGCACTGAGCTTGCGTGAAGCGATTGTGCTGCTGCGCTGCGGCGGGAGCGACTACAACGCCGACTATGTCGGCTATCGCGCCCAGCGCCAAGGTGAACCTGAGCCCACCCGTCTCGCTCTGCCGGGGCTACCAAAACTGTTTACCCCCAGCTATAGGCTGACAAATGCCACATACAATTCCGCCAGCCGGACGCTGAACCATGAACGACCGGGCAGTCGCAAACCCGACTGCGGCGAAATCGGCAACTGGGTCTTTGATGGCCGTAATTTCGTTCTCGCTTACTACGGCCGCCAAGGCCATTGCGGCGGGCAGGGATGGTGGGATTGGCCGAGACTGTGGATTAGTACGGTGGAGCCGGCCGAGGCCAGGTGAGGACGACACTCAGAGGGGCGAGACCGCGTAATCTGCTCGTAAAGGCTAGATCAAATAGGGAGAGTCAGATTGAGATGGGTCTGCCATGAATGGTAATCTTTACGTGCCTCCCTTATTCCCGGCTAAACGCGCCAAAGCCTTTTACAGGCTGGCATAGCGGGTAAATGGACATTCTGCTTAAGGTGGTTGCTTTAGGCTTTTTTGAGGGGTTAGGTTTCTTGGTCTTGCGTAAATCGGTACAATGCTTGGTTTTTTTGGCTGGACGAAATTATCTATCTCCTCAAGCCTGTGCAGAGAAGTAGGCGCACGTTAGCCTGAAAACAAAAAAAGATTGATATAAGAGGGGCTTATGAAAAAAATAACTTTCGTTGCACATAGAGATAACTTCATCAAGGGGAGAGGGCATGCTGTTTGACTTCATAGGAAATTGTTATCTAGGCATGTCGTCCTCTTTCGCAGCGCCCCGCGCATCGGCAGGGTCCAGTGCAAACATGATGACAGCGATGCTCCTGCTGGCTTGCTCCGGCAACGCTTGGGCGCGCGATGAGCCCCCTCCGCCGATGCCATTCCGGCAATCACTCAATATGGTCAATATCGTCCTCGAAGCCAGGATTGATCAGGTCGAGATTGGCGTCAAAAAAAACAATACGCGGGCCTATCAATTATTGCCTACCGACGAAAAATCATGTCGATCGATCACCAAAGGGAAAGCCGTCGATGATAACTATTTGGTTATCCTACGCATCCGGGACGGCATTGTCCATTTTGCGCGGAAGCCCGAGGAAGCGAAATACTATTCCGACCGCATCGCTTTGAGAATGTTGGAGGGGGACCCCTGCGGTGCCTATGCCTTTTTCACGAGGGAGATGAAGCAGCGACGTTATCTCTTTCTGCTTAGGTATTTGCCCAAGCCGGAGGGTGCAAAGGAAGTCCTGCTCGAAGGCTTACAAATGCCGGAAATCGACTATGGCGGTGCCCCCAAGCAATGGTTTCACAACAGTCAGTCGTTTTGCCCTGAATATATCCAGCCGGTTGCCATCCTGCGGGATTTGATCGAAAAAATTTCGAGAAACCACAAGTAATGAAAACAAAGAGAGAAAAAATTCTGTTTGACTTCATAGGAAATTGTTATCGAGGCATGTCGTCCTCTTTCGCACCACCCCGCGCATTGGCTGGGTCCAGTGCAGGCGTGATGACAGCGATGCTCCTGCTGGCTTGCTCCGACAACGCTTGGGCGCGCGAGGAGAGCCTTCCACCAGTCCCCTTCCGGCAAGCGCTCGATCCGGTCAATATCATCCTGGAGGCTGCGATTGATAAGGTCGAGATTGGTGTCCATAAATATTATGAAACAGCCTATCAATTATTGCCGACAGATGATAAGGCATGTCGTGCATTCCGCAAAGGTGCCGAGGATCGATTTTTCGTTATCCTACGCACCCGGAATGGCATTGTCCATTTCGCGCGAAACCCCGCCGAATCGAAAAATTATACCAACCGCATCGCGTTGAGAATGTCGGAAGGCGACCCCTGCGGCGCTTATGCTTTTTTCACCAGGGAAATGAAGCTGCGTCGTTATCTCTTCCTGCTTAGTCACTTGCCCAAATCAGAAGGTGAAAAGGAAGTCCTACTCACAGGCTTGCCAATGCCGGATATTGAGAATGGCAGTGCCCCCAAGCAATGGTTTCACAATAACCAGTCATTCTGCCCGGAATATATTCAGCCTGTTGCCATTTTGCGGGAATTGATTGAAGCAATCTCGGAAAACAACAAGTAATGAAAACAAGGAGAGAAAAATGCTGTTCGACTTCATAGGAAATTGTTATCGAGGCATGTCGTCCTCTTTCGCACCACCCCGCGTATTGGCAGAGTCCAGGCACACGCGATGACAGCGATGCTCCTGCTGGCTTGCTCAGGCAACGCTTGGGCGCGCGAGGAGACTCCTCCGCCGCTTCCATTCCGGCAAGTGCTCGATTCGGTCAATATCATCTTGGAGGCTACGATTGACCGGGTCGAGATTGGCGTCGAAAAAAACAATACGAGTGTCTATCAATTATTGCCAGCCGAGGAAAAGGCATGCCGAGCGATTAGAAAAGGGAAGCGCGTTGATGATAACTTTATTGTTATCCTGCGCACCCGGGGTGGTGTCGTCCATTTTGCGCGCAATCCTGCTGAATCGAAATACTATACCGACCGCATTGCTTTGAGAATGTTGAAGGGGGAGCCCTGTGATGCTTATGCCTTTTTCACGAGGGAGATGAAGCAGCGACGTTATCTCTTCCTGCTTAATTACCTGCCTAAGCCGAATGACGAAAAGGAAGTACTGCTTGAAGGTCCGTTTATACCTGAAATCGTAGCTGGTAGTGCCCCAAAACAATGGTTCCACAACAACCAGTCATTCTGCCCGGAATATATCCAGCCTGTTGCCATTTTGCGGGAATTGATTGAAGCAATCTCGGAAAACAACAAGTAATGAAAACAAGGAGAGAAAAAATGCTGTTTGACTTCATAGGAAATTGTTATCGAGGCATGTCGTCCTCTTTCGCACCACCCCGCGCATTTGCAGGGTCCAGTACACACGCGATGACAGTGATGCTCCTGCTGGCTTGCTCAGGCAACGCTTGGGCGCGCGACGAGGCCCCTCCGCCGGTGCCATTCCGGCAAGTGCTCGATTCGGTCAATATCGTTCTGGAGGCCACGATTGCTCAGGTAGAGATTGGTGTCAAAAAAAACAATACGAGTGCCTATCAATTATTGCCTACCGAGGAAAAGGCATGTAGATCAATCACCAAAGGCAAAGCCGTCGATGATAACTATTTGGTTATCCTGCGTACTCGAGATGGCATCGTCCATTTTGCGCGGAAGCCCGAGGAAGCGAAATACTATTCGGACCGCATCGCTTTGAGAATGTTGGAGGGGGACCCCTGCGGCGCCTATGCCTTTTTCACCAAGGAGATGAAGCAGCGACGTTATCTCTTTCTGCTTCATCGCTTGCCCAAGCCGGATGATGCAAAGGAGGTTCTACTTACAGGTCCTTATATACAGGAAATCGCTGCCGGCAGTGCACCCAAACAATGGTTTCACAACTATCAGTCCTTTTGCCCTGAATATATCCAGTCTGTCGATATTCTGTCGGATTTGCTTAAAGAAATATCGGAAAACACCAAGAAATGAAAATAGAAGATAGTACCCTGGCCGCAATGATCGACTCCGACAGCTTGATTGGCGTAGGGAATGTGATCACTTATGCGTTCAGTAGCGCACTGACCACTGCGCAAGCGATTGAATTTTATGCCGCGATAGGAGAAGAGTGGAATCCCAGCAAATCACTGGACCGTGTCAGGGCGATGAACGACATGGAGAAGAACAGTGTTCGAGAGATTTTTAACTTTTACGCTACCTACCTGAATATCACTTTTAAGGAGGTGGATGAGGGGGCTGCCCCTGCGCTCCGGTTTTCCACCGCCGATTTTTCCAAGGTAAGTCTGAACGGCATCTATTTGACCGCTACAGATACCATTTATTACAACAACAATATGGAACTGCCAAAAAAAGGCAAGCCGTCATACCGTACCCTGATTCATGAGATTGGCCATGCTCTCGGGTTAAATCATGTGTGGGAATCCCCAGTCCCGCAAGATTTGAATAACCATGACTATTCAGTCATGTCACAGCATGATAGGGCCCGCGTCAGTTACACCACGTCACCGGTCGGGCCAAGGCAATTGGATGTGACCGCCCTGCAGCGTATCTGGGGTGCGAAGAGCGGCGCGCACGCGCAGGATGATGTCTACAAGCTCACTGGGGATGAGGAAGGCCGTTACACCGTATACGACACTGGTGGCAACGACACCTTGAGTGCCGCTGATTTGTCCGACCATGTAAAGATCTACCTCGAAGGCGGTAAAACCAGCAAAGTGGATGGGAAAGGCAATATCTCCATTACCTATGACAACTACACCGGCGAGGACGCCATTGAAAACGCCATCGGCGGCGCGGGTAACGACACCATCGAAGGCAACAAGACGAATAACGTGCTGAAGGGTGGTGCCGGTAACGACAGCATCAAGGGCGAAAAGGGCATGGATACGCTGGAAGGGGGGAGCGGCAACGATACCCTGGAAGGCGGTGAAGGTAAGGACAGCCTCAAGGGCGGCGAAAATGACGACTCGCTGATCGGTGGCAAGGACGACGATAAGCTCGAAGGGGACGACGGCAACGATTTTCTGGACGCGGGCGAGAGCGCCGATACGCTGTTGGGCGGAAATGGGCAGGATAGCTTGAACGGCGGCAGCGGTGCTGACCGGCTGATGGGTGGCGAGGATAACGATTCCGTCTGTGGTGGGGAGGATAACGACACCCTTCATGGCGAAAGCGGCAACGATTGGATGGACGGCGGCGGCGGCACCGATAGCCTGGAAGGCGGTGCGGGCGTCGATGTCTACAAAGTCGATGTGTCCGACACCATTTACGATGTCGATCGCAAGGGCTCGGTCATGCTCGACTACGCCGTGCTGACTGGCGGCAAACGTAAAAGCGGCGATCCCGAGGGCATCTACAAGAGCGAGGACGGCCGCTTTACCTATAAATTGGTGGGCGACACGCTGTACGTCAGCAACCGCGGTACGCCGCTGCCCACCAATAGCCTGACCATCAATAAATTCACCAACAAGGACCTCGGCATCACGCTGCGGGTAGAGCAATCCAAGGGTGGCGGACCGAATACCGGTGGGGCGCAGCAGACGCGCTCGCCCATCGTATTGGATCTCGATGGCGACGGCATCGAAACCACCGCCTTGGGATCGGCCTATTTCGACTTCGATGCCGACGGCTTGAGCGAACGGACCGCCTGGGTGGGGGCTGACGATGGCGTGCTGGTGCGTGACCTGGACGGTAACGGCGCCATCACCAGCGGCCGTGAGCTGTTCGGCAACGACACCCTGCTGCAAAGCGGCGAGCGGGCCGCGCATGGCTTCCAGGTGCTGGCCGAGTTGGACGATAACGGCGATGGGCTGGTCAATGCGCAAGACAAGGCTTACGCGGGTTTGCAGGTCTGGCGCGATGCCAACGGCAATAGCCTGAGCGAAGCCGGCGAGCTGCGGGGTTTGGCCGAGGCCGGCGTGCGTGCTGTCGGTACCGGATATACACCCTCTAGCCAAGTCGATGCCAACGGCAATGCCCACAAGCAGGTTGGCACGCTCCAGTTGGCCAACGGTACCACCACGACCGCCAGCGATGTCTGGTTCCGCATCGATGCCAGCGTGCGGGTAGACAATGGCATGGTCGTGCTGACCGACGAAGTGCTGTCGTTGCCGAATATCCGTGGCTTTGGCCGGGTGCATGATTTGCAGCATGCCATGGTGCTCGATGCCGGCTTGCGGACGCTGGTCCAGCAATACCTGGCCACGCCCAATACGGTCCAGCGCAACAGCCTGCTCGATCAACTGATCTATCGGTGGACCGGCTCGGCGGCCGTGGATCCGCATAGCCGCGACAGTCGCCCGGGCTACGGCCATGTGATGGATGCGCGCCAGTTGGTGGCGCTGGAGCACCTCACCGGGGCGCCCTACCTGGGTACCTGGTGTTGGGGCGAGCGCGATCCGAACCCGCACGGGGTGGCGGCGCCGCTACTGATTGCCGAGTACCTGCAGTTCAAGAGATACAGCAATGCCCAGCTATTGGTGCAGACCGACTACGCCGCCGAACTCAAAGACGTATTTCCTGATTTTGGTAGCTACGCAGAAGGGTTCGTCTGCGACTGGTCCAAACTGGCCGACAAGCTGAAAGCGCTGCATGACAACGGCCAATTGGACCGGTTGGCGTCGGTGGTTGCGACGATCAACGACCTGGGTGTCTATTCGCCCGACTATACCCAGGAAAAGACCGTTGCCTTCCAGGCCATCGCCACCGCCAATGCCGCGCTGGCGACGTTCCTGGATAACAAGATCCAAACCGGTACGACCGGTAACAATAGTCTGTTCGGTGCCTCGCAAGGCTCGGTGTTCCGTGGCATGGAGGGCGACGACCGTCTGTATGGTTTGCTCGGCAACGATATTTACACCATGGATAGGGGCCATGGCGACGATACCGTGCTCGATCTCGGGGGCGTGGATCAACTGGTGTTCAGTGCCGGCATCAAGGCGGCCGATCTGGTGTTCTCGCGCGAAATCAGCACGGTATGGATCAAGGTCAAGCAGCCGGATGGTTCGATCGCCGCTTCGGTGCGTATCGACAATTTCTTCGACCTGAGCGGCGCCCTCAGCAACGGCGCGATCGAAAAGATCCAGTTTGCCGACAATACCAGCCTGGACCAGACCCAAATACTGGCCAAGTTGAGCGCCGTCGCCATCACGACCGGTGACGACCTGGTGTTTGGCGGCGCCGATAAGGACCGGCTCGATGGTTTGAGTGGCAACGACACGATGCAGGGTCTGAACGGCGACGATCAATTGCTGGGCAATGCGGGCAACGATCAGTTGACCGGTGACGACGGCAACGATGTGCTGGACGGCGGCGCGGGCAACGACATGCTGATCGGCGGCCGGGGTAGCGATAGCTACAACTTCTCGGCCGGCCATGGCCTGGACGTCATCAGCAATATGACGGATGAGACCGTTGCGACCGACCGCATTCGTTTCGATGGGTCGATCAACCGGCTGAACCTGCAGCTCAAGCGTGAAGGCAATCATCTACAGATCCAGACCGGTACGGCGGATCGCATTACGGTCAGCGACTTCTTTGGCGAGGGGAGTTTGGGTGCGGGCGTGATTGCCGAGATCGTGTTTGCCGACGGTACGGTCTGGAAACCGGCCGATATCCAGGCCAAGGTCGGGGTCGGTGGTGCCGGCAATGATCTGCTCGACGGTTTGGGCGGGAACGACGCGCTGGTCGGCCTGGCCGGTCAGGATACCCTGCAGGGGCGCGGGGGCAGCGATACGCTGGTAGGGGGCGACGGTGACGATTGGCTGCGTGGCGACGATGGGAACGACCAACTACAGGGTGACGCCGGCCGCGATTCCCTATTCGGTGACGAAGGCGATGACACCCTCAATGGCGGTGCCGATGTTGACCGGCTGCTCGGCGGCCTGGGCAACGACAGCCTGCTGGGCGGAGACGGCAATGACACGCTGACCGGCGAAGCGGGGCGCGACACGCTACAAGGCGGCGAGGGTGATGACGCCGTGGCTGGAGGGCAGGGCGATGACCAGCTGAGCGGCGGCCGGGGCAACGATAAATTGGATGGCGGCATTGGTAGCAATCGGTATCTGTTCGCCAAGGGCGATGGGGTCGATACGGTCTACGACGCCTATGAAGGGCAAATGACCATTGCCCTGGCCGGCTTGGCGCCGGACGAACTCGTGTTCCGCCGCGACGGCCAGAATTTGACCATCGTTTTCCCCAGCAGCCCCACCGACATGTTGGTGTTCAGCGCGTTCTTCAACGGCGATACCCCGCGCGGCACGCTCAAGATCAGTCATGAAAACGGCACCGAGCGCAGCGTGGACCCGGTGCAGATGCGGCAGTTGGTGCTGATTGGCACCGAGCGGGCTGATGTGATCTACGGATTTTCCGACAACGACACGGTTGACGGGGACGCGGGCAATGACACGATCTATGCCGGTGACGGCCATGATCTGGTCAAGGGTGGCGAGGGGAACGATGGCATCGCGGGTGACCTCGGCGATGACAGTCTGTTCGGGGGAGTGGGAGACGACGGCATAAGCGGGGGCGAAGGCAACAATCTCCTGCAAGGTGAGGACGGCAATGATGGTCTGACAGGGGGCGGCGGCAATGACACATTGGACGGTGGCGAAGGCGGTGACAACTTGGATGGTCGTGGCGGCACGGATCTGCTGATCGGTGGTGCGGGCAACGATAGTCTGACAACCGGCGACGGTGACGACACCCTCGACGGCGGCAGCGGTAACGACATTGTGTGGGCCAGTGACGGCGCCAACCAGATTAGCAGCGGTAGTGGTGACGACGTCATCCGCAGCGGTAGTGGCGCGGACAGCATCCAGGGTGGCGATGACAACGACTATGTTCTCGCCGGCGACGGCGACGACCTGATCGAGGGGGGGAGAGGCAACGATTCGCTATATGGCTACGAAGGCGACGACACATTCCGGTTTGCCGCCGGTAGTGGCAACGATGAAATCGTTGAAGCCGCCGGTACCGACCAAGTCGTATTCAGTGGCGTACGTGCGGAAGACTTGTTGCTGCGCCGCGATGAAGAAGGCAGCCTGTTGCTCAAAAATTTGGCCACGGGCGATCAATTGCTCGTCAAGGGGGAGTTTTTCGATCGCCCCGGCGTGACCCAAATCGGCGCCATCGAGCGAGTTGACTTTGGTAATGGGTTGGCCTGGGATGGCGACACCCTCAAACAGCTCGTGCTCAAGACCGGCGAGACGGCCGATGCCATCTATGGGCATGCCGAAGCGGATCTCATCGATGGCCTGGGCGGTGATGACAAGCTGTTCGGCCAGGACGGCAATGACACACTGCTGGGCGGCCTCGGCGCCGACCTGCTGGACGGCGGCAGCGGCGACGATTCGCTAGGCGGTGGTGCGGGCAACGACAGCCTGGCCGGACAGGACGGCAACGATCTGCTGGCCGGTGGCGACGACGCCGACCTGCTGGAAGGCGGCGGGGCGGACGACACCCTGCAAGGTGATGCGGGTAATGACACGCTGCGTGGTGGCCAGGAGGCCGATCAACTGTTCGGCGGTGCGGGTCTGGATGTGCTGCAAGGCGATGCCGAAAGCGATCTGGTCAGCGGTGGCGACGCCAATGACACCCTCACTGGCGGGGTCGGTAGCGATACCCTGCGCGGCGACGATGGCGATGACCAGTTGGATGGCAATACCGATGGCGACCGGCTCGAAGGCGGCGCCGGCAACGACAAGCTAAACGGCAATCAAGGCAGCGACACCTTGCTCGGTGGTGCCGGCGATGATGAGCTGGTTGCGTCCGATGATTACCAGGAACGCGATGCCAATACCCTGGAAGGCGGCGCGGGCCAGGACACGCTATACGGTTCCTACGGCGATGATCGCTATGTGTTCAATTTGGGCGATGGCAAGGATCTGCTGGTCGAAACCCGTCAAGACCAGGCCTTCAGCAATATCGACCCTTCGCAGGACAGCCTGGTGTTCGGCGCCGGCATTGCCCTGGCGGATATCAGCATCCTGCGGCTCGGCAACGATATGGTCTTGCGGCACCGCAACGGCACGGATGAGATCACCGTGCAAAACTGGTTCCGCCCCATCGGCACCGCCCACTTCAAGCTTGATAAATTGCTGTTCGCCGATGGCACTTCGCTGGATCTGGCCGCCATCGAAGCCAAGGTCATCACCCAAGGCAGCAGCCAGGCCGATAACCTGTCCGGCTCGGCTGGCCATGACCACCTCCGTGGCGGTGCCGGTAACGACACCTTGTTCGGTCTGGCCGGCAACGATACGGTGGCCGGTGAAGCCGGCGACGACTACCTGGATGGTGGCCTGGGCAACGATACGCTCGACGGCGGTGTCGGCAAGGATCAGCTGATCGGCGGCGAAGGCGACGACCGCTTGCTGGGCGGCAGCGAAGACGACAAGTACGTCTTTACCAGCAACTGGGGCAAGGACGTGATCGACAATGTCGGCGGCGGCAGCGACTGGCTGTTCTTCTCCGAACTGGAGAAGGCCCAGCTGAGCTTCAAGCAGGAAGGCCAGGACCTGCTCATCGGCGTGGTCAGCGACGCCAGCCGCACGGTACGGGTGCTGAACCACTTCAGTGGTGGCGCAGCCGCCATCGCCTACCTGCAACCGAAGAGCGGCAACGCCCTGTCGGCGGCCGATATCGCCCGACTCCTGCCGGTCGATCCGAATCCGCCTACGCCCGGTACCGGCGGCAGCGGCCCGGCCAACCCGGCCGACTTCAACCAGGTCAAGGAAGGCACCGCCAATGCCGACCAGCTCAGCGGTGCCGGCGGCAAGGACCTGCTGCGCGGCCTGGGTGGCGACGACCAGCTGTTCGGCGGTGCCGGCAATGACCGTCTGGAAGGCGGCGATGGCAACGACTACCTGTCCGGCGGCTACGGCAGCGGCAATAGCGGCGACGACCTGCTGATCGGCGGGGCTGGCGACGACCAGCTGAACGGCGAAGACGGCAACGACCGGCTGGAAGGGGGCGCGGGCAACGACAGCTATGTGTTCGACGGCGCCTCGCAAGACGTCATCGACAACAGCGGCGGCGGCAGCGACGGCATCTTCCTGGCCGACGGCATCGGCGCCGCCCGCCTCAGCTTCCAGCGCGACGGCGACGACCTGCTGGTGGTGGTGGACAAGCAGCTGACCACCTCCCTCCGGGTGCTCAAGCACTTCAAGGGCGGCGAGATGGCCATTGCCTATGTGCAGCCCAGCGGCGGCAATATGTTCACCGCCGCGACCATCGCGCAGATGGTGGCCGCGCAAACCATCCCGGGCGGCTACGAGACCCTGCAGGACGGCGACGCCAACGGCAACAAGCTGACCGGCGCGGCAAGCCGCGATCTGCTGCGCGGCCTGGGCGGCGACGACACCCTGTTCGGCGGGCTGGGCAACGACCGGCTGGAAGGCGGCGACGGCAATGACTACCTCTCGGGTGGTTACGGCAATGTCGCCAATACCGGCGACGATATCCTGGTCGGCGGCACCGGCAACGACACCCTCAACGGCGAAGATGGCAAGGACCGGCTGGAAGGCGAAGCCGGCAATGACTTCTATATGCTGGCCAAGGGTGCCGGCGCCGACGTCATCAAGGACTTCGACGCCACCGCCAACAACAGCGACACGGTGCAGTTCAAGGACGTGAAGTCGACCGAAGTGACGGCGGTGCAAAAGGCCGGCGTCAACCTGGTGCTGAAGTACGGCGCGACCGACCAGCTGACGGTGGAGAACTACTTCGACGCCACCAATGCGGTCGGCTACCGGGTGGAACGGTTCACCTTCAGCGACAGCGTGGTCTGGACCAACACCCAGATCCAGGCCAAGGCGGTCACGGTGGCGGGCTTGCAAGCCGCCGCGCTGCCACGGCCGCCGATGGTGGAGACGGTGTCGGTGGACCAGCAGCTGGCCAGCCTGGTCAGCGCCATGGCGGGCTTCTCGCCGATGGATGCGGCCCAATGGCAGCAGACCGTGCCGGCGCACGAGATGCATAGTCCTATGTTGAGTGCGAATCGCTTGATGTAAGCCGTTGAAGCGGTAGCAGCAAGGAAAACCCGGGTCGAAAATTTCGGCCCGGGTTTTTTAGCCAGAGCAAATAACAGGCCCTTGGAAATTTCAGCGCGGATAGGTGATTTTTCGAAAAAAACTGATGATAAGCAGAATCATAAGTCAGGAGAGTTCATTAGCTTGACTGAATCTTAATATGACTTATGGAATAAATATGATGCAGAGAATGATAGCAACGAATCCGTATGCGCTTATGGCAAGCGGTTCAAATCATAGTGAGGTGCTTGTAAATAGAAGCGAAGAAGTTTCAAATGCCAGCGTGATCGATGTGGATAGAAATCTTAAGCCCTACACCAACTCCCTAGTGACTGCCAATTTGTTCTTGCGGCCTATATTCCCTTCCGATTACCGAGGCTTGCTCCCGATTTTTACCAATCCTGAAGCCGTAAAGTATTTCATGAGCGGCCGGGTAATGACGGTAGAGGAATTACAACAAAAGACCAGTCACCGGGCCATGGTCAGCGCGGATGTGCATCGGCCCGGCCGTCGTGTGACGGATTTGCACAGTTGGGCGATGATCACACATGATGGCATGGTGGGATATTGCATGGTGGAAGCACGTCTGCTCGATGATCCTGCTTTGCTTGAAAGCGTGAAGGGGATATTCAACAATCGCGCAGCGCTTGATTTGCTTGATAAGCCGGAGAATGCGGCGCTGAAGAAAAATGCGGCGAAAATAAGGAAAAAAAACGGCGCGGCGCCAAAGGAAGTGCCTGGAGTGGAGCTGGATTGGCCGATGCAACTACAATTGCGGTACGCCGATTACATGGAGCTATCCTATGCCATTTCCCCGGCGAGTAGCGGTCGCGGCCTTACCACCGAGGCATGCAAGGCGGTCATTAACCATGTAGGCGGGAAATATTATGCTACGGTGCACCCGCTGAACATACCTTCTCAGCGTGTCCTCGAAAAATCTGGGCTGGATAAGGTCCAGGATAATATCGTGGTGGATAGGTACGTATCATCTTGCCAGCAGGGCCAATCAAGGCGCCATTTTTATATTCTTGATACAGGCAGGAAGAATGAGTATGCCAATCTGTAAGGGGGTGTAGGTAAGACAAAGCTCAATGGCGATACCCAGGGAGCAGTCAGTATCTTTAAGATAGGATTCGAAAAATCCGAAAGCACGCCAGTTGTAGAGATCGTTAAGATTATGTCTTTACTTTCGGCGTTGCCCCATGAAAAACCTGAAAACCGAACTCCCCTTATCAGCTGTCGCCCTTTGTTTTGGCACCTGCCTTTTCCTTTCGGGCGGTAGCGCCCATGCTACGAGCGATACCGAGCTACCGCCCGCAGGCAATAATAGCCTGCGTAACACTTGCTTATATATATCGCGCGATGGCGACCAGCGCACCATGCGCTACTCCCTTGATGACCAAAAACAGTCCGATCAATTGTGGACGTGGGATAACGCAAAGCTGCCCGACCCACGGACCAGGGTTCGTACGATTAAAAACATGCCCGCATCGGCTGATAATATCAGCCACAGGCGATATTTTAGAAGCTATGAGAACTACCCCTATATCAACCTCTCGGATGAAATTTTAAAAGGCGAAGAAAAGGTGGAGGAGTCAACTTACACCTCCACCTATATCGAACGCTATCCATTTACCATCGGCGAAACATTGGAAACGTCGACCATGGTCGATCGCAAGCGCGGCCCTGGGTCCAATCCGGAGATAAGCAGCACTAAACTCATTGCCAAGGAAACCTACCTGGGAAACGAGACGCTCGTTCTGCCCGGCAATTTCACAACGCCCGCCTGCAAGTTTGAATCAAATCAGGAGATTCAATCCAGGAGCGGCGCCACGCTTGTAGTAAGTAAGTCAAACAGTTGGTATGCGCCGGAAATCGGCCTGGTTAAAAGCACCTTCGACGTTCGTACTTTTGATGGCCAAACCAGGCAGGGTAAGCTGGAGTATCTACGCGGCGGCCGCTAAGCGTTCGAAGACGGGCTGCCCAAAATCCAGGTGAGCGCCCACAGCCGCCATCCCGGCGTAAACCGGGACGGCGCTTTCCTTAGCGTTTCTTCTGCGGCGGCAAATCGGTGCAACTACCCTCGAACACTTCGGCGGCCAGGCCGATGGATTCGCCCAGGGTAGGGTGGGCGTGGATGGTCTTGCCGATATCGGTCGGGTCGCAGCCCATCTCGATGGCCAGGCAGATTTCGCCCAACATATCGCCGGCGTGGGTGCCGACAATGGCGCCGCCGATCAGCCGGTGGGTGTCGGCATCGAAGATCAGCTTGGTAAAGCCTTCATCGCGCCCATTGGCAATGGCGCGGCCGGAGGCAGCCCAAGGGAAGACCGATTTTTCGATCTTGATGCCGTTCTTCCTGGCTTCATCCTCGGTGACGCCAACCCAGGCCACTTCCGGATCGGTGTAAGCCACGCCGGGGATGACCCGCGCATCGAAGTAGGCCTTGTGGCCGGCCGCTACTTCGGCGGCGACATGGCCTTCGTGCACGGCCTTGTGGGCCAGCATGGGCTGGCCGACCAGGTCGCCGATGGCGAAGATATGCGGCACATTGGTGCGCATCTGCTTGTCCACCGCGATAAAGCCACGCTCGCTTACCTGCACGCCGGCATTTTCCGCGCCGATCAGATTACCGTTCGGCGCCCGTCCGGCAGCGACCAGGACCAGATCGTAGCGCTGCGGCTCGGCCGGCGCCTGCGCGCCTTCGAATCGGACATAGATGCCGTCCGGCTTTGCCTCGACCGCCACGGTGCGGGTATTGAGCATGATATTGTCGAAGCGGGGGGCATTCATCTTCTGCCAGACCCGGACCAGGTCGCGGTCGGCGCCCTGCATCAGCCCATCCATCATTTCGACCACGTCCAGGCGGGCGCCCAGGGTGGAATAGACCGTGCCCATTTCCAGGCCGATGATGCCGCCGCCGATCACCAGCATCCGTTCCGGCACGTCGCGTAGTTCCAGTGCACCGGTGCTGTCGACAATGCGCGGGTCTTCAGGGATGAAAGGCAGTTTCACCACCCGTGAGCCGGCCGCGATGATGGCTTGCTTGAACTTGATGACCTGCTTTTCGCCGGTCTTGTCCTGGCCATTGCCCTGGGTCAGCTCGACTTCCACATGGTGGGGGTCGATAAAGCGTCCCAGACCGCGCACGGTGGCCACTTTGCGGGCTTTGGCCATGCCGCTCAGACCCGTGGTCAGCTTGCCGATGACCTTGTCCTTGTAGCCGCGCAGGGCGGCCAGGTCGATTTCCGGTTCGGGATACTTGATGCCATTGGCTGCCAGGTGCCGGACTTCGTCGATCACTGCAGCGTTGTGCAGCAAGGCCTTGGAGGGAATACACCCCACGTTGAGGCAGACGCCGCCCAGGGTGGCGTAGCGTTCGACCAGCACCACCTTGAGACCCAGGTCGGCGGCGCGGAAGGCCGCGGAATAACCGCCGGGACCGGCGCCCAGGACCAGCAGATCATATTCCGCATCGGCGCTGCCGACGTGCTGCGCCGCCGGGGTAGGCGAGGGCGCGGCAACAGGGGCGGGCGTCGGCGCTGCTGCGGCTCCCTCTGCCGTAGCCTCTGCCGTCTCCAGCCGTGCGATCACGGTACCCTGCGAGATCTTGTCGCCAACCTTGACCAGCACTTCCCGCACCACACCGGCGCTGCTGGCCGGCACTTCCATGGTGGCCTTGTCGGTCTCCAGGCTAAGCAGGGCGTCTTCCTTGGCTACGGTGTCGCCCGGCTTGATAAACACTTCGATGACATCGACGTCCTTGTAGTCGCCGATATCGGGTACTTTCAGATCCTGCATGCTCATGGCGGCTCCTTACAGCATCAGCCGGCGGATGTCGCCGAGCACTTGGGAAAGATAACTGGTGAAGCGCGCGGCCGAAGCACCGTCGATAACGCGGTGGTCATACGAAAGCGACAGCGGCAGCATCAGCCGTGGCGCGAACTCGCTGCCGTTCCAGACCGGCTTGATGGACGACTTGGAGACGCCCAGGATAGCCACTTCCGGCGCATTGACGATGGGGGTGAAGGCAGTACCGCCGACGCCACCCAGCGAGGAGATCGAGAAGCAGCCACCCTGCATTTCAGCCGGCAGCAGCTTACCGTCCCTGGCCTTGGCGGCCAGTGCACCGGTCTCGCTGGCCAGTTCCAGCAAGGACTTGCGGTCGGCGTCGCGAATGACCGGCACGACCAGGCCATTCGGCGTATCGGCGGCGAAGCCGATATGGAAGTACTGCTTCAGCACCAGGTTTTCGCCATCCAGCGAGGCATTGAAGTCGGGGAATTTCTTCAAGGCGGCCACCACGGCCTTGATGATGAAGGCCAGCGGGGTGATCTTCAGATCCTGCTTTTTCAGCTCGTCGCCCATCTGCTTGCGGAAGGCTTCCATCTCGGTGATATCGGCCTCGTCGAACTGGGTGACATGCGGAATCATCACCCAGTTGCGATGCAGATTGGCGCCGGACAGCTTCTTGATACGGCTAAGCGGCTTGCTTTCCACCGGACCGAACTTGGCGAAATCGACCTTGGGCCATGGCAGCAGATCGAGGCCGGCACCGCCGCCCTGGCCGGCGGGGGCACTGGCCACGGCTTGGGTGGCGCCACTCAGCACGCCCTTCACATAAGCCTGGATATCGCTTTGCACGACCCGGCCCTTGGGACCGCTGCCCTTGATACGGGCCAGATCGGCACCGAGTTCACGGGCGAACTTGCGGACCGAGGGACTGGCATGGGCGGTCTGGAAGCCTGATTCATCGACGGCAGCGGCAACCGCGGCTGCCGGAGCGGGCGCCACGGCCGACGGTGCGGCGGCAGGGACAGGTGCTGGCGCGGCAGGAGCAGGCTGAGGGGCCGGTGCCGGGGTGGGCGCGGCCGAAGCGGCGCCGCTTGCCAGCAAGGTCAGCACCAAACTGCCTTCCGACACCTTATCGCCGACCTTGAGCGCCACGCTTTGCACCACGCCGGCTTGCGGGGCCGGGATTTCCATGGTGGCCTTGTCGGTTTCCAGCGTCAGCAGGGAATCGTCCTTGCCGACCTGGTCGCCGACCTTGACCAGGACTTCGATGACATCGACCGATTGGTAATCGCCGATATCCGGTACCTTGACCTCGATACTGACGGGCGCGGCGGATCCGGCCGATTGCGGTGCGGGTGCGGGCGCCGACACGGGCGCCGGGGCCGGCGCAGCGACAGGCGCGGGCGCGGCAGGGCTGGCCACGGCGGTTCCGGCTGCATCGGTGTCCAGCACGATCAGGACGCTGCCTTCCGAGACCTTGTCGCCGATCTTGATCCGTACTTCGGTGACCACCCCGCCGGTATTGGCCGGTACTTCCATGGTGGCCTTGTCGGTTTCCAGGCTGATCAGCGAATCGTCTTTCTGGATGACATCGCCTACCTTGACGAAAACCTCGATGACATCGACGCCCTTGTAGTCGCCGATATCGGGCACTTTCAGTTCTATCTGCTTGCTCATACGTCGCATCCTATCCGTGTTTTTCTCGTCAGCGAGGGCGCGCCGGCGCGTATGTTCAGCGCCGTCGCGGACCCAAACCCCTTATACCGTCCAGGGGGCCGGCTTGGCGGCGTTTATGCCGTACTTGGCGATGGCTTCCGCCACCTTGGCGCGCGGCAGCTTGCCGTCATCGGCCAAGGCCTTCAGCGCGGCGATCACCACGTAATGCCGGTTCACTTCGAAGAACTCGCGCAGTTGCTCGCGGGTATCCGAGCGGCCGAAACCGTCGGTGCCCAGCACCACGTAGCGGCGAGGCACGAAAGCCCGGATCTGCTCCGCGAACAGGCGCATATAGTCGGTGGCCACCACTACCGGACCTTCGCTGTCCTGCAGGCATTGGGTCACATAGGCTTGTTGGGGCTCGGCGGTCGGGTTGAGCATATTGTGGCGTTCCACCGCTACGCCGTCGCGGGCCAGCTCGGTAAAGCTCGGGCAGCTCCACAGATCGGCCTGTACGCCCCAATCCTCGCTCAGCAGCGTGGCGGCGGCGATCACTTCGTTGAAGATGGTGCCCGAGCCCATCAGCTGCACGCGCAAGTCACCGGCAGCGCCGGCCTTGAGCCGGTACATGCCCTTGACGATGCCTTCTTCCACACCGGCCGGCATGGCAGGGTGGTTGTAGTTCTCGTTCATCAGGGTAAGGTAGTAGTACACATCTTCCTGGTCGGCATACATGCGGCGCATGCCGTCCTGCACGATGACCGCCACTTCGAAGCCGAAGGTCGGGTCGTAGGAAATGCAGTTCGGGATGGTGGCCGAGATCAGGTGGGAGTGGCCGTCCTCGTGTTGCAAGCCTTCGCCGTTGAGGGTGGTCCGGCCGGCGGTGCCGCCCAGCAGGAAGCCGCGCGTGCGCATATCGCCGGCTGCCCAGGCCAGATCGCCGACCCGCTGGAAGCCGAACATCGAGTAATAGATATAGAACGGGATCATCGGCACGCCGTGGGTGCTGTAGGCGGTACCGGCGGCGATCCAGTCGCACATGGCGCCGGCTTCGTTGATGCCTTCCTGCAGAATCTGGCCTTCCTTGGATTCCTTGTAGAACATCAGCTGGTCGGCATCCTGCGGCACATACTTCTGGCCGTCCTGGTTCCAGATGCCGACTTGGCGGAACAGGCCTTCCATGCCGAAGGTGCGCGACTCGTCCGGCACGATGGGGACGATATGGCGACCGATCTGCTTGTCCTTCAGCAATTGCGTCAGCATGCGGACAAAGGCCATGGTGGTGGAGTATTCGCGGCCTTCGCCCGAACCCTTCAGCAGGGCGTCGAAAGCGCTCAGCGGCGGGATTTCCAGCGCATAGGCCTTGCTGCGGCGCTGCGGCAGGTAGCCGCCCAGGGCCTGGCGATGGCCGCGCATATAGGCCAACTCGGGCGAGCCTTCTTCGAATTTGACGAAGGGCACGGCTTCCAGTTGGTCGTCCGGCACCGGAATGCCGAAACGGTCGCGGAACTGCTTGATCGAGTCGATATCGAGCTTTTTCTGCTGGTGGGTGATATTCATCGCCTCGCCGGCCGAGCCCATGCCATAGCCCTTGACCGTCTTGGCCAGGATGACCGTGGGCTTGCCCTGCGATTCGCTGGCGGCCTTGAAGGCCGCGTAGATCTTGGCCGGATCGTGGCCGCCGCGATTCAGGTCCCAGATATCCTTGTCCGACCAGTCCTGCACCATCGCCTTCAGTTCAGGCGTATTGAAGAAGTGCTCGCGCACATAGGCGCCGTCGCGGGCCTTCATCACCTGGTACTCGCCGTCCAGCACTTCCATCATGCGCTTGGCCAGCAGGCCCTTCTTGTCGCGGGCGAACAGGGCATCCCACTTGGTGCCCCAGACCAGCTTGATCACATTCCAGCCCGAACCGCGGAACTCGCCTTCCAGTTCCTGGATGATCTTGCCGTTGCCGCGCACCGGGCCGTCCAGGCGTTGCAGATTGCAGTTGATGACGAACACCAGGTTGTCCAGCCGCTCGCGCCCGGCCATGCCGATGGCGCCCAGCGATTCCGGCTCGTCCATTTCACCGTCGCCGCAGAAGGCCCAGACCTTGCGGCCTTCGGTCTTGGCAAAGCCGCGATCCTGCAGGTACTTCATGAAACGGGCTTGGTAGATCGCCATCAGCGGGCCCAGGCCCATCGATACGGTGGGGAACTGCCAGAAATCCGGCATCAGCCACGGGTGCGGGTAGCTGGACAGGCCCTTGCCGCCTACTTCCTGGCGGAAACTGTTCAGCTGCTCCTCGGTGAGCCGGCCCAGCAGATAGGCACGCGAATAGATGCCGGTCGCCACATGGCCCTGCACGAAGATCAGGTCGCCGCCGTGCTGCTCGCTCGGGGCATGCCAGAAATGGTTGAAACCGACGTCGTACAGGGTAGCGGCGGAGGCGAACGAGGCGATATGGCCGCCCACATTGGTGTGCTTGTTGGCACGCACCACCATGGCCATCGCGTTCCAGCGGGTATAGGCGCGGATCTTGTGCTCGATGGTGGTGTCGCCGGGGAACGGCGGCTCGGCTTCGACCGGGATGGTGTTGATATATTGCGTGCTGGCGCTATAGGGAATATTGGCGCCTTTTTCGGACGCTTCCTCGATCAGCTTCTCGATCAGATAGTGCGCGCGCACCGGTCCTTCGGTTTCGATCACGCCATCGAGCGCATCCAGCCACTCGCGTGTTTCCTGCGGATCGAGATCGTCGAATTGCTCAGCCATCTTGGGTACCTTGTGGGTTTGTCGTTATATGAATGCGGGACAGCACGCAGCCGTGCCGCGGGGTGGCGGCAGCGGGGCGTTTGGAGATAGGTCGGCGCGCACGGCCGGGTGGCGGCCGTGCGGCAAGAAACCGGGCCGATGCGGGATCGGCGTAGTGAGGGGCTTGCGCTGCCAATGTTGTCTCTGCTGCTTGGGTGGAGCGAGTGTTGTGGGCCTTTCCGGCCTCTGTTATTGCCGCGTTCAACGGCAGGGACGCTGTAGGCGCCCCTCGTCCTACAGTTCCTTCAGGATCGCGGCGCGCTTCTGCTCGTATTCGGCCGCATTGATCAGCCCGGTATCCTTGAGACGCTTGAGCAGCAATAACCGTTCCTCGATCTTGCTGATCGGGGCGGCCACCGCTGGGCTGGTGGGTGCCGGGGCCGCCGCACTGGCAGGTGGCCGAGGCGCCGGCGCGGCCGCGGGCGGCACGCCAGGCGTTGCGGCCGGCTGGAAGGTGGTGGGCGCCGCCGCTGGCGCAAAGGTGGTCACGGGCTTGCTGGCCAGTGCCGCCGAGATATCCATGCTGAGCCAATCGGGCCGGTTGTTCACCCGTTCGACGCCGTTGCCCGCCAGCAGTTCGCAGCCCGCGCCATTGACCGGCTTGATGCGGCTGCCATGGTTAAGGGCACGGCCGCCGGCATAGCTGCGCTGGTAGCTGATATCGAACGGCTCGGCGCACATACCCATCAACAGGTGCAAGCGGCCGTTTTCCACGAAGAAACGGCCGGCATTGAGCGAGCGGGGCACAAAGAACATATTGCCGGGGCGGTAGGAGGTGCCGAACAGCACATCGTCGCCCTTGGTGGCTTTGGCGAACAGCGGTACCAGCCAGTTGGCCAGGCGCTTGCCTTCGTCTTCGCTGAAGTAGGGGGCCGGCTCTTTCTCGGCTTCCTTCTTGTAGAAGCGGGTCAACAGGGACTGTAGTTGCTCCACGCTGAAAGTAACGGGGTGCTGGTTGGCGGCATTGACCGCATCGAGCCGCACATAGTCGTCGGTCTCCGACCACGGCTTGCTGGAATCGTATGCCATCGCCGAAACCGTCATCAGCAAGCCGATGCCAAGCTGGCCCAAACGCGACGAAAGAGCGTGCTGCATGCCTATCTCCATTGTGTTATCCCTGGGGCAAGTTCGCCTTTATAGCGTAAAGCCCCGTCACGCGCATCGTGGCTGGCCCTGATGGCCGCCATGATGCGGTACCAACATTACGTTCCCAATGCGCTACGCACGTGGGCGATCAACCGGCTGGTGGACGCGTCATGCCGGCCTGCGGGCGCCGTGCCGCGCAATTCGGCTTCGATGGCGCGGGCCAGCTGCTTACCCAGTTCCACCCCCCATTGATCGTAGGAGTTCACCCCCCAGACCACGCCCTGGACAAACACCTTATGCTCGTACATCGCCACCAGGCCGCCAAGGGTATGCGGATCCAGCCCATCGAGCAGCAGGGTATTGGTGGGGCGGTTACCGGCGAAGACCTTGTGCGGCAACAGGGCGGCAATGGCCGCCTCGTCCAGGCCCTGGGCGCTCAGCTCGGCGCGCACGGTGGCGGCGTCCTTGCCGCACATCAACGCTTCGGTCTGGGCCAGGAAATTGGCCAGCAGGATGGTTTGGTGCTCGGCGCTGCTGCGCGGATTGGACAAGGCGGCGATAAAGTCGACCGGGATCAGTTGGCTGCCCTGATGCAGCAACTGGTAGTAGGCGTGCTGGGCATTGATGCCGGGCTCGCCCCAGATAATCGGTCCGGTCTGGTAATCGACCGCATCGCCGTCCAGGCGCACGGTCTTGCCGTTGGATTCCATGTCCAGCTGCTGCAGATAGGCAGGCAGCCGATGCAGCGGCTGGTTGTAGGGCGAGATCAAGTGGCTGGCGGCGCCCATGCCGTTGACGTAGTACACGCCCAGCATGGCCAGTATCACCGGCATATTGCCATGCAGCGGCGCCGTGGCGAAATGCCGGTCCATGGCATGCGCGCCATCCAGCAGGGCACGGAAATGGATGTCGCCGATGGCCAGCAGGATGGGCAGGCCGATGGCCGACCAGAGCGAATAGCGGCCGCCGACCCAGTTCCAGAAGCCGAACATATTGGCCGGATCGATGCCGAACTGGCAGACCGCCTCGGTATTGGTGGAAACGGCGACGAAATGCCGCGCCACCGCATCCTCGCCACCGGCAGCTACCAGCCAGGCGCGCGCGGCGCGGGCGTTGGTCAGGGTTTCCTGGGTGGTGAAGGTCTTGGAGGCGACGATAAACAGCGTGGTGGCGGGGTTCAGGCCGGCCAGCACATTGGCCAATTGCCAACCGTCCACGGTCGAGACGAAATGCAGGCGCAGATGCTGTGCGGTGTAGTCCTTCAAGGCTTCGCAAACCATGAAGGGGCCGAGATCCGAGCCGCCGATGCCGATATTGACGATATCGGTGATGGCATGGCCATCGAAGCCGCGCCACTCGCCGTTGCGAACCGACTGGGCAAAGCCGGACAGCCGGTCCAGCACCGCGTGGACGGCCGGAACGACGTTCTCGCCGGCATGTTCCACCACCGCTTCGCGCGGTGCGCGCAAGGCGGTATGCAATACCGCCCTATCCTCGGTGGCGTTGATGCGTTGGCCGCTGAACATGGCGGCGCGCTGTTCTTCCACGCCGGTGGCGCGGGCCAGTTCGAACAGGGCGGCCAAGGCGGCATCGTCGATGCGGTTCTTGGAGTAATCGAGCAGCATGCCGCAGGCGCTCAGGCTGTAGCGCGCGGCACGCTCCGGGTCGTGCTGGAAGGCCTGGCGCATATCGACATCGGCGAGCCGGTCGGCGGCGGTCAGCATGTCCTGCCAGGCGGGGAGGGCGGTGAGAGCGGTCATCGGGTTGGGTTGTCGCTTAACGGTTGATTCGTCATGACGGAAAAAGCACCCTGCGGCGCGATCAGCGGTCCTCGTAGCCGCGCACGCGGCGTTCCTTGAGGTTGCGCTTGATCTTTTCCAGCTGGTCTATCAGTTCCGGGCCGCGGCGCAGGGCCACGCCCACGGCCAAGATGTCGATGATAACCAGATGGACGATGCGGGTGATCATCGGCGAGTACAAGTCCGGGTCTTCCGGGGTGTCGGCGTACAGGGTGACATTGCAACGCTTGGCCAGGGGCGAATTGGAATGGGTAATGCCGATCACCTGGGCGCCGGCCTCGCGCGCCAGTTCGACCGAGCGGATCAGGTCTATGGTACGGCCGGAGTTGGAAATCGCCACCACCGCATCGCCCGCGCGCAGCAGCGAGGCCGACATGCCGTGTATATGCGGGTCGGAATAGGAAATGCAAGGTACGCCCAGGCGGAAGAACTTGTGCTGCGCGTCCTGCGCGATGATGCCGCTATTGCCCAGGCCATAGAACTCGATCCGGTTTGCCTTGGCCAAAATATCGACGGCCTGCTCGATGGCATCCGGATTCAGCTCGTTGCGGGTGCGCATCAGGCTGGAAACCGTATTGTCGAACAGCTTGGCCGCCAGGTCGTGGGCGGTGTCGCTCATCTCCACCGCGCTGTGGACGTAGGGCACGCCCGATACCAGGCTGCGGGTCAGGCGCAGTTTGAAATCCTGCAGGCCGGTGCAACCGACCGAGCGGCAAAAGCGGATGACCGTAGGCTGCGACACGCTGGCCATCTCGGCGATTTGCGCGATGGGCGCATGGGCGACGAAGTTCGGCTGGGCCAACACCAGTTCGGCCACCTTGCGCTCGGACTTGGACAGCTCATTCAGCAGCGATTTGATCTTTTCCAGCATGGTTGTTTTTCTCGTTACCCCGTTTGTCTCGTTACCAAGCTTTGCGGGGGGTGTCAGCCACCCCGGCGGGCGGCCAGGGCATCCAGCGCGGCGGCAGTGCCGCGCAGGGCCGGGTTGTTGGCGACGATCACATAGCTCGGTACCGCCGCCAGGTAATTGGAAAAGCGCCCCTTCTGTTCGAAGCGCTTGCGAAACGCCGAAGTGGCGAAGTAGCCACCCAGCTTGGGCACGATGCCGCCGCCGATATAGAGGCCGCCGCGTGCGCCCAGCGTCACGGCCAGGTTGGCTGCCGCCGTGCCCAGCATGCCGCAGAAGGTATCGATCACTTCGCGGCAGAGCGGGCAGCTGCCGTCCACGCCTTGCGCGCTGATTTCAGCGGCGCTGAGTGGCGCGGGGGGCTGGCCGTTCAACTCGCCCAGCGCGCGGTAAAGATTGACCAGGCCGGGGCCGGACAGCAGCCGCTCGGCCGAGACATGGCCGAACTCGCGCCGCAGGATACGCAGAATTTCGTCTTCCTTGTCATTAAACGGTGAGAAGGATACATGGCCGCCTTCGCCTTGCAGCGGAATCCAGCGGCCTGCTTCGCCCGGTTGGTGGGCCGGCACCAGGCCGGAAACACCCAGGCCGGTACCCGCGCCCAGCAGGGCGATGGGCTGGTGCGGATCGGGCTCGCCGCCGCCGATCTTGACCAATTCGGCCTGGTCCAGTAGCGGCAGGCTCAGCGCCAGCGCGGTGAAATCGTTGATGATGCTCAGTTCGGCCAATTGCAGCTGGGCCTTCAGCGCTGCCTGCGAAAATGCCCAGTGGTTGTTGGTCATGCGGATCAGGTCATCGGCCACCGCGGTGGCGATGCCGATGGCGGCCCAGCGCGGCGCGACCTTGAGCGGATCGAGGTAGGCGCGGGCCGCGTCGAACAGGCCGGGATAATCGGCGCAGACCAGGTTGCGTTCGTCGCTGATGCCGGCGCCGGCATGGTGAATCAGGGCAAAACGGACATTGGTGCCGCCGACATCGGCCAGCAGGCGAGGATAGGTGGTAGAAAGGGGCATGCGCTCACTCGGCCCAATAAACGTGGCGGATACCGTTGGCGGCATCCAGCACCCGTTTGATGGGCAATTTCTCGGTTGGGTTGGCCATGGCGGCCTCGAACTGGGTTTTTTTCCTGGCGCCGGTCAGATGAACCAGCAGATTGCGGGCGCGGGCGATGGCGGCCAAGGTCAGGCTGATACGGGGGTAGGGCGCGCTGGTCGGATTGACCGCGGTTAGCAGTTGGCTGCTTTCCGGCGCGCACGCGTCTTCCAGTTCGGCGGCGCAGGGGAACAGGCTGGCGGTGTGGCCGTCCTCGCCCATGCCCAGGATCAGCACATCGAAGGGCTGCGGGATGGCGCGCAGACGCGCTTCCACTTCGGCCAGCCCGGCTTCCGGGGTGGCGGCATCGTTGTGGAGGCTGACGTAATGGGCTGCTTCCAGCTGGTATTTCAACAGATGGACGCGGGCCAGCCGCTCATTGCTGTCCGGGTGGTCCACCGGCAGCCAGCGGTCGTCCACCAGCGTGATCCATACTTTGCTCCAGTCCATGCGCATCTGGCGCAATTGCTGGAACATGCCAATGGGGGTCTTGCCGCCCGAGACGGCCAGGCTGGCGGCGCCGCGCGCCGAGATGGCGTCTTCCAGTGCGGCGGCCACTTCGCGTGCCAGGGAAATATCGAGATCGACGCGGGAGTCGTACTCGCGGAGGGTTAAGTCGGCCATAGTGCCTCTGATCATCCTGCTCGGGAAGCCTGCAAAGCGGGATGTGTACGGTATGTAGGTAATGATAATGTCGGGCCACGGCCCGACATTATAGTTAGTTCTGTTTCAACCTTCTTCGTGCCAGCAAAACCCGTCGCGAGAGAGCAGGGCGGAGCTGGCGGCGGGGCCCCAACTACCGGCCGTATACTGCTTCGGGGCGTCGTCGCTTTGCTCCCAGCTGTCCAGGATGGGTTCGACCCAGCGCCAGGCTTCGTCCAGCTCGTCCCGCCGCATGAACAGGGTCAGGCGGCCACGGATCACATCGGTCAGCAGGCGCTCGTAGGCGTCCGGCCGGCGACTCTTGAAAGTCTCGTCGAAATCCAGGTCCAGATGCACTTGTTTCAGCTTCATCTGGTCGCCCGGCTGCTTGGCCAGCAAGTACATCTTGACGCTTTCCTCCGGCTGCAGCTGGATCACCAGGCGGTTGCCGGTGGTATTGGCCGGCGACTGGAAGATCGAGTGCGGCACTTGCTGGAAGTTGATCACGATCTCGGCAAGCCGTTCCTGCATCCGCTTGCCGGTGCGCAGGTAAAAAGGCACGCCGGCCCAGCGCCAGGTGTCGATCTCGGCCTTGATGGCGACGAAGGTCTCGGTCTTGCTGTCGCCGGCAATGCCCGGCTCGTCCAGGTAGCCCACGGCCGGCTTGCCGGCACTGGCGCCCGCCTTATATTGGCCGCGCACGCTCTTTTGCGCCACTTCCTGCGGACCGAATCGGCGCAGCGCGCGCAGGATCTTCAGTTTTTCGTCGCGGACCGCGTCCGGATCGACGCTGGCCGGCGGTTCCATGGCGATAAAGCAGAGCAACTGCAATAGGTGGTTCTGCACCATATCGCGCAGGGCGCCGGCCTTGTCGTAGAAATCGCCGCGGCCTTCCACGCCTACCTGTTCGGTCACGGTGATCTGCACGTCGCGTACCCATTCGCGCCGCCACAGGGGCTCGAAAAAAGTATTGCCGAAGCGCAGCGCCAATAGGTTCTGCACCGCTTCCTTGCCCAGGTAGTGGTCGATCCGATAGATCTGGCTTTCCTTGAAGTGCTTGCCGACCTGGGCATTGATGGCTTGCGAGGAGGCCAGGTCGTGCCCTAGCGGTTTCTCCAGCACGACCCGGGCGCCACCCTTGTTCAATCCCACCGCCGCGAGGTTTTCGCAGATGCCGGCAAACAGATTGGGCGCGGTGGCCAGGTAGAACACCCGTATATGCTCGGGGAATTCATTGAGCTTGTCGGCCAGGGCGCCGTAGGCGGCCTTTTCGCCGGCATCCAGCTTCAGGTAGATCAGCCTGCCGGTGAAGCTGGCCCAATCGGTGTCATTGAAATAGTCGCCCAGGTATTGGCGGGCGGCTTTTTCGGCGGCCTGCAGATACGCGGCTTGGTCCGGCTGGCTGCGGCCCAGGCAGAGGATGCGTCCTTGCTCTGGCAGGTGCTTATCCTGGTGTTGGTGATACAGCGCCGGTAGCAGCTTGCGCATGACCAGGTCGCCGGTACCGCCGAACAGCACCATGTCGAAGGGTTGAATGGAACTCATCCCTTATTTCCTTAATTGGGGGTTGATCAGCCGAGATTAGCCAGGCCAAAAAGGGCGGCCAGGAATTTTTTTTGAAACAATACTACTTTTACGATGGTGCCGCAATGTAGTTTTGTTAGCGTGATTAAGGCTTTAATCAGGTGCTGCATTGCAACATTCTGGTGCGCACAGGCAAATTCAGTCAGTCGTTTGATTGAATTCGGCACCAAGCCGGTGCAGCATAATCACAACACTGCCGGGCATATGACGTAAGAATTTAATTGCCGGCTTGCCATTTTATTGCAGTAAAACTACCATCCGCAACAATTTAGGCGCGCTGTAATACAGCGGAAAATGGCGTGCCTTGTAATTCAAATCCATCGCAGCAGCAGTGCCCTCTTTGTGGGGTGTAGGGGGAAATATGAGTCTGCATCCACGTTTGATCGAAGTGACCGAGCGGATTCGCCGCAACAGTCGGCCCGGTCGCGATGCCTATCTCGCGCGGGTAGCCGCGTGGTCGGCCAAGGAGCCGGTCCGCAAGGGCTTGTCCTGTACCAATCTGGCCCATGCCTTTGCCGCTTCGCCGGCCGGCGACAAGATTCTACTGCGCGAGCAGCGCCAGCCCAACCTGGCCATCGTGTCCTCCTACAACGATATGTTGTCGGCGCACCAGCCCCTGGAATACTACCCGGCCATGATCAAGGCGGCCGCCCGCCAGGTCGGCGCCACCGCCCAGTTCGCCGGCGGTGTGCCGGCGATGTGCGACGGCGTGACGCAAGGGCAGGCCGGCATGGAGCTGAGCCTGTTTTCGCGCGATGTCATCGCCATGAGTACTGCCGTAGCACTCAGCCACCAGATGTTCGACGGCGTGCTGTGCCTGGGCGTATGCGACAAGATCGTGCCCGGCCTGTTGATCGGCGCGCTGCAATTCGGCCACCTGCCGACCATTTTCGTGCCGGCCGGTCCCATGACTTCGGGCATGGAAAACAAGGAAAAGGCCCGCATCCGCCAGCTTTACGCAGAAGGCAAGATCGACCGGCAGGGCCTGCTGGATGCGGAAGAGCAGTCCTACCACGGTGCCGGCACCTGTACCTTCTACGGCACCGCCAACTCCAACCAGATGCTGATGGAGATCATGGGCCTGCACCTGCCCGGCAGTGCCTTCGTCAATCCTGGCACGCCGCTGCGCGAAGCCTTGGTGGCGGCGGCGGCCCAGCGGGCGGCGGCCATCACCGCGCTGGGCACGGAGGCGATTGCCTTGGCGCACGTCATCGATGAGCGGGCCATCGTCAATGGCCTGGTCGGGCTGATGGCCACCGGCGGGTCCACCAACCATGCCATCCATATGGTCGCCATCGCCAAGGCTGCCGGCATCACCATCGATTGGACCGATTTCGACGATCTGTCCGCCGTGGTGCCGCTACTGGCCAAGATCTATCCAAACGGCGGCGCCGACGTCAACCACTTCCACGCCGCCGGCGGCATGGGCTGCCTGATCGGCCAATTGCTGGACGCCGGCTTGCTGCACGAGGATGTGCATACCGTGATGGGCCAGGGCTTGCGCCGCTATGCCAGCGAGCCATGGCTGGACGACGGCAAGCTGGCCTGGCGCGCCTCGCCCACCGTAAGCCATGACAGCGCGGTGCTCGGCTCCATGGCGGCGCCGTTCCAGCCCGATGGCGGTATGCGCCTCTTGCAGGGCAACCTGGGCCGGGCGGTGATCAAGGTGTCGGCGGTGCAAGCCGCCCATCGCATCGTCGAAGCACCCGCCGTGGTATTCGATTCGCAGGATGCCTTGCTGGAGGCGTTCAAGCGCGGCGAACTGGAAAAAGACCTGGTCGCCGTCGTGCGCTTCCAGGGACCGCGTGCCAACGGCATGCCGGAACTGCACAAGCTCACGCCTTCGCTGGGTGTGTTGCAGGATCGAGGCTTCAAGGTCGCGCTGCTGACCGATGGCCGCATGTCGGGCGCCTCCGGCAAGGTGCCGGCCGCCATCCATATCACCCCCGAGTGCCTGGCCGGCGGGCCGCTGGCCAAGGTCCGCGACGGTGACATCATTCGCCTCGACGCCGAAACCGGCGTGTTGCAGGCCTTGGTGGCGGATGAGGAGTGGGCCCGGCGCGAGCTGGCCAGCGCCGATCTGTCCGCCAACGAACATGGTTATGGCCGCGAGCTTTTCGCGGTATTCAGGCAAGCCGCCACTGGCGCCGAGCAGGGCGCGATGAGTTTTATGGAACCTCGGTACTAATTCACAGCTGTCTCGACCGGTCTCCGCGCCCTGTCGCGTGGAAATAGGCGGAGACGGCGGCAAGAATATGTCTATGTCATTGAATGTTAATGTCGCCTGGGGTTTGGCCGGGCAGTGGAACGGCCGGCCAGTCGGCTTCAACCCTTTTTCAGGACTTTCTAATCTAGAGGGTCCAGGAGTCGCAGAATGAAAATCCGTGACATCATGCGCGCCTCGCCGGTCATGCCGGTCATCGTCATCGACCGCCTGGAAGATGCCGTGCCCTTGGCGCAGGCCTTGCTGGACGGCGGTATCCGGGTACTGGAAGTGACGCTGCGGACGCCGGTCGCGCTCGCCGCCATCAAAGCCATCAGCGCCGCGCTGCCCGAGGCCATCGTCGGTATCGGTACCGTCACGCGGCCGGAGCAGTTCGCCCAGGCCAAGGCGGCCGGCGCGGTATTCGCGGTTACCCCCGGCCTGACCGAGGAACTGGCACTGGCTGCCAAGCAGGCCGATATCGCCTTGCTGCCGGGGGTGATGACGCCTTCCGAGGTGATGGCCGCCCAGGCATGGGGCTTCGATGCCATGAAGCTGTTCCCGGCCGAACAGGCCGGCGGCATCGGCATGCTGCGCGCCCTGTCCGGCCCGTTTGCCGATGTGCTGTTCTGCCCGACCGGCGGTGTCACGGTCGAATCCGCGCCCAAATACCTCGCCTTGCCCAATGTGGCTTGCGTGGGCGGCTCCTGGCTATTGCCCAAGGATAGGATCGCGGCGGGCGACTGGCCCGCCATCGCGCGCCTGGCGCGCGCGGCGGCGGCATTGGCCGGCTAGTCCATCGGGCATTTCTCGCCTCGCGGCGGGACATGCCCCGGTTTTCAAAGCCACTTCCACTTAGAGAAGTGCTTATTTTCACCCGGTGACGGTGCACGTGGACCGAAATCGGGTTAGGCGTAGTGAGGCGGCCCATCTCTCCGTAGGGTACGCCGATCACGCCCCCCCGGCTTGTACGGGGGCCATGGTGTGTGCCACCAGGCCGGTCGCGGCGACAGCGGCTGGTTTATCCAACCAAACGGAGAGGAGTGATCCGATGAATCGCAAGACCAAGTTGTTCGCCGCCTTGTTCGCGGCTTTTACGGCGCAAGCTGCCATGGCTGCCGCCGTTGATTACCATGGCTACATCCGTAGCGGTTCGGGCGCTGCGTCCGAAGGTGGCCGCGAAGTCTGTTTCGGCCTGGCCGGCGCACCGGCTTTCGGCGGCAAGGTAGCCAGTGCCGGCCGTCTGGGCAATGAATGCGAGACCTATGGCGAACTGTCGTTCGACGCCAAGATGGGCGAGAGCGATGGCATGAATTTCGGTTTCCACCAAATGTTGGCCTTCTCCACCGCCCAGAAGGGTGACTGGGAAGAAGCCACCCCGGCCTGGCGCCAAGTGTGGGTGGAAGCCGGCAATATCGGCACCGGCGCGCTGTCCAAGGCCAGCCTGTGGGCCGGTAAGCGCTTCTACAAGCGTCACGACGTGCATATCGCCGACTTCTTCTGGTCGGCCAACACCGGCCCTGGCGCGGGTATCGAGAATGTCGACCTGGGCTTCGGCAAATTCTCCTATGCGCTGATGCGCAATAACGGCGATGACGTCAAGGCCGTTACCAACCACGACTTCCGTATCGAAGGCATCGCCGCCAATCCTGGCGGTTCGCTGGAATTCGGCGTGAACCTGGTGGGCAAGAACGCCGCCAAGAACGCCGCCGGCCAGAAGGCCGACGGCAAGAACGGTTTCGGTTTCACCGTGGCGCATAGCCAGGACAACCCGTTCGACCTGGGTGGCTTCAACAGCGTGGTATTCCAGTATGCCAAGGATGCCGCCAACCTCGACCAGTCCGCCGGCTTCACCGGTGACAGCAAGAAGTCCTGGCGCGTGATCGAACACCTGGTGTTCGAACCCAAGGACAGCAACTGGAACGGCGCTGTCTTCCTCGGCTACGGCCAGGAGAAGTACAAGGATGCCAAGGCCGCCAAGACCTTCACCGCCATCGCCCGGCCGGTCTACCACTTCAGCCAGAACTACAGCCTGGCCCTGGAAGCCGGTACCACCAGCGTCAAGCCCTCGGCCGGCGATACCCAGCGCATCAGCAAGCTGACCATCGCTCCGCAGTTGTCGATGGGCAAGAGCTTCTGGGCCCGCCCGGTCTTGCGTGCCTACTACACCTATGCCAAGTGGAACGATGCGGCCCAGAAGTCGGCCCTGTCGCAGATGAGCGGCGCCACGCAGAAATACCCCGGCGGCGTAGCCGGTGGCCATGACAGCGCTGCGGCCTATGCCAACAAGACCAGCGGCTCGTCCTACGGCGTGCAGATGGAAGCCTGGTGGTAAGCCGTCACGGCTAGTCCCCCAAGCTGACGCCGGGTAGCCCTTGGGCTGCCCGGCTGCAAAGTCTTGAAAGAGCGAATTCGCTCGTCTCCGCCTGTCGCGGAGGCGGGCGGTTTTGTCGCGCACTCAATCCGGCGAATGGCATGACACAACAACACCCTCAGAACTGGTGGCGCGGCGGCGTGATCTACCAGATCTACCCGCGCAGCTTTGCCGATAGCAATGGCGACGGCGTGGGCGACCTGGCCGGCATCCGCGAAAAGCTGCCCTACGTGGCCAGCCTTGGCATCGACGCGATCTGGATATCGCCCATCTTCAAATCGCCGATGAAGGATTTCGGCTATGACGTATCGGACTATTGCGACGTCGATCCGCTGTTCGGCGATCTGGCCGGCTTCGATGCATTGGTCGCCAAGGCTCATGAGCTGGGCCTCAAGGTCGTCATCGACCAGGTCCTGAGCCATTGTTCGGACCAGCATGCCTGGTTCCGCGAGAGCCGGAGCAGCCGTGACAATCCCAAGGCGGACTGGTTTGTCTGGGCCGACCCGCAAGCGGACGGCACCCCGCCCAATAACTGGCTGTCGGTATTCGGCGGCTCGGCCTGGCAGTGGGAATCCCGCCGGCGCCAATACTTTCTGCACAATTTTCTCTCCAGCCAACCCGATCTGAACTTCCACAGCCCGGCCGTGCAGGCCGCCATGCTGGCGACGGTTCGCTTCTGGCTGGAGCGCGGCGTCGATGGCTTCCGCTTCGATGCCTGCAATTTCCATTTCCACGATGCCAAGTTGCGCCGCAACCCGCCGGCCCGTTCGCGCGACAGCAAGACCGTCAGCGCCGAGAACCCCTACGGTCTGCAAGCGCACAAATACGATAAATCGCAAGCCGAGAACATCGACTTCCTGCGGCAACTGCGCCAGCTGCTCGATCAATACGGCGCCGCTTCGGTAGGGGAGGTCGGCGACGACAACTCGCTCAAGCTGATGGCGCAATACACTTCGGGCGGCGACAAGCTGCATATGGCCTACAGCTTCAACCTGCTGACCGGCGATGGCTCGGCCGCCTATATCCGCCAGCAGGTCGAGGAGCTGGAGGCCCAGCTGAAAAAGACCGGCAAGCAGGACGGCGGTGCCGGCTGGGGCTGCTGGTCCATCGGCAACCACGATGTTGCCCGGGTGCTCAGCCGCTGGAACCAGGCCGGCAGCGTGCCGGCCGAGGATGCGCAAAGAGCCAAGCTGCTGCTGGCCATGTCCGCCAGCCTGCGCGGCAGCCTGTGCATCTACCAGGGCGAGGAACTGGCCCTGCGCGAGGCCGATATTCCCTTCGAACAGCTGCAAGACCCCTATGGCATCACGTTCTGGCCGGACTTCAAGGGCCGCGACGGCTGCCGTACACCCATGCCCTGGCAGGGCGAGTTGGCGCATGGCGGTTTTTCCAGCGCCAAACCCTGGCTGCCGGTACCGCAGGCGCACCTGGCGCGGGCAGTGGATAGCCAGGAAGGCGATGCGGACTCGACGCTCAATTTTTACCGCGGCTTTCTGGCTTGGCGCAAGCAGCAGGACGTGCTCAAGACCGGCGATATCGCCTTTATCGATTGCCCGGAGCCGCTGCTGCTGTTTACCCGCGAACTGAACGGGCAAACGGTGGTATGCGCGTTTAACCTGGGTGCTCGGCCCGTTTCGTTCACGCTGCCCAGGAAGCTACGGTCGGCGCGGCTGCTGACGGGCCATGGCCTGGGCGGCGGTAGCTTGGCGGATGGCGAGCTGGCGCTGGATGGCTTTGGCGGCTTGTTCGCCCGTATCGAGAATTGACCAGGCTCCCTCGGGAGGCTGGAACCCAACAAGGGAGCAGAGAAACATGTCCGAAGTAGTGATGCGCGGCATCCGCAAATCGTTCGGCGAGATCGAAACGCTGCACGGCATCGACCTCGACATCCGCGACGGGGAATTCGTGGTGTTCGTCGGCCCGTCCGGCTGCGGCAAGTCCACGCTGCTGCGCACCATCGCCGGCCTGGAAGATATCAGTGCCGGCGATCTGATGATCAAGGGCAAGCGCTGCAATGACGTACCCCCTTCGCAGCGTGGCGTGGCCATGGTGTTCCAGAGCTATGCGCTGTACCCCCATATGACGGTGGCGGAGAACATGGCGTTCGGTTTGAAGCTGGCCGGCGTCGGCAAGGCCGAGATCAAGCAGGCGGTGGATAGGGCGGCCAAGATCCTGCAGATCGAGCCCTTGCTGGAACGCAAGCCCAAGGCGCTGTCCGGTGGCCAGCGGCAGCGGGTAGCCATTGGCCGCGCCATCGTGCGCAAGCCCGAGGTATTCCTGTTCGACGAACCGCTGTCCAATCTGGATGCCGCCTTGCGGGTCCAGATGCGGATCGAGATCACCAAGCTGCATCGCGAGCTGAATACCACCATGATCTACGTCACCCATGACCAGGTCGAAGCCATGACCCTGGCCGACCGCATCGTGGTGCTCAATGCCGGCAACGTGGAGCAGGTGGGCTCGCCGCTGGCGCTGTACCACCACCCGCGCAATCTTTTCGTGGCGGGTTTTATCGGCTCCCCCAAGATGAACTTCATCGAAGGCCGGCTGCTGAGTGCTACCGACCAACTGGCCACCGTGCAATTGGCGGATGGCAGCCAGGTCGGCGCCGCGGTCGATGCGCGCGACGGACAGGTGGGTGCCCGCGTCACCCTCGGTATCCGTCCGGAACACGGCTGCTTCGGCGGCGAAGGCAATACCATCAGCGGCCAACTGATCGCGGTCGAGCACCTGGGCGAGGCGACCGTACTGTATCTGCAGGTGGCGGGCGCTGCCGAGCACCTGGTGGTGCGCGCCGATGCCGACCATGCCGCCAAGGCGGGAGAAACCATCACCGTCCAGCTGCCAGCCAACCGCTGTTACTTGTTTAACGAGGCCGGTGCCGCATTCGCGCGGCACACGGCAGCGTAAACGCCGGTCAACGAACCGGTTTTACCTCAACGACAATACGAATGGAGTGACCATGACCGTAAATTGTAAAACCATGATTGCCGCAGTGATCGCCGCCAGCTTCGGTACGGCGCACGCGGCGGAAGCCGGCAAGCTGTTGCTGTGGATCAATGGCGACAAGGGCTACAAGGGTGTCCAGCAGGTGGGCGAGGATTTCGCCAAGAAATCCGGCGTGGCCGTATTGGTCGAGCACCCGGAGGACGCCACCGGCAAGTTCCAGCAAGCCGCCTCGGCCGGCAAGGGCCCGGATATCTTCTGCTGGCCGCACGACCGCGCCGGCGAGTGGGTGGGAGCCGGCCTGCTGAGCCCGGTCACACCGTCGAAGAAAATCAAGGAAGAGATCGATCCGCTGGCCTGGAAGGCCTTCTCGCTGGGTGGCAAGACCTGGGGCTACCCGATCGCCATCGAAGCGGTCTCGCTGGTCTACAACAAGGACCTGGTGCCGAATCCGCCCAAGACCTTCGAGGAAATCGCCGCGCTGGACAAGAAGCTGGCCGCCAAGGGCAAGAAGGCCATTCTGTGGGATTACACCAATACCTTCTTCACCTGGCCGCTGCTGGCCGCCGGTGGCGCCTACCCATTCAAGCAGAAGGCCGATGGCAGCTATGACGCCACCGACACCGGCGTCAACAATGCCGGCGCGCTCAAGGGCGTGGAAACCCTGAAGGGTCTGATCGACAGCGGTGCGATGCCCAAGGGCGCCGGTTACGCCGAGATGGAAGCGGGCATGGCCAAGGGCAATATCGCCATGATGATCAACGGCCCGTGGTCGTGGGACAACCTGAAGAACGCCAAGATCAACTTCGGCGTGGCGGCTATCCCCACCGTGGCGGGCAAGAAGGCCGCTCCTTTTGTCGGCGTGCTGGGTTGCATGGTCAACCGCGCCTCGCCGAACAAGGAGATCGCGGTCGATTTCATCGAAAACCACCTGCTGTCGCTGAACGGCCTGAAGACCATCAACGCCGACGTGCCGCTGGGCGTGCCGGCCAGCAAGGCCTTCTTCAAGGAACTGGCCGGCGACGCCAATATCATGGCGACCATGGCTTCGGCCCAGGCCGGCAACCCCATGCCGAACAACCCGGAAATGGGCCGCTTCTGGTCGTCGATGGCTTCGGCCCTGCAGAACGTGACCGGCGGACGCCAGTCGCCCAAGGATGGCCTGGACGCCGCTGCCAAGCGCATCAAGGGCCAGTGATCGTCTGAACGGGCTTTAGTACCGGCGTGGGCCGGATGATTCCGGCCCACAGCCTACCGCCGCCTCGGTGCGGCGGGAGATTGTTTCAATTCAAAAAGTAGACACGAGCATGACGCGCAAGCTGGAACACTGGATATTGCTGCTGGTCGCGGGCTTCGTCCTGTTGGCAGGGCTGTTTCTCACCTTCAAGATCTACCTCGCGGGGCAAGCCCTGCTGGCGGTGGTCTGCCTGGCCATCCTGGGAGTGGCGGTCTTCGTCTACAGTTCCGCCAAGGCCTACGCCTTCCGCTACCTATTCCCCGGCTTGCTGGCGGCGGTTGTGTTCGTGCTGTTCCCGCTGGCCTACACCTTCGGCATAGGCTTCAGCAACTACAGCTCGAAAAACCTGCTGAGCTTCGAGCGTGCGCGCCAGTATTTCCTGGACGAAAGCTATGTGGTCGATGGCGAGAGCTATGCCTTCACGCTGCACGCCGATGGGCCGAGCTACCGCCTGCGTCTTGAGAACGATAAGGGCGATGTCTTCGTCACCGGCCCGCTGGCCCTCAAGCCCCTGGCGGTGAGCGTGCCCGCCAAGCGGCAGGAGAGCAGCGACGCGCCCCTGAGCGAGCCGGTCGATACCCGCACCCTGATCGCCCATCTGAAAGCCCTTAAACAGCTGACGCTACAGCTGCCCGGCGGCCAGTCGGCCAGCGCGTCCGGTCTGCGCGAGTTCGCTCCCGTGCGCAAACTCTATGTCGAAAGTGCCGACGGCAGCTTCAAGAACCAGCAGGACGGCACGTCGATCAAGCCGAATTTCCAGACCGGTTTTTTTGAAACCGCCGGCGGCGAAGCGCTGCAGCCCGGTTTCAAGGTCAATGTCGGCTGGGACAACTTCAAACGGATCTTTACCGACAGCTCGTTCAGCGATCCATTCCTGCGCATCTTCGGCTGGACGGTGCTGTTCTCGGCGCTGACCGTCTTGTTCGCCTTCTCCGTCGGATTCGTGCTGGCGGCGCTGATGTGCTGGGAAGCGCTGCGCTTTCGCAAGATCTATAGCGTACTGCTGTTCCTGCCCTATGCCGTACCGGGCTTTATTTCCATCCTGGTGTTCAAGGGCTTGTTCAGCGAGAACGCGGGCGAGATCAACCTGATCCTGGAAGGGCTGCTGGGCATCAAGCCACACTGGTTCACCGACCCTTTCCTGGCGAAGGTGATGCTCTTGATCGTCAATACCTGGCTGGGCTTCCCCTATATGATGTTGCTCAGCATGGGCCTGATCAAAGCCATTCCGGCCGATCTGTACGAGGCCTCGGCCATTGCCGGCGCCGGTCCGGTCACCAATTTCCTCAAGATCACGCTGCCCCTGATCGTCAAGCCCATCACGCCGCTGCTGATCTCGGCCTTTGCCTTCAATTTCAACAACTTCGTGCTGATCGCCTTGTTGACCAATGGCCGGCCGGACTTCCTCGATACCAAGGTGCCGGCCGGTACCACCGATCTGTTGGTGTCCTACACCTACCGGATCGCCTTCCAGGATTCCGGCCAGAACTTCGGTTTGGCGGCGGCGATTTCCACCGTGGTGTTCTTGATGGTGGCGGCCTTGTCGCTACTGAATCTGCGGCTGACCAAGGCAAACCAGGGCGGGGCGCACTAGCCTGCTGCCGCTTTATTGAAGAAGGCCGGCTTGGTGCCGGCCTGGGGAGTACTGTTATATGGCTATCGTTCTCGACAAATCCCACCGCTGGCGGGTGCTGGCTGCCCATCTGGGCCTGATCTGCTTTATCGGCCTGATCCTGTTCCCCTTCCTGATGATCCTGGCCATCAGCCTGCGCCCCGGCAATTTCGCCTCGGGCGACCTGATTCCCAGCCAGATCAGCCTGGAGCATTGGAAGCTGGCCCTGGGTATCGCCTACCAGGCGCCGGACGGCCGCCTGATCCAGCCGGAATTCCCGGTACTGCTGTGGTTGTGGAACTCCATCAAGGTGGCCGCGCTTTCGGGCGTGATCGGACTGGTCTTGTCCACCTCCTGCGCCTATGCCTTCGCCCGCATGCGCTTTGTGTTCAAGACCCAGCTCGTCAATGGCCTGCTGCTGATACAGATGTTTCCCACCGTCCTGGCCCTGGTGGCCATCTATGCCATCTTCGATCAGCTGGGCAACTATGTGCCCTGGTTGGGACTGGATAGCCATGGCGGCCTGGTCCTGGCCTATACCGGCGGTATCGCCCTGCATATCTGGACCATCAAAGGCTATTTCGACACCATTCCGGTGGAGATCGAGGAAGCCGCCAAGGTCGATGGGGCCACGCCTTTCCAGGCCTTCCGCCACGTCCTGCTGCCCATGGCCGTGCCCATCCTGATGGTGGTGTTCCTGTTGGCCTTTATCCAGGGGGTGAACGAATATCCGATCGCCTCGGTGCTGCTCAAGCAACAGGACCAACTCACTATCGCGGTCGGTATCAAGATGTTCTTGTATGAGCAGAAGTACCTGTGGGGAGACTTCGCTGCTGCCGCCATCCTGTCCGGCTTGCCTATCTCCCTGGTCTTCCTGCTGGCACAGCGCTGGATGACCGCCGGCCTCACTGCCGGTGGCGTCAAGGGATAAGCGGTATGGCGTGCAAATCCTTGCTGCTGGCAGTGGCGCTGCTTGGCTTATCCGGCTGTGCGGGCATGCCCCGGCCAGCCGTCGCCCCGGCCGCGCCCATCGCGGCCGAGACCTCGCCCGTGGCCGGTATGGCTGCCAATCCCATCGTCTATTTCGTATTGACCGATCGCTTTCTCAACGGCAATCCGGCCAATGACCGCAGCTATGGCCGAAGCCCGGACGGCGATAAGGAGATCGGCAGCTTCCACGGCGGCGACCTGGCCGGCCTGACCCGCCGCTTGAAGGAAGGCTACTTTCAGCGCCTGGGCGTGAACGCGCTGTGGATCAGCGCGCCCTACGAACAGATCCATGGTTGGGTGCAGGGTGGCAAGGCCGAGTTCAAGCACTATGGCTACCACGGTTATTTCGCCCTCGATTACACCGTGCTGGACCGCAATATGGGGACGGCGGAAGAATTGCGCGAAATGGTCGATACCGCGCACGCCCAAGGCATCCGGGTGTTGTTCGATGTCGTCATGAATCATCCCGGCTATCTCGATATCGAGACCGCCACGCAATTGTCCATTCCGGTGCTCTGGCCGGAGGCGGCGCAAAAATACACGCTGTCCGATTACCACGGCTGGATAGACTACAACGCCGACAAGCAGCGCTGGGCGCAGTGGTGGGGCGGCGACTGGGTTCGCGCCGGTTTGGCGGGCTACCGCGAAGGCGGCAGTGACGATTTCAGCAAGCAATTGGCTTTTCTGCCGGACTTTCGGACCGATAACGCCCAGCCGGTGGGCCTGCCCCCGTTCCTGGCGGGCAAAAGCGATAGCCGCGCTAAACCCTTGCCGAATGCCACGGTGCGCGAATACCTGGTCAGCTGGCTGAGCGACTGGGTACGCGAATACGGCATAGACGGCTTCCGCTGCGATACCGCCAAACACGTTGAACCGGCTAGCTGGCAGGCACTCAAGACGGCCTCCAACGCGGCCTTGGCCGACTGGAAGGCACGCCACCCTCGGAAGAAGGTGGATGACGCGCCGTTCTGGATGGTGGGCGAGGTGTTCCCGCATGGGGTGGAGCGCGATGACTACTATCAGCAGGGCTTCGACAGCCTGATCAATTTCGATCTGCAGGACCGCAAACTGGACGAGCCGGCCGAACTGGATCGTCTGTACAGCGAATACGCCCTCGCACTGGCGGCGGGGAGGGCCGGCGGGCGCACTTTCGATGTGCTGTCCTATCTCTCTTCCCACGATACCCGGCTCTATCGCCGCGACCGCCTGATGCAGGCCGGCAGCGCGCTTTTGCTGGCGCCGGGCGGGGTGCAGATATTCTATGGCGACGAAAGCGCGCGTCCGGCCGGTCCGGCCAGCGCGGGCGACCCCCAACAGGCCACCCGATCCGATATGAACTGGGCCAGTCCCGACCTTGCCGTGCTGGCCCACTGGCAAAAGCTGGGCAGCTTCCGCGCCCGTCACGTGGCGCTGGCACGGGGCAGTCATCAGCGCTTAAGCCAGATGCCCTACAGTTTCGCGCGGGTCCTGGGACAAGACCGTGTGGTGGCGGCGCCTTTTGCCACCGGTGCGGTGGAGATTCCGGTGCAGGACGTGTTCCGCGACGGCGAAAAGCTGCGTGATGCCTATAGTGGCGCAAGCGTCACGGTCATCGCAGGCCGAGTCAAGCTGCAAGCGGCCGGCACGGTTTTACTGGAAGCAATGGATTGATCGTCAATCGGAATGATGGGGACCACCGCGTGGACAAGGAATTTTCCCGCCTGATCATGGGCATCTGGCGCATCGGCGATTGGGGCATGCGGCCCGCCGAGGTGGCCGACCTGGTGGAAGCTTGCCTGGAGCTGGGGATCGACACCTTCGACCTGGCCGATATCTACCACGACTACCAGTGCGAAGCCATGTTCGGCGCGGCGCTGAAGACCGTGCCCGGCCTGCGTTCGCGTATCCGGGTAATCAGCAAGTGCGGCATCGCGCTGCGCAGTGCCCATCGGCCCGCCCACCGGGTCAAGCACTACGACACCGGCACGGCCCATATCCTCGCTTCGGTGGACAACTCGCTGTCCGCCATGGGCGTGGAAAAGCTCGACCTGCTGCTATTGCACCGTCCCGACCCGCTGATGGATGCCGACGAAGTCGCCGCGGCTTTCGCCCAGCTCAAGCAGTCCGGCAAAGTGGTGCGGTTTGGCGTATCGAACTTCCTGCCGCGCCAGTTCGAGCTGCTGCAAAGCCGCCTCGAAGAACCTTTGGCCGCCAATCAGGTCCAGTTGTCCTTGCTGCACACCGACGCGCTGTTCGACGGCACGCTGGACCAGTGCCAGCAACGGCGCGTGATGCCGCAGGCCTGGTCGCCCTTGGGCGGTGGCCGCCTGGCGGCAGCGCCGGCCAGCAGCGGCCTGGGCGCGGTACTTGCACGCCTGGGGGCGGAATTGAATGCCAGCCCCGAGCAATTGGCCATCGCCTGGCTGCTGCGCCATCCGGCCGGTATCCATCCGGTGATCGGCTCGGGCAAGCTGGACCGGATCAAGCAGTTGCAGGCCGCCCAGGCGCTGGATTTGGACCGGCAAGCCTGGTTCGAGTTGTTGGAAGCCGCCTCGGGCCACGAGGTGCCATGAGACGGACCGTTACGATGCAATAAGAAAGACCCACAGAGGTTTAACGACATTAGCCTCCCCCAGCGATATGCCCATCGCCCAACCCAGGTAAAAGGAAAAGAATATGACCATACGTATCGCTATCAACGGTTATGGCCGCATCGGCCGCAATGTGCTGCGGGGCTTGTACGAATATCAGCGCCGTGACGAATTCGAGATCGTCGCCATCAATAACCTGGGCGAAATCGAGGTCAATGCCCATTTGACCGAATACGATACCGTGCATGGCAAGTTCGCCGCCGAGGTGGGCTACGAGGGTGAACATCTCTTGGTCAACGGCGACCGCATCCGCTACCTGAGCGTGCGCGATCCGGCCCAGTTGCCCTGGCGCGAACTGGGAGTGGATGTCGTATTCGAATGTACCGGCCTGTTCACCAGCAAGGCCAAGGCCAGTGCTCACCTGGCCGCCGGCGCCAAGAAAGTGGTGATTTCCGCCCCGGGCGGCGACGATGTCGATGCCACCATCGTCTATGGCGTCAATGACCAGGTGTTGAAAGCGGAACATACGGTCATTTCGAACGCCAGCTGCACCACCAATTGCCTGGCGCCCCTGGTGGCGCCGCTACATGCCGCGCTGGGCATGGAAGCCGGCTTGATGACCACCGTGCACAGCTATACCAATGACCAGGTGCTGACCGATCTGTACCACAGCGACCTGCGCCGCGCCCGCTCGGCCACCATGTCCATGATTCCGACCAAGACCGGCGCTGCCGCCGCCATCGGCCTGGTGATCCCGGAACTGGCCGGCAAGCTGGACGGCTTGGCGGTACGCGTGCCGACCATCAATGTCTCGCTGGTCGACCTGGTCTTCAGCGCCAGCCGCGATACCAGCGTCAAGGAAGTCAACGCCATCCTGGAAGCGGCCGCGGCAGCCTCCAAGGACGGCATCCTCAGCTACGTGACCAAGCCGCTGGTTTCGGTGGATTTCAACCACAATCGCGCGTCCAGCAACTTCGACTCCAGCCAGACCAAGGTCACCAATAACCGGCTGGTCAAGGTGATGGCCTGGTACGACAACGAGTGGGGTTATTCCAATCGTATGCTCGATACCTGCAAGGCATTGATGAACGCTCGCTGACCTAAAGCACCGAACCGTACCGGGTGCGTGGTTGTTGGCGCTTTAGCGCCTTACAACCACGGCCTACTCCTTGCGGGTGGTGCGTGGTTGTTGGCGCTTTAGCGCCAAGCAATCCACACCCGGCCATCGTGGCTTACTCCTCCAGATCCGACTCGCCAATGCCGGTTAGCTGCATCACAGCGGCTTTGTCCATACCCTTCTCCAGCATCCCGCGAGCGACTTGTATCAGCTTTTGCCTACCAAGCTCCAGACCTTGCTCCAGACCTTGCTCCAGACCGCGCTGCTCGCGTTCCAGGCTACGCTGCTCAAACATTTCAGCAATAGTCATCATCACAAACTCCCCATACTGTGGCGCACCACTTGCCAAGGCTTCAAACAACACTTGAGGCTGACTGGTACCCCCTTCTTGCGTGATGTAATTCAGCAGGCTTCTCAGTTGATCGGGGGTACATGGATTTGACTGCATCAACCAGATCAGTTCCTCAACAAATTGCAGCATATCACGCTGGCGAATATGCTTCTGGACCAGCTCTAAAAGGGCAATCCCCTTATGCTGGAGGATTTCTTCGTCCGGTATCACCGTGATATCGACCAGCGGGAAGGGGCGGGTATAAAGCTCGATGGCGGTTTTGGGCTGATCGAAAAGTTCGAACCAGTCGGTGCTGTAGGGGTAAGGGCTGGCACGGCCGTGGTAGAACAGGAGCGGCACCACCAAGGGCAGGCGATCATTGCCTTGTTTCAGATGGTTATGCATCGCGGCAATGCAATAACGCATCAGCCGGAAAGCCATGTGCCTTTCCGCCGTCGATTGGTGCTCGATCAACACGTAGATATACCCATCCTGGCCGGCGGTTTCGACCGAATACAGGATATCCGAGTAGAAGGCACACAAATCCGGCTCGATAAAGGAGCTGGATTCCAATCGCAGCGTACTCAAATCACACCGGTCGCGCAGCGCAGGCGGCAAATGCACCTTCAGGAAATCTCGCGCCGTATTGGGATCGGTCAAAAAATTCTTGAACAGCGCATCGTGCGGGGTCGAGGTGCTCATGGCGGCAGTGTGTGGAAGGCGGACGTTAATGGGTTGTCAGGGCGATACCAAATGTGCGCCTGACTTTTTAACGCTTAGCGCCTTCACCTGCCAATCAGGCAAAAACCTGAACTCCATGCACTCTCAAGTCGCTTATATAGATGCGTTGGTTTACGGAAAATTCAGGCAGGAACGGAATAGCGATTCGGACCGCTTTATCCCTAAGGTTGAACATTCCATATTCTAAATGACCGAGGTATTCCTTTTATGTGGTCACTCTGCGCCGATCGCCCCTTCCTCCAGCCGCCCTCATCCGAACCGCCTCCTGACCATCCGCCCGCGTACGGCGATGCACAGGATAGCCAAGCGTATCGTCCGGTACCGCCGTTTTCCTTAAATCGTCCCCACCACCACGACCCGGTCGCGCCCCGCCTGCTTGGCTTCGTACAGAGCCGTATCCGCCGCGCGTAGCAAGGTTTCGGCATGTTGTTCCCCCGAGGGGCGCAACAGGGCGATGCCGATACTGACGCTGAGCCGGCCGGTTTCGCTGCCTGCATGCGGCAGGCATAGGTCGGCGATGGCTTCCCTGAGTTGCTCGCCCATGGGCGCCAGCTCGCTGGCGGTGGGCTGGTACCAGACCAGGGCGAATTCCTCGCCGCCGTAGCGGGCGGCAAGGTCCAGCGGCCTGCGAGCCTGGCCTGCAATGACGTCGGCCACCTGTCTCAGCACGCGGTCGCCTTCGGCATGGCCATAGTGGTCGTTGTAGCGCTTGAAGTAATCGACATCGATCATGGCCAGGGCCAGTTGGCGGCCATCGCGGATGGCTTGTCGCCATACCTTGTCCAGGTGGTTGTTCAGCGTACGCCGGTTATACAGGCCGGTCAGGCCGTCGCGTTCGGCCAGCTCATTGAGCAGGGCGTGCACCAGGAAGGTGGTGCGGGTGCTGTATTCGAGAAAATAACTGCCGGTCGCGCCCACCGCATTGGCGGTAAACATAAAGATGATCTGGTAAAGCCGCTGCGAAGGGTCGGTCTGGCAAAGGGCTTCCATGATCACGAAGGCCAGCACCGTCACGAGATTGGCCAGCAAGGCACGCCACCATTGCAGGCAGGCGATAAAGTAGATGAACAGCGCGACCAGCAGGATGCCTTCGTAAGGAATGGGATAGTTCTGTGCCAGCGCGACCGCAATCACCCCCACGGTACCCAGGCCGGTGATCAATGCAGCGATAAATACCGACAGCTGCAGATGGTGGTGCCATTCGCTGCGGTAACTGATCCATAGCCCCACGCCGAAAGCGGGGATGATCAGACCCAGCCGTATGCTTGCCGTCCATTGCGACACGTAGAGGGGTAGGGTAAAGACATCGACCAGCACGAACAGGCCGAACAAGGTAATCGCCAGAAAGCCGGCCCAGCGCAGGCGCACCAGATGGGTGCTCAGATAGAAGCGCTGGAATTCCTGCTCCAGGGCGCCTTCGAAGCGCAGCCCACGATAGCCTTGCTCGAATGCCCGTCCGTAGGCGGACTGGCTGGAGTTGCTCAGTAGTTCCGGATTGATATGCAGCATGTCTTGGCGAACCCCGTCGGGAACAATGCCGGAGCGAAGCATCGGATACATTCGCAAGCCGCGCAACGTCCCTCGTTCGTCAGTGTAGTGCGAATGCCGCGAGCGGATAGCGGTTCGTGCATCCTGGCCACGCAGCGGCTAAGCTGCCGGACGGATAAGGGACCGGAAGCGGGGGCTGGGATGAGGCAAGCGGGGGCAGCATTGTTGCGCGGAGTTGGCCTGCATCTCTTTCTATTCGCTGCCGGCCGCCGCCTGCTGGCCGCAGAGCGCTATCTGAGCGCGGAACTGTATCTGCAGGCGGCCAGCCGGCTAGCGCCTACCCGGGCGGATATCTGGCTGGCCTTGGCCAGCTGCCTGCAATGCCGGCATTGCCCGCATGCCGCGATCGACATCCTGCAAAAGGTGCTGGAACTGGCGCCCGATATGGCCGAAGCCCGTCTGCGACTGGCGCATTCCGCCGCCGAGGCGGAAATGTGGCCACTCGCCATCGAACGTTTCGAGCAGCTATTGGCTGAATCACCCGGCTCGCCGCAACTGCATTACCACCTGGCGGGCAGCTATGCCGGCGATGGCCAGCTGGAAAAGGCGGTCCAGCACTTCCGTGCCGCGCTGGCGGTGGAGGAAGTCGCCTCCACCCATAATGGCCTGGGCCTGGCCTTGTCCGAATTGGCCATGCAGGAAGAAAGCATCGCGCATTTTCGCCGCGCAGCGGAATTGTCGGATAAGCCGGCCTATCTATCCAACCTGCTGTTCACGCTCTGCTACGACCCGGCGCTGTCGCCGGAGGCGCTATATCAGGCTCACATAAAGCAGGCGGCCCGATTTCCCCAAGCGCAGGCGCGCAAGTGGCGGCAATCCTTCGATCCCGAACGGCCCCTGCGCATCGGCTATGTCTCGCCGGACCTGCGTTTTCATCCGGTCGCCTTTTTTATCGAGCCGGTGATGCGCGAGCATGATGCGAGCCGGTACCAGATCCATGCCTATTCCACCCAGATGCACCGCCATAGCGAAACCACGCTGCGTCTGAAGGCCAGCTGCGCGGATTGGCGCGAATTCGACGATGCGGAAGACGAGGCCCTGGAGGCAGCCATCCTGGCGGACCGCATCGATATCCTGATCGACCTGGCGGGCCATACCGGCAACAACAGCCTGCCCTTGCTGGCCAAGCGCCTCGCACCCGTGCAGGTGAGCTGGCTGGGTTATCTCAATACCACCGGCCTGGCAGCCATGGACTACCGCTTGACCGACGCCACCGCTTGTCCGACTGCGTTCGCGCAGCCGCTGCATAGCGAGCAACTGATCCATATGCCGCATTCGCAGTGGTGCTACCAAGCGCCGGCCGATAGTCCGCCGGTGGCGCCGGCGCCTTGTCTAAGCCAGCCTGGCACTACCTTTGGCGCCTTGCATAATCCCGCCAAGGTGGGCCCGGCCGTGATCGCCCTGTGGGCCGGGCTGCTGCGCGCGGTGCCCGATGCGCGGCTGCTGATCGCGGCGCGGGGTTTTTCCCGGATCGCCGCCGAAACCCGCGCCCGCTTCGCCGCACTGGGGGTGGCCGAGGAGCGGATCGTGATCCGCGACCGCCAAACCTTTGCCGACTATCTATCGATGCACGGCGAAATCGATATCAATCTGGACGTCTTTCCCTATACCGGCGGTACCACCACCTGCCATTCGCTCTGGATGGGCGTTCCGGTACTGACCCTGGCCTGTCCCTCGGTGATGGGCAGGGGAGGCGCCAGCGCCTTGCATTGCCTGGCGCTGGACGATTGGATCGCGGCATCGGAAGAAGACTATATCGCCATCGGCCGGCGGATGGCGGCGGCACCGGCTCGGTTGGCGGCACTGCGGCAGGATCTGCGCGAACGGATGGCGCATTCGCCGCTGATGCAGGCCGAACCCTTTACCCGCGCCCTGGAAGCGCGCTTGCGGGAGATGTGGCGGCAGCGTTGCCTGGAGGCATCCGTACGAAGCTAGATCGTCGCCGTGCCGTCCCATCGAGGATGGCTTGTGAGTGGTTCCCATAAATCATGCATCAATACGACAGCGCTGCGCCAAGCGCTGCCGTACAGTTATTCCGGCCTAATCATTTTGTGCCTGGATAATGGCATATGGTGAAGCGACAAGTGCATTGTTTAATGCAATGTTAATTAATTTTCAATCCTCGTAAAGAAAAGAAATATGCAATTATATAATACGTATCCAGCTAATTCAGGTGTGACCGCGACGCGGATCGACGATCAAGTGTACGCAGGATCTGGAAAGTCCTCCTCCGTCGAAGAAGTACTCCGTGCCCAATGCGAAGACGAAGTGGAGAGTATGCGGAAATACTTTGACAAGGAGCAGGAGGAGGTACTGCAAAGGCTGCATAGTACCGATGATCCCTTACAGGTGGGGGTAGCTCGACTCAAGGCAGGGCGATGTGTAGAGGCTAGCGATTTGTTCCGGCAGGCAGACGACATGGGCGGTGAGCGGTTCGAAGGAATCCCGGTTTTGCGCGAAGCGGCAGAGCGGAAGATACAGGCTGCCGATGTGCATGTTGAAGATGCTCGCCACCATGTTGAGCAGGCAAATTGGGAAGAAGCGACGCAGGCCTATAAGCAGGCCTTGGCGATTTGCAAGGATCACCCCGAGGCGAGGAAAGGGAATATCAGGGCAGAAAGGGAGGTGGCGTTGAAGGCAAACCTGGCGGCATTTGCGGTTGAACAAGCAGCAAGCGAAGCAGCAAAGGAAGCCGCGGCGCAGAGAGAAGCCGCCGCGCTCGAAATGGTATCACGCCAAACCCTGGCTTCGCCTTGCGCTGTACAGTAGGAATCACCGCGTAACGGTCTGGCGGTCCGGGCTTCACCCGGACCGTTAATTCATCATGCGGCAAAGCCGTAAGCGCTATTTATTTAATAAATTGTACGTTAATAAACTTTCGATAAAGTAAAAGGAAGAGAAATATGCATCTATCCAATGCGTGCGAAATATGGTCTTCCCTTCCCCCACCGCCGCCGCTGGCTGGCAAGCCCTCCCGGTTAAATCTGGCGATCGCGCAATTGAAGCAAAATAATGCCGATTCCAGCTGTCTCGATCTCAGTGCTTATCACTTTCGAGCGGGAGAAGCGCTGGAGCTGGGCAAAAGACTGGCGGAAAACGATTCGGTTGTGTCATTGGATTTGAGGAATTGCAATCTTGGGCCCGATGATGTTCGCGACTTGCTGGCCGGGCTAGCACTTAACCGCAATATCAAGATCCTGGATCTGACCGGCAACCAGACCATGGGCGCGGTCGGCTGCAAGGCTTTATGCGAAATGGTGAAAAAACGTCCTTGCCCTTTGGAAAAACTCAAATTGGATGCAGACCTGCCAGGTGTGGAAGAAGCGGATATGCGGATTGCCGATCCGCTGCCCGACCGAGACACAAATGAACTGCTTGACCTCGTTGCTTGCGAACAAGAAATGCTGCTGCAGAGGCTACACCGCACCAGCCATCCCTTCGAAGAGGGGAAGAAGCGGCTCGAAGAAGGTCAATGCAAAGAGGCTGGCGAGTTGTTCCGGCAAGCATCGGAGCTGGCGCGGTACGAAGGACAAAGCGAGGAAATCATGGCTTGCCTCGCCGAGGCAGATGTGAAAATCCAGGCCGCCGACGAGCTTGTCGATCAAGCCCGTCGCCATGCTGAAAAAGCTGAGTGGGAAGAAGCTGGGCAGGCTTACGGGCAAGCCTTGGAGATTTGCAAGGATCACCTTGCCGCAACGGTTGGGAAGATCAAAGCACAATGGATGGCGCAGTCACCGCGGGAAGTCATACCGGCGATAGAAGAACGCGCTCCCGAAGTTGTCTTGCCCCCGGCTCAAACTCCGAGTTGCGCGCTACAGTAAGGATCCAGGCACAGCGGATGACGGTCCTGGCCCCGCCAGGACCGTCAATTCACTCAATTAAGCTTGCTTTCCCAGCCCGCCGCCGCCACTTCATCGACCTTCAATCCCCAAGCACCTTCGCGGTAAAGCTTGGCCAGGCGTTGAATGGCCGGGCGGTAATTGGCGGTGGCGGCCTTGTTCAGCCATTCGACCGCCTTGCCGCTGTCCTGCGGCACGCCACGGCCATTCTGGTAGAGCAGGGCCAGGTTGACCATGGCCTGGCCATTGCCGTCGGCCGCCGCTTTGCCGTACCAGCTGCGGGCTTCCTGTAGATCCTGCTTCAGGCCGCGTCCGCTGGCGTACATATAGCCCAGATTGTTCTCGGCCTGGGCAAAGCCGGTGTCGGCGGCCTTGCGGTACAGCAGTACCGCCTGGGCGTCATCCTTCGGCACCCCGCGCCCTTCGGCGTAGAGAAAGCCCAGATTGGTCTGCGCCAAGGGCAAGCCCTGGTCCACGGCCTTGCGGTACCACTCGACCGCCTGGGCAAAATCCTGTTTAACACCCCAGCCGTTTTCGTACAGGTAGCCGATATTGTTCTGCCCCAAGGCCGAGCCCTTGTCGGCGGCCTTGCGATACCACTGCATCGCCTGGCCATAGTCCCGTGCGATGCCCAGTCCCCGCTCATACAGGTAACCGAGCGAGACCTGCGCCGGCAGATAAGCCTTGTCGGCAGCCTTGCGATACCAGGACAGGGCACGGCCATAGTCGGCCTGAACCCCTTCGCCCCGTTCGTACATCTGGCCCAGTTCGGCCTGGGCGCGCACATCGCCTTGGTTGGCCGCTTCGGTAAAGCCTTTGGCCGCCTTGGCGAATTCGCCCGCTTGATAGGCTTCGCGGGCAGCCTGGAAGTCGGCCTGGCTGTAGAGGGCGGTTATCAGAAGCAATAGCGGGGCAAAGCGCATGGCGGTCCCTTGGTGCGGAATGGATTAATCGTCTATACAGACTAGGTGGCGGGACGCCACAGTCAAGGCGGCCGGCATTTGACTTTCCCCTGGGCGGGGTCTATCCCTCAGCGTGGCGGAATTGCCGAGATCGGTTGAACAGTATTGCGCAGCCCATTATCCGCAAGGATTGCCGCCTATTTATGAATCCAGGAGCCAGTCATGAAAAAGATCGACACGCTGCGCCAAGCCATGCGGCAGCTACCCCGCCGCCAGTCCGGCCAAGGCATGACGGAATACATCATCATCGTGGCGCTGATCGCGGTGGCGGCCATTGGGGTCTACAGTTTCTTCGGCCAGACCATCCGTAACCAGGTGTCCGGCCTGGCCAGCGAAGTATCGGGCGATACCTCGGGCGCGGCCGCGGCCCGCAGCGCGGCGACCGCGTCGGCCAGCAGCGCCCGCAGCCAGGGCACCAAGGCCAAGGGCATGGGCAGCTACGGTAACTAGCCACCCTCCCAAACAGCGAATCCGGAGCGCTCGGAATGGACTGGCAGGCGCAATCCGGTTTTAGGCCAGCGAAAGGGCAGAGCGGCCAGGCGCTGGTCTTCTCCCTGATTACGCTGGCCGTCGTTATCCTGGTCCTGCTGTCCACCTTCAATGTGGGACAGCAGACCCTCGGCAAGATGCGTTTGCAGAACGCCGCGGACGCGGCTGTGTACAGTGCCGTGCAGGCCCAGGCACGCGACTACAATTTCTCCGCCTATACCAATCGCGCCATGGTCGCCAATGAAGTCGCCACCGCCCAGGTGGTTGGCCTGACCTCGTGGTCGCGCAATTTCAACAAGACCTACACCAGCGAATTCACCTGGGTGCCGCGTATGCTGACGGCCTTGGGTGGCCCCTTGGCCAATTGGATGTGGAATACGCCCTGGAACCTCAACAAGAATATCTCCAAGGGTTTCCAGAGCGCGATGAATGCCAGCGGGCCGGTTTTGGCCAAACTGCTGGATGGCATCAACCTGGCCCTCGATACCGCACAGCTGGTCTACCACTACGGTACCGCCCTGACCATGGCGCAAACGCTGGGTATGAACCTGGTCGATCCCGGTGGCGGCACCGGCCTGCTGGACAAGCTGGGCATGGACACCAGTTTCATGGCCGGTACGGCGGTGGGCGATATGCTCACCCTGGACCCGCGCCATAATATCCTGCAGATGAATGATCCCGAAGCCAGCCTGACCGTGGGTGGCTGGGCCGCCACGGCGGTATCGCTCTACAACTGGCTGCGCTTTACCGAGCGCAAGGACCCCAATACCAAGCCCGCCGCCAGCAAGTTTGGCGACTGTGCCGAGAAAGGCTGCGGCAGCGCCACCGATGCGACGCCCGACCGGTTTGCCCAGGTCACCATGAATTCGCTGGACGACTTCTCGCGCGACCGCAGTACCCGCAACGGCTGGTACGACGGCGCGCCCGAGGTCTTCTACATTACGCCGAACCCGTTCGTCATCGATCCGACCCGCTTTATTCCGTACCAGAACGGCGCCTTTCTGATGTGGCTATGGCATCGCGGCGGCACGGAATTGAAATCGGTGACGGCCGGCGGCAGTACCAAGGGCCATTCCAAGAAGACCTGGACGGCCCTGGATGCCACCGGCTTCACCGGCGCGGCCATTTTCTGGATTTCGATCCTGGGGATCCCCATCCCCATTCCCATCGTGATCCCCACCATGCCCATGGGCTGGGGGTCCGCCCAGGCGGGGGTGCAGATCAGCGGTGCGGGCGCGCTGGCGACCAATAATAATTTCAGCACGCCGGCCGACGAAGCCTATGGCGGTGTCTACAACGGCTTTATGACCGCCATGCCGGCACAGCGCCAGCGGCCGCAGGGGGCAGGAACCACGCTGGGCGGGCAGGGCTTGCGGCCCTATTTCGATATCCGCGACCCCTCCAAGGACAATCTGGTCGGCCCCACCCTGTTGATCGAAGTGGAGCGCAAGGCCAGCACGGTGCCCAGTTCCAACAAGTTCAGCGGAGGCCGCTTCAGCATGGTGAACGGCAATCCCGGCGGGGATGACAGCATGCGGGCGCTGGCCAGTGCGCAGGCCTATTTCGCACGGCCCAACAAATTGCGCGCCGATTGGAAGCGCGAGGACAACAAGGTCGAACTGGGTAGCCTGTACAACCCTTACTGGCAGACACGGCTGGCCCCGAACAGCTTCCTGGAAAAGTATGCCTCGATGATGTTGCAACTGCTATGAAACGCCTTCCGATGCGCCGTCAACACGGCCAGGCCATGTTGGAAACCATGATCGCCGCCAGCATGGTCCTGGTGCCCTTATTCCTGGCCCTGCCCACCCTTGCCAAATATCTGGACATCCGCAGCCACGCCGTCCAAGCCGCCCGTTACGCGGCATGGGAGCGGACCATCTATTTCGGCGGTCCGTCCGCCAGTGAAATCGGCTGGGGTTCCTTCACCAATGCCTGGGTGGCGAACGAGAAGAACGACAATCAGATCAAGGCCGAGGTGGCCACCCGCATCTTGTCCAGCAATAGTGCCACCAGCAACTTCAGCAGCAGCGACAAGAACGCCGGGGATTTCCGCGCCGGCAAGCGCAAGCTGCTGTGGCAGGACCGCAAGGGGCAAAGCTTGATCGCCTATGGCCAGGTGCAAGGGACGGCCGGCCAGACCTGCGATCCGGCCGGTGATTTCAGCTCGGCCATGCTGGGCTATGACTGCGCGCCCGGCACCATCAATCGAGTGTTGATGCCGGTGGCCACGCTGGCCTCCATCCTGGGTCCCTTTACCCTGGAGATGGGCGGCAAGTACACCGCGACGGTGACGCTGAGCCCCAGTAATTTCAGCCGGCAGTCCTATCTGGTCGACACCGCCCTGGCGAGCCAGCCGATGCGCGAGAAGCTGGTCGTGCTGGGCAACGGTTGGTCGGCGGACGGGCCGAATGCCGACGACAAGACCAGCGTGTTGCAACAGGTAAAGGGCCTGACGCCGCTTTCCCTGCTGGCAACCGAAGTCAGCATTCCCACCATCGGCACGATTTCCATTATCGAAGTAGTGCAGACGGTGTTCTCCATCTGGGCGCCCGAGCTGTCGCCGCGCAAGTTGGAAGTCGGCAAGATCGTGCCGGATGAAGTCCCGCCGGATAGGTTGCAATGAGACGCCTCGCAGCGCTGTCCCTGCTTTGCTGCCCGCTGCTGCCACTCGCATCCGAGTGCCCGGAATTCGCCGCGCCGCCCGAGGCGCGCCTGAGCCTGGTCGCCCAGCGCATGCTGATCAATGGCGTACCGATGGCCGTGATGCAGATCGACAGTCCCCAGGCGCCGGCCGCTTTGCTGGCGCATTACCGGCGGGTGTGGTCGGCGGGCGGCGAGGTGACGGAGTACCCCGTCGGCGCCTGGCAGGCCATTGCCACCGCGCGTGCCCATTGCTTCTACACCTTCCAGGTCAAGCCGGCCGGCCGGGGCGCCAGCGGCTTTCTCAGCATCAGCGATGCCGATAATGGGTCGGTGCGCCAGCCCTCGGCTTTTCCCATGCCGGGCGGTAGCCAGCTGATCAACGATATCCAGCATGAAGATGCAATCCGCAATGGCCGGACCGTATTTCTCAGCAATGCCCTGACCATGGAGAGCAATGCCATTTTCTACCGCAACAACCTGATGGCACAGGGTTGGAATATCGCGACCGAACGGCGGCTCAACACAAAGCGGGGCCCGGGCATCGTTTTTGACCTGCAACGCCCGCCCAATCTGGCCATGCTGACCATTAGCCGCAGCGAGGGGCGTACCTATGTGCTATTCAATTACATGGACAAGCCGTGAACGCAGCGGCCAGCCTGGCACGGCACAGGGCAAGGGAGAGATGCAAGGAGATGAAGATGCGCCTATTTGAGTGCTCGCGCTGCCACGGGCAGTCCAGCGTCGAGTATCTGGTGGTCATCGCGGCCTTTACCGGCGCGTTCGCCCTCGCCGGCAATGTGGATACCCTGAACAAGGCGATCCGCGACTATTTCACCGATTACAGCTACGCCATGGCGATCGCCCAGGTACCCGATTGCATCAATACCTACGGTGAGTCGGTCGGACCGGTGGCCGGCTCGGTCACGCTCGATAAATGCCCTAATCTGACCAATCCGAAATGGCCGGTGTCGGAAGTCAGTGTCAGTTGGACGCAGTAAAGGGACGCACCGATTCAAAGAAAAACGGCCTTATTCGATCAATCCGCCTGACCAGGATGCCTTCCCGTCATGAAGCTCAAATTCGGCAACGTCAACCGCACCTGGGCAATGCTGGCCGCTGCCATCGTGCTCGGCCTGTTCGCCATGTTCCTCACGGTCCAGTACCTGAAATTGCAGGAACGTAGCCTGCAGAGCGAGATCGAGGCGAAAGTCCGCGGCAAGGGCCCGACCGTCGCCGTGGTGGTGCCGCGCGAAAACCTGCCGCCAGGCACGGCCATCGATATGGAAATGGTGGCCGAGCGCCAGGTATCGGGCGAGCTGATCTACGACGACACCATCACGGTCGAGCAATTCGATAGCTACCAAGGCCAGGCGCTGATACGGCCGGTTCGCCAGGGTCGGCCATTGCTGCGTGGTGATCTACGGCCCATCTACGCCGACTTCGCCGGCTCGCTCAAGCCCGGCACCCGCGCCATGACGATAGAAACCGACGAACTCAACTCGATCGCCCACATGGTGCAACCAGGCAACCAGATCGACCTGATGCTGGTCATGAACCAGGTCGCTCCCAGCGAACCGAACAATCCGGCGGCGGCCGCCAAGGATAGCAAAGTGGTGGTGCCCTTTATGCTGGGGGTCAAGATCCTGGCGACCGGCCAGAAAGTGGTGCACGACGCGCCGGCCGGCGACGGTCCGGTACAGCGCTCGACCTATAGCACCTACACCCTGGAAGTCAATCCGGGCCAGGCCATGAGCCTGGTGATGGCGCAGGAAATGGGCAAGCTCAGAGTGGTATTGCGTAACGAGAAGGATGCGGTGGCCCGCAACGATCCTGCCGCGGAATACGATACCGACAGCGCCGGCAGCCTGATGCGTAGTATCGCCGCGCGCAGCCAGGCGGCCGCCAAGGCCAATGCCATGGCGGCCAAGGCCAGCATTGTCAAGGAACCGGTCGATCCGGGCGATGTGAACGCTTATATCGAGTACATCATCGGCGGCAAAGGCAGCGGCGGCGTTACACCCAGCCTGAATGTGGCCTTGCCGCCCGGGTATGGGGGGCTCACCGCGCCGCCGGCCGGTGCGCCCTCGCCGCTGGGTGCGCCGCTCAGCGTGCCCGCCAATGTCATGCCCTATGCCGCCGCGGCCGGTGTGCCGCTCAGTACGCCTGCACCGAAATAGGACGGAAAGCCCAGCCATGCTCAAGCCGCTAGTCAAGCCCGCCCTTACCCCTACCCTTATCCTCAGCCTGGCTAGCCTGTTTGGCCAGGCTGCCCCGACCGTGACAAAGCCGGCGGCCCCCGCCCCGCTGGGCGAAACCGCCGTAGCGGCGCCCGCGACGGTGGAAATCAAGATGTTCGTCGGCGAATTGAAGACCATTCCCGCCGGCAAGCTCGACCGTATCGCCATCGGCAATGGCAGCATCATCAGCACCAAGGCCCTGGAAGGCGGCGAACTGCTGCTGTTGGCCGAGCAGATCGGCGATACCTCGCTGATGCTGTGGTCGGCCAAGGGGCCGCGCCGCCAGTACATCGTACGGGTCAGTCCGCACGATGCCGAAGGGGCGTTCGCCGCCGCCGGCACCATGCTCAAGGACGTCGCCGGCATCAAGCTGACCCGCGTGGGCGGCAATGTGGTGGTATCCGGCACCGCCAGCAAGCTGGATCTGGACCGCATCGCCATGGTGGCCAAGCTCTATCCCCAGGTGGTGAGCCTGGTGGCGCCGGAAGACGTGGCGATGAAGAAGATGATCTATATGAAGGTGCAGGTCATCGAGATGAAGCGCTCGCTGCTGGAGACGCTCGGCGTGCAGTGGCCCGGTTCCATCGCCGGTCCCTCAGTGGGTTTTCTCGGCAACTGGGGTTCGGAGAACACCACCGGCCTGCAGGCGCCCATCAAGGGCGTGCTGCCAATCGCCACCGGCAATCGGGGCTTGCGTACCTACCTGGGAATTTCCTCGCTGATCAATACCACCATCAATATCGCCAAGAACAACGGCGACGCCTTCGTGATCGCCGAGCCGGAGCTATCGGCCCGATCCGGCGGCGAAGCCAAGTTCCTGGCCGGCGGCCAGTTCCCGGTCAAGCTGATGTCCTCGCAAGGGGTGGCCTCGATCGAATTCAAGGACTACGGCATCAAGCTTAATATCAAGCCGGTCGCCGACGATGCGGGCAATGTCTCGGCCGCCATCGATACCGAGATCAGCACGCTGGACAGCTCATCGGCGGTGGACGGCGTGCCCGGCTTGCTGGTGCGCCACAGCAGCACCGATATCAATGTCAAGACCGGCCAGACCATGGCCATGTCGGGATTGGTCAACAGCGAGATGTCCAAGGACCTGACCCGGGTGCCGGGGCTGGGATCGCTGCCTATACTGGGATCGTTGTTCCGTTCCGAGGGTTTCCGTAACAACCGCACCGACCTGGTGATCCTGGTCACGCCGACGGTGGTGGACCCCAACTCCACCATCAACCGCGAGCGGATAGAAAAAAGCGACGGTATCCGGGAGCGGTTCGAACGCAGCCTGGGCAAGTCGGATATTTTGGATTGAAGGGTGGGGGAGCATAGGGACGCACTGAAATATTGCGCGTACTCAAGCTGCGGCTCATCACCCGGCAATACCCGTAAAGGGTAGGCCGTAGTTGTACGGCGCTAACGCGCCAACAACTACGCACAGCCGGGTGCGGGCGGACCGTGATAAATCAACGATTCCCTCGCTGTTTTATCCCACTCCCCCCGCCCTCGCCGCCGCGAGGGAGCCTCGCTTTCGCTCGTTAGCGCATTAGAGTCAGTGTATCCATAGGTTGGACTTGTTGGCAGCCCACGATACTTTTCCAGGCAGAGTGTTCCCATGCTGAGCGTTTCGGTAACCACCCCCCGCGGGGCTGAAACTATCGTCGAATGCACGATAGACAGTTGCACCATCGGCAAGAGCGACGAGAACCTGATCATTTTGCAGGGTTGGTCGATCGCCAAGCGGCACGCCGCCATCCATCGCCGCGCCGATGGCGTGCATGTGGAGAATCTGGACCCCAAGGGCGCCACCGAGGTCGAAGGCCGGCCGGTGAGCCTGTATGGCCCGCTCAAGCCGGGCGAGCGCATCCATATCTGCGGCTACCAATTGCAGGTGCTGGATCTGGAGGCCGCCAGCCCGCCGCCCCCGGCACCGGTATATGCCGCGCCGGTCGATGCCGCGCCGGCCGCTGCCGAGCCAGTCGCTACGGCACCGGTCGAAGCGGCCGTGGCGGTCGCGACGGCGTCCGAAAGCGAGGTGGCGGTGCCGGTCGACGTGGCCCGCCAACAGGTATGGATAGGCTTGCTCAAACGCACCCATACCGAGCTGATCAAACAGATGGACCTGCGCCGTATCGATGTCGCCAGTCAAAGCGAGGACGAGCTGCGCCGCAACACCGGGGTGATGCTGGAAGAGATCGTTCGCCACGACAAGACCATCCCGGCCGATTTCGACCGCGCCCTCCTGGTCAAGCAGGTGCAGGACGAGGTAGTGGGATTGGGGCCGCTGGAAGATCTGCTGGCCGACGATGCGGTGACCGAAATCATGGTCAACCGCTTTGACGAGATCTTTATCGAGCGGCGCGGCCGCTTGATGAAGTCGGGCATTACCTTTACCTCGGACCAGGCCGTGATCAGCGCCATCGAGCGCATCGTGACGCCCTTGGGACGGCGCATCGATGAATCGTCGCCCATGGTGGACGCCCGCCTCAAGGACGGTTCGCGGGTCAATGCGGTGATTCCGCCGCTGGCGCTCAAGGGCGCCAATATCACCATTCGCAAATTCGCCAAGAGCAAGCTGCACGGCGAGGACCTGATCAAGTTCGGCTCCATGACGGCCACCATGCTGGCCTTTCTGCGGACCATCGTGGAGCAGAAGTCCAATATCATCATTTCCGGCGGTACCGGTTCGGGCAAGACCACCTTGCTCAATGTGCTATCGAACTATATCCCCGACGATGAACGCATCGTCACGGTCGAGGACGCCGCCGAGCTGAAATTATCCCAACCGAACCTGGTCGGACTGGAGTCGCGGCCGGCCAATGCGGAAGGGAAGGGCGCCGTACCGATCCGCGACCTGGTGAAGAACTGCCTGCGCATGCGGCCCGACCGCATCGTGGTGGGCGAGTGCCGGGGCGGCGAGGCGCTGGATATGCTGACCGCCATGAACACCGGCCACGACGGTTCGCTCACCACCGCCCACGCCAATACGCCCCGCGATTGCCTGGCCCGGGTCGAAGTGATGGTGATGATGGCCGGGCTGGACTTGCCCATCCGGGCCATACGCGAGCAGATCTCCTCGGCGGTCCGCTTTATCGTGCAGCAGAACCGTTTCTCCTGCGGCTCGCGCAAGGTCACCCATGTCACCGAGATCACCGGCATGGAGGGCGATATGATCCAGTTGCAGGATATCTTCCTGTACAAGCAGGAGGGCTTCGGCGCCGACGGCAAGGTCAAGGGCCGCCATATCGCCACCGGCGCGGTACCGGACTTCTACCAGGACCTGGCGGCACGCGGCCTGGATGTCGATCTCAGCATCTTTCAGGGCTCGGAGGGACGACGGTGACCTACGGACTGCTGCTCGGGCTGATCTTCCTGTTCGCCCTGATCACTGCCTGGCTGATCTTCAAGGCCTTGCAGAACTATCTTAGCCGCCAGCGGGCCAGCTACGAGCGTACGGCCGCCACCACGCTGGCCGATATGTTCATCTTCCTCGATCCGCAGAAGATGTTCCGCTACAACGTGGCGGTCACCTGCATCCTGCCGCCGCTGGTGTGGCTGCTGACCGACAATCCCATCTTCGCCATCTTTACCCTGGTGGGTTCGGTGTTCCTGCCCAAATGGTATGTCGGATTTCTGGCGCGCCGCCGGCTCAAGCGGCTGGAGCAGCAGTTGCCGGATGCCTTGCTGATGGTGTCGGGCGCCATGCGGGCCGGCGCCAGCCTGAATGTGTCCCTGGAGTCCATGGTCAAGGAATCCAAGCCGCCGGTCAGCCAGGAGTTCGATCTGATGATGCGGGAACAGCGCTTGGGTGTGGATTTCGACACGGCGCTGCAGAACATGGAAAAGCGTAATCCGCAGCAGGATTTCCAGCTGGTGGTGTCGGCCATGCGCATCTCCAAGGAGGTGGGCGGCAATCTGGCCGAGATCCTGGAGTCGCTGGCCTCCACGCTGCGGCAGAAAGCCATCATGGAGGGCAAGATCCGCAGCCTGACCGCGCAGGGCAAGGCGCAGGGCGTGATCATGACCGGCCTGCCGCTGCTGATGATAGTCGCGCTACGGGCCATCGAGCCCACCGCGATGGCCCCTTTGTTCAACACCTGGATAGGCTATGGCACGCTGACGGTGATCTTCCTGATGGAAGCGGTCGGCTACTGGTTTATCCGCAAGATCACGACCATAGACGTATGACGACCCTAATCGGACTCCTGATCGGCTCGCTGGTAGGCGTCAGCATCCTGCTGCTGTTCTACAGCATGTCGCAGCTCAAGCGCGAGGTGCCGGACGAGGATAGAGCCTATATGGACTCCTTGCCGCCCATGCTCAAGCTGATCTGGCCGGTGATCAATTTCATCGAGTACCACTTTACCGCGCGCTTCCCGCCCGACCTGCTGGAACGGGCGCACAAATCGCTGCGTGAAACCGGCGTGGGTTACCTGATGAGCGCCGAACAGTACTATGCCTTGCGCCTGTTTTCGGCGGGTGCCGCGGCCGGGCTGACCTTGTTCTGCATTGCCGCCCTGCATGCCACGGCCTACCACTGGGCCTTGATCGTCGGCGTGGTGGGCTATTTCTATCCGCTGCTGTGGCTGTCCGATGTACGCAAGAAACGGCGCAAGGAAGTGCTCAAGTCCTTGCCGGTCTATCTGGATTTCATCACCCTGGGGGTGGAAGCCGGTCTCAATCTGACGGGTGCCATCAAGCAATCGATGGAAAAGGGGCCCTTGGGTGCGTTGCGGCATGAGTTCTATATGGTGGTGCGCGATCTGCGCGCCGGGGTGCCGCGCGCCGATGCTTTGCGGCGCATGGAGGCGAGGCTCGATATGCAGGAGATCACCGCCTTCGTCGGCGCGGTGATCCAGGCCGAGAAGATGGGGGCACGGCTGGGCCAGGTCCTGCGCGCGCAGGCCGAACAGCGCCGCATCGAACGCTTTCAGCGTGCCGAGAAGCTGGCCATGGAAGCGCCGGTCAAACTGATCCTGCCGCTGATCATGTTTATCTTCCCGGTCACCTTTATCGTGCTGGCCTTTCCCATCGTCATGAAATTCATGCAGGAAGGCATGCTCTGATGCGCTGCCACAGCGCCTGGTCGGGCGCGCAACGCCGTATCGAGCGGGTCTGGCTGGCCGAGACAGCCACCGAGCGCATGCAGGGCCTGCTGGGTCGGCCGCCGCTTGGCGAGAATGAAGCGATGTTGCTTAAACCCTGTCGCTTGGTGCATACCCTGGGTATGGCTTACCCGCTCGACCTGGTTTTCCTGGATCGGCACGGCAGGGTGCGCAAGCTGGTCCAGGCGCTGCGGCCGGCACGGCTGGCCGGTTGCCTGGCGGCCCAATCCACCCTTGAACTCGCCGCCGGCCGGATCGCCGCGCTGGGGCTGGTGCTGGGCGATGTCATCGAATTGAGGCCGGCATGACTTTCTCCTTCCGGCCCTTGCTCGGCCTGCTGGCATTGGCCGGTTGCGCCACTTCGCCCATCACGGGGCAGGGCGATGTCTATTCGATGCAGCGCGAGGCCGACGCGGCCTATCGTAGCGGCGACGACAGCCAGGGCGAGCGCTTGCTGCAAGGCGTGCTGCGGCTTGCGCCCAACGATGCCGAAAGCTGGTTCCGCCTCGGCAACCTCTATGCCCGCTCGGACCGTCCCGAGCAGGCGCTGGATGCCTACCAGCGCTGCCTGATGCTGCAGCCGGGCGATTCGCGCGCCTGGCACAACCTGGGCGTGGTCCGGTTGCGGCAAACCTCGGCCGCGCTGGCACAGGCGCATGCACTGGCGGGTGACGACGAGGCGCTGCGCGGCAAGACCGCCCGTATGCTGGAATTGCTGCAACAGGCGCAGAAAGCGGATAAGCCATGAGCGGGCCTGGCCATCCCTGTCGGTTGAGGCCCCCACGGCGGGCGTTGCCGCGGCGGGCGCTCCCGCATGGGCAGGCCATGCCGGAGTTTCTCTACGCCTTGCCCATCCTGTTGCTGCTGAGCATGGGCGCGGTGCAGCTGGGTTTTATCTACCAAGCCAAACTCACCCTCAACTACGCCGCCGGCGTCGGTGCGCGCGAAGGTATCCTGCGCAATGGCAGCATGAATGCGGTACTGGATGGCTTGGAAGCAGGCCTGACACCGCTGTTCGCGCATAGCCTGGGTGCGCCGCGCGATATGGAGATGCTGAAGAATGCCCGCCGAGCCGCCCACACCCTGCTGGCGGACAAGCGCCTGGCACGGGTCACCATCGTCAACCCCAGCCAGGCGGTCTTTACTGCCCACAGCGGCGATTCGGAGGCCGGCGACGCCATCCCCAACGACAACCTGATGTATCGCGATGAGGGCGCCAAAGGCGGACTGAGCGTGCAGGATGCCAATCTGCTCAAGGTGCATGTGCGTATTTGCTACCGCTTGTTCGTACCCATCATCAACAAGTTGATCTACAACATGGCCGTCGATCCGCCCGGCGGCACGCCGGCCGTCAGCAGCGATGCGCCCGGCATGCTGCGCAGCCTGGGCGGCGGGTCCACCACCCGGCCCTGCACGGACAGGCCGTCCACCAGCGATTACTACCTGCCGATCGAGTCCGAAGCCGTGATGCGTATGCAGTCGCCCTTCAAGCACCCGGGCAAGTGGGTGGCGCCGACGTGAGCGAAAGCCTGGCCGACCCGCTTTTGGCCGACCGCCCGCAGCGGCGCCGGCTACCTTGGCCCAGCGGCCGTGTCGGCCGTATCCGCTATATTGCCCGCGCCCTGGGCCTGACCATACTCTGCGCCACGCTGTTTTCCCTGCTGGCCACTTTTTTGATCGCCAGCACGAGTCCGCCAGTGGGGCTGCCTATTCTTAATTTGGCGCGTATCGTGCTATTCGGCGTGGTACTGCCGGCCGGTTTGCTGTTCTGGTCCATCGAGCGGGTGCATGATATGGGTTGGCCGGGCTGGAGCGCCGTGCTTCTGCTGGCCTTCGGCTGGCTGGCGCCGCAGTTGGCCGTGTGGGGTGGGGCGCTGAAGCTGCTGCACCTGCTGAACTTGCTGCTATGGGTCTGGCCGGGACAGCGCCGGGAGAATCGTTTCGGTCCCGAACCGGCGCCGGCGAGCTTGGCCATCACGCTGTTGGTGGCCGTGGCGATCACTTGCCTGCTGCTGTTTTCCGGCTATAGCCGCCTGAATGGCCCGCATCTACCGCCCAAGCCGGTCAAGCCTGGCCCCGTCATGCCTATCTATCCGGATTGAAATTGCGTGGTTCGGACGCTTTTTTATCGGCTTTTATGTTGAATTATCTGGCGCTACATAATTTATGTGGCGTAACATAATCGAACATAAAAGGACGCGCCATGACCCATGCCTCATTCTCATTCAAGCGGCCGCAACTCGCTGCGGCACTCTGCGACAGCCTGGAAGGGAAGGGCATCGCCAATAGCCGTTCCGGCTTGTTCCTGGCGGCACCGCGCCGAGTAGGCAAGAGCACCTTCCTGAAGGGCGAGCTGGTGCCTGCCGGCAACGCACGTCAGTGGGTGACCGTCTATGTCGATCTATGGGCCAACCGCGAGGCCGACCCCGCCGAGCTGATCGCCGAGGCGATCAAGACCCGCATCGCCGATTACCAAGGCAAGATCACCAAGCTGGCCAAGGCCGTCAAGCTCGACAAGATCATGTTGATGGGCACCCTGGTGCTGGATTTCAATCGCCCCGGCCTGCCGCCCAGCATGACCCTGGCCGATGCCATCAAGGTGCTGCATAGCCTGGCCGACCAGCCGGTGTTGCTGATCGTGGATGAGGCGCAGCACGCACTGACCACCCCGGCCGGGCTCAATGCCATGTTCGGCCTGAAGTCGGCGCGGGACCAGCTGAATTCGAACGACCTTGCGCCGGCACTGATGCTGGTGTTTACCGGCTCGAACCGCGACAAATTGGCGCATCTCGTCCTGAAAAAGGACCAACCCTTCTTTGGTAGCGATGTCACGCCTTTCCCCCTGCTGAACCGTGCCTATACCGATGCCTTTACCGACTGGGCCAATGCCAGCCTGGCCGCCGACAACCAGTTTGGCAAGGATGGCGTCTGGAGCGCGTTCAAGCTGGTGGGGCACCGTCCGGAAATCCTCAACGAGATGGCGGGCCGCATCGCCCTGGGCGGCGAGGCCGCCAATTTTTCCGGGCTGCTGGAGCAGAACGCCGAGCTGTGGCATGGGCGGATATGGGACGAGTTCGAGAGCGAATTCAATACCCTCACCGAACTGCAAAAGGCGGTGTTGACCGCCCTGGTGGAAAAAGGCCGGGCCTGGTCTCCCTTCAATGAGGACTCCATGACGCGCTATGCCGAAATCACCAGGCAGAAGGAAGTTTCGACCGCCTCGGTGCAAACGGCCATTGCCGGCCTGCGCGAGCGCGGGTTTATCTGGCAATCGGGCCGGGGCGCCTATGCGCTGGAGGACGAGAGCTTTGCCGAGTGGTTTCGGCACGGCGGCGCGGGTGAAAAAGTATCAGGCTGAACAGATCGGCTCGCTGCATCCCGCTTCTCCCGGAGCATTTACGCCATGCTGGCAAACGGCAGATGCGGGATCGCTGCTCTGCAGCCTGCATGGGTACCTGTGCAGGGATAGCTGCAACGAGCTTCTCTATTTGACTTGCACTATCGATTTCCCCACGTCACTGATATCCCGCCACGAAATCCCCCAAGGTCAGGCGATAGCCGGCGCCCACCGCCTTGAAGTGCCACTCGCCATCCTTGCGATATAGCGAGCCGAACTGCACGGCGGTTTCACTGGCGAAGGTGGCATCCAGATCGTAGCCTGCCACCAGGGCGCCGGTGACGTCGTCGTAGAGGCGGATAAAGGCATTGCGTACCAGCCCGAAGTTCTGCCGTCGCTCCGGCGCCTCATGGAGGGTGACCACAAAGGAGATCTCCATGGCCGTTCCTTCCAGCAAGCCGAAATCGACGGTGAGCACTTCATCGTCGCCGTTGCCCTTGCCGGTACGGTTGTCGCCGGTGTGCGCCACCGAGCCATTGGGTGTTTTCAGGTTGTTGTAAAACACCAGGTGCTCGTCGGACAGCAGCTTGGGCTCGCCGGCGCCGTTCAAACCGCAAACAAAGGCCGATACGTCCAGGTCGAAGGGGTGGCCGTTAACCAGTTCGGGCGTATCCCAACCCAGTCCGACCCGCACCCGTTTGAGGGCAGGGGCGGACTTGGCTAGGTTGATGCCCTGGCCCTTGGAAAGCGAGATAGCCATGGGGCGCCCCGCCGCTTACTGGTAGCCGGCGACGAAATCGCCCAGGGTGAGGCGGTAGCCCGCGCCGACCGCCTTGAAATGCCACTGCCCTTCCTTGCGGTAGAGCGAACCGAACTGCACGGCCGTCTCGCTGGAGAAGGTGGCGTCCAGGTCGTAGCCCGCCACTTCGACGCCGGTGGCATCGTCATACAGCTTGATATAGGCGTTCTGGATCTGGCCGAAATTCTGGCCCCGCTCGGCACCTTCGTGGATGGTGACGATAAAGGAGATCTCGGCCGCGTCCGCCTCGATCTTGCCCAGGTCGACCAGCACGGTTTCGTCATCGCCTTCACCGGCGCCGGTGCGGTTGTCGCCCTTGTGCTGGACAGCGCCATTGGGGGTGCTGAGATTGTTGAAGAAAATCAGGTGGCTGTCGGACATCAGCTTGGGTTCGCCGGCGCCGTTGAGTGCGCAGACGAAAACCGAACAGTCGATATCGAATTCCGGACCGCTATTGGATTTGCGGTCCCAGCCCAGGCCCATGCGGATACGGCTGAGGGTAGGTGCGGTTTTGGTCAGGTTGATGCCCTGGCCCTTGGTCAGATTGATCGCCATTGCTGAGTTCTCCGGTTCAAAACAGTTTTTCGATATCGCCGCGCATGTCCTGCCAGGTGCGGCCATTGGCAGGCTGGCCGACGGCGGTGCAATGCCAGTCGCCATCCGCGCCGCGGCTGACCTTCATCAGGATCAAGCCGGTGTGGCTGCCGCTGGCATCGTCGCCGAGGGCATAGCGCGCCACTTCCACGCCGCGGTCGTTCACGACCCGGCAGTAAGCGTTCTTGATACGGTCGAATTTCTGGCCGGTGAAGCTATTCACGGTAAATACCAGGTGCTGCACGCTGGGAGACAGCTTGTCGAACTGGACCTGGATGGTCTCGTCATCCCCGCCACCCGCGCCGGTACGGTTGTCGCCGGAATGGCGGATCGAGCCGTCCACCGTATTCAGCCTACGGAACCAGATCGCCTCGCATTGCTGCCGGTCGTCGAACATCAGGCAGGACGCATCCAGGTCGATATCGCCGGAGAACACGCTGAGCAGGCCGCCCTTGGTATCCCAGCCCAGTCCCATGGTGACGGCCGTCAGCGCGGATTTGTTTTCCTTGGTGAGGTTGATGGTCTGCTTTTTGGTCAGATTGATGGACATTGCCGTACTCCTCAAGCGGGGGTGAGCCGGTTGTGACGAATGGAGGACCACATGGCCAGGCCAATGAAACCGGCGCCAATCAGGCCCGTCACGACCTCCGAAATCTCGTGGAAGGTGCCGATGAACATAATGGTGGCCAGCGCGCCGATGGCATAGAAGGCACCGTGTTCCAGATAGCGGAATTGGTCCAGCGTGCCTTTCTCGACGAACATGATGGTGAGCGAGCGCACGAACATGGCGCCGATGCCCAGGCCGATGGCGATGATGAAGATATTATTGGAAAGCGCGAAGGCGCCGATCACGCCGTCGAAACTGAAGCTGGCGTCCAGCACTTCCAGGTAGAGGAAGGCCGACAAGCCGGTGCGGGCCACCACGCCGGCATCGCCCGGCTGTTCGGTTTCCAGTAGCGCGGCAAAGCCGTCCACCACGATATAGGTGACCAGTCCGGCCACGGCCGACAGCACGAAGGGCAGCTGCTCGTGCGCATGCACCAGGGTGGAGATGCCATAGATGGCGGCCAGGCAGACCGCGATCTGGATCGATTCCATCTTGCCCAGCTTGCTGAGCGGCGCCTCGATCAGGCGCACCCAATGCACATCCTTTTCCTTGTCCAGGAAGAACTTGAGGAACACCATCAGCAGAAAGGCGCCGCCGAAACCCGCCACCACCACATGCGCCGAGGTCAGCGCGGCTGCGTACTTGTCCGGTTGGCTCACTGCCATCATCAAGGCGGCCCAGGGGCTGAGATGGGCGATCACGGCAACGATCAATACCGGAAATACCACCCGCATCCCGAATACCGCGATCAGCATGCCCCAGGTCATGAAGCGATGGCGCCATTTGTCATCCATGTCCTTCAGCACGGTGGCGTTGACCACGGCATTGTCGAAGGACAGCGAGACTTCCAGTACCGACAGGATGGCGGCGATAAAGGCCGCCTTGGGACCGCCGACGTAGAAAGCGAGCACCAGTCCCGCCACGGTGGCGAAGATGGAACCCTTGAAATATTTGAACAGCGTGGCCATGGGCCTCCCTGAAAAGGTTGAAATTTATCGTTATAAGCGGGCTGGGCTCGGCATAAGCGCCGTCCTTGCCCAGACTACATCTTGCCGGCTAGCTTGGTGACCAGCTCTTGTTTGATCTGCTCCATCTTGCCGGCCGCCTCGGCGCGCTTGCGTTCGCCATCCTGCTGGATCTGGGCGACTTCCTCGAAGGTGGAGATCAGCGATTGCTGCACGGCCTCCAGGGTTTCGATATCGACAATGGCGCGCTGGTTGGCGCGGGCCGTCCCGACCGAGTTCTGGTGTAGCAGCTCGGCGTTCTTCTTAAGGAAGTCATTGGTGGCATCGTCGATCTTGGTGGCCAGCGCAACCGACTTCTGCTGCTCCATCAGGGCGATGGCCAAGGTGAACTGCTTCTTCCAGGCGGGGATGGTCAGCGCCTTGATATTGTGGAATTTCTCCACCAGGGCCTGATTGTTCGACTGCACCATGCGTATCATCGGCGCGGTCTGCACCGCGATGGTCTGCATCACCTTCAGATCGTGCACACGCTTTTCCAGGCGCTGCAACACCGCCTGGTAGTCATTGATCTCCTGCGCCTTGATCGGGTCGGATGCGGCGGGGCTGAGCTTCATCTCGGCCAGGATATTGCGCATCTCGCCCAGCTTGATATCGCCGGCGATGATGTGATTGGACAAGCCGTAGTACTCCTGCACATTCAGCTTGTAGACCTGCTCCAGGTCCTGGGTGCGCTGGTTCAGCCTCTGCTGCTGCACATCCAGTTCGGCAACGATGGTATCGATCTGGCGGGACAAAGTCTCGAAGCGGCCCAGTACCTTTTCCTTGCCCAGCTTGAAACGGTCGATCAAGCCGCCGATCAGCGGCATCTTCGAGCCTTGTTCCTTCAGGTCGGATAGATTGATGCCCTTGGCCAAGACGACGATCTCGGTCAGCTTGCCGCCCACCTCGTTCATTTGGCCGCTCTTGACCTGGCCCAGCATATCGTTGGAATACTGCGCGACCTTGTCGCCGGCATGGCGGCCGAAATCCAGTACCGCGTTGGGTTGGCGCGGGTCGAAACCAGCCAGGATCTGCCGCACCTGGCGTTCCACCTCGACCGGATCGGCGCCCGACTGCAGCAGCTCGGTGCGGCGCCGTTCGATTTCCGCCGTCACCGGATCGGCCATGGGGGCGCTGGCGGCGGGGGCGGCGTACGAAGCCGGCGGCATGGCCGCGCCGCTGTTGATGGCAGGCGCGGGATGGGCCAGGCCGGTCGGAATCAATACGCCTTCGCTGACCGGCATCGTTGCCGGCGCCACCACCACGGGCAAGGGCGGCGGGACGGCCGCGGCGGGCTGCGGGCCGGCTGGGCCTGGTCGAGCTGATGGGCTGAAACAGGTTTGAAAGTCACGATGAAAGTCGCTCCAGTTGCTCGCGCAAGCCGGCTTGCAAGTCGGCCAATTCGCCATAGAGCCGACTGTCGTCGGTGTCGGCCATGGCGAGCGCGGTGATGAATTGCTGTTTCCAGGTCGGCATGACGATTTCACTAATATCGTCGAAGCGCCCTACCATCGCAAGCAGGTTGCGCTGGCTGAGCCTGAGCTGGGGCAGGGTAAGCAGCGCCGTATGGCGCAGCAGTTTAAGGTTGTGCAGTTTGCGCTGCCATTGCTCGCCGGCATCGCGCAGTGCGTGCAGGTCTTGCCAGACAAATGGGTCGGTCACCGACTTGGCCTTCAATTCGGCCTCGCGGGCCGGCACGTCGCGGCCAATCACATCGCCCAGCTTGAGATGGGCGGCGACGACATGCACGGTAAGCTGGCCGAACAGCAGTTCATTACGCTCGAACAGCTCGCCGAACTCGCGTAAACGCAGCTTCAGCTTGGCGAGCACGGGCTGGATCGCCTTGATCTGCGCGGTAATGTCGCGGCTGGCGGTATCGAACTGCTGGCGCAGCTTGCCGCGCCTGGCTTCGCGTCCGCGCCACCAATCGCTGAGGCGGGAGGCAAACGTGCCGGGATCCAGCGCCGTTACATCCACCCGTTTGGCGGCCGCCAGGATAAGCGCGGCGGACTGGTGCAGCTGCGCCACGGTCTGGTCGGCCACCAACAAGGCCAATTGGTCCTGCAGCTGCCGCATCAATTCGGTCACTTCGGCGGCATAGCGGCTCTGATAGTGCGCATCGTCGAAATGTATTTCACCGAGGAGATTGCGGATGCGCTGCACATCGCGATCCTCCAGCACGAAGTCGTCGCAGTCGCAGGCCGGTAAGGCGCTTGCCACGGTATCGCGCCAGGCTGCATCCACCTGCTCGGCCGTGACGGCCCGCCCGGCAAAGAGCACCTGGGGCAAAACCAGCGGCGCCACCGGCTGGTTTTGCGAACTGACGCCGTGGAAGGTTCGGATCGGTGCTTCGGCGGGAGGGAGAGGGGGCGGCGTAGCAGCTTTCAGCACCAGCGCGGTCGGCGTAGGCCCTTCCGATGCCGTGGCGGTCGGCGTGCCGACCACGGACATGCCGGCGGCCGCCTTCTTCGAGGGCAGGTGATGAAATGTCTTCACCTTGCCGTCGGCCTTGCCGGGTGGCGTATCGGCGGAGCGGGGGGGATCTACGTGATGGAAAGTCTTGACCATGGAAGGAGGATGGCGAAAGGCCGCAAGTCGCTAGTTTAGCCGATTCGCATGCACTGCGTGGCGCGCGGGCGCTGGCCTGCTCCTGGCGCTGGCGGGTGATGGCCTGGGATCGGTGCGGTGTCCACGTGTGCCGCTCAATCTTAATGGTGTTGATTTTTATAGGGAAGTTCCGTATATTCCGGCCGTCCCAAGTCGAGCAAAATAAGCAATCCTTCACGCGGGCTCCCCGCCGCACATGTGCGTGAGGGCGCGGGCGTGCGCCTGAATTGCAAGGCATTGCCTTGCCAGGTTTCGACTAATACTTCATGAGCAGCTTGTTAGGAATCAAGAAAATTTTGACGAGATCAACAAAAAAATGCCATGCGGAATTATGTTTATTTACCAGTATAGGCAGCTACCCACAGCCTGATCGGCAATCATGACTCCCCTGGTGTTTATCACCACGCGCGGAACTGCCGATCTTCCGCCTGCACGCGATCAAGCCGTGCCCCTTAAAGCCTTCCGGTTGGACGCTTTCTAACAGCGTCGCCTCTTCGCCATGACTTCGCTGATGCGCACCGCGCGCCAGATCAGCGCAAGCACAATTACATTTACCAAACAGGGATAAAAAATGCCGAATTCAAACTGGAATCTCAGTGGTGGGATCTTAAAAGGCGATGCACCCGCCTGGGTCGGCTACGTGGAACCCATCCGCGCCGTCTTAATGGATAGCCTGGGTAATTACTATAAAGAAGATTATTTAGCTGTCATTCTTGCCACCTCGACAGTGGCCGTCTCTGTCGCCGAAAACGCTAAAACCGTCGAACAGCTTTTTGCGCCCATCAATGCACACCTTAGCTTGATTGGTACGGGTATCTCCCTGGGGAAAATGTACGCGGCGTACAAGGAGGACGGTACGATGCCTTCGGCCAACGATTGGATGGGCGTGGCTGGGGGGATTGTAGGGACGGTCTCCGAAGTGCTTAAGTTTAGCCAAGGGACCGCAGTTGTGCCCGCCGGACTGGCCGAAGCCGCCGTGGCAGCTTCCGCCGCGGAAATTGCCGCCGCCCTCGGGGTGTTTTTCACAGCGTATTCCATGACCGACGCGTTCATGAATACGCCGTGTGATCAGTATGACGGGAAGACACTGCAGCAATTGCTGACTGACTACCTGATGGATACGAACCATCCGCCAATGCAAGTCACGCTGGAAGACATCAATCTCGTCCGCAAGATGCATGGTCATGCTCCCTTGGAACGCATGCCAGGCGCGCCCGACTGGGACAAGGACGGCAACGGCATAATAGACGAGGACTTCCTGGAATCGACTTCGGTGCCCTCGTCCCTGCTTGCGAAGCTGTTCGGCAATCAATATATCAGCGGCAAAGTCGGCATCCACTTCAATCGCGCGCTTTCCCCCACCGCCGACCCCTTTGCCCTGGACCTGGATGGCGACGGCGTGGAAACGAATGGGGCCGACGGCAAGGTCTTGTTCGACCATGACGGCGACGGTATCAAAGCCGGCACCGGCTGGCTCAATAGCGACGATGGCTGGTTGGTACGCGATTTGAACGGCAATGGCATGATCGACAGCGGCCGTGAGCTGTTTGGCGAAGCCACCGAGGTCGGCGGTATTCGAGGGAGAGCAGGCGATGGCTTCGATGCCATCCATCACCTCGATCTCAACCGGGACGGCAAGCTCAATGCCGAGGATGCGGCTTGGCGCGAGCTGCAAGTGTGGCGCGACCTGAATCAAGACGGTACCTCGCAAGCGGGCGAGCTGTTCAGCCTGTCGCAATTCAGCATTGCCAGCATCAACACGCGGGGCGAGTTCACGAATACACGGTTGGACAACGGCAATTCCGTGCTGATCACCGGCGAGTTCACCAAGACCGACGGCAGCACCGGCATTACCAACGCACTCAATTTAGGTGCGGATTTTTTTCATGGCGAGTTCACCACCAAGTTGGAAGTCAGCGAGGAAGCCGCCAAGCTGCCGGATGTTGCCGGATCCGGCGGCGTGCGCAGCCTGCGTGAGGCAATGACGCAATCTCCCGCATTGCTGGCGCTGGTCAAGCGTTTCGCTGCCGCAGGCTCGCGGTCCGAGCAACAGGCACTATTACCGGCCGTGCTGGAAGCTTGGTCCGAGACCGCTACGCCGAATATCATGACCGGCAACTATCATGTCGCGCCGCCCACTATCGATCTCAGCGAACCGACTTATGCGGTGGTCAACTACGGCACCCGAAACGGTTATGTGGTCAACGTCGTGACACCGGTTTCGGAAATTAGCTGGGTATTGGAAAAATTGGACGTCCTGGAACGTTTCAATGGCATAGACACTGCCACGCTTGCATTTAGCCAAATCGCGGCAGGCACACGCCAACCCCTTCAAGGGCGCACCAGCGGTACAGGCGGGGGAAGCGGCACTACCGGCACTACCAGCATACCCACCGTGAATATCCCGCTGACCGAGAGAGCGGTAAATTCGCTGCTTGAATCCTATCGCACCCTCACCGACTCCGTTTTCGAGGCGCTCACGGTCCAGACCCGTCTGGCTTCCTGGCAAGATAGCCTTCAATTGGCGATCAACGAGAATGGCATCGTCTACGATTTCAGCCGCTTGCAATCGCAGCTATTGAAAGATGCCGCCGACGCACCCAAGGAAACATTCCTGGACTTCATGTCCTTTATCAATACCGTTCCTGCTGACAAATTGGCGGCAAGCGGCTGGGATTACCATTCCTTCGCCATGGACTTGGCGGAGCGATTTGATCTGAATGTGCTGAGCGGTAAGCAAGCCAAGCAGATCTTTATTGCCATGCCATCCAACCTGACGTTGGATTTCGCACAACCCGATAAGGCGCTGGAAGCCAGGAACGAAACGGGGATGGATTACATGCTCGTCGGCAGCAGCGCAGATCGGCAGGATTGGCTGACCGGCGCCAGCGGCAACGACTACCTGTTTGGCCAGGGTGGCAATGATGTGTTGATGGGCCTTGCCGGCAATGACGCCATCAGCGGCGGTGACGGCGACGATGTACTGGGCGGCGCGGAAGGTCAGGACACCTTGAACGGCGGTGCCGGCAATGACAATCTGAGCAGTGGCGAGGGTAACGACAAGCTTTACGGCGAAGACGGCGATGACTCGCTGACCGGCTATGACGGCAACGACCTGATGGACGGCGGGCTCGGCAATGATCAATTCAATGGCGGCGGCGGCGACGACACGATGCAGGGTGGCAAGGGTGACGACTACCTCCATGGCTATTCCGGTAACGATACCTATCTGTACGCGCGCGGTGACGGCGCCGATATCATCGACGACCTGGATGCCCATACGGGTGCCATGAATATGCTGCGCTTGAGCAATCTCCACCTCAGCGACCTGAAGCTGGTCTTTGACGCCCACAACGGCAAACAAGGCGCCTTGGTGCTCGACTTTGGCCAAGGCGACCGAATCACCTTGCCCGATTTCTTCGAGCGCGCAGCCTATCGGCCTGGCGATACGGGCTTGACCGCCATCCGCTTTGCCGACGGCAGGGAGGCCAAGGTATTGGACCTGTTGTGGGACCTTGGTCTCGATCTGGGCGAAACCAGCGATCGCTTTGTCCAGACCTTTGGCATGCGCATCAAAGTCCGTGGTCAGGGCGGCGATGATTCCATCACCGGTAATGACGGAGACGATAGCCTCGAAGGCGGGCAAGGCAACGACCAGTTCAATGCCGGCCAAGGTAACGACACGCTACAAGGCGGAACCGGCGACGACTATCTCTACGGCTATAACGGTGACGATACCTATCTGTTCGCCCGCGGCGACGGCGCCGACCGGATCGACGACTTCGGCACGTCGTTCGGTGCCAAGAATGTCGTGCAACTGGTCGATCTCAACCGTTCCGACCTCAGCCTGGTCTATCAGCCGGACGGCTCCCTGGCCCTGGACTTCGGCCAGGGTGACCGGATCACCGTGATCGACTTCTTCGGCCGCTACGCCGACCGCGGCGGCGACACCGGCATCTCGGCCGTACGCTTTGCCGACGGCAGCGAGGCAAGCTTGCCCACCTTGCTGACGGAACTTGGCATGAAACTGACAGCCGATGGCGATAGCTTCAGGCTGACCATTGCCAACGGTATTCGGGTAAAGGGCGAAGCCGGCAACGACTCCATTACCGGCAACGACGGCAATGATATTCTGGAAGGCGGCCTGGGCGACGATCAGTTCAATGCCGGCAATGGCGATGACACCTTGCAAGGCGGCGTCGGCAATGACTACCTCTATGGCCATTCCGGTGACGATACCTATCTGTTCGCCCGCGGTGACGGTTCCGACCGGATCGAAGACATCGGCACGCAGTACGGCGCCAAGAATATCGTGCAACTGGTCGATCTCAACCGTGCCGACCTCAGCCTGGTCTATCTGCCGGACGGCTCCCTGGCGCTGGACTTCGGCCAGGGTGACCGGATCACCGTGATCGACTTCTTTGGCCGCCTGGAAAACCGCAACGGCGACACCGGCATTTCGGCCGTGCGCTTTGCCGACGGTAGCGAAACCAGCATCACGACCCTGCTCCGCGAAATCGGCGTCAAGCTGGGCGATACCAATAATAGCTATCGCCATATATTGCCTTTCGCGATCAGGATCAACGGCGAAGCCGGCAACGATTCCATTACCGGCAATGCCGGCAATGACGTGCTGGAAGGCGGCCTGGGCGACGATCAGTTCAATGCCGGCAGTGGCGACGATACCTTGCAAGGCGGGCTCGGCAATGATTACCTGTATGGCGCCGCCGGTAGCAATACCTACCTGTTCGCCCGTGGTGACGGTGCGGATCGCGTCGACAATGTCGCGGAACAGGCGGGCGAATCGAATGTGCTGAAATTGCAGCAGCTCAATCGCAGCGAGCTGCGACTGCGTGATGTCAACGAGGGTGGACTGCGCTCCCTGGTACTCGACTTTGGGCGCGGCGACCAAGTCACCATTATCGACTTCTTCAATCGCCAGAGCGCTTGGAACAACTACACCGGCTTGTCCGCGGTCCAGTTTGCCGACGGCAACCAAGCCAGCCTGCCGGCCTTGTTGAACGAATTGGGCCTCAATACCGGCAATGCCCCGGAGAATTCCATCCAGGCGAGCCCGGAGTCCAGCCAGCTCGAAGGCGGGCCCGACAACGATGTGCTCGTCGGCGCTGCCGCTAACGACCAGCTCAAAGGCGGCTTGGGGAACGATACGCTGCGCGGGAATGGCGGCATCGATACGCTATTCGGCGAGGAAGGCGACGACTGGCTGTATGGCGGCGACGGCGACGACACCCTGCGCGGCGGCGCCGGCAACGATCGCTTGTTGGGTGAAACCGGCAATGACCTGATCGACGGCGGCTCAGGCGACAACACACTCACCGGTGGCTTGGGCCACGACTTCTATATCGTCAACAACGGCCGCGACGTGATCGTGGAGAAGGCCGGCGAAGGCAGCGACACGGTCATCACCGGCGCCAGCTACACCCTGGCCGACAACGTCGAAAACCTGACCCTGGTAGCCGGCACCGCCGCCATCAACGGCACCGGCAACGCCCTGAACAACCTGATGACCGGCAACAGCGGCGCCAACCGCATGGACGCCGGTGTGGGTAGCGATACCTATGTCCTGGCCAAGGGCGGCGGCGCCGACGTGATCCGTGACTTCGACGGCACGGCGAACAATGTCGATACCATCCAGTTCAACGATGTGAAAGCGACCGAGATCAGTGCGGTCCAACGGGTCGGCAGCAATCTGGTGCTCAAGTACGGTGCCAGCGACAAGGTGACGGTCGAGAACTACTTCGACGCCACCAATGCCGCGGCCTTCCGGATCGAACGGTTCAAGTTCAGCGACGGGGCCACCTGGTATGACAACCATATCCAGATCAAGGCGGTGACGGTTGCCGGCATGCAGGCCGGTGCAGGCCTGGGCGAAACCGCAATGCAGCGCCCTGCCATGGTTGCCTCGGTCTCGGCCGACCAGCAGCTTGCAGGACTGGTCAACGCCATGGCCGCCTTTGCGCCCACGAATGCTGCGCAGTTGCAGCATGGCTACGCCGTGGATGAGTTGCATCGGCCCATTCTGGCTGTCGGCCACTAGCCGGCTATCGGTCTACCGCAGTCAGTAAGCAGGTAGCTTGCAAACGCACCCCAAAAGTTGGAGACGACTTTTGGGGTGTTTTCATTACCGGCGCTTCTCTGAAGCAGGTGCGAATCGTACAGCCGTCGCCGCAATTTATTCGCAGGCGCTGGTTAAGTGAAGTGGATCCGCCATCGATTCCGCTATCTATGTCATCCTGTTCTTGCGCCTGAAGGGAGTCAGCATCCTAAGTTTTGGCCGGCCTCTCTTCGGGTTGATTTCCATTCGAGTCAAATAGTTGGTCTGTTTTAGCGAAAGACACTGATTTAACAAGGCCACGCTTGACTAAAGTTTCTTTAGCAGAATCAAGGGTAGGAGCATTACGAGAAAGGAAGGGAGTAGGAAAAAGGGTAGAGGCAGAGGAAAGGGTGGAGGCAGAGGAAAGGGTAGAGGCACGAGCAGGAGCGGGTGCAAGAGCAAAAGTAGGTGCAAAAGTAGGTGCACGAACTGGAGCCGGAGCAGGCGCACGTTCAAAGAAAAGTGCACGAGCGCCAGTAGGGGCCGGAGTATCGCGAGAAAGAGCAGAAGAAAGAACAGGGGCATCTTGAAGATATTTGATCATGGGTGCGAACTGGCCATCCATGATGCCATCTGTTTTTTTTACAGAATCAATCACCAACCCGATTCCCCGAGAGGGGGCTGGTTTACTTTCCGTATTGCAACGTATTGACTGGCCAGATTTTTCTATTCCCTGCGTGTTGTCGCAAGAATTAAAACCCGTATTGCTGTTGCTAAATGCTCGCAAATCCATATGATTCTTTCATGAGTTATTAAAAACAGTACAATCAATATTGGGGGCGTAATCAGCAGCCCTCTTAAAATGGCGATAAAATACGCTGAGAAAATTTTACAAAGGAATAGCTGCCCCATCTTTCGTAAATGGTTAAAATTTATATGAAAAATATCGTCCGTAATTCAATGCTGAGGGCTCCACGTATCTGGTATGGAAAAATCACTACCACGGTGATGGCTGCCGCGGCTGCGTGCAGCCCGCCGCGCTTCCCTGAGGAAACACTGATTTAAAGCGCTAACAGGCTGGTGAGAAACTCCCGGCATCAGCGACTGCGTGGGAAAATCTGACCAGATCAGGGAGGCTTGCTCAAGAAATAGGCGAAAATTGCCTGATTTTTGAACAAAATCCTGTATTTCCGCAGTTTTCCTGCAGTACAGTGGGACTCCGACGAGTTTCTCACCAGCCTGCTAATGTGGTGTACCTGAAATAGCATTAATTAATAACTTTGCCTGCACGAGCAATGGCCTCAAGGATTGAATCTGCGCTTTTGCGCCATACAAAGGGCTTCGGGTTGGTGTTGTGGATGTCCAAGTAGTGGCGGATTGACTGCTCTAGATCGGCGACGCTGCTGTGGGCACTACGCTTGATCCACTTCTCACTGATTTGTGAGAAAAAACGCTCCACAAGGTTGAGCCAGGAGGCCGAAGTTGGCGTGAAGTGCAGATGGTAGCGTGGCCTGCTGGCGAACCAGGCACGCACCTTCTCCGTCTTGTGCGTCCCGTAATTGTCCATGATCAGGTGGATATCCAGGTCTGCCGGTACGCTTGCGTCGATGGTATTGAGGAACTGCAGAAATTCGACGCTCCGGTGGCGACGTTTGAGTTGGCCAATGACCTTGCCAGTGGCCACATCCAGAGCTGCGAACAGCGAAGTCGTCCCGTGCCGCTTGTAATCGTGTGTCCGGGTTTCTGCTTTGCCGAACGTAAGCGGAAGTGAAGGCTGCGTTCTATCCAGTGCCTGAATCTGGCTCTTCTCATCCACGCAGAGCACCAAGGCACGATCCGGCGGGGCGAGGTACAAGCCCACCACATCGCGGACCTTATCGACAAAATTCGGATCGGTGGAAAACTTGAACGTCTCCAGCCGATGGGGCTTGAGCCCGAACGCGTGCCAAATGCGCTGCACTGTGGACGCCGACACGCCTGTTGCCTTGCTCATCGTGCGCACGCTCCAGTGCGTCGCGTCAGTAGGCTTACTGTTCCGGACACGATCAATCACCGCCTGAACGTGTTCGTCTAGCACCGTGCGAGGCCGCCCCGACCTCGGTGCATCGGTCAGCCCTGCCAGACCATACGACTCGTACCGACGACGCCACCTTGAGACGGTCTGCGCAGTGGTATCCAGCCGCTTCGCGATCTCTTTGCCTCCTTCGCCGTCAGCACAACTGAGCACAATCTGAATTCGTAGCTTCTCATCGGCCGGCGCCTTGCGCAGCGCCAAACGTGCATTCAGCTCTCTGCGCTGCTCTTCGGATAGTTCCAGCTTCTTGATCGGGCGGCCCGTTCTGGTCATCGTCATAGTCTCCATGAGCTATTGAACTACGACAATTATACCAAATATTTAATTAATTCTACTTTTGAGACACCACACTAACGAGCGTAAGCGAGGCTCCCTCGCGGCGGGTGCGTGGTTGTAGGTGCCGAAGGCACCGTACAACCACGGCCTACTCCTTGCGGGTATTGCCGGGTGGTGAGCCGCCGCTTGAATACGCGCAATACTTCAGTGCATCCCTAAAGCAGCCGCGAATCGTACAACCACCGTCGCAACTTGGTCGCGCTGATCCGTGCGGCATCGGGGTGGAGCGGATTGATCAGGATATTGTGCTCGTCAGGCACGATCACCGAGGGCACCAGCAAGACGGCGGAGGCCAGGCTGTTGGCCCAGGCGTCGCCGAAATCCAGGCTGGCCTTGCCGACCGGCACCGCATCCCATCCTACCGGTGCGCTGTCCGCCGTCAGCCGTTGCGCCGCCTGCCAGAGCGGGTCGGGAATCTCCAGCCTGACCAGGTATCGATTCAGGGGCAGGCCGCTGGCCTTGGTGTGTACCAGCGTCTCCATGCAGGCCAGGGCAATATTCTCGGCGCAATAGAGCAGGGGGATGCCGGCGCGATTCCATCGTCCACCGGTGATTTTGGCCCCTGTCCCGCTCAGATCGTCCGCCAGGTAGTTCGGCGTGTCCGCGGCAATGCGCCAGGCCTGCCGGCTCAAACGTAGGCTCCGCTCTGCATGGTCGACAGTACGTTGGACACCAGCTTGATGCCTTCCATGGTGTCCATATAGTCCGCGGGGCAAGCCCCGCCCAGGGCAGGGAGCGGTTCCTCGATCCAATGCGCCAGCCATTTCGCCGCATCGAAGCCGCCGGGATCGCCGGACTGCTCCACCATTGTCTGCACCTGCCCGATCAACTTGGACATCCCCACCACTCGCTCGCTGTCCTCGCTGGATAGCGCTTCGTCGCGGCTGGCCTTGCGGTTTACCGTGGCGGGCGACAGGCGCAGGACCTTGTAGACCCTGTCCTGCGAGGTATCCATCAGGCGGACCATATCCTTCAGCTCGACGGCGCGCACACCTTGCCGTATCAGCTCGACGCGGCGGGTCGGGGTGGAGCGGTACATTTCGCCGAAGTCCGTCAGCACGACCAGCGCCGGTGCGGCCGCCGCGCGCGATGCCGAAACGGGTCCGCCTCCCGGCAATTTCACGGGGGACGGGGCTTTCTTGACGGTGCTTGTCATGGCTTGCTCCTTTGAGCGTAAAGATTAGCTCAAAGGAGCAAGTCGATCAATGTCCTGCCGCAGGAAGCGGCACGGAAAATCAATCTTCCGCGCAGCGAACTCGGCCAACCCGGCCGGCTCTAAGTTTGCGCCATGGCTAACGAACTCATCCTGCAATTACCCCGCTCGGCACGCCGGCTCTTGCCCAACCGCTGGGACCTTATCGCCTTTCCGCTGATCATCGGCTTGCTGGCACTGGCCGCCACCGGTGCGCAAGAGGCACTGGCACCACTGTCCGGGCCGGGCGCCGAAACCATCTCCCTCGATCCGGCCGGCTTGCCGGAATACGCCTTGCGTAGCACGCTGCGCATGCTGGCGGCACTGCTGGTATCGCTGCTGTTCACCTTTATCTGCGGCACCTTGGCGGCCAAGAGCCGCCGCGCCGAAAAAGTGCTGGTTCCTGTCCTTGATATCCTGCAATCGGTGCCGGTGCTCGGCTATATCTCGTTCACCGTGGTGTTTTTCCTGGCCTTGTTCCCCGGTCGCATACTGGGCGCGGAGTTGGCGGCCATCTTCGCCATCTTCACCAGCCAGGCCTGGAATATGACGTTCAGCTTCTACCAGTCGCTGCGCACCTTGCCGCGCGATCTGGTCGAAGTGGCGAGCAGCATGCGCCTGACGGCGTGGCAGACGTTCTGGAAGCTGGAGGTCCCGTTCGCCATGCCGGGCCTGGTCTGGAACATGATGATGAGCATGTCGGGCGGCTGGTTCTTTATTGTCGCGGCCGAGGCGATCACCGTCGGCGACAAGTCGATCGCCCTGCCCGGCGTGGGCAGCTATCTGGCGGCCGCGATTGCCGGCAGCAAGCTGTCCGCCATCGGCTGGGTGGTGCTCGCGATGGCGGTGGTGATCATCCTTTACGACCAACTTCTGTTCCGGCCCATGGTGGCCTGGGCTGATCGTTTCCGGCTGGAGGATACCAATGCGCAGTCGGCGCCCAACTCCTGGGTGCTGAAGCTGATCCGCCGCACGCATCTGATCCAGCGGGCGCTTCGGCCCCTCGGTCGCGGGCTGCGCAAATTGGCACGGATGCGCATTGAGGTCTCTTTGCCTGCTGCCGCCATTGCCGAGACTCCCCGCGCGTCGAAGGCGATCGGTGCCATCTGGGGAGCGCTGCTGGCCGGCGCGGCCGGCTACGCGCTGTGGCGGCTGACCGGCTACATCGGTAGCGAGGTCGGCATGGACGAGCTGTTCAGGGTGATCGGCTTGGGTTTCCTGACCCTGCTGCGGGTATTGATCCTGATCGTGGCGGCGTCGCTGGTCTGGGTGCCGCTGGGGGTAATGATCGGCCTACGGCCTAGGCTGGCCGAGAAGATCCAGCCGCTGGCGCAATTCCTGGCGGCTTTCCCGGCCAATCTGCTGTTCCCGGTCTTCGTGATCGGCATCGTCCACTTCAAGCTCGATCCGGATATCTGGCTGAGCCCGCTGATCGTACTAGGCGTGCAGTGGTACATCCTGTTCAACGTGATAGCCGGCGCCAGCGCCTTCCCCAACGACCTCCGCGAGGCCGCCGTCAATTTCCGCATCCGTGGCTGGCAGCGGTGGCGCAAGGTCATGCTGCCAGCGATTTTTCCGTACTACGTCACCGGCGCGATCGCCGCTTCGGGTGGCGCCTGGAACGCCAGCATCGTCTCCGAGGCGGTGTCCTGGGGGAATACCAGCCTGGCCGCCCATGGCCTGGGCGCCTTTATCGCGCAGGCCACGGCGGCGGGAGACCACCCGAGGATATTGCTTGGCATCGCCGTCATGGCCGCCATGGTGGTGTGCTTCAACCGCTTGCTATGGCGCCCGCTGTACGCCATCGCCGAAAACAAACTGCGTCTGAACTAAGAGGCCGAGCACCATGCACAACGACTTACCGACCCCAAGCCGGCACATCCTGGTCGCGCGCGATCTTTGCCGTGGATTTGACCGCGAGCGCGACGAGCGCCTGGTGCTCGACGGCGTCGATCTTGCGCTGTGCGAGGGCGAGATCGTCGGTCTGCTGGGCCGCTCCGGCTCCGGCAAATCCACCTTGCTGCGCATGCTGGCCGGGCTGATTCCGCCGACCTCCGGCTATCTCGAATACCGTGGCTCACCCGTCAACGGGCCGGCAGAGGGGGTGGCCATGGTGTTCCAGACCTTTGCGCTGTTCCCCTGGCTGACCGTGCTGGACAATGTCGAGGCCGGCCTGGAAGCGCTGGGGGTGCCGCCCAAGGCGCGGCGCGAGCGTGCGCTTGCCGCCATCGACCTGATCGGGCTGGACGGCTTCGAGAGCGCTTTCCCGCGCGAGCTATCGGGCGGTATGCGGCAGCGCGTCGGCTTTGCGCGCGCACTGGTGGTCAATCCGACCCTGCTGTTGATAGATGAGCCGTTTTCCGCCCTGGATGTGTTGACCGCGGAGACACTGCGTACCGATCTGCTGGAACTATGGACCGAGCGCCAACTGCCGATCAAGTCGATGCTGATCGTGACCCATAACATCGAGGAAGCGGTATTCATGTGCGACCGCATCCTGCTGCTGTCGTCGAACCCCGGTCGGGTCGTGGCCGAGTTCAAGGTGCCGTTCAAGCATCGGCGCGATCGCCTGGACCCTGCGTTCCGCCAGCTGGTCGACGACATCTACGCCAGGATGACGGCCCGCCCAGTCAATGGCACCGCCCATAAGAGCGGCCTGGATATCGGCAGTCCGCTGGAGCGGGTATCCACCAACCTGATGGCCGGCTTGATCGAGACCGTGGCGGCCGACCCTTATGGCGGCCGGGCCGATCTGCCGGAGATCGCCGGTACGATGCACCTGGAAGTCGACGATCTGTTTCCGGTGGCGGAAATGCTCGGCCACTTGGGCTTCGCGGAACTGCGCGAGGGGGATATCGTTCTGACCGAAGCAGGCATGCTATTCCATGAATATGGCATGCAAGCGCGCAAGGCCTTGTTCGCGGCGCACTTGCTCAAGCAGGTGGGTTTGGCTAGCTACATCTGCACGACACTTGCCGAGCGAAAAGGCCAGCGTGCGCCACGCGCCCGGTTCGAGCAGAAGCTGGAAGACTTCCTGAGCGATGAACTGGCCGGGCAGGCGCTGGAGGCGGTCATCGAATGGGGCCGGTATGCGGGGAGGTGTTTTCGTATGACGATCACACCGGGATGTTCGGCCTGGAGGATGTCATTGCCGCAAAGTGAAGCTGCCGCAAGCTCAGCTTATTCCTGTCACCTCGCACATACCGGCACGGTACTACTTTAACGCGTAGCGGAGCGCGACTGCTGTTGCTTCTTTTGGTCCTGCAGCACCTTCGCGCCTTCCCGGTCATAAGCGATTTGCGCTTTTGCGCCGATCTGCACGGGCGATCCCAGTTTGAACTTCTGGTGGGCGACCAGGCAATTGGCGCCGATTTCCTGGACGACGTGCAGGGGTGATGCCGCGACGATCCTGCCGCTATACCCTTGGGCAGGGTCGGAAGCAGGTCGCTCCTGCGTCGAAAAAAGACGGCCTTTCTTCTCGCTGAGACAGGTTTCCTTCAGCGCAGCCAGATCCTGTTGGGTATGTGCCTTGAAACCGTCCTGGAGGCGGTCCGCGCTGAGATCAAGGTAGTCCCTGAAATCGGTTATGGCGATTCCCGTAAGATTGACCTGGTGGAGAGAATTGGCGCTGAAAACGGCGTTGAGAACCGCCATGCCTTCCTGGACGCTGTCGCTACGGTCAAGGATATTGGCCAGACCGGTTCTCGACATCCCGTCAACCAGGCCGACCCTTTCATTGTTCAGCAACGCAGGCAGTTCGCTTTTGGTGAAGACGCTGAGCGGATCGATAGGGCCGGGCGCAAGCACGCGGAAATCGCCCTGTGCCGCCTCTACATATTTCCTTGAAGCGATATCCCAAATGGCGTTATCGGGCTGTTCGAATCGCGGCGAGCTATCTACAGTACCGTTCCTGCCGTTCCTTACCTCTTGCATCCTGCGATTCAGGGCAGGGAAGTCGCCAGCTTGCGGTCGCCTGTCACCAAGCACGTCCCGCACGATGGCCTTCTGCAAGGCACCGCGGAATAATTCGTTGTTACACAACTTCCCGACTTCGCTACGGCCGACATGGATGACATGGACGGCATCGGGGTCGTTGCCCACTGCCTTGACCACGTCCGTGCAACGCTCCTTTTTCGGTGTCTCGCCGGAATATAAAATATGGAAGCCATTAGGGGGCGCACCTTCCACGATGCCGGATGTTTGCTTCACAAGCTCGGTCAAGTTGGCGATGTTTTGTTCGTCGTTGGCGACCAGCTGACATAATTTGTTGAACGCCGCATTATAAGTAAGTTCCATGGCGTCTCCTTATTGCCCCAAGAAGATGGGCGAGAAACCATCCGGCCTGCCAAAGCGGCCGTAAACCCGGAAAGCTTCGAGGATTGCTTCCTTGACGTGTGCAGGCAGAGGCGTGGCGTCTTCGCCGGCTTCCTGGAAAAGCGTGTCCGAGAACATGTTCTCGGTAAAGAACACATAGGGCCGTTTCTCCAGGAAAAAGCAGTAATAATCCGCTGAAGAATCCAGCCGGGTAATAGGGGAGAGGCCGAGTAAATAACTATGCCTCTCCTGATCTATCGCCCGCGCTTGTGGCATGGCATCTTCATGGGACAGGGTCGCAAGCATGCTGGACTGTTCCAGGAATGGCGCCATGTCGCGCAGGATGGCTTCCCGATCCGGCTGGGTAAGCGGCTTTAATTCATATTTCATTATTTACTCCAAGGCGCTCGGTATTTTGTTTTATATATTGCCGTTTTATTAACGGAGAGCGGATTTTAAGCAGAACGCTATATCGCTGCATAGGTCCCAAAAAGAAATCGCAAGGCCTTGCCCTGAAAATCATAAAACAGCTATGGACTTAAATTCCCCGCGCCATGGGTGATTCGGCTATTCAAGGAGGGACCGCCATCCCGGCAGGCGGGAAAAGTGACATCGCGTTCGTCGGAATCACGCGCGGGAAATATACCCATCCTCCAGATGAATGAAGTATTGCCAGGTAGCGGCCCCTAAAACGTCATGGATAGGTAGGCAAGCACTCGGTATGTCGATCGCGATGCGGGCAGGTTCGCCCGGGCATCCGCGCGTCCCTAGGCCGGCTCGGGCTTGCGCCTGCGTTTCGTTTTCCTCTTTGAAAGGAAATGCCATGCCGAGTGCCCTGACTTACCCAGGCGTCTATGTAGAAGAGATCAGCAGCGGCGTACGGACCATTACCGGCGTGGCCACCTCCATCACCGCCTTTGTCGGCCGAGCCTTGCGCGGGCCGACCGATACCCCGGTGACGATCAATAGCTACGGTGATTTCGAGCGTGTGTTCGGCGGTTTATGGGCCGACAGCGCGCTGGGCTACGCGGTACGCGATTTCTACCTGAATGGCGGTAGCCAGGCGGTTGTCGTCCGTCTTTACCACCCCAAGTACGCCAGCGCGGCCGAGCGGACCGCCGCTGCGGCCGCCGCCACTGCCACGGCGGCGGCGGCGACCGGCGCGGATGTGGCGGCCGCCGTGGCAGCGGCCGTGGCCAAGGCGGCGACCTATACCACGGTGGGAGAGAAGGCCGCCGCCAAGGTGGTGGCCGACGCGGCAGTCGCGGCCGCAGCCTTGAGTAGTCCCACCGTGGCCTCGGTCGGCAACGCCGCCACGGCGGCGGCGGCCAAGGCCGCCCCCATTACCAAGGCCACCTTGTCCGTCAACGGTCTCGATCTCGAAGCGAAGTACGAAGGCAGCTGGGGCAATTATCTGCGCGCCCGCATCGACCATGATGTGGCGGGCGGGGACGCCAATCTGTTCAATCTGTCGGTGCGGGACGGTATGACCGGGCGGGTGGAAATGTTCCGGAACGTCTCCTTTGTCGCCGGCCATGTGCGGCAGGTCGATAAGGTTCTGGTCAATGAATCGAAATTGCTGGTCATGACGGGATCGCTGCCCGGCACGCGGCCCACCAAGCATCCCGATCCCGACAAGACGAAAAAGGAGAATGACGTTTGGGCGGAAAACAGCACGCCCACCAATACCAAGGTGGCCGATGCGAACGTGGCCGCCGATGGAGGCCTGCTCGATCTTGACGACTTCACCGGCACCGGCAAGGAAGACGCCAAGACCGGCTTGTATGCCTTGAAGAAGGCGGACCTGTTCAATCTGCTGTGTATTCCGCCCTACCAGGCGGACGGCAATGTCGACGACGAACTCGTCACGGCGGCGGCGGCCTATTGCGAAGTCCGGCGGGCGATGCTGCTGGTCGATCCGCCCAGCGGCTGGCATGACAAGGAAGCGGCGCGGGATGGCATTGGTACGGTCGGCACCAATAGCAAGAACGCCGCTTTGTTCTTCCCACGCCTGCGGCAAAGCAACCCCAAACGCGATGGACAATTGGAAGATTTCGCCCCATGCGGCGCCGTGGCGGGCATCTTTGCGCGCACCGATACGGCCCGTGGCGTGTGGAAAGCGCCGGCCGGCCTGGAGGCTACCCTGGTCGGTGTGCCGCAACTGAGCGTGTCGCTCAACGATGCCGAGAACGGCGAATTGAATCCCTTGGGCATCAATTGCCTGCGGGTCTTCCCCGCCGCCGGGCGGGTGGTGTGGGGCGCACGGACCTTGCAGGGCGATGACCGGCAGGCTTCGGAGTGGAAGTACATTCCGGTCCGGCGCACCGCCCTGTATATCGAGGAAAGTCTCTACCGGGGTACGCAATGGGCGGTGTTCGAGCCGAATGACGAGCCGCTGTGGGCCCAGTTGCGGCTGGGGATCGGGGCCTTCATGCATAACCTGTTCCGGCAAGGGGCGTTCCAGGGCGCATCGCCCAAGGATGCCTATTTCGTGAAGTGCGATGGCGAATCGACCACACAGAACGATATCGATCTCGGCATCGTCAATGTCGTCGTTGGCTTTGCCCCGCTCAAGCCGGCCGAATTCGTGGTCATCCGCCTGCAGCAGATCGCCGGCCAGCTCTCCGTCTAGGCCTCCAGAGGACAATCGCCATGGCACAGTTCACTGTAAATACCCAGCGCTTCGATCCCTACAAGAACTTCAAATTCCAGGTGTTTTTCGAGGGGAGCACCACGCCGGTCGCCGGGATCAGCAAGGTCAGCAGCTTCAAACGCACGACCGAGGTGGTCAAGCACCGCGATGGTGGCGACCATAGCAGCAGCCGCAAGTCGCCCGGCCGCAGCGAGTACGAGGCGATCACGCTGGAACGCGGCGTGACGCATGACAAGGAGTTCGAGCAGTGGGCCAACAAGGTCTGGAACTACGGCGCCGGCCTGGGCGCGGAGGTTTCGCTCAAGGACTTCCGCAAGAACCTGATCATCAAGGTCTACAACGAGGCCGGCCAGGTGGCCTTGGCTTATAAGCTCTACCGCTGCTGGGTAAGCGAATTCCAGGCCCTGTCCGATCTGGATGCGAATGCCAATGCCATCGCCATCCAGCATATCAAGATCGAGAACGAAGGCTGGGAGCGGGATGTGGAAGTGGCCGAACCGCAAGAGCCGACCTTTACCAATCCGGTCTGACGCGGGCGCGGGCCGAAATGGATACTTCGACACTGTTCACCGTCTGGGATCAGGCGGGCGGCCAGGCCCCGGTGCAAAGGGCGCTTTGCCTGCTGGCGGCCGGCTGGCCGGAACGGTCCTGGGCGCAGTGGGCGGCGACAAGCATAGGCGAGCGCGACGAATATCTATTGCGCCTGCGGGAGCAGCTGTTCGGCCAGCAATTGCAAGGCGTGGCCAGTTGTCCGCAGTGTGCCGAAAAGCTCGAATTGACCTTCGAGACCCGTGATATCCGCGCCCCCGGCCCAAGCGCCGAACTGCCGCTACTGATCGAGACCCAGGGCTATGCACTGCGCTGCCGCCCGCCGAACAGCGAGGATCTGCTGATTGCAATGCAAGCCAGCCAGGACCGGCAACGTCATGAGCTGATGCAGCGCTGCGTGGTATCGGCCAGCCTGGCCGGCGACCCCGTGCCGCCGCAACAGCTGCCCGAGGAAGTCATCGCTACCCTCTCCAGCCGCTTGGCCCAGCTTGATCCGCAGGCCGTGGTGGAGCTGTCTCTCGATTGTCCGGCCTGCGCGCATTGCTGGGTCACGGCTTTCGACATCCTTTCCTACCTATGGGGTGAGATCGAGGACTGGGGGCAGCGCCTGCTTTGCGATATCCACGCGCTGGCCCTGGCCTATGGCTGGTCCGAACGGGACATCCTGGCCATGTCGCCCCGGCGGCGGCGGCTTTACCTTGACCTGATCGGGGCTTAGGCCATGAGCGATTTTTTTGCCGGACTGCTGGATCGCTCGCTGGGGCAGGGCGCGGTGCTGCAACGGCGGCAGGCGAGCCGCTACGAATCGGTAGCCGTACGCTCGTCGCCGGATATTTCGCTGCCGGCGCTACAAGACAGCGCGCTGCACGAATGGCCCGGCGGCCCACTCCCCGATGCGGCGCCCGCTAGCCGATTCGGCGACCACCCGGGCCGCCATTTGCCAAATGTAGGCGATCGACAGCCCCTTGCTCGGCCGCGCGATGCAGGCGACGAATCGGAATTGCTTCAACGCTCGTCCGAATCCAGTCTGGACGTACCGGCTGGCGCGGTGGGATTGGATCACCGTGCCGAGCGGGGCGGGAAGCTGCCCTTGGCAAGCCGGCCCCCGCATGCCAACGCGGGCGAGGTGCGGATCGCAGCGGCCATCGATGCCCGAATCCAGACCCCATCGGCTGCGGTAGCCGCAACAAGGGCGGGCGTGGCGGCGTTGACCGACGATCCCGTCGCTACGCCAATCCGCAGGACGCCGCTTTCGGCGCCGCCATTGAAGCAAGTGGACGCCATGGCCATAGCCGGCGCCAAGCCGGCGGAAGAGGGGGTGTCGCCGCCACCGACCCGCACGAAACAGCGCATGGCGGTGCATCCGGGCGCGGCCCCGCCGGCTGTTCCGCCCCGTCCCAATCTGCAGCCGCTGTTTCCGCCGTTGCCCAAGCCCCTCGCCGCCGGCCCACGCCTGCCGGCCGCGCCGCTCGCGCCGCCGCCGCCGGCCACGATACATATCAACATCGGCCGCATCGAGATCAAGGCCAGCGCCACGCCGGCCAGGACTACGCAATCGACCCAGCCCGCCGCCCCCAGGCTTAGCCTGGAGGCGTATTTGAAGACACGCAATGGAGGCCGGCGATGAGCGGACCCCTCGCCATTGCGGCCGTCACCGTCGCGCTCAAGGACCTGCTCAACAATGGCTTGATCAACCACGACCTGGCCGCGATAGGCAGCTATACCGTGTCGGCTTCGCCACCGGACCGGATTGCTTCCGGCAGCGACGAACCCAACCAGCTCAATCTATTTCTCTACCAGGTCTCGCCCAATCTCGGCTGGCGCAATGCGGGGCTGCCGGGGCGGGACAGCCTGGGCGGCCGGGTCGGCTATCCGCCGCTGGCACTGGACCTGCACTATCTGCTCAGCGCGCACGGCAGCCAGGATATGAACGCCGAAATCCTGCTGGGCTTTGCCATGCAGTTGCTGCACGAAAACCCGGTACTGACCCGCGAACAACTGCGGATCGCCCTGGATGCGCCATCGCCGGTCGATGGCATCGCCGTTCCCGGCGTATTCGGTTCGCTGTCCGCCGTGGACCTGGCCGACCAGGTGGAAATGGTCAAGATCTCGCCGCTTTATCTCAACCCGGACGAGTTGTCGAAGCTATGGACCGCCATGCAGGCCCGCTATCGGCTAAGCATGGCCTATACCGTGTCGGTGGTCCTGATCCAGGCTACCGGCGCCGCCCACGCCCCGCTGCCGGTGCTCAAGCGCGGCCAGGACGACCGGGGGCCGGCCGCCATCGCCACGCCGTACCCGGCGCTCTCCATGGCCAGATCGGCCTTGGCCGATGCCTTGCCGGCGGTGCGCTTGGGCGACGGCATCGTGATCCTGGGCAGCCACTTGCAAGCGTCGCCCGATGTGGCCGCCGTTTTGGAAAACATCCAGGCCGGCCAGGCGCTGATCCTGCCGGTAAGCGCCGGACCACGTGAAGGATCGCTGTTGGTACAGCTGCCCAGCCTGGCCGAGCGGCCGCAGGCCATTCATGAGTGGGCCAGCGGCATCCTGAGCCTGTCGCTGCGGGTCAGCCAGGCCTCGCTGCCGATTTTCCGCTCGAATACCGTCCCCATCGCCCTGGCGCCCATCGTGGCGTTGGCGGCGCCGGCCAGTCCCGCGGTGTGCAATCCAGGCGATATCGTGCAGCTCGATTGCGTACCTCGGTTGCAAGCGCGGCAATTACCCGCTTGCTCGCTGCTATTCGGTTCACGGACGCTGGTTCCAACCCTGCTCGATACCCCGCTTGATCCGCTCGCGCCAACGGCGGTGTCGTTCGAAGTGCCGAATGTGCCGGCCGGCGAGTATTTGCTGAGATTGCGGGTGGACGGCATAGACAGCCTGCCGGTCACGGTCGATCCGCAGAGCGGCCGCCTGGATTTCGATTCCGCGTTAAAGGTGACCGTGCCATGAGCGATACCGGCTGGCTAGACGCCAATAACCGCTACCTGGCCGCCTCGCTGCAATGGTTGCGGTTGACCTTGACCGCGCTGGTTCCCGGCGACGTCGGCGATGCGCCGCCGGTCGGCACGGTTGGCCCCACGCCAGGCTTGCTGGATTGGTTCAAGGGCGGCAAATCGAATGGCGCGCCGGTAGGGCAGGTCGCGCTGCCGGCGCCGAGCAGCGCCAATCTGCTGGAGCAGGTGAGTGCCGCGCGTGAGGCGGCCGCGCGGTGCGAGCCGTTGCCGGCCTTGCTGCAACTGGCCGATCGGATGGGATTGTCCGATTTCGAGCGCGATACCTTGCTGCTGTGCGTGGCCGCCGAATTGGATCCCAGCCAAGCCGCGCTCTGCGCGGCGATTCCAGGCTGCCGCGGCTACCCGAGCTTTGCCCTGGCCATGCAAGCCTTCAGCGACCCTGCCTGGGAGGCGCTGTCGCCCCACCGTCCCTTGCGCTACCTGCGCCTGTTGGAGATCAATCAACCCGGCACCACGCCCCTGACCGCGGCAGGGCTGCGCGCGGACGAGCGCATCGTCAATTGCATCAAGGGACTGAATGTACTGGACGAGCGTCTTGGCCTGCTGCTGGGCGCGCCGCTGGCCGACTCCGGCAGCCTGTCCGCCTCGCAAAGCCAGGTGGCGAGCGAGATCGCCGCCCAGTTGCATCTGGGGGCAGCCGCCGGACGGGTACCCGTGGTATTGCTGCTAGGCGTGGACGACGGTAGCAAGGCCGCCGTGGCCGACCAGGTTGCGGCAGGCCTGCAGCGCCGCCTCTATCGATTGAGCCTGGCGGATATCCCGACCGCGCGTACCGAGCTGGAGACCTTCGCCCGTCTTTGGCAGCGCGAAACCATGCTGCTGGGCGTGGCGATTCATATCGATGCCGGCGAGTGGGAGAGTGCCGGGCATGAACAGGCCAGCGCCTTGCAGTGGCTATTGACGCGCGACCTGGGCCTGGTGTTCGTCAGCGTGCGCGAACGGCCGGCATGGCCGCTGGCCAATAGCTACGGCACCACCGTGTCCAAGCCGACCCCGGCGGAGCAGCGCGATGCCTGGCTGGACGTGTTGGCGGAACGGGATGCCGCCGGCGACCATGCCGAGACCGCCGCCCTGCTGGCCGGCCAGTTTTGTTTAAGCCTGCGCGATATCGACCAGGTTGCCGGGCTGGCCGAGCAAACGGCGGGACCGCTGCCGCCGCAGCTTTGGCGGCAATGCTGCGAACTGGCCCGCCCCCGCCTCGACCTGTTGGCGCAGCGGCTGGAGCCCAAGGCGGATTGGGATGACCTGGTCCTGCCGGCGGAGGCAAGCAGCCTGCTCAAGCAGATCGTCACCCAGGTGCATGGCCGCTACCGGGTTTACCAGGACTGGGGTTATGCGCAAAAGATGACGCGAGGGCTGGGCATCAGCGCGCTGTTTGCCGGTGAGAGCGGTACCGGCAAGACCATGGCGGCTGAAGTATTGGCCAATGCGCTGCAACTGGCCTTATACCGTATCGACCTGTCGGCCATCGTCAGCAAATACATCGGCGAGACCGAGAAAAACCTGCGCAAGCTGTTCGACGCGGCCGAACAGGGCGGCGCCATCCTGTTCTTCGACGAGGCGGATGCACTGTTCGGCAAGCGCAGCGAGGTCAAGGACAGCCACGACCGCTACGCCAATATCGAAGTCAACTATCTGCTGCAGCGCATGGAGAGCTTTTCCGGCATCGCCATCCTGGCCACGAATATGAAAAGCGCCCTGGATGCCGCCTTTATGCGGCGCCTGCGTTTTATCGTCAATTTCCCTTTCCCCGGCCTGCCGGAGCGCAAATTGATGTGGCAGAAGGCGTTGGCGCCGACCGTGCCCAGTGAGGGCTTGGACTTCGAGCGCCTGGCACGTTTCAACCTGTCCGGCGGCAATATCCAGAGCATCGCCCTGAATGCCGCCTTCGCCGCGGCAGTCGAAGCCGGCGCGGTCAGTATGCCGCTGCTGCTGTCGGCCACCCGCACCGAACTGCGTAAGCTGGACAAGCAGATCAATGAGTCGGAATTCCGGGCCATACAGAGCGGGGGGCGGTCGTGATGAACGTCGAACTCCATATCGAACGTTTGGTGATCGAGGGATTGGATATACGCCCCGGTCAAGCCGCCGACTTGCGCGCGGCGGTCGAAACGGAGCTGGCCAGCTTGCTGCGAGGCCGCGCGGCGGCGGGCATGGCCGAAAAGGGACGCGCCGACGCGCCGGTTGCGCCAATGCAGGTAGAGAGCCTGCAGCCGGCGCAATTTGGGCCACGGATCGCCGCAGCGGTGCTGGCCCGCATCGACCTGATGCCCGGAGGCGGCCAAGATGAGTGACGGTCATATGAAAGCCACGCTGGAAAGCCGTGGCAAGCAGGAGGGCGCCACCCTGTCGCGCCCACCGGTGCCGGACAATGTGCCGCAAATTGCGCCGCCGGTGGTCGGCGAGGTTATCCATGGCGCCGGGACACCCTTGGCCGAGGAAATCCGCCGCCCTTATGAAATGCAGCTGGGGCGGGACTTCAGCGGAGTTCGCATCCATGGCGATGCCAAGGCGGCGGAATCGGCCGATGCGGTGGCCGCGCGTGCCTACACCGTGGGCCAGGACGTGGTATTCAACCATGGCCAGTTCAGGCCGGACAGCCGCGAAGGACAGCGGCTGCTGGCGCATGAATTGACCCACGTGGGCCAGCAGGCCAGCGACGACCGGCCCAGTACCATCCCCCTCGATGAGAGCCGTGCCCACGAAGCGGATGCGCGCAGCAGCGAGCAAGCGGAGGTGCGTCCGCCCGTCGGCGCCAGCATCGGCGCGAGCGTCCTGCAGCGCACGCCTGCCGCGCCCAGCTGGAAGGGCGCCACCGCGGTCTATGACCGGGCCCAGGTCGGCATCACCCCCATCGCCGACATCAATCTGGCCGGCGGCGCCAAGGTCGCCACCCAAACGATCAAGCCGAATATCAGCGCCACCGGGGCGAACCATCAAAGCTGGGAGCTCTATGATGCCAACGACAAGCTGGCCGATGGTTTCAGTACCGTGCCGGGCCGCCCCGGCGCCTTGACCGCGCAATTCGAACTGTCGGAACAGAACGTCAAGGGCCAGCTCGGCCACGGCCGTTGCACCCTGCGCTGCGTGGCCCGCAAGGATGGCTCGCCGCTGGCCTACGCGGACCAGACCTTCTTCGTCAATACCAGCAATATCGTGGCGGTCATGGATAGGCCCGCCCTGGCCAAGATCGGCGCGGCGCCCGCCAGCCACAGCCTGGGCGAAGTAGGCGCAGCCAAGGCACGGGATGCCATGCTGGAACACCAGGCCGCCATCGCGAGCGGCGGGGTCGGCACCTTGCAGGGCAACAAGTGCAGCACCATCACCCCGGGCGTCGCGCAGTCCGACTGCACGCAGTATGTCTACGACATCCTCAAGTATGCGTTTGGCGCCAAGGGCGACGGCGCAACCTGGAAGGCGGTGGCGACCGAGGCAAGCAAACTCAGCGGTAGCGGCGGCCTGCGCGGTACCGCCCTGCAGACCGCGCTGGAAACCAAGGCCGGCTGGAAAGGCGTGTTCTGGGCGCCCAGTCCGCGCAATCCCGAGGATGGCACTTCCGAGCATCCCTCGGCCTATAAGCGGGTCCGGGAAAAAGGCTTGTATACCAAGGATGACGTCGCGGTCGAGAAGACCAAGTCCATCATCGACTACCGGCCGAAATCCACCACCAAGGCGCCCACCTTCAGCGCCCTGGACCAGCTGAAGAAGGTCCCTTTGGGGGTGATTTCCGCTCGGGGCGGTACCCATATGACCTTGCTGATCAATGGCCAGGTCTATGAGGTGCATTGGGAAATGCCGGCTACCAATCCGAACGTGATCCAGGCGACCCCGCTGGAAAAATGGCAGTGGCAATCCGGCGCCATCGTGATGCCGGCGGCCGACTTCGCGGCGGCCTTCCCGTGATGCACACACCATGAGCGACCAGCAAAGCGCACAGACCGCGGCCAAGGTACCGCCGGCCAAGCCGGCGGCGACAGGCGTGCTGCAGCGCAAGTGCGAATGCGGCAACCACACCACGGCTGGCGGCGAGTGCGAGGCTTGCGGCAAGAAGAAGCAGCGCAAGGGCACCGGTGGCAGCAGTGACGATCCCTTGGAACTTGAGGCCGACCGCTCGGCCGATCGCATCCTGGCCGGGACCAAGCCGGGACGGATCAGCTCGATCCACCAACAGCTACAGCGCCAAGCGGCCGATGCCGCCGGCCCGCCGGACCTGGGGCGGCTAGCCGTCGGCGCGGGCAGACCGCTGGAAGCCACCATCCGTCGCGATATGGAACGCAGTTTCGGCCACGATTTCTCCCAGGTCAGGGTGCATACCGATGGCGAGGCGGACCGGCAGACTCGGCAGGAGAGGGCGCTGGCCTTCACCATCGGGGACGATATCTATTTCCGCCAAGGCGCGTTTACGCCGCATATGCCCAGCGGCCGCTGGCTGTTGGCGCATGAGCTGACCCATGTGGTGCAGCAGGCACAAGGCGCCCCGACTGCGCAGGCCTTCGATGCCTCGGCGCGGCGGGACCACGATGCACTGGAACGCGAAGCAGATCTGGGCGCCGATCGCGCGGTGCGCGGCAAGGCGGCTGGGGTCAAGCTACGTGCGCCCCAGATGCTGATGGCTTTTCCCATGTGCCGTTCCATCCTGGATGCCCGCGAAGAACAGGTCATCGCCGAATCGACCGTGCAAAGGGATCTGGCCACCCGGCTGGCCACGGCGGGCCCGGTCGAACGCGAGCTGCCGATTCCCGACAGTAGCTTTAGACCCTACATCGACTCCTACTACCGCCGTCCCAGACAGGCCCGTTCGGTTATATATGGCGGTGTGGGACGGGCCGGCCGAGCCGGGGTCGGCTCGGCGGACTTGGCTATGCTGAATGGTACGGAATTGGAAGTGATCGAGGTCAAACGAGGGTCGTGGACGCTGATCACCGATGCGGAACTGCAACTTGAGAACTATGTCCAGAAGGGCAATGAGAACTTGCTCTTCCTGGAAGAGCGCTGGGGCATGCGGCGGCGTGGCCCTCCTCCGGTCATCACTTCGGTCCGGCCGATGCCGACGTCGCGGCTGAATATCCCTTCACCCATACGGCTAGGCCCGGGCAATACACCCACTTCGGTGTCCTGGTGCCGCGACGGGCTGATTGCCTTCAAGGCCATCGGCGGGCAGGACACCAATATCTACGTCTGCGGCTCCACCCTGCGCAGCCCGGAAAGCTTTATTGATCCGCTGGTCTCCGGGGCGGAGTTGCTGGTCGATCGGTTTATCGATGGCCATCTGGTGCCGGCCATCGACCAGGCCATCCAATCCACCTCCATCCGCCAGGCACTGGAACGCCTATTGGCCGAGCCGGCGATCGGCGGCCAGCTGCAAGGCCTGCTGGGCCCCGCGGCCGGACTGGTCGACCTGCTCGGCAGCGCCGGGCCCCTGATAGACCAGTTAGACGGGCTGTTACAGGGCCAGGCGGACCGGGCGGTGCGTATTGCCATCGAGACGATGAAGGATCGGGTGATCGCCGAGGTAAGGCGTACCGTCAAGCGCCAACTTCGGCAAATTTTGCAAAATATCTTGACCGCGCTTTGCGTCGGGGCGGCCCAGGTCACCGCGCAAGAAGTCATGCGTGAACTGGAGCGCCGTATGAACGGGCTGGTCGGGGAGGCGATTCCCGTGGCCGTGGCTGCCATGGTCGGCGCGGTGGTCGCGCAGGCCGCCGCCGCAGCCGGCGAGGCACTGCTTGAGGTACTCAAGTATCTGGCCATCGCCGTGGGCGTGGTGATCGCGGCCATCGCCTTGTGGGAGGTCGCGGCCGTGATCGCGGCCGGTGCCACCTTGGCGGAGATCGGTACCGCCATCGCTGCGTTTTTCACCTCGCTGGCCCGCACCCTGGGGCCGCTGCTGTTTGCATGAGCTCGGACAAACCGATTTATCGCAGCACAAACCGCCCCTGTCGGCGGAAAGGCAATTCGCACCATGACCGCCTTCCCTGGCTCTCCCCGCCTGCTCAAGGGCGGCATCGTGCTGGTCCATCCCGTCAGCGGGGTGGTGCAGCGGGTGATTCCGCTGCAGTACAACCCCGATACCCTGACGCGCAGCCTGCAGATCAAGGGCGTAGGGCCGGAAGGGGGCGACCGTAGCGAGGCCCTGCGGCTGAAAGGGCCGCCGGTCGAATCGTTCAAGCTGGAAGCCGAAATCGACGCCACCGACCAGTTGGCCGAAGCGAACCGGCAAGCGACCCAGGTGGGCCTGCATCCTATCCTGGCGGCCTTGGAGATCCTGGTCTATCCGAGCAGCGCCACCTTGCAGGCCAATCATGCGGCGGCCTCGGCCGGTAGCCTGGAGATACTGGCCGCGGAGGCGACGCTGACGGTGTTCGTATTCGGCCCAAAACGTATCGCGCCGGTCCGCTTGACCGAATTCAGCGTGACCGAGGAAGCGTTCGACACGTCGCTTAACCCTATCCGCGCCAAGATCAGCCTGGGCATGCGGGTCTTGAGCGTGGACGACGTAGGCTTCAACGACAGGAGCGGTGGCTTGTTCATGAGCTACCTGCGGGCCAAGGAACAGATGGCGGCGGCCTATCAAGCCGGCTCCCTCGGCGCCTTGGGCATATCCGGTATCTAAGGAAGGCGTGGTATGGCGACTCAGTACAACTTCCCTCCCACCAGCCGTTATTACGGTATAGAGACCAGCAGCCTGCGGCTGGCCGACGGTCGCCAGGTGGTCTACCTGCGGCGCCGCTTCATACCCCAGCCGGAACGCTTTGCCGACTGGCAGCGGCATGAGGTGCAGCAGGGCGATAGGCTGGATAACCTGGCCTCGGCTTACCTGGGCGATCCGGAAGCCTGCTGGCGCCTGGCGGATGCCAATCGGGCCATGCGGCCGGCCGAACTGACCGAACGCATTGGACGCATCCTGCGCATTACCTTGCCCGAGGGTATCCCTGGAGCATCGAATGCTTAAAGGGGGCCACCTGACCTTGCTGATCGGTCCGGCCGTGCCGGTGCCGGCACCCCAGGCCTTGATGGATGCCCTGGTCAGTGCCCAGGTGACCAGCGCGCGCGATACCAGCGGCTTCCAGCTCAGCTTCACGGTGGGCAAGAAATCGCCGCTGCTGACGACCCTGCTGCCCACCGGCTATTTCGACCCCATATCCACCCGGGTCATCATTCTGATGACCGTGAACGGCAGCCCGCAGGTCTTGATGGATGGCGTGGTAACGCGGCAGGAGTTGAGCCCCAGCAGCGAACCGGGCCAATCGACCCTCACCATCACCGGCGAGGATCTCAGCGCCCTGATGGACCTGGTGGATCTGACCGGCCTGCCGTACCCGGCCATGCCCGAAATCGCGCGGATCTACCTGATCCTGGCCAAGTATGCGGCGTTTGGCGTGGTGCCGCTGGCCATCCCGCCCATCCCGCCCGATGTGGTAATTCCGACCAATAGCAACCCGACCCAGCGCGGCACCGATCGCAGCTATATCCGCTACCTGGCCAGCCAGGCCGGCTATGTCTTCTATGTCGAGCCCGGCCCGCGCCCGGGCAAAGCATTGCCTATTTCGGACCGGATATCCGCATTCCCGTGCCGCAACCGGCCCTGAGCGTGAATATGGACGCCCATACCAATGTCGAATCCTTGAGTTTCAGCCTCGACGGCTTGCAGAAGAAGATCGTCCTGTACGAGATCATGGACCCGGTAACGGGCCGCATCGCCATACCAATCCCGGTACCGAATATCTCCGTCCTGCGGCCGCCGCTGGGCGTCAAGCTACCGGTGCCCTGGCGCATCGAGCAGCAGGAAGGAGCCGCCAAGAACAATCCGGCCAAGGCCGCGCAGGAGATCCTCGGCATCGTGTTCAACGCCGCCGACGCGGTGAGCGCCACGGGGTCGCTCGATGTGGTGCGCTATGGCCGCATCCTGCGCTCGCGCATGCTGGTGGGGGTGCGGGGGGCCGGGCTGGCTTACGACGGCTTGTATTACGTCAATAGCGTGACCCACAGCATCAAGCGGGGCGAATACAAGCAGAACTTCCAGCTAAGCCGCGACGGGCTGATTTCCCTGACGCCAAAGGTGCCGGCATGAGCGATTCCCCAGCTGCCAGGCGCTTCTACGGCAAATATAGAGGCACGGTACTGATCAATGTCGATCCGGAGCGACGCGGCCGCATGATCTGCATGGTGCCGGACGTACTCGGCCTGCTGCCATCCAATTGGTGCGAGGCCTGCGCACCGCTGGCCGGACCGACCGGGCCACCCATGGGGGTGTACCTGGTGCCGCCCATCGGCGCCGGGGTGTGGGTGGAGTTCGAACAAGGCGATCCTGGCTACCCGATCTGGACCGGCTGCCGCTTCGGCGCGCCGTCCGATGTCCCGCCCCTGGCCACGCTGGGCAATCCGGCCGATCCGAATATCGTGCTGCAGACATTGCTGCAGCATTCGATCTCGCTCAGCGATATGCCGCCCAGCCCCATCACCGGCGGGATCATGCTGAAAAGCACCACCGGCGCCATGATCGTGGTCAACGACTCGGGCATCTATTTATCCAACGGCAAGGGCGCGACCATCACCCTGATCGGCCCGGCCATCACCATGAATAACGGTGCCTTGACGGTGATTTGAGATCCAAGGCGAGCGCGGCCGACCAGAGCCTGCGCCGATCAGGAGGAGGTAATGGCATGCCAGGACTTTTGGTTCATATCGGTGCCCAAGTGCTCTGCGCCCATGGCGGACAGGCCCAGCCGGCCGTGCCCAATCCACGCGTACTGGTCAGTGGCCAGCCGACGGTGCTGCTGAGTACGACTTATCTGGTGGCGGGCTGCCCGTTTCCGCCCCCGCCGAACGGCAACGGTCCCTGCGTGACCGGGCAGTGGCTGAGCGGTACCACCCGGGTGCTATCCAATGGCCAGCCGCTGGCGGTGAACGCGGGCGCTTCGCTGTGCGCGCCAACCGGCACCCCGATGATGGCGGCCGTGACGCAAACGCGCGTCACCGCTTTGTAAGGCGGCTTCGGAACAGGGAACCCAGACCATGCATATCGACTTCCCGCTGCACTTCAATGGCCGTGGCTGTACCGCCACCACCGATGAGGCCGGCCACATCCGCGACATGATCGAGCAACTGCTGTTCACCCAGCCCGGTGAGCGGGTCAATCGCCCCGACTTCGGCTGCGGCTTGCTGCAGCTGGTGTTCGCGCCCAATAGCCCCGAGTTGGCGGCGGTGGTGCAGCTTACCGTGCAAGCCGCCATGGTGCGCTGGCTGGGCGACGTGGTCGAAGTGCGCGATCTGCAGGTGCAGGCCGACGAGGCGAGCTTGAGCGTGGATCTCGACTACCTTATCCGCGCGAGCGGCCAGGCACAAAACGCACGCTTCCAACGGCAAATCTGACGAGGCCCAGCCATGAGCGACTGTTGCGAACGGGACGCGCGCCGGCAAGCGGTGCGGCAGCGGCAAGACCTTAACGGACTCGATTACCTCGAGGTGGCCGGCGACCAGCTATCGCTGCAGGTCTATTTTCTCGGCAAGCTGCCGCCGCAGCTGAGCGAGAAGATCGTCGGCGAGGTGCCGTGGCTGCGTATCGAAGGCGGTCGCCGGGTGACCGGCATACGCGTCGTGGCCGTGGAGCCCACCATCGACCCCGACCCCGAGCGCGATGATTTCCTGACGGTGTTTCTGGACCGCTATGGCGATTTCTCGACTTACACCCTGCGGTTGCTTGGCGTGGAGCGGATCGATCCGCGCTATGACCGGTTGGCTTTCAGTTTCAAGATCGACTGCCCCACCGACCTGGATTGCCGGCAAGCCCCCAGCTGCGTGGAGGCGCTCCCCGTCGAGCCCGACCTGAATTACCTGGCCAAGGATTACCAGAGCTTCCGGCAATTGATCCTGGATCGCTGGGCGGTGCTGATGCCGCAATGGCGAGAGCACCATGCGGCCGACGTGGGCATGGCGCTGGTGGAGCTGCTGGCCTATGTCGGCGACCACCTCAGCTACTACCAGGATGCGGTCGGTACCGAGGCCTATCTGGATACCGCACGGCAGCGTATTTCGGTGCGGCGGCACGCCAGGCTGGTCGACTACCGCCTGCACGAGGGATGCAATGCGCGCGCCTGGGTGGCGATAGAAAGCGCCGTGGATTTCCCGCTTGCGGCCGGCACGGCCTTTGTCACCAGCCTGCAAGATGCCCGTGCCAACGGTAAAGCCATTATCGATAGCGAATTGCTGGCCAGCCTGCCTGCCGCCGACCATGAGCTATTCGAAGCCATGGCGCCGGCCACGATATACGCCTCCCACAGCGAGATCCATTTCCATGGCTGGGGGCAGCGCGCTTGCTGCCTGGAGCAGGGCAGCACCTCGGCGACCTTGCTGGATGCCTGGCCGGTCGATCCGGCCCCGAACGAGCCCCCCGCGCTCGGTGGCGGCGAACGTGCGCTCCGGCTGAAACCAGGCGATGTGCTGGTCCTGGAAGAGGTCATCGGCCCGGGGACCGGCCTGGCCGAAGACGCCGATCCGGCCAGGCGCCACGCGGTGCGCCTGATCCGCGTGACACCGGTTCAGGATGAAGTGCTGCTGGACAAGCACGGTCGCCCGACGCCCTGTCTCGACGTCGAGTGGTCGATCGCCGATGCGCTGCCATTCAGCTTCTGCCTATCGGCCATCGGCCCGGCGCCCGACTGCGCCTATCTGGAGAAGGTCACGGTCGCGCGCGGCAATATCGTCTTGGTCGACCATGGCCGGACCACGCCATCCCAAGGCCAGGAAGGGCTAGGAACGGTACCGGCAGCCGGCAGCTCGGCGAGCTGCCGCTGTGCCGGCCTGCCCGGCGAAGTCCGCGTCGCGGCCGGCCCCTACCAGCCCACCCTGGCCCGTGGGCCGCTGGTTTTCAGCCAGCCGCTGCCCGATGACGATCCAGTCGGTGGAATCTGGCAGGCAGCGGCAAGCCGCCTGGACCAGGACGTACGCCAGGCGCTGCCGCAGATCTGGCTATCCAGCAGCAGGGCGGGGCAGGGCGAGCAAGCATGGCAGCCTCGGTACGATCTGCTGGCAAGCGGACCGGACGACCTTCATTTCGTGGTGGAGATGGATAACGCTGCGATCGCCCATCTACGGTTCGGTGACGGCGAACTGGGCAGCGCACCCGTGGCGGGCGACGGATTCCAGGCGCGATATCGGGTCGGGGGTGGCACGGCCGGCAATGTAGGCGCCGAGGCGATCCGCCATTTATTGCTGGATGGTTTTTCAGCGGGGGATGGCCTGCGTATTCGCAACCCGCTGCCGGCCAGGGGCGGGAAGCCGGCCGAGCCGCTGGCGGAAGCCAAGCTCTATGCCCCTCGGCAGTTCCGCAAGTGGATCGAACGTGCCGTCACGGCGGCCGATTACCAGACGCTGGCCGAGCGCATGGGCGGCATCCAGCGTGCAGCGGCCAAGCTGGCGTGGACCGGTAGTTGGTACGAAGCCCAGCTTGCGATCGATCCTTTGGGTAGCGAGATACTGGCACCACTGCAAAGAGAGGCCATCGCGGCGGGCCTGGCGCCGTATCGCCGCATCGGCCATGACCTGGCGGTCGTCCAGGCACGCTATGTCCCGCTGTATTTGAAGTTGCATGTCTGCGCCTTGCCCCATATGGAACGCGCTGCCGTCAAAGCGGCATTGCTGACGGTCTTCGGCAAGAAAACGCTGCCCGGCGGCAAGCGAGGCTTCTTCCATCCCGACCAGCTGAGCTTCGGCGCAGGCATCACGGTCAGCAGCATCGTGGCGGCCGCGCAGGCGGTGCCGGGGGTGCAATGCGCCAGCGTGACGGCTTTGCGACGGCAATTCGAAGCGGCCAATCGGGAAATCGAGCAGGGCATCCTGCCGCTGGGCAACGGCGAAATCGCGCAATTGGACAATGACCCCAGCTTCCCGGAGCACGGTGTGCTGGATATTGTCGTGGATGGAGGACGCTGATATGGGCAGCAAGACCTGCGGATGTACCGGTTGCGGCTGCTGCGAGGGTGTCCGGCTGCGCACCCCGGCAAGGATAGCGAACCGGCCCGGGTTGGACGCCATAGCCTACCGGGTAGGCACCCATTGGCGCTTCCTCGACTCGATGAAGGCCCGCTTAGGCAGCCTCAAGCTGGAAGCAAAGGGTCCGGGCGGCCAACTGGACGCCCGCTATACCCCCTTGTCCGGCCTGACTACCCGCGATCCCGCCGACGCCGCCATTGCCCTGCTCGACGGCTGGGCCTGCGTGGCCGACGTACTGACTTTCTACCAGGAGCGGCTGGCCAATGAGGCCTACCTGCGGACCGCGACCGAGCGGCGGTCGGTGCTGGAGCTGGCGCGGCTGGTGGGCTATGCCCTGCGCCCCGGCGTCGCCGCCAGCGTCTATCTGGCCTACACCGTGGACGCCAACCAGACCACTCCGGTTGAAATCGCCGCCGGCGCCCGCTCGCAGAGCATCCCGGCGCCGGACGAGCTGCCGCAATCGTTCGAGACCAGCGAAACCCTGCTGGCCCGTGCCGAGTGGAGCAATCTGCAAGTGCGCCTGACCCGGCCGCAGCGGCTGACCGCCAACGGCATCCCGAGTATGGACAGCCTGGTTTTGGCAGGCACCGAAACAGGCTTGAAACCGAACGATCCCTTGCTGTTCCTGGGGCTGGGCGCGCCCATGCTGCGGCAGGTGGCCAGTGCCGAAGCCGATTTCGAAAGGCAGCGCACGATCGTCAAGCTGCTGCCGTCCGCCTTGGCGGCCGCACCCATCGCGATATCGACGGGCCAGCCGTCGACATCCACCAGCGCCTTGAGCATCCTGCGCCGGCTGGGGAAGCCCCTGTCCAGATTACCCGCCTTGCCGGCGGCCCGTTCCAGCGCGGGATTGCGGCGTAGCTTGAGCCAGATGCTGTCCGGCGAGAGCGATGTACAAGCGCAGTTGCTGGGCTTTTTCAACCCGGCCATCAAACAACATCTCTACACGGCCTGGGCCAGTGGGGCCACGGCAGCGCAAACAGCGGCCCGTATCATCGGCTTTGGCGTCAAGGCTGCGCCGTTCGGCAGCACGGCACCGCTCAGGCCGATGCTCGATACCGCTGGCCGGATCAGCCACTACGAGGATTGGCCGCTCCCCGGCGATACGGACATCAAGCTTCAGCTGCAGGTGGGGGATGACGGCGACGGTGGCACGCAATGGATTTTCCAGGTCAGCGGCAACTGGAACGGCCAGCTGTTCCAGTCCGATCAGTCGGTGTTCAATGAACGGGAGTTTTCGCTGAATATCGTCACGGTGCGGGTCACCGGCGACCTCGACCAGGGCGCCAGGGTTCGCTTCACCTTCAAGGATGGCTTGGTACGCGAAATGGCCTTGCGGATCGAAGAGGGCGGCGGCACCCAGACGCTGCATGTTGCTTGCGATGGTTTGGTCGTGGACGTCAGGCTTGGCGCCACGGCAGCCGCACCGGGCAACCGGACCGAACGGCTGCGAGCCATTTTCCGCAGTACCACGGAGATCGAACTCGACGCTCGCTTACTGTCGAGCAGCCAGATGGCGCTGGAGAGCGGCTTCGAGCAGATCGTGCCCGGCAGCCTGGCCTTGCTGATGCGGGATGGCCAGTTATCGACCATCGCCACGGTGCTGGATGTCGCGACCACGGCGCGGGCTGCCTTCGGCATGACCGGCAAATCCACCCTGCTGGACTTGGAAAAGCCCTGGCGCGACAGTGCCCATGACACCACCCTGGCGAGTGCGAGACCGCTCACGGTATTTGCCCAGAGCCACGGGCTTGCACTGGCCGAAGCACCGATCGATGCCGATGTGGCGGGCAGCAGCATCGAGCTGGCGCGGCTCTATGACGGGCTCGAATCGGGACGCTGGATCATCGTTGCCGGTGAGCGCAGCGATATCGAAACCGGCGGGCAGACGGTTAGCGGGGTAATGGTCTCCGAGCGGGTGATGATCGCCGGCGTAAGCCAAAGCTTCGATGCCACCTTGCCCGGCGACCAGATCCGCACCACCCTGCAACTGGCCAACAGCCTGGCTTACCGCTACAAACGCGCGTCCCTGCGGATCTACGGCAATGTGGTCAAGGCCACCCATGGCGAGACCCGCCACGAGACACTGGGCAGCGGCGACGGCGCCAAGCCCATGTCCGCCTTTGCGCTCAAGCAGCCCCCGCTGACCTTCGTGTCGGCGCCGACCCCCAGCGGGGTGGCAAGTACCTTGCGGATCTACGTCAATGATATGGCCTGGCACGAGACCGACACCCTCGCGGGGCTGGGTCCGCGCGACCGCGTATTTGTCGGCAAGACCGACAATGCCGATATCACCACGGTGCAGTTCGGCAACGGCGAGCAGGGCGCCCGTCCGCCGACCGGGGTGGAGAATATCAAGGCCGTCTACCGCAACGGTATCGGCCGCCCCGGCAATGTCCGGGCCGGCCAGATCACCTTGCTGCAAACCCGGCCGCTGGGCGTCAAGGAGGTGATCAATCCCGACCGCGCCGCCGGCGGCGCGGACCGGGAGAGCCTGGACCAGGCCCGCGAGAATGCGCCCATGGCGGTGATGGCACTGGACCGGCTGGTATCCGTCCAGGATTACGCGGATTTCGCCCGCACCTTCGCCGGCATCGGCAAGGCGATGGCCTGCCGCCTGCACGACCGGGGCCGGGCCTTTATCCACCTTACCATCGCCGGCGCGGACGATATCCCCATCAACCCGCACGCCGACGTCTACCTCAACCTGCTCGCTTCGCTGCGCCGCTTCGGCGACCCGGCGGTGCCGGTCCGCTTGGCCGTCCGTGAATTGATCGTCATGGTGCTCAGCGCCAATATCCGACTCCAGCCCGACTATCTGTGGGAGCCGGTCGCCGCCGCTGTCCGGGCCGCGCTGCTGGCGCGCTTCGGCTTCGATCGGCAGGCCTTGGCGCAGTCGGTGGCGTTGGGGCAGATCATCGGTCTGATCCAGGGGGTGGAGGGGGTGGCTTATGTGGACGTGGATACCTTCGATGGACTGCCGGAAAGCGCTTATCGCGCCGAAGGCAGCGGACAGCTGGTCCGGCCACCCATCTCCTGGGTCGAAGCCAGAGCGGCGGAGATTGCGCTTGGCATCACCCATCCCGCCCAGCTGGCGATCTTTACGCCCGCCATTCCCGATACCTTGATCCTTAATCAGATCGGATAGCCATGGACGCCGCCCCCCGCCTCGATCGACTGTACCGGTTGCTGCCGGCCATCTACCGGATGCGCGACGCCGAACAGGGTTATCCCCTCCAGGCCCTGCTGCGCGTGATGGCCGAGCAGGTCAACGTGGTCGAAGACGATATCGGCCAGTTGTACGAGAATTTCTTTATCGAAACGGCCGCGGACTGGGCCGTTCCCTATGTGGCCGACCTGATCGGCTACCGGCCGGTCCATGCCACCGGCGCGGCCGGAGATACAGGCAGCGAGCAGGGGCGGGCACTCAACCGGGTCCTGGTACCACGCCGGGAAGTCGCCAATGTATTGCGCTACCGGCGCCGCAAGGGCACGCTGCCGCTGCTGGAACAGCTGGCCGGCGATATTGCCGGCTGGCCGGCGCGGGCCGTGGAGTTCTATCGCCTGCTGGCCTGGAACCAGCATCTCAACCATCTGCACCTGGACCGCGCCCGCACGGTGGATGTGCGGCGCATGGCTGCACTGGCCAGGCTGGACGGCGCCGGGCGGGCCAGCCCATTCGATAGGCTGGCGCACACGGTGGAGGTGCGGCGCGTCGATTCACGCTACCGGCAGGGCCGCTACAATATTCCCTCGGTAGGCGTGTTCCTGTGGCGGCTCAAGTCGTATCCGGTCAGCCTGGCGCCTGCCTGCTGCCTGGAAAAGCCTGGGCCGCAATGCTACAGCTTCAGCTTTCTCGGCCAGGATGCCCCGCTATTCAGCCGGCCGGAGAGCAGCGCCGGCGCGATCAGCCAGCGCCTGCGCGTGCCGGCAGCCATCGGCCGGCTGGAATTTTCACGCCACCCAGAGCGTTTCTACGGCATTGGCAAGAGCCTGCTGATCTGGGCCGAGGGCTGGGCCGGCTCGGACGGTAAGGCGCCCTTGCCGCTGGATGTCATCGTGGTCGCCGATTTGAGCGGCTGGCGCTATACGGTGCCACGCGGCAAAGTCGCCATCGATCCGGTGCTGGGCCGCTTCGCCTTTCCGCAGCGGCAATTGCCCAAGCGCGGAGTACGGGTGTCCTACCACTACGGCTTCAGCGCGGATATGGGGGGCGGCGAGTACCGGCGGACGCTGTTCGAGCCCTCGGCGCGGGAGCGAGTCCGCCACTACACGGTACGCGGTTCGGCAGGCAGCGATCCCGCCGACGACACCTTTCAAACGATTGCTGCGGCCCTGGCTCAGTGGGAGAAGGATAGTCCGGCCGACGCCGTTATCGAACTGGCCGACAGCAATGTCTATGTCGAGCCCCTCGCCATGCATATCGCCAGTAGGCAGACCTTGCAACTCCGCGCCGCCAATCGGATGCGGCCGGCCGTTCGCCTGCTGGATTACCAAACCAACCGTCCCGATCCGCTGGTGGTCAGCCTGGAACCGGGCGCCTGCTTCACGCTGGACGGCGTACTGGTGGTCGGCCGGCCCTTGCGCATCGAAGCCGGGCAAGCCGATGACGCCGCCGAGACCCCCGCTGGAACGGATTGCCTTGCCAAGGTGGTCATTCGCCATTGCACCTTGGTACCCGGCTGGGGAATCGGCTGCGATTGCGAGCCCATGCGTCCGGAAGAACCCAGCCTGGAACTCTTCAATGTGCAGGCCGCCCTGCATATCGAGCACAGCATCCTGGGCACCATCCATATCAACGAAGACGAAGTGGGAACGGACCCGATACCTGTCCATATCAGCGACAGCATCGTCGATGCGACCGGCTCGCAGCTGGAAGCGCTGGGCGCGCCGGGCAGCGTGGTCGCGCATGCCTTGCTCACCATCCGCAACAGCACCGTGTTAGGCATCGTGGACGTCCACGCGGTGGTACTGGCCGAAAACACGCTGTTTACCGGCTGCCTCAATGTGGCGCGGCGGCAATTGGGCTGCATGCGCTTTTGCTATGTACCGCCACGCTGCCGCACCCCCCGCCGCTACCACTGCCAGCCCGACCTGGCGGTACAGGCGGCCAAGGAAACAGTATCCGACCCCCTCCAGCAGGCCGCCCTGATCGTCCTCGAGCAGGAGCGGGTCCGGCCCCGCTTCGACACCGAGCGCTACGGCAGGCCGGACTATGCCCGGCTGAGCGAGCAATGCGCGGCCGAGATCCGGCGCGGCGCCGAGGACGAGGCGGAAATCGGCGCCTTCCACGATCTTTTCCAACCGCAAAGGGAAGCCAATCTGCGGGCGCGCCTGGACGAATACATCCCGGTCGGTTGCGAGGTAGGCATGCTGTTCGTGAACTGAAGCCGCTCCCGGTCATTACACCCATACCAATCATGTGTCAGAGATGAGGAAGCACGCTATGAAAGGCGATTTCACCCGCGATACCTTCGATCCCCGCCGCCACTTCAGCCGGGTACTGATGCAGCAAGGACGTGTCACCCTGGACGCGGACCACAATGAGCAGACCGCTATCCTCCTGCACTACCTGCGTACGCTGGCAAAGGACTTGATCGGTCCATTCGGCATTCCCGCCTCGGCGGAGGGTGGATTTTCCCTGTCAGCCGCAGGAGATGGACATGATCTCGGTATTTCCCCAGGCCGCTGCTATGTGGACGGGATACTGGTCGAGAACGATGCGCCCGCCGCCAGCTGGCGACGGCAGCCCTATCCGGTCGATGATCCGGACGAGTTGGCTAACTTCCTCGATGCCAATGGCGACGCCAGACGGCAATACCTGCTCTACCTGGATGTATGGGAGCGACACCTGAGCTGGATAGAGGCAGGTACCATTCGCGAACTGGCGCTGGGCGGCCCGGATACCTGCACCCGCGCCCAGGTAGTCTGGCAGCTGCGGGCCGCCGCGTACGCCGGACGGTTGCCAAAAGACCGAGACGGCATCGTCAAGCTTACCCAAGAGGAACGGCTGCGGTTGGCGGGCGCCGAATCGGACAGGCGTGCCGGCGCGACCCTGATCGCCGACCTGGTCCCACTGGCCGGCCCCAAGAGCGCCTGCATTATCGCGCCGGATTCTCGCTATCGAGGCCTGGAAAATCAGCTTTACCGCGTTGAAATCCATGCCTCCAGCAATAACGGTGTCTTCAGCTTCAAGTGGTCACGCGACAACGGCAGCACCGCCACGGCCGTCGTCGGCTTCGAGGGCAACGCTTTCGAAGTGGCCGATGGCCGGGGTTTCGAAGCGGGCATCTGGGTGGAGTTCAGTTTCGACGAGCACGATCTGCTGAGCCAGCCGGGCTGGCTATTCAAGCTCGGCATGGTGGAAGGCCACACCCTGTTCGCCGACCCCGATACGCTGCCCGACGACCTGCCGAATACCTGGCTGGAAGCCGATGCGCAGCGCCACCCCAAGATCCGCCGCTGGGACCAGCAGGCCGACGAGGCGCAGGCGCTGACCGATGGCCTTATCCAGGTAAGCCAAACCCGTCTCATGGCCAATGCCTGGTTCGACATCGAAGATGGCATCCGCGTGGCATTCGCGCCGGAAGGGGAATATCGCTGCGGCGACTATTGGCTGATACCCGCCCGGGTAGCCAGCGGCGATATCGAATGGCCCAGGGAGAAGGGCGCGGACGGCAAGGACCATCCGCTGGCACAGGCGCCGCATGGCATCGTCCACCACTATGCGGCATTGGGGGTGGTGTCGCGCAATACCACCGGGACTTTGGTGGTGCAGCAGGGGGGAGGGTGGTTGGGATAGGGGGACTTTACTGCATATTCAAGCCGACACTGTTATGCATTCGGCATGCATCGAGTTTTCTTCGCTCGCGACTTTGACATCGAGGTAGTTTAATCACTATGATTCATTTCGAATCATTCTGATTTGATGGAACAAAGGGAGAGAGCATCATGTCACACGCAGACACCAAAGTTGTCACAGCGCATTTGCCGCGACCGCTTGCGGAGCGCATCGACGCCGTGGCGGCCCGCCTTGATCGCTCGCGTGGCTGGATCATGAAACAGGCGCTAACGGCATGGCTCGACCAGGAAGAAGAACGGGACCGGCTTACCCGCGAAGGACTCGCCGACGTCGAAGCCGGCAATGTGATCGATCACCAAGCGGTGCAGGCATGGGCCGATAGCCTGGGCACCGATCAACCATTTCCATTGCCGACGGGGCGCTGATGCAGATCAAATGGACCTCAAAGGCTTTGTCCGATTTGGCTCGGCTTTATGAGTTCCTGGCACCAGTAAACAAAGCGGCCGCAGCCCGAACCGTTCAATCGCTAACGGTTGCGCCTGCCGCTCTATATGAGCACCCGCGACTTGGTGAGCGGCTTGAACAATTCGAACCGCAAGAAGTACGGCGCCTCTTTGTTGGGCACTACGAGCTTCGCTATCAGGCTCAAGGAGACACCGTATATGTCCTACGACTATGGCATACCCGCGAGGAGAGGTAGGCCAATGTAGATGTGCGTGGAAATTAAAACACGTCAAAGTCGCCTTCGGCTCTTTCGGCCTTGAACAAATTCATTCATATCGTCGGCGATTGGCACGATAACCAGGATCATGAGCATCAGTGCTAACGGGACGGTTGAGACATAACCGACGTGTTTGAATCCCCACGCCCCCGTTACGCCACCAATAAAGAAGAAAAGCGCCAATGCGGTAAAAACCTTGAGCCGTGACCAGTCTGCCCTTACCTTTGGAAGGGTATCTGGATGTGAGCGATTCCAATAGAATAGTTTTCCTAACTCAATTCCAATATCGGTGACAATACCTGTGATATGAGTCGTGCGAATTTCTGCATTGGATAACTTGGTAATGAGCGCATTCTGTAGTCCCATGATAAAACTCAGCAGCATCACGGTAACGGAAGCAAATATGCCGTTGATGTCGGCAAGCCTGGCGCCAAGAAGCCCAAAGCACAGTAATAATCCTGCTTCAGCAAGAAGCGGAAACGCGTACTCACTGTGCATATTGTGACGCCGAGAGTAGTTCACCATTATGGCGGAACATGCTGCCCCCATGAGAAAGGAAGCCAACGCGCCAATTCCGGCCAACGCAAGGTCAAATGCGCCCAAGGCTATATGGTCGGCCATTGCTGAAACAATGCCTGTCATATGCGAGGTGTATTGCTGAACTGCCAGAAAACCACCTGCGTTGACGGCGCCAGCAACAAAAGCCAGAACAAATCCGAGCTGCCTGTTGGCGTCTTTGCTTCGGTTTTTTCCGGTAAGTTTTCTTGAGTAATTAATTGGCATTGAGCTTTATTCTATAAAGATTTTCGATGCTCCCCCCTATATGCCGAATCCATGTGCGGAGCCTTTATTCCAACGCCTTCTCCGCTGCCGCGACGGCATGGAGCCTGGTGGTATCGAACAAGGGCAGCTCGATGTCTTGCGGCCCGATGAGCAATCCTATCTCGGTGCAGCCCAGAATAATTCCCTGTGCGCCCTGGGCGGCGAGCTTGTCGATAATCCGAAGGTAGGTCTCGCGGGAGGCTGGCTTGATCTGACCCTGGCAAAGTTCCTGGTAGATAATGTCGTGGACGGTGTCCCGGTCCTCGGCCTCGGGCACCAGGGCCGTTATGCCGTGCAGCGCGAGACGGGCGCGGTAGAAATCCTGTTCCATGGTGAAGCGGGTACCCAACAGACCAATCTGGCTCATTCCCGCAGCCTTGATGGCGCTCGCGGTCGGGTCCGCGATATGCAGCAGCGGAATCTGCACCGCCGCCGTGATGGCATCGGCTACCTTGTGCATGGTGTTGGTACACAAAACCAGCAAGTCCGCGCCGCCCTGTTCCAATTGCCGGGCGATCGCGGCCAGCCGCCGGCCGGCTTCGTCCCAGTCACCCTGGCTTTGCAGGCTAGCGATCTCCTGGAAATCCACGCTATGCAGCAGGATGCGGGCAGAGTGCAGGCCGCCCAGGCGCGCGCGAACCGTTTGATTGATCTGCTGGTAATACGGTACGGTAGATTCCCAGCTCATACCCCCGAGCAGGCCGATGGTGCGTTGTGTCGTCATGGTTGTTCCCCGATCAATGCCGCGCCGCGTTCCCTCAGCAATTCGGCCAGTACCGACCGGTGGCAGCGATCAGCGTTTTCGCAATAGCAGCCGATAGCCAGATTGCTATGGTGTGAGAGGGCGGCCAGCAAGTCCAGTACGCGTGCAGCATCGGCTTCATTCATTTCCGAACGGAAGCGGCGCTTGAACGTCTCCCAGTCCTTGTCGTTGGCGGCGGCTTTGCCTAGCGCCATCAGCTCGGGGCTGGGGGAGAGATTGGGGAGCCAGGTATCGTAATAATCGCGGCTGGCGAATTCGGCCTTGGGCACACCGCGCGGCGGGCGTCGCACGGTACCGATGCGCAAGCCCTCGTCAGGCCTGCGTGGCGTGCCTAGCTGGAGAATATGTAAGGGCATACCGTTCCGTCGGCGAGGGGTTAAGCCGGCAATTTGGCTGAGTGCGGCAAGAGTAAGACGGGAAGGATTGTGATGGCAAGCAAGGGGAGGGCACCAATGGACCTGCCCGCATGGCGCGGCAGCCTTGAAATTGGCAACGACTGGGCGCTCTGGTGTGGCAGCGTGGGCGAAAGCCGACTGCACAGCCATTTCGCCGCGCAGGCTGCCTGGAGCAGCCATGGCGTCGGCATCGTCGATGCCGCGGGTCTGCAGCGGCAAGCGCCCTGCGTATTGGTCGAGCCCATGGCGCCGCACCGCCTGCTCGCTGGCGAGTCCGTCACGCTTATCTTTGTCGAACCCAGGCGCAACGGCCTGGTTCGCCTTCCACCGGCGTTGCAGGCTTCCTTATGCGCGGCATTGCAAGGGCCATACGCGATCATTCCGGCCGATCCGGATGCGTTTTTTTGGCCCAGCCCACTCGTCGCTTGCGCGGAAGTAGACTGTGAATGGGAGCAGGCGGTACGCGATATCGTCGATGCGGATCTGCACAAGGGGCGGCTTGAACTGGCCTGGGTAGCCGGGCGTTTTAACCTCTCCACGGACCGCTTCCGCCATGTTTTCGCCGAACGCCTCGGCATGCCGTTCAAGCGCTTCGTGCTTTGGCGACGCCTAAGATTGGCAGTAACACTGAGGCAGGGAGGGGCGGATATCACCCGCTGCGCACACAGCGCCGGCTTTGCCGACGCCGCCCATTTCGGCCGTACGCTAAAAGCCAACTTTGGCATTCACGCCAGCTTGCTTTGCGCCCCCTGATTGCCCGGACGGATTGGTTTTCCTGAAAGGTGCCAGCAGCTGGCCCCAATAACCGGCTGGATAGCCGGGCTTCTCGCCGATGCCGAAATCTCCAGGTCCAAAGCGACGGTCCGGCTCGTAGACATAGCTGCCCAATAGCCGATCCCATAATGTGGTGAACAGCCCAAAGTTCACATCGCCCTCGCCAGCCCACTTCTGGTGATGAAAGCGATGGGTGGGGGCCAAGGCCAGTAGATGGCGTAAAGGGCCGATGCGCATATCCACATTGGCATGCTGCAGCAGCAGTTGGACCGCCACGGAGAATGCCAGTAGCGCAGCCACTGCGTCAGGAATGCCCAGCAATATCAAGGGCAACATACCGGCGGCCGTTTCCAGTGCCAGATGCACGGGGTGTTTGAGCAGACCGTTGAAGCCATAGAAGCGCGTCACCGAGTGATGGACCGCATGAAAGCGCCAAAGCAAGGGCCAACGATGGCTGGCGTAGTGCATCAGCGTGACGCCGCAGTCGGCTATCAGGATAGCAAGCAGCCACTGCATCGCCAGCGGCCAACCTGCAGGCCAGGGACCATGCCAAGGTAGTCCGGTCGTCAGTTGGGGCAGCAACAACAAGGCAGCAAAGCTGGCGCCTTCGTTGACGAATGCATGTGCGGTGTCACGATAGGCTTCGCCGCGGTGACCATTCCAATCCCGCCGATACGGGATCAGCCGTTCGACGAAAAGCGAGACGGCAATCGCCGCGAGCAGCAGCGCCACCAGCCAGGCATGGGATCGATGCGCGCCAAGTAGCAGCAATGCAGCGGCGTTAAAGCCCAGCAGCATGGCCGGGGCGTAGAAGTAGGGCAGTAACTTGAGCAGGACGGCAGGCATGATTTCCTCGTTGAACTGGCCCGTTTGGCCAATGATGCGAGGGTGCGGCTGCCGGCTTGCTGGCGATAGAACGGAGCGGCTGACTTAAGGTTTGGTCAGTAACGCTTCCTGCCTTTGTTCCTGCCGCATCGCTTGGTGACGTGTCCAGTAATGCGCGAACGCGGCCTTGAAGTGCGCTTTCTGCTTACCCAGGCCCGGCAGCTTGATCTTGGTCTGCTTGGCGCCGAAAAAACCTTTCTCTGGGTGTTTTACGGTTAGCGCGTCACTGCCTAGGACGGCGTCGGCGTAATCAGTCTTGCTGACACTGTCCCACGAAATTTCCTTCTGTCCGGGCGGGGTGACGCCGGAGTAGCTGATGACGATCTGTCGACCCTTTTTCAGGTTGAAGGCGATGGGCGGGAAGTACTTCAGTACGATCGCCAATTCCGCTTCATTGGCCGGCCCGTAGCGGTAAGCCAGGTGCATTTCGTGATTGGCGGCAAAGCGCTGTTCGTAGACGGCCCACAGACGTTGCTCTATATCGTGCGCATTGCGGATTGCGTTGGCCCAGCTGGTGGTCGGCGCCAGGGTCACGATAGCGCTGTACTCTTGCTCCGCTACTTCATGCTGCACATTGCGCATACGCTCCTCCAGCAACGGATGCGAGTCGAACGGATGCGGTACGCTGGCGCTCTTCATTTCCTCGATAAACTGCGGCGAGGCCGCATAGGGCTCCAGGCCGGAAGCCACATAGTTGGCGATACCCAGGCTAACGCCGTGCTGCTGGTTTTGTTCGAACAGCTTGTGTTCTATCTGCGAGCGATAGTGCGAATAAGCGGCAACCTTGATCAGCGATTGCACGATGGCTTTACCGGAAGTGAGCTTTGCGGCTAGACGGTCAGCCAGGAATTCACGTTCACGGCTATCCCGCATCAGGGCGATCTCGAAGATCACCCGATACATTGCCATCAGGTGGTAGACCATGATGGTCAAACCGCCGCCCGCCATCGAGCGGCAATACAGGTCATATTGCGCCAACTTGGGGCCCAGCAATGCGCTACTTGCTGCGTCGCCACCTTGCAAGTGGGCTAGCTCATGCGACAGCACCGCGTCGGCTTCGTGCTGGTCCAGCAGCCGCAACAGTGGAATGCTGATAAATAAGGTGCGGCCGTGAAGGACCGTACCGGCTAGATTCAGTGGCGCTTCGGTAACGAAGAAATTGCTGTCTATACCGGCTACGATATGCGTCGGCGCCGCGGTTTGCAGCCGCCCAGCCAAATGCCGCACCCGGGCCCACAGTGCAGGGGCCGTGGCTTCGGTGATTGCTTCTCCCTCCAAGGTCCAGTCATTGCGTGAACGCAGGAAGATGCACCTTACCGTGTGTATCGCCGCCAGACCGACAGCTATGCCTGCTATCGTGACCAGCTTGATCGAATAGATGTCCCAGAAATAGACGGTCACCCAGAAAGACAGCCAGACCAGCATTGCACCCTGCACCAGTACTTCCAGCGCACTGGCTACCCTGAGCAGGTGCCAGCCGGTCACGAAACTCCGATACTGCGTGCGGCGATCGGAGAACGCAGAGTAGCTCAAGCCCAACATCAGCAGCAAAAGTATTACACCTGCGACGATGCTCCAGAACGAGACCGCGTGCGCGATGTGGAGTTGCCAGGCTATGGAGTAAGGGGCACATACTCTTTCCCGGTAGGCTTTGACCTTTGGGTCTTCGTTGCCGCATGTCGAGGATGGCGGATTGTCGTTGAAAAGTGCCGTCTGTTCCGCCTTCACCTGTGCCGGCACCCCGGCAAGCTGTGCAATCGCGGGGAGTACATGCTGCCTGAAGTCGGCATCTATGCCCAATTGCGATTGCTTCACAAATAAAAGGGTGATGACGGGGACAAGGAATAAGGACAAGAGTGAATACAGGAAGGTCTTGAGTAGACCTTTACGCAATGCTGGATGTAATGTCATTGGCTTGGGCGAAAGGAAGCGCTTTTTGCAGCCGAACTGCGAGCGGTAAATCGAAAAGCGCATGATTATACAGCATATTTGTCTTTTAAGCAGCATTGGCTGAACATCCGCCAACCACGCGCCCGTCCTGGCGTTGGGCTCGCCGGCAATTACTGGCGCAGCGGTTTTCTGGCGCCTAGACTGCATTACCGGCCGTGGCGCCGGATTCGAACGAGGGGAGCTACCATGTTGTCCGAGTCGTCCGTCACCACCATGCTGCCGGTCAAGGATATGGATCGCGCGCGGGCCTTCTACGAAGGTTTATTGGGCCTCAATCCAGGCGGATTCCGACCTGACGGCAAGTTCACTTATATGGTCGGTGGCAGCACGCTGGCGCTGTTCCCTAAAGCGGAAGGGACCAAGGCCGACCATACGGCGATCAGTTTTCGCGTAGACGATATTGCCGCGAGCATCGAGGCATTGAAGGGCAAGGGGGTGGTATTCGAGGATTACGACTTCCCCGGGCTCAAGACCGTCAACCATGTCTGCGTGCTAGGCGCGGAGAAAGCGGCGTGGTTCAAGGACACCGAGGGCAATTATCTGTGCCTGCATGAGGACCTCGACCTAGCTTAGCCGCTCGTGCTTTACAAAGATCACTGTGGATCAGACATGAACGGCCTGCGCGACCAGACGCACGCCAAGGGCCGCGCATACTCGACTCACCGTGTCAAAACGCGGGGAACTATCTGGGCGTAGCGCCTTATAGAGAGCTTCGCGGGTGATTCCGGCCGACTTGGCGATCTCCGTCATACCTCGAGCGCGGGCAATGTCTCCGAGCGCTGCAGCCAATAAGGCCGCATCGTTCGCTTCTAGAATATCGCTCAAGTAGGCGGCGATAGACACTACATTAAATCACTGCAAAGCCGACATAGCTGTCGGAATACGCTGACTTTGTGCCTTTACTTCCGATTAGTTGGTGATGGAGCAGACGCTTGTGCATTAACTTTCGCTTGTCGGGCGGGCATGGCTTGAAAGGGGTGGGCGCGCGTTATTCCTTGCTAAGACAACATCAGCTGCCGCGCCACACTACATTCGTTGCTTGCCCACTCTCTCTCCATTTCGGCGGCAAGACTGGCCGCCACGAGTGCTGGCGCTACGCGGCCCTGCTGTGCGCCCAGCAAGGCGAGCAGATCGGACATGACCAACGGGACAACTTCCACTTCGTTTGCCGCACCGCTCAAAGCGGCGAAGAGGGCGAAACCAGCCGCATAGAAGCCCAGCGCTTGCACACGCGCCAAAACCATCCGCGCACATTCCAATTCGATGGGTGCACGCGCCAGGTAGCTTGCCAGTAAAGCCTCGCGCTGCTCGCGACCAGGGAAATTGAAAACACCCAATTGGGCCAGGTCCAGAAAGGGATCGCCCATACAGGCCGTTTCCCAATCGATCAGAAAGATCGAATCCGCCGTTTCGAGGATATTGGTAGGATTCAGATCGTTATGACAAGGCGCGGAGCAGGCGAAGCGCGCGGTGGCGAATTCGATCTCGGCCATGATGTCCGTAAGCCGCCCAGGGAGCCCTACGCCATTTTTCTCGCGCAGACGCCCATCGAAGTACGCCACGATATCGGCTAAGCGAGCACCTGCGGGGAATGCCGGACCGTCGTGCAGGTGCCGCAGTGTCCGCGCCGCACGCTCGATATGTTGCGGCGTCCTGCCCAGCGCCCCGCCGTGGATATGCGCCATGATCGCAATACCGTTCGCGACATCGCTATACAGCAAGCGAGGCGCGAGCTCCCGCTCCGCGGCAATGGCCATACAGGCAAATTCCCGCTCCAGGCGGACCTGATGCTGCGGGCGCGCCGGATCGACCTTGCGCAAGACATAATCGGAGCCAGCCACCGACAGGGATAGGAGCAGGGCGCCGGAACGGCCGCCCGCCATGGCGGCGAGCTTGTCCACCGCTTGATTGCCGAATGCCGCAACAAGTGCCTGGCTGATTTCCGGTGTAAGAAGAGACAAATCAAGCGCCTTCATTGCGCGGCTCCCGCTTCGTGCTCGCCGGTTAGCGCAAACAGGGCATCCGCGAGCTGCTTGGTATGCGCGTGGATATCCGCTGGCCAATCGTGGATCGCCGCATGGAAATCCGGCTTATTGGCAGAGAACAAAGCTCGAGAGGCGGCTTCGAAGCCGACTTCATTGCCGGCAATGGCGTGCATGAAACGGTAGGCCGCGTCGCGTAATTGGCGGGCGCGATCAGCCGCCGCAGCCGAGCGCAATGCCTGCTCGACCAATTTCCGCAATGCCACCGATGCCCCACCGGGCTGGCCGGACAACCATTCCCAATGCCGTGGTAGCAAGGTGACTTCACGAGGAACGACACCCAGCTTGGGGCGCCCGGCCGAACGCGGCGCCTCGGCCGGAGCTTCATCGGCAGCTGCACCATCCGATGTGCCGGCCTCCGCTTGGTAGCGAGCCTGCACGGTTGCCAAGCTGCCCTGTAGATCAAGCTCTATCGGTTCGCTCGTCAGGGCATTGAATACCAGCAAGGTCTGATCCGGCTGGTGATCGATCTCGCATTTCAGCGTCCGCGCCACCTCGGCCACGGAGCCTTGGGCAATACGCTTGTTGCCGGAGAATGCGATGCAGACGGTAGAGGAGGGGAGTGTCATGTCGAGATTCCGCTGGATGGAATCTGCATATTACCCGGGTAAAAATAGAAGTCAATTTTACCCGGGTAATATATAAGACGGCAATCACGGTGCTTTGTCCGAGGGACAAGCCGGCGCTACAACAACACACCCGGATTGAATAACGAGCCGGGGTCGAACACCGCCTTGATCTGCCGCATCAAGGCGCGTTCCACCGGATCATGGCCCGCATCGGCCGCCGCAATGCGCAATCGGCCGATGCCATGCTCGGCACTGATATCGCCACCATGACGCGCGACCAATTCAAATAGCAGCGAATTGGCTTTCCGCTCTTGATCGACAAGGTCGGCACCTGCGGGCAAGCCAAGGTTGTAGTGCAGGTTCCCATCGCCGACATGGCCAAAAATGACAGGCTGCGCGAAGGGCAACTCCCTTTGCAGCGCTTCGGCTGCGGCGTCGATAAAAGTTGCGATGGCACTGATCGGCAAAGCCAAGTCATGCTTGATGGATGGCCCCTGGCGATTTTGCGCCGCAGGAATATGCTCGCGCAGTCCCCACAGCGCTTTACTTTGATCGACATCCTGCGCGATGACCGCATCGTAGTAGCCGGTCGCCAGCAAGCTCTCCATCAGCCGTTCTTTCAGCGCGGTATCGTTGTCGGCCCCGCTCAGGGCAATGAGTACGGCATAGGCCGGCGTTGTCTCGAATGGTTGAGCGATGCTGGGGAAATGCTTGGCCATCAGGCCCAGGGCTGCCCCGTTGATCATCTCGTAGGCTGTCAATACCTCGCCTAGTGCCGTCTTGGTCTGCGCAAACAGATCCAGTACTTGTTCGGCGCTTTCCATCGCAACCAAGGCGGTGGCGTGACCGCTTTCGGCCGGGAATAGGCGCAAGGTCGCGGCGGTGACAAAACCTAGCGTGCCTTCAGCCCCGATGAATAACTGTTTCAGGTCATAGCCCGCATTGCGTTTGCGCAGCGCATGCAGCCCCCGAAAAACCTGGCCGTCCGGCAGTACGGCTTCAATCCCGAGCCTCAGTTCGCGCATATTGCCGTAGCGTTGGACCTGCATGCCGCCGGCGTTGCTGCCGATCAAGCCGCCTAGCCGGGCGCTGCCCGACGATCCGAGCCACAAGGGAAACAACCTGTCCGCCGCTTCGGCTGCCTGCTTCAAATCGTCGAGCACGCAGCCGGCCTCCGCGGTCAGGGTGTAGCCCAGCGGGTCGACGTGCCGGATAGTATTAAGCCGGTCACAGCCGAGAATCAACGCGTTGCCGCTCATTGGCGTAGCGCCGCCTACCAGGCTGGTATTGCCTGCCTGCGGCACCACTGCCACACCATGCGCATGGCAACGCGCAATGATCTGCGCGGCCTGTTCCGTGCTGGCAGGCAAGGCCATGCCCAGCGCCTGGCCATGTAAACGCTTACGCGCGTCGACCAGCCGTGGCGCGAGCTTTTCCGGATCGGTCAGCAGGCTGCTCGCGGGGAGCATGGCAGCCAGCTCGGAAAGCAAGGGGTGTGGCATATCGGAAAACCTCGCTGGCCTTACGGACTAGGCGTCGCTCAGGCTCCGCCTGCATGCGTGCGGGTTGCACGTAAATCCAAGGCCATATGGTATTCGTCGTAGCTTTGGCCGTTTACCCGCAGCGAATCGGGCTCGCAACCCCAACTGACAAAGCCCAGGCGCTGGTAGAGCGTGAAGGCCGCCTGGTTGTTGCGTTCTACGCCCAATTGCAGCCAGTCTGCCTCCAGCTCGTCCCGCGCGCTGCGTATGACCGCCTCGACCAGTTGCCGGCCAATGCCTCTCTGGCGGGCGCTGGGCACGACATACATGGCGAACAGGCTGGTCCGATGCCGTGCTTTTGCCGCACTCTCGCGCCGGGCGGTGGCGGTACCGAGCAACTGCCCGCCTTCCTCCGCCACCCAGACGCGATTGAGTGGATCGATCAGCTTCGCGGCAACGGTGGCTAGCGGCATATCGCGCTCTTCTTGATAGCTGCTGCCAAAGGCTTCCGGATGGTTTTGCAGGGCTTCCAGGCGGATGGCCTGCCAGAGGGCGGCATCATCGCCGCTGGCAAGTCGGATCAGCATCGCCAGTCCTCATTCAATTTGGTTAGACGGAAAGCGATACTACCTCGGTCACGTCGCTTGTCGGCATCGGAAAAGGCTTCGCAAAGGAAAACACGGCGGGGGAGGGCCCTTCGCGCCAAAGCTGTTCCAATCGCTCGCGAGCCTCTTGGCCCGTGGGCGTGTAGCCGGCCGGTATCCACCATAATGCCAGCACCGGTCTTTCAAACTTATCGAACCACTGCTTACGATCCTTAAGCACTTGCAGATGGTCGCCGGTGTAGACGTATTTCTGGAGATCCTCGAGCGATTCCCAGACCGACATGTTCACCAGCAGCAGCGGATCTTCAAACAGCTGGATATCGGTGGCATCGCCAGCTTCGGTCTTGAGCCGCCAGACAAAACCGGGGCTGCGCTCGGCCAAGGCATTGATGCTATCGAGCTGATCGGCGAAGCCTTTCATCACCGGCTGGTCCATCGGGGCTTTGGCCTTGCCGATATTGACTTGTGCCAAGTGGAATTTGGGTTGCATGGTTTTCCTTGCGATCGGGGAGGGGACCGCAAGCAGATGGAGGCATTTTGGCCAATTCAAAGCCCTGGTCACGCCTGTCGTTACTGTCCCTTGCCGGCCTTGCGCTCGCGGGCAATCAGTTCGTCGATTAAGGCGAACATGCGCTGCTCGCTGCCGGCTTGGTGTGGCGAGGTAACAAACTTGCCGTTGATGATGAAGGTCGGAACGCCTTCGATTCGGTAGGTTTTGGTCAATTGCTTGGCACGACCGAGTTGTGCACCAATGCCGAATGACTTGTAGGCGGCTTCGAACTGGCTGCGATTGATGCCTTGCTTGGCGACCCAGTCGAACAGCACTTGCTCGTCACGCAGCTCAATCTTGGAGGCAACCGCATCGAATACCGCGCGATTGTACTTGGGCAGCAGGCCCATCAAGCGCAAGGTGATGAAGAGCTTGGCATGGCCTGTCATATCACTGCGGCCGTCCCACAATGCATGCTCGCGGCGGAACACCACATCCTTGGGCAGCGTCTTCTCCCATGCGCCGACCGTGTGTTCTACCTGGTAGCAATGAGGGCAGCCATACCAGAAAAATTCGATCACTTCGATCTTGCCTGGTGTTTCTACCGGCTGTGGATTGGCCAAGGGCATGATAGGCGCATCGCTGCTGTGATCTCCAGCGGCGAAGGCAGTGCCCCCTGCTAGCGCCAGGCCCAGGGCAAGCATGGCGCGGCCAAACATTCGCTTGGTAATCATCTAACGTATTCCTCGTAGTTGCGTTGGATAGAGAGAAAAACAGCTTTCTTGCAATTGCGTTTTAATTGCGGCCGCCAAGACTTGGTGACCAGCGCCATTTCACACCCTGGAGTAGCTATAGAGTCAAGCCATGAGCTCATAATATTTTCTATCGTATGCTTTTTCCGTACACTCTAAACCGTCTTAGCCGGGAACCTTCTGCAAGTCCGCCACAAATGCCGCCAAGATAGTATCCAGCGCGGATTGGGTAGAGAGCTGAAAAGCTTCCCTGACGAGCAGCGGGCCGGTGAGTATCGGGCCCAAGGCGAATTTTGCCCCCTGCGGAGTGCCAACGCCGATGTAGTCGCGGTTGACGATCTCCCTGCCAGCGCGTGTTGCGGTGATGTTCATGGTCATTTGGGCGCTGTAATCGGTGAATTCGTAGCGCTTGAGATCGAATTTGACGGCTATATCGGCATTCTTCAGGTCCGCGGACCTGGTCAGCTTGCCAAATGCCTGCTGCACATCCTTGGAGGCCAAGGTATCGTCGAGCATTTTCGCTATTTCAACGATCCAGACATGGGCATAACCAACCAGGACGGAGCGAAATTCATAGTGATGATTGCGGGTACTTTCCGTCAAGTCATAGGCGACGACGGCATTGGTTTTCGGCAGCGGGTTCGAACTGGGATGCGTTTGCAGGAAACTCACGTAATTGTCCGCTATCCTGTGTTGGATGGCGCAACCGCTGAGATTGCCCGCGAGAAGCAAGATTGCCGCAAGGGTAAGAGTATTCCGCATTGGATTTCTTTCCGTCATCGCTTGGTGGTTGAAACTGGAACCCGGACGGCTACTTCTGCGAACGGAATGGAGACATCTGCTGTCTCACAAAGCCATCCGGCATATAATCGCCCACGACACCGTATTTCTCTGGGAAGCCCGTTTGCCCCTTGATCGCCGTACCAAAAAAATGATCAAGGAAGGCATAGTGTGCTGCGTAATTCTTGTCAATTGCCACATCATCCGATGAATGGTGCCAGTGATGAAAATCCGGCGTGACGATCAGGTATTTGAACGGCCCCCACGGCAAATGCACGTTCGCATGATTGAACACAGCCTGGAAGCCAACCACAATGATGTAGACATCCATCACGGCCTTGTCAAAACCCAGCACATACAAGGCACCCAGGACACCGACGCGTGTGCAGATCAATTCAAGGATATGCTGGCGTGAACCGGCTAGCCAGTCCATGGTTTTAACCGAGTGATGGACGGCATGGAAGCGCCACAAAAATGGAATCTCATGGTAAGCACGATGCGTCCAATACTGCACTAGATCAGCTGCCAGAATACACAGCAACAATTGCGGCAGGAAATAAATGGACTGCACAAAATCGCGCACACTGTCGTGCGCCATCCAGCCAAACAGGCGGTGAATAGCGAAATTTACCGTCAACAACGCCAAGCCGACAATGAAATGATTGACGGCAAAGTGCACCATATCGGTTTGCCATTCACGGCGGAAAATCAACTGCCCTTTATAAAGCGGGAATAATTTCTCTATGACTACAAAAATGATGGTGGAACCCAGCAAGTCAAGGATAAACCAGTCCAAACCTATATATGGCGTATGATCAGGAAAATCGGCAATCGGCACATGCGATCCGCCCAAAGCCACCGCAGCAATAACCAGGGTAGCCGCTACCGCATTCAAACCACGCCGGCGATTTAGCAGCACATTTAATGTGCTGATCACGCCAGACAAGACCAATGCCGCAAACAGAATATGACGTATCACATCGGGCGAGTAGTTTTTACGCAATTCAGGTGTGGTCAGATACTGTGGGAAGTGGAAAGCAATCACCCCCAGCAAGCATAGGAATGACAGCGTCAACGCCAGCACACCACTGGCGAGGCCCGTACCTGGCTTCAGGGGCCCGCTTTGATCCAGCAATTCTGTGGTTTCGCTAACGGCTCCGGCAACATTGCCAAGCACGGCTTTGGCAGGGTCAACCAGAATTTTCCCAAGCGATTTTTCTGGAACTTCTGGCTTCATTATCATTATTAATATCCCTGGCAGGATGGGTTCGGCTGGATTTCATGGAAGTATACACAAGGGAGCATCTAAGCTTTGCCACTGCAACTCCATGCTTGGTAATGATGAGAGGTTCCCTGGCAGCATGGCGTAAAGTGATTCCGCACGGACGGGACAACAGTAGTACTCGAACTGTAGCCTCACCGTTTTTCATTGCAAGCGTGGCCAGAGATCACCATGGCAATTACGCTGAAGTGCAGTCGGTGCCGGAGCGCTGCTGGCGGGGGAGCGTGGTGCGCGTGCTGCACTGATGGCAGTGCGGAGACGTAAGGCTCAGGCTTTTCGGTAATTTGGTCAAGTCAAGCCATGGGTCGAGGTTTCCTATGCGGGGTAGGGTAGGGATAAAGGGAGAATATTGTTCCGTGCGGGCGTCACTTACAGGCCCTCTTCGCATTGAAGTGCCCCTGTTCGGCATAGCCGAGCAGCAAGCTATCCTCCGTTATCAATAGCGCCTCCAGATGCCTTGCCGTTGCAACAATCATCCGATCCGCTGGATCGGGGTGGCAATTCCACGGTAGTCGAGTGCTTGCCACCGCGATCGCAGGATCGAGCTGGGTCAGTTTGATGCCAGGCAATGCCATCGCTTGTTCTATCCATTCGCCTACATCACGATCCAGTGCAAGTCTTCCTTTGCTGACCAACATCGCGATTTCCCATGGTGTGATCGCTGCGACGCGGAGCGTGTTCCTTGCCGCGGCCTCATCGATGAGCTGGAGGGCATTTGGTGATAGACATCGGTTGCCCTCCAATAACCAAACCAACACATGCGTATCGATTAGAACGGTCAAAGCGTCGCCTCCCAGTCGTTATCTAGTGGCGAAACGATATCGTCCGTAGCACGGACACTGCCTTTCAAGGCGCCGAACAGCCGGGTTTCCGAGGGAATGGGTACCAGCTTCGCCACTGCGACCCCGTGCTTGGTGATGACAAGAGGCTCTCTGGTCGCTGCAACATCATCAATGAGTTTCAAGCAACGCGCTTTGAATTCACCGGCTCCAATTGTTGCTTCCATGTACATGCTCCTATGGTCATTGCCTATAGTCACAATCCTACCGCAATTGGGCTGTGGAGGGCAAAATGGGTTCCGCGAGGCGGCCTGCTGCCGGATACAGCGAGGCCCATTACTGCAAGATACTGCAATGGCGCCCAGCCATTGGGTTCATCCCATTGCTGTCCCGTGCAGACCGTCGTAGTGGCAAGGCCGCCGGGTCGCAGCAGCCGGGCGCGCAATGTTGATGCGATGGCGCGCGCCTGTGCCTTGGTCGCTATGCCGAAGTAGAGCGGATAGACGGTGGCGGCGCTCAGCCGATGCGTGAGCCGCTTGCTTATGAAGTTGTAATCGCCGTACGCCCCAAGCTGGCGGTCCCACAGTAGCCTGCGAATCGCACGAATGCGTACCGCCGCACGCCGTTCGAAGTTCGCCATCTGCTTGAAATCACCCTGTAGGCGGTATGCCCTTGCAAGCGTACGTTCGTGATCGGCAAGTAAACAGTTCAAATCCACCGGAATCAGCGAGACGACCTCAATCGTTGCAAGCGTTTTGCCATCGGCAAACCAACGTGAACTGAAATCCCATCCAGTTTCGGCTGCCGCGCGAAGATTACGCCACATATCTTCCTGCTTGCGTCGGGGTGCCTCCTGCGCGGTGATCAGGTCCTCCCGGTAAGACTCGTCGCGAGGTGTCGCGAGATCGTCCCAATGGCGGTTCAACCATGTACCTTTGCTAAGGCGCACGAGATGACGCCAAGTGGCGCCGGGAGCGATCAGCCCCTGGCCATCCATCCAATATGCATACTCTCTGTTCAGGGCGGGTAGATATTGCAGATATACGCGATCGCCTTCGTATACCGCGGCGAGTTGCACCATTTGCGCAAAGAGTGGTGGTTGCGAGCGGCTTAGGTAGTAGGAACGATTTCCATTGGGGACGTGTCCATAGCGATCGATCAAGTCCGCAATGTTGCGCAGCCCGTCCTTCATTAAATCCCGACGGTCACTCCGTACCAGACCCAGCATGATGAAGTACGAGTCCCAGTAGTAGATTTCATCAAAACGGCCACCCGCCACGAGGTAAGGGTAGAAAAGCGGCAGCAATGATGAGCAGGGGTGCGTATTTACGCCGGGATCGCGGCGAAGAAATTGCCACAACGTGTCGATATGCGCGGTGATGCCTTGCTTTGCAACGGGGACATAGTGATTGGATTGCCGTGCCGACGGGGTGAAATGCGTTTCGATAAACTCCTTCAGCTCAAAGTCAGCTGTATTCTTCCTATTCGCATATTCCTCCGCGATCTGCTGTGGTGGACGGATCGCCACCATGTCGGCGAATGCCTTGCTATCGGGGTAAAGGCCGGAAAGTTCGACGTCGTGATACAACATGCCATACAACACCGACGGGGGCATGGGTGTGACGGGGTCGGCACACTTCGCCGCAACGCTTTGCGCGACAGCGGAATGCGAGACGGAAAGTAGGGCGAGTGGCCATAGGTGTCGAAGGGTGACGAGTGACATCGGCATAGCAAACCCTTTAGTGGAACACTTGGTTGTGTTCACTAACAGCAAAACGTCTTGCCGGCTGTCGTGTAGCTCAATCCTGTCGTCAACTTGACATAATAAACATTATGCGAAAGTACGGTAGTTTCTAGAGTGTTGCGTGTTTTAGTCCAACTTTCCTATAACCATCCTGTCGTGCCTGCCACGCTGCGCGGTCCTGTACTGGTGGATCATCGTCATGTACCACGTTACTGGGCGACGGTCTGGTCAATCATGTCCGGTTCCCAATTGGTGCCGGCGACACACCGAGACATCGTTGCAGGAAGTCGGGTGCTTTCCTACCCCAATTGGGCAATTTCTTGCCCAGGCTTCTCCGTCCTCCCTCCGTGCAACTCAGGGTTTGAGGTGCGGGAGTGTTGGCATGCCTTTTGCGCAGAGTCGCAAGAGCCCCCAATCAAAAGAAGGGGCGACTGATGAAATGGACAAGTCCAAACAAGGCAAGCCATAAGGAGGAAACATGAAGCGCAAAAAACAACCGCCACCCGCTCATCCGGCCCAGTACTTCATGGTATCGCCTCACCGCGATACCGAAAATTTCTTCGCCAACGCGGTCGGCATGACTGCGCATAAGTTCTCCAGAGGGAAAGCTGGCATTACCCCGGTGTTTAAAGATGATGCCCAGCGGGCCAGCTTCTATGACCGGGCTGTGGCCGAGCGGCGCAGCCTATACATACCGTCGTTCTTCAGTTCCGCCGCATCTCACCGCTACCGCGCAGCGGAACACTTGGCCAACGCATCCTGGGGCGGCCGCTTTGGCAGCCAGGGTATCAGTGGGGCCGAAGCCGGAACTCCTCTTAGTAAGCGAACCAATCGTGCGCTAGCCGACTTTCGCGGAGTAAGTGCCACACAGCCGCGCGTCTATGTGCAGGCCCACGGCGCACCCGGCGGCGAATCTTCCAGGCTCCAGAGCGATACAAGAGAAGAGGCTCGGGTCGGTGACGTAAGCCGTATGCTTTCAAAGATGAAACTACCGCCCCAAGCCGATGTACGAGTCAACTCATGCTGGGGCGGTGCCGGAAAAAACTATGGGCGTGAAAACACGGATTGGCAAAGCCGCTTCCGGGCAGGGAGCCTTGCCGAAGTCTCGGACGTACATAACAGTTTCGCTGCGAAGCTGCATAAAGAATTGCGCAACAGCATGGGTTTCAAAGGCTGGACTTCCGGCTATTTGGCAAGCACCACCCAGGCCGCGTTAACGGTTCAGAAGAGCAACGGCACAACGGGTCAACATATGGGAGCGGTCGTGGAAAACGCCAATACGCGTAACGAGCTTGCGGTCAGGCGCAAGGACATGCGTGTCACTTTCTCAAGCTGAGAGCCATTGAAGTACCGGCTCGTTGCTGTAGAACGACTGGACCTGCAGGAAGTCGAGAACCGCATTCACGTGGCGAACGCGGTCTGTTTGACCGGATACGCGACCTGGATGCGGTCAAACAGGCCGAGCGACTTCCGCACTCAATGACTTTCCATCCGCACACTTTGGTTTGATGCTACAGTACATCCATGTACACACTGCAGTGAGGATGCTTTGCACACCACGAAAATTTTCCGCAACGGCAACTCACAGGCTGTACGCATCCCGGCTGAACTCTCCTACCCTCGCACCGATATCGAGTTGGAGATTGAGCGCGTCGGCGACGAGTTGCGCATTCGCCCTGCGCGGCAATCTCTCGCAGGCCTCATGGAGCGGTTTGCCAGATTTTCGCCGGAATTCATGGCCGAAGGTCGAGGGGAGCATGACCAAGACGAAAGGGATACGATTTGATGCCTCGTTACATGCTCGATACCAATATGTGCATCTACCTGATGAAGAATCAGCCTGAGGCAGTGTCGCAACGTTTCGCTCAATGCTATGTCGGCGACGTGGTGATCTCTGCCATCACCTTGGCAGAATTGGAGTTTGGTGTATCAGTGTGCGCCGATTCCGAGCGGGAACGACAAAACCTTGATGCACTCATTGAACTGATCGAGGTGAAGCCGTTTGAAGGCAATGCGGCTCGTTTCTATGGCCCTGCCCGCAAGGCAACGCGAGATAGGAAATCGGATCATTTGGACAAACTTATCGCTGCGCATGCGATGTCGTTGGGTGCGACGCTTGTAACGAACAATGAGAGCGACTTTGCAGCTTATCCCGGACTGGTCGTCGAAAACTGGATAAAGGGTTAAGAGCCGCTAACAAAACCTATTCACAAAACGCAAACAAATCAACGAACACGCCAGCTTGAGCAAGGCGTAATGCGTATCGAGACTTCGCTCAAAGCGGATGCGTAGCTTCCCAAAGCCAGCGAACCAGGCATGCGTCCGCTCCACCACCCAGCGGTGCTGGCCCAGCCGCTCGCTGCTTTCGACGCCCCGCCTGGCAATTCGCGCCAGCGTGCCCCGCTTGCGGAGATAGGCCCGACAACGTGGGAAGTCATACCCATTATCGGCATGGAGCTTGTCAGGTCGGCGCCGAGGTCGGCCAGCTAGCCCGGGAACGGAGGGCAACAAATCCAACAAGGGTTCGAACGCTATCGAATCATGCCGGTTTGCCCATGTGACCAGCACTGCCAATGGAACGCCTCGGCGATCCACAACGATATGGCGCTTGCTGCCTAGCTTGCCTCTATCTGTTGGGTTCGGTCCAGTCTGTTCGCCCCCCGGGGGCTGGCGACACTGGCGCCATCAATACTGGCACGGCTCCAATCGATCTGGTCGTGCTGTCGCAATTGGGTGAGTAAGGCTAGATGCAGGCGCTCCCATAAACCTTGGGCTTGCCACTCTCGCAGGCGCCGCCAACAGGTCATGCCGCTACCGAAGCCCATCTCCTTAGGTAAATCCTCCCAAGGAATGCCCGTGCTCAGGACGAAAAGAATGCCATTGAAGGCCGCTCGATCATCCAGGCGCGGACGGCCTCATTGGCGTGAACGTGGCTGGACGGGCAGCAGCGGCTGCAGTGACTTCCATAATTGCTGGCTGATGAGAGCTCGCTTCATGCCCCATCAGGCAAGGCAGCTGGTTGCTTTGTTCCCCGAGGTTTTGTTAGCAGCTCTAAGTGGAGGGGCGATCTACTGTTGCAGGCCAAATAGAGATTTCCGCTTCGGCTGCCGATAACACGGGTACTCAAAATGTAAATACTACACCTTGCGTCGCCGGCAGGCACCCTGTCTACTGGCATCAGTTTAGTCAGACAACCCGAACTCTTTGAGATGCAATAAGGCAGAGCGATGACAATCCAAAAACATATACTCGCGGTTTTACTATTGGCAAGCAGCAGTGCCTACAATGCTTATGCCGGTGATGTATCGGTGACGATGCCGGGCATCAGTGTCAAGACGCAGGATAACGGTGCCAATGCAAATGTGAATGTCAAAGCGCCTGGGGCGAGCGTGAATGCGGTTCAGAGCAATGGCGCCGGTAAGCAAGCTAGGCGCATTGATGGCGGACACATAATGGGTAATGACATGAGCAAATCTACGCAATGCAATGGTCAGCCTGTGAGCATACAGGGCAATGGTAACCAGATCAGCCTCAGCGGAGCTTGCCCCCAGGTCAATGTGAACGGGAATGAAAACCAGATTACGATAGAGCAACTGGGCAAGGTGCAGGTGGTGGGTAACGATAACCAGGTCAGGTGGGCACAGGCATTGAATGGACAAAAGCCGCAGGTGCAGAGCTCGGGTAATGATAACCAGATCAGCAGGCAGTAAGCGGACAGACTGATTTATGTTTTGAAAAGGGTGTGGATACCCGAGGTGGGTAAAAGACCTTCTTGAGGAGTCAGGGCCGTCCTCGGTCAGGATGGTCTTGGCGTCCCTGCCGTTGCGTTGATTGGTAGAGGTGATCGGCTTGGCGGCACCGGGTAGATAGCCAAGATGATGGTTCATCTCGGCGCCGAGCGCCCTTTCAATCAACGCTTTCTTCATGCCTTGAACACGAAATTACTGACAGGCCCCCTTCCCTCTCACGTGCTGCATTTGTTCCAGCGGCCGCCGGCTAGGGTGCGCTAGCAGCCTCACCTAAGGTTCTCGCAAGGTAGCGCAGCCTGTAAAAATATTCGACGGCGTCTTTCATTGTCGGAAGCACTTCAGGGGTGTCATGGGTGAGCGCATTTCGTCGGTCCAGCGGCATTGGCGATGAAGCCGTCGATGAACAATGCGAAGTAGCCAGCGACAACACCTGGTCCTGTGCCGGCGCCGACCACGACCAGTGCGCGTGCAAGCGGCATGAGCTAGATCTGTAGCGAGAGTAGCCGGCCGGCGGGGTGCTTGCCAGCTTTTCCCACCGGCGGCGAGACGAGCCAGGCCTGGTGCTTGGAAAGCCAGCATCGTGTCGCAAGGACGCGAGGCAGACCGGAAGTTTTGAAATGGCTGGGGACCGGCAATCTCAGCTTGGCCTACACAATTGGTACTCCGCAACACCCTGTCTGTGTAATGGTCATATTTCATTACCCTAATCGAGTGTTTTCCCACCCGCTTCGGGTGTTTTTCTACCCCCTGGCCGACCGATGTCACCGCCTACCCCCAGCAAAATCAAGCCCTCGCCGCGTATACCTCAGGGCATGGTTCTTGCGCACGGCACGGCGGTGCTGAGCGGCTTGCACAAGTGGCAAAGCTGCCGGCCAGCGTTCAAAGGATGACTGGGGGAAACCGGTGGACAGACGAGGAGGCAAATCAGCGGCCAAGGCAAGCGCCAACGTAGAAGTAGTGGGCCGAAAACGCGGCCGGGCGGATAGCTCGGGCAACTCTGCAGCCGGCAGCGGGGACAGCCAGGTGCATGTGCACAAGGGGGCTCGCACTACGCGGGGTTCCAATATGTCGTCCGAGTCGCGCCACCCCCCTCCACCTTCCCCTCCTGCCGCGGCCTCTCCCCGTGGTACGCAGGCGCACAGCCTGTCGCATATGCCGCCCTCGTCGCCGCGGCCTACTTCGCCGGGCTTGTCGGCGATGCCGGTCAAGGCGGCTTGACGAAAACGGCAGGGCCGGGGCCAGGATTATCTTCAGCACCGAATAATTTATTGAAGACAATGGAAGGCAATGTCAACAAGAGGGCATATGTATTCTATTATATTCATTTATAAATTTATAATTCTCATTCACTCATAAGTTAACTTAAGCCCACCAATCAGTCCATTACCCGGGAGATGGCGGAATCTATATCCATACCTTCGCGGAGCACGCCTATCATTTTTACCAGCCGCCTTGACTTTCCGTTGGCCGCGCCTGATCCAAATGGTGACCCAGCCCCCCTACTCTTCCGTCTCCGCGACGACTCCCCAATCTGGAGGATGCGTCCATCTTTGTCTTGGCGTAGATTGAAAACCAATTTCGTTACCGAGGCGTTCTGTGGCGGCATCATTCGGCGCACCAAGTCGTTACTGCCAACGCCGTCGGCATCGCCTCAATAAAATGAAATTCCAGATTTTCCATGCGCGGCCAAGACTGCATGACACGATGGATGTTGACACTTTGAAAACAGGTTCTAAGGTAATTAGCAGCGGAAGCCTGCATCAAAATCCTTTGCCTCAAAGAAATGAGGCCCCTGGCCTTTAAAGGCCAAATGGATGCTCGGTTTGCCGCTTTTGTGCTGTAACGAGTGTTTGTACCGCTGCGCGCTTGTAAGACGCATAAGCGCTAACCTGCATCAACCAAGGAGCTAAAAATGCGAACAATCAGGAGGAAAGTTTTTTTCAGCACAGTGGTGGCAGCAGCCATTCAGGTATTGATTCCGGGCACTGCCCACGCGGCAAGTGAATTCACCAATGTTGCCACGCTTCTTTGCCTAGACAGCAATTGGAGCGGCTCTGTATACACGATGGGGTGCAATTCAGGTAATTATCAGCGCTGGAATCTTTATTTCAATTCTTATGGCATAGAGATGAGGAATGTGGCAACCAATCGCTGCCTGGACAGCAATACGTCCGGTCATACTTACACGCTCGGATGCAATGGCGGTAACTATCAACGCTGGCGTCATACCTATGTCAGCAACGGCGGTGGCTCATGGCGCATGACCAACGTCTCGACATTGAGATGTTTGGACAGCAATGCTGCCGGTAATACTTATACGCTCGGATGCAATGGCGGTAACTTCCAGCACTGGTATAGACGTTCGCTGTAAACCACGCTTCACCCTTTGGGATCAGAGTATTGTGGTCCCAAAGGGTGGTGTCTTATGGACAGATTCAACTTATAAAATCAGCCTCGCATGCGAAAGGACTTGCTGCTCGCAGCACCTCTACGCGTGCGATTTGGGGGGTAATTCAATGCGTACTTATTCGACTTCGTATGTAGCCAGTTTTGCTGCGCTTGCTGCAAGCATGGGCTTTGGCACGGCCTGGGCCGTCAAAGATGGTTCACCTTCCCCGCTTACTATCGAGAGTAAGGCGGTACCCCCCTTTCTTCCTGAAGCCCCGGTTGCTCAACCGATCGTACAACGCATACAGCACGCAGTTGTGCGTGCTACGCGTGGCGTGCCGACTTCTTTTGAAGATGCGCTTAACCGTGCGCTTGCTGCCCACCGTGACGACCCAGACCCAGAAGCATGGAACACACTCATGCAGACATTGCAGACCGATGCTACGGCACGCATGCAGGTGATGCGCCGCCTTACACAGGAACCAGACGCCGAAATGCGAGACAGATTGCAAACACTCTTGAATGGTAATGCTGCGCCAGATGTACAAGCGTTCGCCGTGCGTCTTGCAAGCAGCAACAATATTACGCAGCGACGTGAAGGCTTCGGCCTCATGGCTTCGCTTCCCCATACGGCGGAAAGCTATCGCCTGGTTGCACAAACGCTTGAACAGGAACAAGACCCCTCTGTGCTGTCTGGTGCGCTACTCAACTTAATGCAACCGGGGATAATTGAACCTGCGGAGTCGCGCGCAATGGTTGAACGCGTACGTAACCTGACACAACATTCCGATCCGAACATACGTGCTACAAGTCTCATGGCGCTCTTGCAATGGAACAAGTCAGGAGAAACCTTAACACCCAATGTCAATCAAGGGCTTGCCGATAGCGCACCACAAGTACGGCAGGTGGCGCTCGATATGATCATCAGCGGCAACATTCGCTCTGAAGGCTTCAAAGCGCCGCTGTTCAATATTTTGCGTAACGCTAACGAAGACCCCTCAATACGCTTAGGTTCTTTGTATGCGCTCAATTACTTTACGCTGAGTAACGCCGAATATGCATCCTACGAGCAATTGCGACCGGAAATCGATCGATTAACACAAGAGAAAAAAATGTCGGAGAAAACGGCAATGCTACCTCATTAAGCAGCTCATCAAAGCATCGGGCATGATGGGTGCCAAGGTGGTCAATTGTAGATACCGAACCAAATAGTCTTGGCACCCGTCTCGCCGTCGCTTTTTCTTTCTGGAAATGCGTTCAGCCTGGCATGCAATAATCGGTGCGGTTTTACGGTTTATCCAGCTGCGCTGCCCAAGTACGGATTTGATCAATGGTAGTCGTAGCCCCACCACACACGATCACCAACACTTTGTTGTATCTAGCCAGTTCTGGCGCTTGGTCATAGACCGCAGCAAGCGCTGCCCCACAAGCTGGTTCAACCAGAACGCGATGATCCGCCAAAAAGCGCTCGCAGGCAGTGACGGCACTATGATCCGTTACGACGAGGCTATGGATGGGATGTGAATTGGCACAAAGCAATGCCTGCTCACACACTCGTTTCGCGGCTAGGGATGTTGCAACGCTATTGATACGCTCCAACTCCACCGTACGGCCCGCGCGGACCACCGCATTAAATGAAGCGGCGCCTTCGGTCTCTACCGCCAGTACCGGAACGTCCCCCCACTGATTGCGCTGTAGCCCCTCGACGACACCGGCAAGCAAGCCCCTCCTCCCACTGCCAGTACTACGGCATCCGGCTTGAATGGCGTTCGGGCGACTTCATCGATCATGGTGGCATGGCCATGCCATAGCAACGCATTATCAAAAGGATGTAGAAAGGCGTCGGTCGGCCCAAGCAAGGTTTGTGCGAACTGATTGGCCTCTTGCCATGAACCGCCGTGTACCAAGACCTCCGCCCCCTCCAGCCGGAGCAACTCCTTGGCTCTTTCCGTGGTCGTCTCCGGCACGACTACCGTCACGGGAATGCCGAGGCGACGCCCGGCATAGGCGACAGCAATACCGGCGTTACCACCGGACGATGAGACGAAGCGCTGGGCACCTTGGCTCTGGTATACCGTACAGGCATGGCCGATGCCGCGAATCTTGAAAGATCCGGGTGGTTGCAAGGCATCGAGCTTGAGCCATATGGCTCGGCCTGAGAGGACGCTTAAAGGGCGCGATTCCAATAACGGCGTTTCAATATGCAGGTTGCTCACTTGCTTACCTTAAAGAACTAACATGTTGATATCTTGGCATGCCGGCTGGCTGGTGGATGTATTCCCCGGACAGGTCAACCTGGTAAGAAAAATGAGAAAGTATCGCATGAAACACAGAAGACGGCTATCAGCGAGGGCCTGAATATAAAATGAGAGGATTGATTTTTTCAGCGATCCGAGAGACTCGCTGATCTATATTTCACCGGGCCTCCCTGAGAGTTTACATACCATGCATGTTGTTAACATAGCGGGATTAAAAGTATCTAACTCAACCCACGCGAATCAACACCGGCCTTACCGCGCTCCACTTGAATCATAATCCGATTGGTACCAGCGGAGCGCAGATATTGGCCACGGCGCTCGCCGTCAATACTTATATTGCCGAGTTTGATCTGGCCAGCAATAATCTGATACGCATGGATGTGCGGCAGGTAATGGACACGTCATTGCAACGTAATCGAATAAACGCATATGGGCAGTTTTGTTTTGTAAATTCAATTAAATAGAAATTTTAGATGTGGCAAATGCCAGATGCGCTCAATGTTTTGTTACCCCGCCAGAGCCTCGGCCAGCACTGCAGGCTCAAGTTCGATACCCGCAAGCTCGGCATTGAAATTCACACCAACCAATACTCCCTCTTCTTGCATATTGCTTAGCCAGTATTCAATGAATTCATCGAGTTCGATTGATGTGGCTACGTACTTTGCCCATTCCGCCACGGCGTGACGGCGCGCATAGGCTTGATCAGACCAGAATACGAACACGCTAATGTCCGATTCCAAATCGTCGTCGCCTTCGGTGTTATTGGATAAGCAATAGGCCCACTTATCCTCCCCGTCTTCTTTCCACCGTAAACCCCAAACCTTTCCTGACTGACGAGCACGGGTGATAAATCGCTGCTTATCGCTTTCCAAATCCGCCATTAAGTGTATGGCCATCATTTATCCTTCCATTCCATTGGAAATCCATTGACGCAGTTTGAGCCTCCCAGCCAAATCGCTCCACCATGAAATCCACAAAGCTTCGCATTTTTGGTTAACGGTAGCGATCCGGCAGGTAAACCATATGCATGGGACGACTACGCTATTTTTTTGCGCGTCTTCTCAAAAACTTACGTAATTCACTGAACCACAGTACGACACTCCCCATCGCGCCGCAGACCAGCCACTGGTCCAGCGTCAACGGTGCGGTGCCGAAGGCCAGGTTCAGTAGATCGAGGTGCACCACCCCCACCTGCAATATGCCGGAAAGCGCAACCGCGCCCCAGAGCCAGCGGTTGGTCGTTGGATGGGTGAATGCACTGGCGGTTTCCGAACGGGCATTGAAGCAATTGAATAAATGTGCGAATACCAGCACGGTGAATCCAGCCGTGCGTGCGTTGGCAAGGTCTCGCTCGCCTTCGATCAATCCGCCCGGCAGATACATGTCCATCGTGAGCAGTGTCACCACCGCCACGACCGCGCCGATCGCGACCACGCCCCACCACATGTCGGCATCGATCACCCGCTCGCCCGATTGGCGGGGCTTGCGCGCCATGACGTCGTCGCCGGCAGGGTCGATTCCCATCGCCAGCGCAGGCCATGAGTCGGTGATCAGGTTGAGCCAGAGGATCTGGGTTGCCAGCAATGGCAGCACCAGCGCACCGTCCGCGGTCGTCAGGCCGATGACGCCTGCGCCCACCACTCCCAGAAAAACCGTCAGCACCTCGCCCATATTGGAGGACAAAAGATAGCGCAGGAATTTGCGGATGTTGTCGAAGATGCCGCGCCCCTCGCGCACCGCCTCGACGATGGTCGCAAAGTTGTCGTCGGCCAGGATCATCCTGGCCGCGCCCTTTGCCACTTCGGTGCCGGTGATACCCATCGCCACGCCGATATCGGCCGCCTTCAGGGCCGGCGCATCGTTCACGCCGTCCCCCGTCATGGCGACGATGCTCCCGTCGGCCTGCAGGGCATCCACGATGCGCAGCTTGTGTGCCGGCGCGACGCGGGCGTAGACCGAGGTGTGGCGTACCGCTTCGGCAAAGGCCGCGTCGTCGAGCCGGTCAAGCTCGGTTCCGCTTAGCGCCACCGCCCCGGCGTCCACCAGCCCCAGGTCGGCTGCGATGCGCGTCGCGGTAAGCGGGTGATCGCCCGTGATCATGATGACCCGGATGCCGGCGCGACGCGCTTCGCGAATCGCCACCGCCGCTTCCTCGCGCGGCGGATCGATGATGCCCGCGGTGCCCACGAAGATAAGGTCCCGTTCCAGTGACTCCGTTGCTTGCGCATCCTCGTCCGCGGCGAGCGGGCGATAGGCGACCGCGAGCGTACGCAATGCGGCGCTGGAGAGGGTGTCGACGTCCGCAAGGAACTTCGCGCGCAGCGCTTCATCAAGCGCGACAACTTCCACCCCTACCCTCACCCGCGTGCATTGCCCCAGCAGGACGTCGGGTGCGCCTTTGCAGATCAATACCCGCTCGTCGCCGTGCTCATGGTCCAGCTCTATCGTCGACATCATCTTGCGCTCGGAGGTGAACGGGATTTCGCCGATGCGCTGGAACCGCCGCTCGCGCCGTTCGGTGATGCCCAGCTTGCGCTCCGCCACCAGAAACGCCGCCTCCGTAGGGTCGCCGTGAGCTTCCCATGCCCCCCCTTCCACCTGCCGCAGTGACGCATTGCCCGCCAGGCTGCCGCCGCTCAGCAGCGCGATATGCTCGGCAAGGACGGGACCGGATTGCAAGCGGGCACCTTTGTATTCCACCTGGCCTTCCGGTGCGTATCCCCCACCCGTGATGTCCGTCTCGCCAGAGGCGGTCATCACGCGCACGATAGTCATTTCCGAGCGGGTCAGCGTTCCCGTCTTGTCCGAACAGATGACCGAGGTGGCCCCCAGGGTCTCGACCGACGAGAGGTTCTTGATGATCGCGTTGTGCCGGGCCATGCGCTGAACCCCCAGCGCCAATACGACGGAGAGGATGGCCGGGAGCCCTTCGGGCACCGCCGCAACCGCCAGGGCGACACCGAGCAGTAGCACGCCGATGACTTCGCCGATACTGGCCGGCTTGGCGATCAGCAGGACCGTGCCCACCACGACGACGGCGATGACCAGTACCGCGATGCCGAGCATGCGGCCGATGTGGGCGATCTCCTTTTCCAGCGGTGTAGGCTGCTGGACCGTGGCAGCGAGCATGCCTGCAATCGAACCCATCTGCGTGGACATGCCCGTGGCGACGACCACGGCGCGACCGTTTCCCTGTGCGACAAAAGTACCGTTGAAGACCATATTGCGCTGGTCGCCCAATGCCGCTGGACCAGGTAGCGTCGCGGGGTCCTTGAGCGCTGCCTCGCTCTCACCGGTCAGTGAACTCTCCTGTACGCGCAGGGACGCGGCCTGGACCAGGCGGGCATCGGCCGCGATGGCATCGCCCTCGGCCAGCACCAGCATATCTCCCTTTACCAACTCCACGCTCTGTACGCGCTGCACCTGGCCATCGCGCACGACGGATGCGGCCGGTGCGTTCATTCGGGCCAATGCGGCCACGGCGTCGTGCGCCTTGGCTTCCTGCACATGGCCCAGCACCCCGTTCAGGACGACAATCAAAGCGATAACGATTGCATCCACGGGCCAACCTTCCCGTCCCTCGAATACCCAAGCTGTCAGCGAAATCACGATCGCTCCCAGCAAGAGATAGATAAGGGGGTCTTGGAAATGCGATAGCACGCGGCGCCAAGTGGCGATCCGGGGGGTGGCAAGAAGTTCGTTGGGTCCGTTTTGCGCAAGTCGTCGCTGCGCTTCGCCTGCGGTGAGTCCATTCGCCAGGTCTGCGCCGAGCAGCCGCGCAAGGTCGTCGATGTCGTCAGTCGAGGGGGTGTGCTTCGATGGTGATTCCATAGCGGAGTGTCGCCGCGAGCGGCACCCAAGTCCGTGCGGTATCGTACTCATAGGGAACTCGCGTGTGCCTCTCAGCCAAACCGCTCCACCATGAAATCCACAAAGCTACGCAGCTTGGGGGAACGGTAGCGATCCGGCAGGTAAACAATATGCATGGGACGGCTAGGTAGTTCGTAGGATGGCAGGAGCTGGACCAGGTGGCCAGCCTGGATATCCGCTTCCATCAGAATCGCGGGTTGCAGCACGATGCCAAGGCCATGCAGGGCTGCCACCCGTAGCGCCTGGCCGTGATTGACTTGCAGCCTACCCGAGACGGGCACGCTGCAGATGTCATCCTTATCCATCAAGCGCCACTGTGCCACGGCCACATGGCTGAAGGAAATGCACTCGTGGCGGCTCAGGTCCTGCGGCTGGCATGGCGTCCCCCGGCGCGCCAGGTAGTCCGGCGACGCGCAGATCATCAAACGGTACGGCGAGAGGGGCTTCGCGATCAGCGACGAGTCCGGTAGCTGGCCGATCCGGATGGCCGCTTCGAAGCCCTCCTCCACCAGATCCACCACCCGGTCGCACAAGGCCGCATCGATGCTCACCTCGGGGTGGCGCGCCATATACACCGACAAGGCCGGCATCAGCGCTTCCGTGCCGAAGGTAACGGGTGCGGTGATGCGCAATTTGCCGGCAGGCGCCAGCTGCAGGTTCTGCGCCTGCGCATCGGTCTCGGCCACCAGCCGGAGGATTTCCTTGCAGCGGGTGTAATAGTCCTCGCCGAACGTGGTCAGGTGCTGGCGTCGGGTGGTCCGGTTGAGCAATTGCATACCCAGCCGCTTCTCCAGCGTCCGCAGGTGGTTGCCCGCCATCGTTGCCGAGATGCCGCAAGCCACGGCAGCGGCACTCAGGCTGCCTCTTTCCACCGCCAAAACATACACCTTCATGCTGTCCAGCAAGTCCATTAAGCACTCAGACTTTCAAATGTATCAATAGAAACGCAGTTTATCTCGCATCAATACCAAATGAAACTGACGCTGTTCCTGCCGTCACGGGGGATGACAAAAAGCAGCCGGCCACCCTTCCCTATCCAATTTGAGGAGAAAAACATGAAAGCCATCGAACTCACCGCTCCCGCGCTGAATGCCTTCCGCCAGACCGAGTTGCCCGAGCCTAAGGTCGGCCGCGGCGAGGTGCTGGTGCGCCTGCGTGCCGCGACCCTGAACTTCCTGGATGTGGCCGTTGCGACAGGGCACTTTCCTGCGTCGGGTTTTCCGATGATTCCGGTTGCCGACGGTGCGGGCGAAGTAGCGGTATTGGGCGAAGGAGTCAGCGGGCTGTCGCTTGGCGACCGGGTGATCCCGCACTTCATGCCGAACTGGCAAGGTGGGGGCATCACGCCACACAATGTGGCCGCGCTACGTGGCGTCAACTTGCCCGGCTCCTTGGCCGAGTACGTGGCCGTACCGGTCGCCAGCCTGGTCGCCCTGCCTGCGCACCTCGACTTTGTTCACGGCGCGGCGCTCCCCATTGCCGCCACGACCGCCTGGAATGGCGTGCGCTCGGCTCAGGTACGGCCTGGATCGGTGGTTGTGCTGTTGGGAACCGGTGGGGTCAGCATCTTTGCCCTGCAGTTCGCCAAGGCTGCCGGCGCGACCGTCATTCTCGCCTCGTCATCCGACGAAAAATTGGCGCGTGCGCGCCAGTTGGGAGCCGACCATCTCATCAATTATCGCGCTATGCCGGCTTGGGATGAGGAAGTGCTCGAGCTTACCGAAGGCCGTGGCGCCGATTTGGTCGTGGAGACGGTCGGCGGGGCGAATTTTGCGCGTTCGCTCAATGCTGCCACCGTTGGCGGCACCGTATTTACGGTCGGATTTATCGGTGGCACCGCAGCGTCCATCGATATGCTGCCCATTATCGTCAAGGCATTGCGGATCGTCGGCAACAACACCGGTTCGGTTGCCGATCTGGCCGAGGCGACGCGGGCGATTGCCGCGCACCGCATCGTGCCGGTCATCGACCGGGTTTTCGGCATCGCCGAAACCAGCAGCGCGTATGCCGAACTCAGCGCGGGCGGGCGGCATTTCGGCAAGATCGCCATCGCACATTGATGCTGCACGCAGGGTGGCTAGCCCACCCTCTCAGCCTTCCGGCGGTTCGAATTTATAACCGACCCCGTACACCGACTGAATGTACTCATGTGCGGCCTCCCCTTCAGCCATTTTGCGGCGCAGCTTCTTTACATGGCTATCCACGGTGCGATCCGCCACCACGCGATTATCGTGGTAGATCTTGTCCATCAGTGCGTCGCGGGAAAAGATGCGGCCGGGGGATTGGGCCATCAAGCGTAGCAACTGGTATTCGATCTGGGTGAGGCCGAGCACCTGCCCCTTGAGGGTGGCGCGCAGCTTCTCGTCTTCGAATTGCAGGGGCGTATCGATTGCCGGCAGACCGGGCGTACGCCGCCGCAGTACGGCTTTGATTCGCGCCACGGTCTCGCGCATGCTGTACGGCTTGCAGATATAGTCGTCGGCGCCCAGCTCAAGACCCAGCAAGCGGTCGATCTCCTCGACGCGCGCGGTGGTGATCAGGATGGGTACATCGCTATGGCGGCGGATTTCGCGGCAGATGCTCAGGCCATCCACATTGGGCAGCATCAAGTCCAGGATGATGGCATCCGGCGTATTCGCCGCGACCCAAGGCAGTACCGCGCCGCCGTCGTCGAGCCAATGCGTTTGGAAGCCCGCCTGGCGCAGAAAATCCTGCAATAGGCCCGCCAACCGTTCTTCGTCTTCCACTATCAGTACGCGGTTCAAGATCAGGCTTCCAGAGAAGGTAAGTCGATGGTCAGGCACAGGCCGCCCAAGGGGCTATGGCCTGCATGGATCGTGCCGTCATGGGCGTGGACGATATTCGCCACGATGGCCAGGCCCAGGCCGGTGCCACCGGTCGCGCGGTGGCGGCTGGCATCGACGCGGTAGAAGCGCTCGAACAGATGTGGCAGCGCCTCTTCCGGCACACCCGGCGCGCTGTCTTGCCAAAGCAGCCGCCAACCGGTTGCGGTACGGTGCAGGCGAATATCCAGCACGCCCGGCGAGTCGGTATATCTCAGGCTATTCTGGCCCAGGTTGACGATCATTTGCGCGAGCTTGTCGGCATCCCCCTGCATGTGCGCATGGGGCGAGACATCGAGTTGGATGCGAATGCCGATGCGCTCGAAATGGCTGCGCAGACCATCCAGCTCATCCCGCAGCAATTCGCACAGGTCGATGGGCCGGAACTCATAGCGCATGGCCGCCCGGTCGCTGAGCAGCAGCTCCTTCAACTCGTCCACCAGCTTGGACATACGTGCTACCTGGCCGCCCAGCTGTTGATTGATGGATTGGTCGTAATGGCGCACCCCTTCCTGCAAGGCCTCCAACTCGCCCTGCAGCACACTGAGCGGGGTGCGCAGCTCATGGGCAAGGTCGGTCAGCCACTGTTGCTGGGCGTCGGAATGCTCCTGCAAGCTCGCGGCAAGCCGGTTGACGTTGACGGCGAGCCGGCCGAGCTCGTCATTTGAACCGGTAGGCAGGCGTACGCTGTTGTCGCGTGCCGCCAGGCGCGCCAAGGCTTCGTCTATCCGCTGTACCGGCCGCAGCAACAGCCGGGACAGCGGCCAGGACAGAATGATCGCCAGCATGGCGGCAGCACCGCAGCCCACCAGCAAAAGCCGCTGCAAGCTGCTGAAAAACACATTGTCCGCACTATTGAACTTGGCATCGCTGCGTACCGGCATGCGCCCGAGATAGCCGTACAAGTGGCCGTCGGTGCCGCGGATGGGAAATTTCTCCAACTTGTCGATGGGAAAACGCGGTCCCATCAATACCCGCTGCTGTTCGTCCAGCAACACGATGGGGACTTGTGGACGGTGGGGGAGCTGGGGCGGCGATCCGCCGGCTTGCTGGCTGGGCATCGCCGAGGGCGGCCTTTCCTTGCCGCGCGGGGGCTCGGGCATATTGGGCACGATGCTCTCCATCGCGCTACGCCAAGCGGGGGGTGACTCCAGGATTTGACGCCACTTCTCCGGCGTGGCGTAACGGGTCTGCAGCATATATTGCAGCCCAATGGCCATCTGGCGCTGGCTATGGTCGATAAAGGCGGTAAAACCCTGCTCGAAGCCCCACCGAACGGTGAAGTACATGGTAGCGACGATCAGCAAACCAAAACTGACCAGCGAGACCATCAGTTTGGTTCTCAATCCAGGGTGATGCATCCAAATCTCCATCCATGCGAGGCGCATTGCCACGCCACAGAGGCGGCCTTGGAGGCCGCCTTGTGCTTCAGCAAGTTTTGCAGTCAACCAGTCAGTGGATCAGTTGTCTTCACCATCCCACCAGCCGGTCTGCCAGGGGCCCGATGGGCCGGTACCGGTCTTGTAATCGTTCAACAACGGCGACGCCTTGAAGATAAAGGTCGCCAAGCCCACCATATCGCCGTCTTTTACGTGCGGGACATTGCCACGTGGGCTCTGTACGTTGGTATTGTCCACATTGATCCTGCCCCAGCGGCCGGGGAACTCGGTAATGGGGTTCGTGGGAGAGCTGCCGTCCGCGGTGGCCAGCATGCGAACCTTGCCCGAAGTATCCCAGGTCTTGCCGTTATTGTCGGTCAGGTCGCCGACCTTCAGGCTATACAGCCCTGCCGGCGTGGCGAAACCGGACGATGCCCAGCTCCAATCGCTATCGATGATGGTCGACGAGGAATAGAACTCGGTACCGGGGTGGGTGCCGTGGGAATTCTGCGCGACATAGACCTTGGGGCGATTGTTTACCCAGGTGACATCCTTGGGCGCCAGCCGTTGCTGCTTGCCATGGGCGTTCATATAGACGTCGGTGACTTCGCCGGTAGCGGCATTGATGCGCACGCTCATATGTTCCCAATCGCCGGGGTGGCGACCGAAATTGCACCACGCAAAGTTGTACTTGCTCATTTTGTCCCACACAAATTTCTTGGAGTGGGAGCGGAACATTTCGCAGTCGTTGTAGCCGTAGAGTGCCGCAAATTGCGCTTCGCGGTAGTTCACGCCATTCTTGCTGTATTTCACCACGTGGGCATAGATGGGCGCATTGCCGTCATAGTTGGCGCCATCGGCGCTGGCGTCGATATCCAGGTAGTAATCGTCTTTGTTGCCGAGGTTCGTGCCGGTAACCGTGGTCATTTCGGTAACGGTTTTCGGATAGGACTTCAGGATGTTGCCGAATTTATCCTTCAGCACCGAGTGTTGATAAAACGATTCGATAGAAATCGGAAAGCGCGTTTCACCCCCGGCGAACTGCATGACCGGCGCAAGCGCATTGGCCAGTTGCGTATCGTTCAGGCCGGGATTCACGCTGACCGCCGCGGCCGGCAGCGCGCCGCCCAGCAGGCCAAGCGCCAGCACGGCTGCGGAGAGTCTGGTGGGGATAGGCATCGTATTGGACATGCGATTTCTCCTGAGTGGGTTGTTCTGATTTTCATCGCCGGATCGGCTTGCCGGTTGCGATGAAGTGCAGAATACCGAGCGATTTCGCAGGAACTCAGGAGGAAAATGACAAGAAAATGGCAAGCTGGCTTAGTGTTTCGCCAATTCAAGCAGCGGGTAGGTGAACAGGAAGAAATGCAAGGCATTGAAGCCGAAGTGTGTCAGCCAGGCGGCCAGCAGGCCACCGCGTTGAAATGCCAAACCATAGCCTAGGCCTGCGATACCGGCGAGTACGATCATCTGCCAGCCGCCCCCGGCATGTGCCAGCCCGAACAAGAGCGAAGCGATCACCAGAGCAAGCGTGGCACCGTGGGCATGCCGCTCGAGCAGCCGTCCCAGGCCGCCCTGGATATAGCCACGGAACAAGGCCTCTTCGGTCAAGGTGACCAGGAATAGATTGTTCAGCAGCCAGATTCCGCTGTCGGACGGTAGTTTGGGTGCCCACGCAACTACGCCCAGCAGCAAGGCAGTCGCGAATCCAATCGATGCCGTAGCGAGCAAGCAGGCCGCGCCCCATTTCAGTGCCCGCAGGAGGTCGTGAACCGGGCGTATCCAAGGCAGTACCAGCAGCAACCAGAAGCCGGCCAAGGGCTTGTCGAGGTTCAGATACATCGTGAACGGCTGGGCGTCGGCGGTAAAACGCTGTGCGTCGATCACCAGCACGTTTTGAAAGCCTGGCAGCTTGTGCAGGCACAGGGCGATGGCCAGGATCAGGTACAGCGCATGGCCCAGGTAGCGGAAGTACGCTTTTCGTTGCGGCGATACGGCGTATGCGGCCAAGGCCAGTAGCGCGATGGGAAGCGTGGCCACGATGCCGAGCTGCCCGTTTATCAACGCGGCGCCATAGCCGACGGTTAGCAAGGCCAGCCCCAGCCAGCGAAGATTGAAAAGCGAGGTGGTCGGCGCAGCGAGGAAAATGGCTATCCATGGCAAAGCTAGCATGTCGGCTCCCGAATATCGCGCCCGGCAAGGTGGGCCGGTGGTTAAAGGATGTATCGATCGGGCGGGAGCATACCGCGACACCGGCAAAAGAGCAGATCGATAGCGTTGAATTGCGCGCTTTTTTTGAACTGTCCACAATGGCCTCCATCCTATTTCCCGTGATATGTCCAAGAACTCCACGCCGAACACGGTGCTGCTTTCGAAGGATTGCATAACACTTCTTTTTTACATCGGTATGGTTGGCAAGAATCATGGTGCCAGCGTCTTGGCATGCGGTAATCAGTCTATTCGTCAAACATCAGGATATTGAAATCAAGTTATTGATATTGATGTGTTTATTTCGTACTGTATCTATACAGTATCTATTCAATTCTTGCAGCAGATGCCTGCTCATCCACTGATCGCCGCGCACTTGCTCCACCTCCTGCGCAACGGCGTGCAAACCGCGCCTGCGCTGTGCAATGCGCTTGCAATTAGCCAACCCACGCTTTCCCGTTTGCTGCAGCGCTTGAAGGATGAAGGCAGCGTGCTCCCCAGTGGTCACGCCCGAGCCAGTCGTTACCACGCTACGCGCCAGCCGGCGCGGCTTGCGTGTCCTTTGCCGGTCATGCGCATCGACGAGGCCGGTGCTGCCGTGCCGGCGGGGTGCCTTTACCCTTTGGTAAATAAGCAATGGTTGTTCGCCGCCGCGAATGGCGATACCGTCGTTACCGATGGCTTGCCGTTCTTTATCCGGGACATGCGCCCACAGGGCTTGATGGACCGTGCGTTTCCACGAAATTTTCCTGAACTGGACCTGCCGGATAGGCTGTCGGACTGGGACGACGACCAGACGCTGCTTGCCTTGTCCATGCGCGGCGAGGACGTCATTGGCGACCTGATTATCGGCGACGTAGCCGTGGGCCGATACCTGCAGGAGTCGGCCCACGCCATTCAGGTAGCGGACTGTCCGGCGATGTACCCGAAGTTGGCCGAGGCGGTCATAAGTAATGGCTCGCCTGGCTCAAGCGCTGCTGGCGCACAACCGAAATTCTCCGCCCTACTTCAGGATGGGCTCCGCCATCGCTGGGTGTGGGTGAAATTTTCACCCAAGCGTAACACCCAAGCCGGAGAGCGTTGGGCGGATCTGTTGGTGGCGGAGCATCTGGCGCTGCGGACCTTGAATACATACTGCAATGGCCTGGCTGCGAACAGCCGTATCCTGCAAGCCGATGGCCGGGTATTTTTGGAAGTGGATCGATTCGACCGCGTCGGCGCGCGCGGTCGCCGGGCATTATATTCGGCGCATGCCCTGATGATGCATTATCTCGGTTCCGCGCCAAGCTGGACCGCGCTTGCGGACGCATTGAGCCAGGCACGGCTGATCAGCGGTGGGGACAGGGAGCTGGTGGCATTGCTCGACGTGTTCGGCGGCTTGATCGCCAACACGGACCGCCATATGGGCATTCTTTCCTTCCACGGCACGGTGAACCACGCCAGCCTGGCGAATTGTCGTTTCCAGGCTGCGCCGATCTACGACATGCTCCCCATGGCCTATGCACCGTTCAATGGCGAGTTGCGCGATTACCGCTTCGATCCGCCTCCCGCCACGATGCGCACCAGCGCATGCTGGGATGCGGCCCGCGATCTTGCCTTGCGGCTTTGGGGGGAAGTCGAGCAGCGTGGTCTGATCAGCCAAGGCTTTCGGCGGATCGCAGCCGACAATGCCAAAAAATTGCGTGGTTTGCGCGCGGTGAGCTAGTGGCTCACGGCAGCACGATGCCGCCTGAATGCATCGCGTATTTGGTCGCGCAGCAGATCGTCATCCCAAGGCTTGGTCAAGAACTTGAATACCGCACCGCGATTGACGGAATCGGTGACAACCTGCAAGTCCGTGTAACCCGACAAGATAATACGTACCGTATCCGGGTAAAGCTCCTTCACGATTTCGAGGAATTGCGTGCCCGACATATCGGGCATGCGCTGGTCCGAGACGATTACCTGTACTTTGTTCAGGGCAAGTTGCTCGAGTGCGTCAGGACCACTCAGTGCGGTCAGAATGCGGTATCCGTCATGCCGCAGCATACGTTGCAAAGACGACAGAAGTGCTATTTCATCGTCTACCAGCAGTAAGGTTCGCTCGTCCGGGGTAGACGGCAAAGGCAGCTCCATGCGCCGTCCTTCGCGCAACATGGTTTCGAAGTCCGCGGCCGATACCGGCGGACTGAAATAAAAGCCTTGTATTTCGTCACAGCCATGGTCGCGTAAGTAGTTGAGCTGGGCCAAGGTTTCCACGCCCTCGGCGATCACCTTCATATTAAGTTGATGCGCCATCGCGATAACGGTCCGTGCAATGGCTGCATCCTCGGCACTGCGGGTGATATCCGCGATAAATGAGTGGTCAATCTTAACCAGGCTGAATGGAAAGCGTTTGAGATAAGCAAGCGAGGAATAGCCGGTGCCAAAGTCATCCAATGCAATATGGAGCCCCAGTTTGCGTAAACCGGTCATCAGCCGCACGGTTTCCGTCGGGTCTTGGATGACCGCGGACTCCGTCAATTCCAGTGTCAGGTACTTTGCCTCTAATTTGTTTTCAGTCAGCGTTTGCCTGATGACTTCCTGTATGTCGCCACGTTGGCATTGCAATGCCGATAAATTGACCGCCACCGGCACAATGGGGATATGCAAGGACTGCCATAAGGCCTGTTGTGCGCAAACCGTACGTAACACCCACTCGCCGATCTGCACGATCAGGCCAGTTTCTTCCGCCAAGGGGATAAAGGTGGCTGGCGACACCAAGCCCCGCTCGGGATGGCTCCAACGCACCAAGGCTTCCGCCGCAATGATGCGGCCAGTATTGAGGTCCAGCTTAGGCTGGTAGTAGACAAGGAACTGCTGCTGCGTCACGGCCGCGCGTAGTTCGCGCTCCATTACCATCGAGCGGGCCACGCTGGCGTTGATTTCCGGGCGGTAATACAAATATTCTACGCTCGACTCGCGCGCACGCATCAGCGCGGCTTCGGCATTTTTGAACAGGTCGGCGGCGCTATCCCCATCTCCCGGATAGAGTGCGATGCCCGTGTGGGCCGTCAGATTGATCTCCTGACCAAGCAGTAAGACGGGCGTTGCCAGGGCAGGCAGAAGACTTCTAGCCAATAGCCCCGCTTCCTCACCCGCTTGGCGGCAGCTCAGGGCGACGGCGAAGGTGTCGGCACCGATGCGGGAAATCAGCTGCGATTCCGGCAGGATGATGCTCAAGCAATCAGCGACGTGTTTAAGTACTGCATCGCCAACGTGGCGACCAAACGTGTCGTTGATGTAGGTAAAATGATCCAGGTCGAAAACGATTACGGCAACATGCCCATCGTTTGGGTTGAAGCCTTGCAGCATCTGATTCAGACGGTCTTGGAACAAGGCGCTGTGGGGAAGGTCCGTCAAGGGATCGAAGTACGCCAGATAGCTCAGGCGCTCTTCTTTTTCGATGCACTCCAGGCCAAAGCTGATATCGCCGGCCATCTCATTAAGCAGCCGCTGCTCCTCCACATCATAAAAGTCCGACTCGGTGGACAGCATTGCCAGCACGCCGCTGTCGGCCCGTCCAGGCCGGATCGGTAACTTGACGACCGAGCGGCACCCAGCAAGCCAGGCCGCCTGATGAACGGGATTATCCGTGGCATCGGCAAGGTGATTGAGCAGCACTGCCTCGCCGCTGCGTAGCGCCTGGTTGTATAGCGTAAGGCTATCGATTGTTTTACTGCGGGTGAATTGGCAAAGCATGTCGAAAATTTCTTCGGACATACCGGCGGACGCATGCGGGATCATGTGGCGAGAGACCGGATCCATCGTACCTATCCACGACATCTGGAAGCCGCCGTATTCGACCGCAATGCGGCACGATTCTTCAAACAATGCCTGCCTATCATGAATGCGGATAATGGCAGCGTTGATTCCGGACAGGACACTCTGGATACGGCTAAGACGGATGATCCGTTGCTCATACTGCTTACGTTCGCTGATGTCCTCGGCAATACCCGCAATGCGGTGGAGCTTGCCCGCCCCGTCGAAAATCGGAAACCCGTGGGTTGCTATCCAACGCATGCTGCCGTCCGGGCGCACGATGCGATATTCAATGTCTATCAAGCCAGTGATTTGGCGCCGGGCATTGCTTTGCTTGATTGCTTCGAGGTCATCCTCATGGATGATGTCCATCCAGGCGAGGGGGCGCTCGCGCAGGGTCTGGCAGGACTGCTGCCAGATTGTCTCGTAGGCAGGACTGACGTAGAAATTATTCGCTTCCTCCGGATCGATCAGAAACAGCACTTCCTTCAAGTTCTCCGCGATTTGCCTGAATCGCTGCTCGCTTTGGGCAAGCGCGGCCAGGGCTGCCTTGCGTACGTCAACTTCCGCCTGCAACTGAGCGGCATTCCATCGAACTTGTTCCAGCATCGATAGATTTTTGTAGGCTTGCGTCAACTGTACTGCCAAGGTGGTAGCAAGTTGCTCGTCGGAGTCATTGAAACGTGCGCCATTGAGCTTATCGCCAAAGTAGATCCATCCAAGCGTTCGACTCGCCGTAGACAGCGGTACGACCAGCATGTGCGTGATCGGTGGATGCGCGGGGGGCAAGCCGAGTTCGACGACGGTGCCATCCCAGTCGTATACGCGGCAGAGCTTCGAAGTCGATAGGGCGGCGCCGAGCACGCCGCTGCAAGGATCCATGTGGCGCATCTCGGCACTTGCCTCCGCCGGCAAGCCCCGCGTGGCACTGAGTACAAGCTTGTCGTCCTCGATTATTCCGATCGCCGCAAAACGCGCACTGAGAATGTCTTGCGCTGCACGGCAACACAGCTTGATCAGATCTTGCGGTTCGTGTTCCGTACTGAGCTCCAAGCCGACTTCGAGGAGTGCGGACAGCCGAAGGCTTATGTCTTGGACATCGTTGAATGCAGACAACCAGCCACCACCCTTCGGTACTTCACCTACTTGCACCAAGCCCTGCTCCAACGCCTGGCGTAAGTGCATCTGCAAGTCGCCCGTCCTTAGCAGGGCGGATGCGAGCTGCTCGGCGTTCGGGTCGAAAGGGCCTGCCTCTTCAGGCTGGTCGGCGTGCGGGAATGATCGTGTGCCGGCATGCCGTGATCCTCTCAGGATTTTGGTGACCGTATCGACGATGACCTGCGGCTCCGACGGCTTGGGTAGCACACCAACGACGCCGCAGGTCGAGGCAAGATCGCGAGCGTCGTTGACACGGTAGGTGGCGGTATAGAAGAGGATGGGAACGTTCGATAACAAAGGATGGGCATGCAGCTGTTTCGCCAACTCTACGCCATCCATATTGGGCATCAGGACATCGGAAATCACTAGGTCGAGGGGCTGCTTGTCAGCCACCTCCAGCGCCTCGATGCCGTCCGCCGCCTCCACAATGACATGCCCCCCATAGCCCAGTAAGCTGCCGAGGAACTGGCGATTGATGGCGCGGTCGTCAACGATCAGTATGGTGGCCATGCTTTGATTCCTTGGCCGATTGGAGGCAAGCGGCAATTTCATCCAGCAAATGCCGCGGTTCGATAGGTCGTTGGATAAAGCGGGCAGCCCCCAACTCCAGCGCGGCATGGCGATCCTTGACGCCCCAATCGGACGAACTCAGCAAGACAAATGGCACATCCGCCAGGCCAGGATCTCCCTTGACTTGCCGAATGAAGGCAAGGCCATCCTGCCGCGGCATCAAAAGGTCCGAGAGGATGAGGTCCGGCTTTTCCTGGCACGCCAGGGCGTAAGCTTCGTGGGCGTCGGCAGCCATGCGTAGCCGATAGCCCAATGGCTCCAGGATGCTTCGTAGTAGCTCGCGGTTCACCGGAAGGTCGTCCACCAGCAGCACCTTGGCATCGCAGCGTGGCAGCTGCTCAGCGACAACGTTCTCCGTCCAAGCCACGGTTGCCACCTGCGCGCACGGCTGCAAAAAATACCCTTCCAAATCGCCAATGAATGTTTGGGGATCAATGGGCTTGGTCAGGTAGCCATCAAACCCGGCCGCCAACACGCGGTCTCGATCGCCAACCATGGCCAAAGCGGTGACAGCCACCATGGGGATGCCCGCCAGCGATGGGTCGGCCTTGGTGCGTCGGGCGACCTCGTAGCCATCAGCCTTGGGAAGATGAATGTCGCACACCACCAGGTCCGGCTTTTCTTGCGCAATCCGCGCGATGCCGGCTTCACCATCCACAGCGGTCAATACAGAGTAGCCAAACGCCTTGAGCAGATAGGTCATCAACTCCAGGTTGTCCGGGTTGTCTTCAATGACGAGTACACGTGCCATCAGGTGTTACCTCGCGGTCTGTGAAGTGCATAGGCGCATCGTTCGCCGCAGCCACCACGGTACCGCATGGACGCTCACGAAATTTGCTCGAGAAGTACAAGCACAAAGGTGCTGCCCTTGCCGAATTCGCTATGCAGGCTGATGTGCCCCCCTAGGAGCGCAGCCAGTTTCTGCGACAGATGCAGGCCCAGGCCAGTACCCTCATGATGTCTTGTTGAGGATGAATCCAACTGCGCGAATGCTTGAAAGAGGCTGGATAGATCCTCTGGCCGAATGCCGCAGCCCGTATCGATGATGCTGACTTCGGTAGCGCGCTGGCCATTGTGTTGGGCGCGGCGCAGCACGACGGTCACTCGCCCGCCACTGTCGGTAAATTTAATGGCATTGTTGGCCAGATTGATGACGATCTGACTCAGAGCCCGCCGGTCTGACTGGACTATCAAGGTTTCGTCGGTAACGTCCGTGACGAAGTGCACGCCTTTCTTCTCGGCCAATGGACGTAGCACGGCTGCCACTTCTGCAATCAATTCCGCACAGGCAACAGGCACAAAGCTCAACTCGACCTTGCCCGACTCGATCTTGGCCAGGTCCAGGAGATCGTTGATCAGTGAAAGTAGGTGTTTGGCACTACCGGAAACCGTTTGCAGTTGCTTTTCCTGATCAACGGTCAGGGGGCCAGCAAGGCGCATCAATAGGGTGCCGGTAAAGCCGATGATGGCATTAAGCGGTGTGCGCAACTCGTGCGACATATTAGCCAGGAAATGATCCTTGGCTTCGGCTGCCGCTTCCAGCTCGATGTTCTTCTCTTGCAAAACACGTTCAAAGTGGCGCCGTTCACTGATATCCCGTATCGCGCTTATGACCAGTGTCCCCTCTTCCGTCTTCAGTGGGCTTAGACTGATTTCAACGGGGAACTCCAGACTATCCTTTCTGCGGCCAAACAATGCCAGGCCCGCCCCCATGGAACGAGTCTTCGGTTGGCCGAAATAGCCGGATCGATGATTTATGTGGGCAGCGCGGTAGCGGTCAGGCAGCAATATTTCGATCGGCTTCCCGCGCAATTCTCCCGCTTCATAGCCAAACATGCGCTCCGCCTGACCGTTTGCAATGATCACCCGCCCGGTGGCGCCCGCCATGATGATGCCATCGGGGGTGGATTCGAGCAGTTCGCCAAAGCGCGACTCAATGAGCTTGGACATCCGTAGGACCTTCAGCTCGGTAATGTCCTTCTCGCTGAAGAGGATAAATGCCAATTCACCCTGCCTGTTGGCGATGGTTTTAGCGGTCACGGCCACATACACCAGTGAGCCATCCTTTCTCCGCCGCAACGCTTCGCGAATGGTAGCGCCACGCTCCACGGCTAGCGCCAACTCGGCATGCTCAGTAGCTTGCTGGTCGGCGGGGGCGATCAACTCCACATAGCTTCTGCTAGTGTGGTGTCTCAAAAGTAGAATTAATTAAATATTTGGTATAATTGTCGTAGTTCAATAGCTCATGGAGACTATGACGATGACCAGAACGGGCCGCCCGATCAAGAAGCTGGAACTATCCGAAGAGCAGCGCAGAGAGCTGAATGCACGTTTGGCGCTGCGCAAGGCGCCGGCCGATGAGAAGCTACGAATTCAGATTGTGCTCAGTTGTGCTGACGGCGAAGGAGGCAAAGAGATCGCGAAGCGGCTGGATACCACTGCGCAGACCGTCTCAAGGTGGCGTCGTCGGTACGAGTCGTATGGTCTGGCAGGGCTGACCGATGCACCGAGGTCGGGGCGGCCTCGCACGGTGCTAGACGAACACGTTCAGGCGGTGATTGATCGTGTCCGGAACAGTAAGCCTACTGACGCGACGCACTGGAGCGTGCGCACGATGAGCAAGGCAACAGGCGTGTCGGCGTCCACAGTGCAGCGCATTTGGCACGCGTTCGGGCTCAAGCCCCATCGGCTGGAGACGTTCAAGTTTTCCACCGATCCGAATTTTGTCGATAAGGTCCGCGATGTGGTGGGCTTGTACCTCGCCCCGCCGGATCGTGCCTTGGTGCTCTGCGTGGATGAGAAGAGCCAGATTCAGGCACTGGATAGAACGCAGCCTTCACTTCCGCTTACGTTCGGCAAAGCAGAAACCCGGACACACGATTACAAGCGGCACGGGACGACTTCGCTGTTCGCAGCTCTGGATGTGGCCACTGGCAAGGTCATTGGCCAACTCAAACGTCGCCACCGGAGCGTCGAATTTCTGCAGTTCCTCAATACCATCGACGCAAGCGTACCGGCAGACCTGGATATCCACCTGATCATGGACAATTACGGGACGCACAAGACGGAGAAGGTGCGTGCCTGGTTCGCCAGCAGGCCACGCTACCATCTGCACTTCACGCCAACTTCGGCCTCCTGGCTCAACCTTGTGGAGCGTTTTTTCTCACAAATCAGTGAGAAGTGGATCAAGCGTAGTGCCCACAGCAGCGTCGCCGATCTAGAGCAGTCAATCCGCCACTACTTGGACATCCACAACACCAACCCGAAGCCCTTTGTATGGCGCAAAAGCGCAGATTCAATCCTTGAGGCCATTGCTCGTGCAGGCAAAGTTATTAATTAATGCTATTTCAGGTACACCACACTAGTTGCCTCGTCTGCTGTGTAGCCAAATACCGCCTGCGCACCCGCATTCCATTGCACGACCTTACCGTCCAGCGTGGTCAGCACGATGGCATCCGGATTCTCGATCTGGGCCCATTCGCCGGGATCTGTCATTGCATTCCTCCCCCCTAGCAGTCGTGGACACCGTTTTCGCGCAACTTTCCACCGCGCCATATCCACGTGTCGTGAAGTTGCCGTCGCGGTGTCTGTCCCGCATGGCACTTCTTCATGTAATTGTGTGCTTGCAATAGAGCAGGTAGTGCGGTCGATATAAAGATTTAGTTTCATATATTTATTAGTCGATTAGCATGATTGCGCTGGTCCGCTTCGTGCTTGGTAAGGGCATCCCCCTCCCTTAGCCGCCATGCTCCGCATACTGCTGGTCAACGACACCGCCAAACCGATCGCCGAACTCTGCCAGGGCCTGGAGGCACACGGCTACCAGGTGCTGCAGGCAGTCGCCTCTCCCCGGGCTATGCTGAAAGCGGTCGAGGAAGGCCGGCCCGATGTAGTCATCATCGATACCGAATCTCCCTCGCGCGATACGCTGGAACAGCTTGCCGTGATGAATAGCGCAGCCCCCCGCCCGGTGGTGATGTTCACGCCCGACGCGGACCAGGCCTTGATACGCACCGCCGTTGCAGCCGGCGTCACCGCCTATGTGGTGGATGGCCTGGCGCCGTCCCGCCTGGCGCCCATTCTCGATGTGGCGCTGGCGCGCTTTGCCGAGGAGGCCAGGCTGCGGGGAAAGCTGGCCGAAGCGGAGCAACGCCTGGCGGAGCGGAAGCTGATCGACCGGGCCAAGGGCGTGCTGATGGATAAACGCGGGATGAGCGAGGAGCAGGCCTACCAATCCTTGCGCAACAAGGCCATGCAACAGGGGGCCCGGCTGGGCCAGGTGGCCCGCCAGATCATTGCCCTGGCCGATCTGTTCGGCGAGGCGGAGTAGCCTATGTCCCATACCCATATCGCCGGCTCCGATGCGCCGGAACTGCCGCATCTGCAGCTTGGATTCATGCCGCTGAGCGATTGCGCGCCCCTGGTGGCGGCCAAGTGGCTGGACCTGGGCCGGCCTTACGGGCTCAATTTGACCCTACGCCGGCAACCGTCCTGGGCCGCCATCCGCGACAAGCTGCTGAGCGGCGAGCTGCATGCCGCACAGGCCTTATACGGCCTGGTCTACGGCGTACAGTTGGGGTTGGGCGGCCCGCAAGCCGATATGGCCATCCTGCTGAACTTGAACCAGAACGGCCAGGCCATCAGCCTGTCGAATAGCCTGGCCGCCGAGGTGCAGCGATGCGGCTCCTTGCAGGCCGCGCTGGCGGATCGGCCGGCGGCAGCGCACTTCGCCCATACCTTCCCGACCGGGACCCATGCCATGTGGCTGTACTACTGGTTGGCCGCGCAGGGCCTGCATCCCTTGCGCGACGTGCGCAGCATGGCGCTGCCCCCGCCGCTGATGCCGGCTGCGCTGGCTGCCGCCGAATTGGATGGCTTTTGCGCGGGCGAGCCTTGGCATGCGGTGGTGGCGGCCGATGGCAGCGGCCGTACGCTGGTGGGCAGTGGCGAGATCTGGCCCGACCATCCGGAGAAAGTACTGGCCTGCCGCGCCGACTTTATCCGCCGCTACCCCAATACCGCGCGCGCCCTGACCGCGACCTTGCTGGCGGCCTGCCGCTGGCTGGACGATCCCGAACAACGCCGCAGTATCGCCGTCGAACTGGCTCAGCCGGCCTATCTCAATCTGCCCAGTTCCGTGATCGCACCACGCATGCTGGGCGATCACGGCCGGACGCCGCTGTCCGCCGCGACCCGGCCGCTGCGCTTTCATGGCGGGGGCGAAGTGAATTTCCCCTATCTGTCGGATGGACTTTGGTTTCTCAGCCAGTACCGTCGCTGGGGCATGCTGCCGGAAGCGGTGGATATGCAGGCGGTGGCGGCCAAGGTGAACCAGCTGGCGCTGTACCGCGAGGCCGCCGATAGCTTGGGCATTGCCATACCGGCTAGTCCTTTGCGCCGCAGCATCCTGATCGACGGGATTGCCTGGGATGGCAGCGATCCGGCCGGCTATGCGGCCCAATTCCCCATACAGGCTTAGCCGCCAGGCGCTTCAGTTCGGTGCAGGGTCAGGCGGTTGCGCACTGCTGCAGTGCACAAAATAAAGTCGTGCATCCCCGCCCCTCCTGCTGCCATGGTCTTTTATCCCCTTATTCCACGCTGGCATGGCCCCTGCTAGGTAAGTAGCACGGCAGCGCAACGGCGCGCGGCCCCTACACAGCCGGAGCCGCCAATGACGGCGGCCTACCGGCACGGACAACGGCGTCCGCACGCAATCGGCATGATTGCGTGCGGACGCCGTTTTTGTTTTGGGTCTGCGCGAGCAGACCGCAACTTACCGGGGCGTCATGCAATGGATAAATCCTTTTGGCGGGCAGGCCATCTCCCGACCCTGTTGTCGGCCTTCCTCTATTTCGACCTGGCCTTCATGGTCTGGGTGCTACTGGGTCCGTTGGCCATCCATATCGCCAGGGACCTGGGCCTGAGCCCGGCCGAGAAAGGCCTGATGGTGGCTACCCCCTTGCTGGCCGGCGCGCTGCTGCGGCTGGTGATGGGCGTATTGGTCGACCATCTCAAACCCAAGCTGGCCGGCGCCATCGGCCAGTTGCTGGTGATGGCCGCGCTTGCCGTCGCCTGGCTGCTGGGTGTGCATAGCTTTAGCCAGGTGATGCTGCTGGCGGTCTTTCTCGGCGTGGCGGGCGCCTCGTTCGCCGCGGCCCTTCCGCTGGCTTCGCGCTGGTATCCGCCCCACTACCAGGGGGCGGCCATGGGCATCGCGGGCGCCGGCAACTCCGGCACGGCCATCGCGGCCTTGTTCGCCCCAGGCCTGGCCAAGCTGTATGGCTGGAATGCCGTGTTCGGCCTGGCGCTGCTGCCCTTGATGGTGGTCTTCCTGATCTATATGGCCTACGCGAAGGACAGTCCGGCCTGTCCGCCGCCAAAACGCCTGTCCGAATACCTGAAAGTATTGAAGGAGCGTGATGCCTGGTGGTTCATGTTTCTTTATGGGGTCACTTTCGGCGGCTTCTCCGGCCTGGCCTCCTCGCTCACCGTCTATTTCAACGACCAATACGGGCTGGATCCGGTCCAGGCCGGTATCTATACGGCCGTATGCGTGTTTGCCGGCTCGCTGATGCGTCCCATCGGCGGCATGGTGGCCGATCGGGTCGGCGGCATCCGTTCCTTGTCGGTGATCTATCTGCTGGCGTCCATCTGCCTGTTGCTGCTGTCGCTGGAGCCGCCGCGGGCCTGGATGGCGCTGGTGGCCCTGGTGACCGGCATGCTGTGGCTGGGAATGGGGAATGGCGCGGTCTTCCAGTTGGTCCCGCAACGTTTCAGCGCGGAGCTGGGCGTGATGACCGGCCTGGTCGGCATGGCAGGCGGTATCGGCGGTTTCTGCCTGGCCGCCGGGCTGGGCTACTCCAAACAGCTGAGCGGCGGTTACGGTCCGGGCTTGAGCCTGTTCGCCGCGCTAAGCCTGTGCGCTTGGCTGGGCCTGCTGGCGGTCAAGCATCGCTGGCGCAACACCTGGGGCGCGCTGCATATCGCCGGCGCCAAGGTTTAAGGAAGAGACGCCATGGACAAGCAAAAACTGGTGGTGATCGGCAACGGCATGGCGGGTATCCGCACGCTGGAAGAACTGCTGAAACTGCAGCCCGATCTCTACGACATCACCGTATTCGGCGAAGAGCCGCACCCGAACTACAACCGTATCCTGCTGTCGCCGGTGCTGGCCGGCGAGCGGACCATCGAAGAGATCATCCTCAATCCGCTGGCTTGGTATCGGGAGCATGGCATCACCCTGCACCTGCACAACAAGGTAGTGCGGATAGATCGGATCCGGCGCCGGGTCATTGCCGAGGATGGGACCGAAACACCGTATGACCGCCTCTTGGTCGCCACCGGTTCCAAGCCCTTTATCCTGCCCATTCCCGGCAAGGATCTGCCCGGCGTGATCAGCTATCGCGATATCCACGATACCGAGCAGATGATCGCGGCGGCCAGCCTGCACCGGCATGCGGTGGTGATCGGTGGTGGCCTGCTGGGGCTGGAAGCGGCCAATGGCTTGATGCTGCGCGGCATGGAAGTGACCGTGATCCATATCGGCGACTGGCTGCTGGAGCGCCAACTGGATGAAGCCGCCGGACGCCTGTTGCAGCAGTCGCTGGAAGCGCGCGGGCTTCGCTTTGCGCTGAACAAGCATACCGAAGCCTTGCTGGCGGGCGAGTCGGGCCGGGTGGCGGCGCTGCGCTTCAAGGACGGCGAGACCATCCCCGCCGATCTGGTGGTCATGGCGGTCGGCATCCGCCCGCATACCGAGCTGGCCGAGGCGGCCGGCCTGCACTGCAATCGCGGCATCGTCGTCAGCGATGCGATGCAGACCTTCGACCCCCGCATTTACGCGGTAGGCGAGTGCGTCAGCCATCGCGGCATCGCCTATGGCCTGGTCGCACCGCTGTTCGAGCAAGCCAAGGTCTGCGCCAACCATCTGGCCCGCTTCGGCATTGGCCGCTACCAGGGCTCGGTGCTATCGACCAAGCTCAAGGTGACCGGCATCGAGCTGTTCAGCGCGGGCGATTTCATGGGCGGTGAAGGCAGCGAGGAGATCCTGCTGTCCGATCCGGCCGGCGGCGTCTACAAGAAGCTGGTGATCCGCGACGACAAATTGGTGGGTGCCTGCCTATATGGCGATACCGACGACGGCGCCTGGTACTTCAAACTCCTGCGGGAAGGTAAATCCATCGCGGCCGTGCGCGAGCAGTTGATGTTCGGCGAAGCCAGCCTGTCGGAGTCGGGCGGGAGCGGCCAGGACCGGGCCGCGGCCTTGTCCGACAGCGACGAGGTGTGCGGTTGCAATGGTGTTTGCAAGGGCGCCATCGTCAAGGCGATCCGCGAAAAGGGCCTGACTTCGCTGGACGAGGTCAAGCAGCATACCAAGGCCTCCAGCTCCTGCGGGTCTTGCACCGGCCTGGTCGAGCAGGTGCTGATGAATTGCCTGGGCGCAGGCTACCAGGAAGCCCCCAAGACCCGTGCCGTTTGCGCCTGCACCGATCTCAACCATGGCGAGCTGCGGCAGGCGATCAGGGAACACAAGCCGCTCAGCCATCGCGCCGTCTACGATTTGCTGGCCTGGCGCACGCCGAACGGCTGCGCCACCTGCCGGCCGGCGGTGAACTACTACCTGCTGTCCAGCTGGCCCCATGAGGCGATCGACGATCCGCAGAGCCGTTTCGTCAATGAACGGGTGCACGCCAATATCCAGAAGGACGGCAGTTTTTCGGTGATCCCGCAGATGAAGGGCGGCGTGACCAACTCCGCCGAGCTGCGGCGTATTGCCGATGTGGCGGACAAATATGCGGTACCCATGGTCAAGGTCACCGGCGGCCAGCGCATCGACCTGCTGGGCATAAAAAAAGAAGACCTGGTCGATGTCTGGCGCGACCTGGGCATGCAATCCGGGCATGCCTACGGCAAGTCCATCCGTACGGTCAAGACCTGCGTAGGCAGCGAGTTCTGCCGCTTCGGTACCCAGAACAGCACCCGCATGGGCATCGAGCTGGAAACCCTGCTGGCGAATATGTGGAGCCCCCACAAGGTCAAGCTGGCCGTCTCGGGCTGCCCGCGCAACTGCGCCGAAGCGGGCATCAAGGATGTCGGCATCGTCGCGGTGGAGAGCGGCTGGGAGCTGTACGTGGGCGGCAACGGCGGAATCAAGACCGAAGTGGCGCAGTTCTTCGCCAAGGTCGCCAGCGCCGAAGAGGTCAAGGAGTACAGCGGCGCCTTCCTGCAACTCTACCGCGAGGAAGCCTATTACCTGGACCGTACCGTCCACTACCTGGCGCGTGTCGGCCTGCCCTATGTACAGGCACGCGTGGTGACGGACGCGGCTAACCGGCGCGCCCTGTACGAACGGCTGCTGTATTCGCTGGACGGCTTGCCGGACCCCTGGGCCGCGCGTATCGCCGGCACGCAAAAGCAGGAATTCATCCCCCTCACCGTCATTGCCTGAGAGACCCACCATGAATATGCCGATAAATGCACCGTGGATACGCCTTTGCTCCCTGGACGACATCCCCCGCCTGGGCAGCCGCGTGGTGAAGCGGGCGAACGGTGACCTGGCGGTATTCCGTACCGAGACCGACGCCGTCTTTGCCCTCCTCGACCAATGCCCCCACAAGGGTGGACCGCTATCGCAAGGCATCGTGCACGGCGAGACGGTGACCTGCCCGCTGCACGGCTGGGCCATCGACCTGGCCAGCGGCACCGCCAAAGCGCCCGATCAGGGTTGTGCCCGGCGTTTCGCGGTCAAGGTGGAAGCCGGCGATGTATTTCTGGGGCTGTGCTGATGGCTGACGCGGAGCGGACCCAGCCAACCCTGACGCGCTCCACCTGCTGCTATTGCGGCGTGGGCTGCGGCGTGCTGATCGAGAGCGAAGGCGATCGCATCACCGGCGTACGGGGGGACCCGTCGCACCCGGCCAACTTCGGCCGCCTGTGCACCAAGGGCCTGACCCTGGCGCAAACCGCGCAAAGCCTTACCGGCCGGGCGCTCTACCCGGAGATGCGGCTAAGCCGCGAGTCGCCCCGCCAGCGTACCGATTGGGATAGCGCGCTCGATACCGCGGCCGAGCGGTTCGCCGATATCGTGCGGCAGCACGGTCCCGATGCGGTGGCCTTCTATGTGTCCGGCCAATTGCTGACCGAGGATTATTACGTCTTCAACAAGCTGGCCAAGGGCGTGATCGGTACCAATAATATCGATACCAATTCCCGCCTATGCATGTCCAGCTCGGTCACTGCCTACAAGCAGGCCTTGGGCGCCGACGGCCCTCCCACCTGCTATGAGGACCTGGAGCTGGCCGACTGCGTACTGTTCGCCGGCAGCAATATGGCTTATGCGCATCCGGTGCTGTTCCGCCGGCTGGAGGACGCCAAGGCGCGCCGGCCCGCCACCCGCTGGATCGTGATCGACCCGCGCCGCACGGATACGGCGGCCATGGCCGATCTGCATCTGCAGATCACGCCCGGCAGCGATGTCGCCCTGTTCAACGGCATGCTGCACCACCTGATCTGGGAAGGCCTGACCGCACCGGCCTATATCGCCGCCCATACCGACGGCTTTGCCGCGCTCAAGCAAGTGGTGCGGGACTATACGCCGCGTCTCGCGGCAGAGATGTGCGGCATCCTCGAAGCCGACCTGATCCAGGCAGCCGAATGGTTCGGCCGCAGCCCCGCCAGCTTGTCGCTGTACTGCATGGGCTTGAACCAGTCGGCGCACGGTACCGACAAGAACCTGGCCCTGATCAATCTGCACCTCGCTTGTGGGCAGATCGGCCGGCCCGGTGCGGGCCCCTTTTCTCTGACCGGCCAGCCGAACGCCATGGGCGGGCGCGAAGTGGGCGGCATGGCCACCATGCTGGCCGCCCACCGCGATATCGACAATGCCGGGCACCGCGCCGAGGTCGCCCATTTCTGGGGCGTACCGGCACTATCCGGGCGGCCGGGCACCCCGGCGGTGGCGATGTTCGATGCGCTGCGGCGCGGCGAAATCAAGGCCATATGGATTGCCTGTACCAATCCCGCCCACTCGATGCCGGATCTGAACAGCGTGCGCGAAGCGCTAGGCAAGGCCGAATTCGTTGTCTTGCAGGAAGCCTTCGCCGATACCGATACCGCCGCCTACGCCGACGTGCTGTTACCGGCCACCACCTGGGGCGAAAAGAGCGGAACGGTCACCAACTCCGAACGGCGTATTTCGCGCGTGCGCGAGGCGGTGCCTGCACCGGGGGAAACCCGTCCCGACTGGTGGATCGCCTGCGAAGTGGCACGCCGCTTGGAGGTGCTGCTGCGTCCGGCGCAACTTTCCCGTTTCGGCTATGCCACGCCCGAAGCCATCTTTGCCGAACATCGCGCCTTGACGGAGGGGCGCGACCTCGATATCGGCGGTCTGTCCTACGCCATGCTGGAACGGGCGGGGCCGCAGCAATGGCCCTTGCCGGCCGGTGCGGCGCAGGGGCAGGCCCGCCGCTACACCGATGGCGTATTCGCGCACGCCGACGGCTTGGCCCGGTTCAAGCCCACCGCTTTCCAGCCGCTGGCGGAACCGACCAATGCCCGCTACCCCTTCCACTTGCTGACGGGCCGCCTGCGCGACCAGTGGCACGGCATGAGCCGTACCGGCCGACTGCCGCAACTATTCGAACACGCACCGGAGCCATCGCTGAGCATGCATCCGCTGGATGCCGAGCGGCGCGGATTCAAGGCTGGCGACCTGCTCAAGGTAAGCAGCAAGCGCGGACAGCTGGTGCTACCGCTGCAGCTGTCGGACGAACTGAGCAGCGGCAGCGTTTTCGCCGCCATGCATTGGAACGGCCGCTTCCTCGGCAGCGGCGGCATCAACGAAACCAGCCTGGCGACGGTGGACCGGCAGTCCTTCCAACCGGAGCTCAAGCACGCCGCCGTGCGGGTGGAAGCCGCCGACTTGCCTTGGCGCGCCCTGCTCGCTCGCCGCAGCAAGGATGTCCTGGCCCTGCATACCCGCCTGCAACCCTTGCTGGCCGAATGCGGCTATGCCTCGATCAGCCTGCGCGGCAGCGATGTACTGGTGCTGCGGGCCGCCGCCGGCCATGCCATGCCGGAGTGGCTGGGCCGTCTACTCGCGCTGATCGACTTGCCGCCCGGCGTCGATGTATTGGAATACCGCGATGCCCGCAGGGGATTGTTCAAGCGGGTCGGTTGGCAGGATGGCGTGTTGGCCGGCTTTGTCTTCGCAGGCGATCTGCAAGGGGGTGAGCCGCTATTGGATGAGCTGCTCGCCGGCCAAGCCTGGCAGGGGCCGCGCCTGGCCGCGCTCTCCCCCCGTCAGGCGGCGAGCGCGCTACGCGACCCGCTGATATGCAGTTGCAAGCAGGTGAAAAACTCGCAGATCGCTGGATTGGTACAAGCAGGTGTCGATTTCGATGGCGTCCAGGCGACGCTGGGTTGCGGCACGGTATGCGGCTCCTGCCTGCCGGAAGTCAAGCGCCTGTGCGCTCCATTGGCGATGTTTCCTGTCCCCCACCGTGCCCCGGCATGAATAGTACGAACCGAAGGAAATAGAACATGTTGCCAAGCAAGGTCACGCTACTCGGCGCCGGTCCCGGCGATCTCGACATGCTTACGCTCAAAGCAGTGCGGGCCCTGGCCCAAGCCGATATCCTGCTGCTGGACGAATTGGCCAATCCCGGCATCGCCGAGCTTGCGCCGCAGGCACGGGTGATCCCGGTCGGCAAGCGCGGCGGTTGCAAGTCCACCCCGCAAGCCTTTATCCAGCGCCTGATGCGGCGCTATGCCCGCCAAGGCAAACGGGTGGTGCGGGTCAAGGGCGGTGAGGTACTGCTATTCGGCCGAGCCGGCGAAGAAATCGCCTTTCTACGGGATGCGGGCCTCGAGGTCGAAATCATCAACGGCATCAGCGCGGGATTGGCCGCCGCCGGCAGCCTGGGTATTTCGCTGACCCATCGCGACCATTGCCAGGGCGTCACCTTTGTCACCGCCCACGCCCAGGACGATGGCGATCCAGACTGGCGCCTGCTGGCCGCCACCGGCACGACCCTGGTGATCTATATGGGCATGAGCCGCCTGGCCCGCATCAGCCAGGCCTTGCTGACAAGCCTGCCGGCCGATACGCCCGCCGCCGTGGTGCAATGGGCCAGCACCCCCCGCGAACGCCGGCTTGTCGGGACGCTGGCCGGCATCGCCGCCCAAGCCCAGGCCGCCGGATTGGGCAGCCCCGCCATCATCCTGGTGGGCAAAGCCATCGCGGAAGCAGCCGAGCTTGCCGTCGCTACGCGAGCCCGCCGCCTATCGGCATAAGAAGCTAAGGAAACAATGATTTAGAGCCGCTAACAAAATTTCTCTACAAATCATGAGGCAATCAAGGAGCAAGCCAGCTTCAGCCGCATGGGATCGGCAAGCTGTTGCATGTGCGGGGAGATAACCCACACAAATTCACATAGGCACGGCAGCGCAACCGTGATCAGCTCGGCGTTGGTCAACACGGCGGCAGCAAGGTCCGCTTGAGCGGGATCGTCGCGCACAACGGCACGCACAAGGACGTTGGTATCGACCGCGACCTTCATTTCTTGCCTGCCCAGCCTTGCGTGGTCGCCTCATTGATTTCTTCGATGGTGGCAACCTTCTGCGTTCTGCCGGCGAGCAGGCCGACAAAGTTGCACCTTGCCACCGATGTCCGCCAAACGATCACGGGGTGCAATATTTCCGTGCATCCCTAACTCAACACCACCTGGTCATCCACCAAATGCACCTTGCCGCCGGGTTTGTCGTCTATCACCTGCAGCAACTTGGGACCGATCTGCAGGTTCACCCCGCCGTGGATGCATTTGGGGGCTTCCACGGTGGCGCCTTCGGCGAATTCCATCTGTTCGGCCAGCTCGGATAGCTTGACGTCCAGCGCCTTGACCTCGGCTTCATACAGGTCGCGGGTGTTTTCCGCTTTTTCGCGCATGCTGCCGACCGCTTTGGCCGGGTTTTGGTCGAAAAAGCTGATCAGCTGCCGTAGCTTGGTCAATTCCTCGACGCGGCGTTTGCGTTGTTGCTCGGTACTGGTCCGTTCCGCATTGAGATAGGGGTTGAAGCCGACCTGCACCAGGGTGGGCACCCCGGAAGGCGAGCCCAGCACCGGGGCGCGGACCAGCAGGCGGGCGCGGGTGTGGCCGCCGATCAGGCTGCCGGTGTTGCCGCCGGGCTTGCCTACCACCACCGTCTCGCCCGCCGTCAGCTCGCTCTGCCTGACGCCGCCTTCGGCCTGGATGGCCTTGCCCGCTTCGATCACCGCATGCTCGATGAACTTTGCCTGGACCGTGCCGCTGCAGCTGATACGGGCGGTTTCCTGCTCGCCTTCGCGCGCTCCGGGGGCGTTCTCCGATTTGCCGATAATGCCCCCCTTGACCACGACGTTGCCGCCCGCCACCACCTCGGCCGCCTCGATGGTGCCGCCCACCACCACGTCGCCGGCTACCCGCACCGACATGCCGGCACGGATATCGCCCTTGACCTGCAGGGTGCCGTCGAAGGTGATATTGCCGGTGGAAAGATCGACATCCTGTACATCCACCAAGGGGTTTACCGATACGCCGTTGGCGGTCAGGGTCGGCGCGCCGGAGATGGTCGCCACCAGCAGATCCGGATCGTTCTCGTCGGGCGTGGAGCCCGCCAGGCTATTGCTGAAAGGCGGATCGGGCAGCAGCTTGGCGGCCACCGGCCGGCCGAAGATATCGGTGCCGTCCTTGCCCTGCACGGCCGGTGTCCGCCGCATCAAGGGCGTGCCCGGATCAACCAGTACCAAGGCGCCCAGGTCGCGGTAATCGACGATATCGCCGTCATCGCTCTCGTGCCGCTGCGTTCTCAGCGCCTCGAGCAAGCCTTCGAAGCGCGCGGGCTGACCCGCTTCCGGCTCGACCCCTTCGGCCAGCAACATTTCCTTGCAATGGCCGGCGGCTAAGGCGGTAGCCAATTCCGCTTCCTTGAGACCATGGGAAATATTGCGCGCCGCGATCGCGGATTTGATCTGTTCCGGCGTAACCGCCTTGCCACCGCGCGGCGCTATCAGGTTCAGCCAGGCACACAGCCGGGTAGGCGACACATTGATCTCGTAGCTGCCGTCCTGCTGGGTTCCTATCACCGCCTCTAGCGGATCGGTAGCAGCCCTGGCCTTTTCGACAAAGGCGCGAATGGCGGCTTCGTCCAGCGCGCATTCGGCCTGGCCTTGGGCTTGCAGCAGATTCAGGATGGCCTGCCGGTCCGGCGGGGTGGCGCGCGCCGGCGCCTCTTCCGCCTCGGCCCCCTCCTCCGCCGGCGTCTCGACCGGAGGAACGTAGCGGCAGGTGAGCTGGCGCGTGTTGCCGTCCAACTGAATGGTAAGGCTAACTGCGATTTCGGCCATCTTGCGCTCCGCTGGGGGTATTTTTATCTATCATAGCTCGCTGATGAAGCTTTTAGTTCAAACACTTATAAACACTTGCTCATGGACGCACTGAAATATTGCGCGTACTCAAATTGCAGCTCAGCACCCGGCAAAGCCGGGCGTTAACGGTCTGTGGCATCTGAAACGCCCCTCGCTTGATTTAGTCCGACTCCCCCCGCCCTCGCCGCCGCGAGGGAGCCTCGCTATCGCTCGTTTGCGCGTTAAAATTATGGGCATTTCAACTCCCCTCACGCGTGTAAACATGCAATGCAGCCCGGCTAAAGCTCCGGTCCCGGTATAATTGCTTCCTTTATGCCCCACTAGAAGCCGCCATGCCCGTTCTGATCGTTGAAAATGCCTGCCTTGCCTTTGGCCACGTGCCCCTGCTCGACCACGCCGACTTCGTGCTGGAGCCTGGTGAACGGGTCGGCCTGATCGGCAGAAATGGGGCGGGCAAATCGTCTCTGCTGAAGGCCATTGCCGGCACCTCCAAGCTGGATGACGGCCAGATCCGCGTTTCCAATTCGGAGCGGGTTGCCTATGTCCCGCAGGAACCGCCGCTCGATCCGGAAGCGACGGTGTTCGAAGCGGTCGCCGAAGGCTTGGGTGATCTGCGCCAGCTGCTGACCGACTACCATGCCGCCGCCCACGACGCCGAGCACGATCCGGCCGCGCTGGACCGCATGATGGACTTGCAGCATGAATTGGAAGCACGCGATGGTTGGCGGCTCGACTCCCTGGTGCAAGGCACGTTGACGCATCTGGGCCTGCCGGCCGACAAGAAAGTCGGCGAATTGTCCGGCGGTTGGAAGAAGCGCGTGGCGCTGGCCCGGGCACTGGTATCCGAGCCTGAGCTGCTGCTGCTGGACGAACCGACCAACCACCTGGACCTGGCCGCGATCGAATGGCTCGAGGGCCTGATCCGCAACTTCCAGGGCGCGGTACTGCTGATCACCCACGACCGGCGCTTCCTCGACAATGTGTCCACCCGCATCATCGAACTGGATCGCGGCAAGCTGACCAGCTATCCCGGCAACTTCAGCACCTATCAAGCCCGCAAGGCCGATATGCTGGCCGCCGAAGCGGTCGAGAACGCCAAGTTCGACAAGTACCTGGCGCAAGAGGAAGTATGGGTACGCCAGGGCATCAAGGCCCGCCGCACCCGCAATGAAGGCCGGGTGCGCCGCCTGGAACAGTTGCGGCGCGATCGTTCGGCCCGGCGCGACCGTGTCGGCAACGTCAACTTCCTGCTGGATCCGGGCGAGCGCTCCGGCAAGCTGGTGGCCGAGCTGGAAAACGTCAGCAAGGCTTACGGCGGCCGCACCCTGATCCGCGATTTCACCACCCGCATCCTGCGCGGCGACAAGATCGGCCTGATCGGCCCCAATGGCGCCGGCAAGACCACCCTGCTGAAGTTGATCCTGGGCGAACTCGCGCCCGACAGCGGCACCGTGCAACAAGGCAGCAAGCAGGAAATCGCCTATCTGGACCAGTTCCGTTCGGCGCTGCCGGAGGATATGGCGATTTGCGACGTGATCAGCCCAGGTAGCGATTTCGTCCAGATCGGTACGGAAAAGAAGCACGTGATCAGCTATCTGGAAGACTTCCTGTTCGCCCCGCAACGGGCGCGCAGTCCGGTCAAATCCCTGTCGGGCGGCGAGCGCGCACGCCTGCTGTTGGCGCGCCTGTTCACCCAGCCGGCCAATATCCTGGTACTGGACGAACCGACCAACGATCTGGATATCGACACCCTGGAGCTGCTGGAAGAGCTGCTGGCCAATTACACCGGCACCGTCTTCCTGGTCAGCCATGACCGGACCTTCCTCGACAATGTGGTCACCCAGGTCATTGCCTTCGAAGAAGACGGCAAGCTGATGGAAAACCCGGGCGGCTTCGACGATTGGATCGCCACCAAGACCCGCATGCAAGCCATGGCCAAGTCGTCGCCCGCCAAGGCGGAGACCAAGGCGGGCGCCGTCGCGGCCGCACCGCGCAATACCCGTGCGGTGAAGATGAGCTACAACGAAACGCGCGACCTGGAACGGCTGCCCAAGGAAATCGAGGCGTTGGAAGCCGAGCAGCGCGGATTGCAGGAAAAGTTGCTGGACCCCAACGTCTATCGCAACGCCCCCACCGATGCGGCCGTATGGCAGGCGCGTATTGAAGCCATCGATCAGCAGGTCCTGGAAAAGATGGGGCAGTGGGAAGCGCTGGAGCAGAAGCGGCTGGGCGAGTAGGGCCGGGTGTTCCCGCGAAGGCGGAGGCGGCGCCAGCCGGTGACTACATCGGCCGCGCACCTCGCACCAGCGGCAGTCGCTTCATGATCCGGGCATATTCGCCATTGCGGCGGATTTCGGCCAGCCCACGGTTGAAATCGGCCAGCAAACGCTGGTAGCCGGGGTTTTTCCGGGCAAAGCCAATATAAAGCGGCATGGTCTGCAAGGGCGGGTCCCGCCACGCCAGATGCGTCAGCGCGCCGGGCAAATTCTCGCGCAGCAGCCAGTCGGCCAAGGCGCGGTCGATCACCACCAGATCGAGCCGGCCGGCGGCCAGTTTCTTCAAATTGGTCAGGTCGTCCACGGCGTCTTCGGTGCGCAGCTGATTGGCCGCTATCTGGGCGGGATTGGCATAGCCGCGCACGGTGCCGACCAACTTGTCGCGCAAGGTAGCCAGGTTATCGACTTTCAGGTTTTGGTCATTGCGGCCGTAGAAGCCGATATGGGTATCCACCAGCGGGTCGGAGTACGCCAGAAAGGCGGCGCGCTCGTCCGAATACCAGACCGCCACCACCCCGTGGTATTTCCCGGCCTGGACCTCCGCCATCAACCGTGCCCAGGGTCGAAACTCCAGCTTGATCTGATGCCCTGAAGAGAGGAAAGCCGCGCGGACAAGCGCGGACAAGGTGCCCTGCTCCGGCAGCTTGCTGGAGAAGTACGGAGGATAGTCGGTGGAAACCAGGGTCAGCACGTCATCGGCGTGAACCGCCGGGCCGAGAAGAGCCAGCAGAAAGAGCGACGCCCGCAGACGCCGCATGGCCGCAGCGAATCGTCCTTCGTTATTGGGCGGCCGCATGGCGTTTGACGATACGGTCATACTCACCATTCCGGCGAATTTCGGCCAAGCCGCGATTGAAATCGGCTAGACGCTTCCGATAATCGGGCCGGCTGCGTGGAATTGCGACATAGAGCGGCATGGTTGCCACCGGTGGTTCCCGCCAGATCAACTTGCCGGCCGCTTCCGGTAATTTGCTGCGTATCAGGTAATCCGCCAGTGTTTTATCGATCAAGGCCAGATCGACGCGGCCCGCCAACAACTTCTTCAGATTGAACAAATCGTCGACCGACAGATCCGTCGTCAGATCGGCCGCATCGAACTCGGGCGGATTGGCATAGCCGCGCACCACCCCAATACGATAACGCTTCAGCCCGGATAATGGTTGTACGGCCAAGCCGGCTTGTTCAACCCGGCCAAAAAAGCCGATCTGATTGGTCCAGAGCGGATCGGTAAAAACCAGGTACTTCTCCCGCTCGGCCTGGTACCAGACCGCCAGCAAGGCATCATGCTGCCCCGTCCGCGCCTCCGCCAAGGCACGAGCCCATGGACGGAACAGGACGGTGCTATCATAACCGGCCGCCTTGAAAGCGGCCTGGGTCAAGGCGGTAAATACCCCCTGCTCCGGCAGATCACTGGCGCAGTAGGGTGGGTATTCAGTGGTGATCAACTGCAAGCGCTCATTTGCCCCGGCGATGCCAAGCCACGGCAGGCAAAATAACAGATGGAGCGCTAAGCGAACTGGACGGGTAAGCATGGTATGAAGGCTAGCTTACACGCTTCACCACGTCAGCCGCCACCGACAAGCGCCTGGAGGCCGTCACCAGGGCAAACTCGACGCTTGCGCATCGACTTTGCGGCGCCACTGGCCTACAATCGCGCCCTTTTCCTATTTGAATTCAGGCTGCTAGCCATGTCGTCCATCGCCCAGGAAGTCGCCCGCCGGCGCACATTCGGCATCATCTCCCACCCCGATGCGGGTAAGACCACCCTGACCGAAAAACTGCTGTATTTTTCGGGCGCCATTCAGATGGCCGGCACGGTAAAGGGCAAGAAAACCGGCAAGTTCGCTACCTCGGACTGGATGGAAATCGAAAAGCAGCGCGGTATCTCGGTTGCCTCCTCGGTGATGCAGTTCGACTACCGCGAGCACGTGATCAATCTGCTCGACACCCCGGGCCACAAGGACTTCTCGGAAGACACCTACCGCGTGCTGACCGCGGTCGATAGCGCCTTGATGGTGATCGACGCGGCCAAGGGCGTGGAAGAGCAGACCATCAAGCTGCTCAACGTTTGCCGCTTGCGCGCCACCCCTATCGTCACCTTCATGAACAAGTACGACCGCGAGGTGCGCGACTCGCTGGAGTTGCTGGACGAGGTGGAGGACGTGTTGAAGATCCAGTGCGCGCCGATTACCTGGCCGATCGGCATGGGCAAGACCTTCCGTGGCGTCTATCACATCCTCAACGACGAAATCCTGCTGTTCTCGCCGGGCGAAGACAAGAATGTGGACGACGTCGAAGTCATCAAGGGCATCGATAACCCGCGCCTGGACGAGCTGTTCCCGCTTGAGATCGAACAGACCCGCATGGAGCTGGAGCTGGTCCGCGGCGCCTCGCACCCCTTCGATCTGCAAGCCTTCCTGGCCGGTACCCAGACGCCGGTCTTCTTCGGCTCGGCCATCAACAACTTTGGCGTGCGCGAAATCCTCAACGCCCTGATCGACTGGGCCCCGGCACCGCAGCACCGCGACGCCACGGCACGCGACGTGAAACCAGACGAAGAAAAATTCTCCGGCTTCGTGTTCAAGATCCAGGCCAATATGGATCCGAAGCACCGTGACCGCATCGCTTTCCTACGCGTTTGCTCCGGCAAGTTCGAGCGCGGCATGAAGATGAAACATCTGCGGCTCGACCGCGATGTGGCAGCCAACTCGGTGGTGACCTTCATGGCCTCCAGCCGCGAGCAGGTCGAGGAAGCCTATGCCGGCGATATCATCGGCGTACCGAATCACGGCAATATCCAGATCGGCGACAGCTTCAGCGAAGGCGAGAAGCTGGCCTTCACCGGCATTCCCTACTTCGCGCCCGAACTATTCCGTACCGTGCGCATCAAGAATCCGCTTAAGGTCAAACAATTGCTCAAAGGCTTGCAACAGCTGGGCGAAGAAGGCGCGGTGCAGGTATTCAAGCCCCTGTCGGGCGCCGATATGATCCTGGGCGCGGTGGGCGTGCTGCAGTACGAAGTGGTCAAGAGCCGCCTGGAGAACGAATACGGTGTGGATGCCGTATTTGAAAACTGCGTGATCCACTCTGCCCGCTGGGTCAGTTGTGAAGACAGCCGCATGCTGGCCGACTTCGAAAAGAACCTGATCCTCAACCTGGCCCGCGATGCAGCCGACAACCTCACCTACCTGGCCCCGAACCGGGTCAACCTGCAGTTGGCGGAAGAGCGCTGGCCAAAGGTGCGCTTCCACGCGACGCGAGAGCATTCGGCCAAGCTGTAATCCGCATTCAGCCCATCAGATGCAGGGTGACTGATTCAGTCGAAAAGACGGCCCGACCAGCAATGGTCGGGCCGTTAACATTTACGGATTGAAACAGAGGAAAAACATCGATTCGGCGCTATCACACCGGTCGATCGCGCGATCTTCTTATAAATGCGGCCAATGGGTCAATTCAACGACTATCTCCCAGTCAACTCGGCTAGGTCGAGCCGACCAAAACATGGCCGGGCCGGTTGGGATTCTAAAGCCGTATAATTACAGTTCCAGCGCATCGAGATACCAAAGCTTTGTCGCGACGTTAAGGGTTACCCTACAAGGTTGGGCAGCGGCCCGCCCGCCATGCTAAATAGAAGTACCAATTTCAGGATTTCTGATGTTGATACCCTATTTGGCCGTCATCGTGCAGTGGCAGCAAAATACTCGCCTTGGCGCCTCCCGAAACCCTAAGGCATGGCTGCGCTGCTTGCTGATATGTATCTATTTGTTGGTAGGCCTACCCCTATTGGCCGAGGAAGACGCGCTCACCTTGACCCCGGCCGAGCGTAACTGGCTGCAGTCCCATGGCCCCTTGCGAGTCGGGCATATTGAGTCGGGCTTTCCCCCATTTGAGCTGACCACGCCGGATGGCGGTTACCGTGGGATCAGTCTTGACTACCTGCAATTGGTCGTCCGTCAGCTAGGTATCGAACCACAGCTGCAACACCTCGCCTTTCCCGGCCGCAACGATGTATTGCAAGCCCTGCGCGAAGGAAGGATCGATATCGCCATGTCGGTCCTCGAAACGCCCGAGCGCAAGGACTATGCGCTATTCAGCGACGGCTATATAAGCAGTGAAGCCATGCTCTTTATCCGCAAGGATGAGCAAGGCATTCGCCGCTTGTCCGACCTGAGCGGCCGGCGCGTGGCGGTGGTGCAGGGTGGGGCGTTGCGTGCCAATCTCGCGCCCGTGCTCGCTCAACTGCAGCACTCCACAATCATCGAGCTACCCTCGATGAGCGATGTCGTGCGCTCCGTGGCCGCCGGAGAAACCGACGCCTGCATCGCCGACCAAATCACCGCCTACTACCTGATAGACCAGTTGCACCTGGTCAATCTCCAGCCGATCAGCCGGGTTGGATTGCCGCCCTATCAGGTTCGCTTCATGTTCCGGAAGGAACTGCAGCCTTTGCAGCTGATGTTCAATCGCGCGCTGCAGGCTATCGGCGATGACCAGCATCGCCAGATCACCCGCTACTGGTTGCCTGGCCTTACACATTTCGATTGGATCGAGTTACTCAAACGCTACTGGCTCGTGCTGACCCTGGTCACCGTCATCGTGCTTCTGATGCTGCTGTCCAATCTATTGCTGCGTCGGCAAATTACCTTGCGTCGCCAGGCGGAAGAGAAATTGGTCAAGGCTTTGGGCGCCGTCAACGAACGCAAGCAGGCTTTCCGTGCCTTGGCCGAGAATTCGCCCGATCTGATCCTGCGATTCGATCTCGATCTCAAGCTCCGTTATTGCAATAAGCCCTTTCAGAACGATCGGATCTGTCTCCCGCCCGATTGGGTCGTCGGATACCGGTTGGGTGAACTGGGTGTCATGCCCGACGAGCGTGTGAAACAGCGTGAAGACGCCGTGCGGCAAGTATTTCAAGACGGCCAGCCATTGCAGGTCACCCTGGAAAATGTCGATGGCCGCTGGTCGGAATGGCGGCTGGCGCCGGAGGTCGATAGCGGCGGTAAGGTGCACAGCGTACTGGTAACCGGTCGCGACATTACCGAACAGCGGCAGCAGGCTCAGGCACTGGAGCAAGCCCGGTCAGACCTGCGTGGCATGGCCAACCACCTGCCGGTAGCGGTATTCCAGTATCGGCAGGAAGCAAACGGCAATGGCCGCTTCCTGTTCATGGGCCCTGTGATCGAGGAGCTGACCGGCCTGACGGCCATGCAGGTCATGGCCGATGCACGATGCTTGCTGGCGCTGGTCGAGCCCGAAGCAAAGACAAGCTTGCTTGGCGTATTCAATACCTTGGCCGAGTCGGCCGACGCACTGCATCAGGAATTCACCATCCAGCACAGCCGCACCCACCGCCGCCAGTACTTGCGCTTCGAAGCGCTTCCCAACCAACGTGCCAACGATGCCATCATCTGGGATGGTTATATCGCCGACATTACCGAGCAGCGCCAAGCAGAAGCCGCGCTAAAGGACACGCTTGCCGAAGCCCAGATCGATAGGGAGCGGCTGACGGTGGCACAGGAGGTCAGCGGCATTGGTGTATTCGATATCAATCTGGAAACCGGTGCTGCCTTTTGGTCACCCCAGATGGAATTGATCCACGGGCTGAAAGTGGGTGAGTTCGGCGGTACGGTCGAGCATATGCGGGCCATGCCGCCGTCGATGCCAATCGGCCAAGGCAGCCAGGTGCGCCTGCTCGACCTGATCGAGCGAGATGGACGGGATTTCAACGGGCTATGCACGCTGACCCTGGCCGATGGCGAGCAGCGCACCTTGTTGATCATGGCCAAGGTCGAGTGCGATGAAGACGGCCGCGTCCGCCGGCTGGTCGGCACCGAGGTCGACATGACCGAGCAGCTGCGCGATAAGGCTGCTCTGGACGAGTACCGCAAGCTATTGCAGTCCTTGCTCGACTACTCCCCTGCCGTTATTTATATCAAGGATACAGCTGGGCGCTACAAGCTGGTCAACCACGTCTGGTGCCAGGTTACCGGTTTGTCCATCGAGCAAGCCATCGGCGCGAGCGATTTTGAATTGTTGCCGGCTGCAACGGCAGTGGAACTGGTCGCCAACGACCGCCAGGTCATCACCAGCGGCACCAGCCAATCCAGCGAGGAGCATATCCCGCAAGCCGACGGGACGATGCATACCTATCTGTCCTATAAATTCCCGGTACGCGATAACAACGGTCAGGTTATCGCCATCGGCGGGGTATCGTCCGATATCACCGAAATCAAGCAAGCCCAGGCTGCCATGCGCGAAGCCAAGGAACTGGCCGAGCAATCGACCCAGCTGAAATCTGATTTCCTGGCCAATATGAGCCACGAAATCCGCACGCCGATGAACGCCATCATCGGGTTCAGCAGCCTGGCGCTGCGTACCGGGCTGGACCCGCACCAACGGGACTATGTCGAAAAAATCGGCCAGGCTGGCCAGCACCTTCTGGGCATCATCAACGATATTCTCGACTTTTCGAAGATCGAGTCGGGCAAGCTGGCGGTAGAAGCGAATCTGTTCGAACTGGACAATGTGCTCGACAATGTCGCCAACCTGATTGCCAGCAAGGCCCATGAGAAAGGGCTGGAACTCCTGTTCGATGTCGCGGCCGACGTGCCGCGCTACCTGATCGGCGATCCGCTGCGACTGGGCCAGATTCTGGTCAACTACGTCAGCAATGCGGTCAAATTCACGGAAGCGGGCGAGGTCGAAATCGGCATCCGCCTCGTCAGTGCCCGCGCGGAAGTCATACAGCTCCGTTTTGCGGTGCGCGATACAGGCATCGGTTTGACCGAGGAACAACAGGCCAAGTTGTTCCAGAGCTTTCAACAGGCCGACGGTTCCATTTCGCGCAAGTTCGGTGGTACCGGCCTTGGCCTGGCCATCTCCAAGCGACTGGCCGAACTGATGGGCGGGGAGGTCGGCGTCGCCAGCCAACTCGGCGAAGGTTCGACGTTCTGGTTCACCGCCCAACTCCAGCCAGCGCCGGCCGATGCGCTCATGCCGCCCCCGACCGTGGCCCTGCAGGGGCGCCGCATGCTGGTGGTCGATGATCATGCCGCCGCCCGCGCGGTCCTGAGCCATTTGCTCGATAGCCTGGACATACAGGTTGATGTTGCTGCATCGGGTAACCAGGCGATCCACGCGATTACCCAAGCGGCGGTACAGGGCCAGCCCTATGATGTAGCGCTGATCGATTGGCAGATGCCGGAGCTGGACGGCATCGAAACCGCCGAAGCAATTGCCGCATTGGCCCAGCCCCGCCCGCCCCAACTGGTACTGGTCACGGCCCATGGCCGCAGCGATGCCCAAGCGGTTGCCGAGGCGGCGGGATACCGTGCGGTGTTGGCCAAGCCTGTTACCGCCGCGACCTTGTATGACGTACTGAGCCGTCTACTGGGCGGGGCACACCCGCTATCCCGGCACTCCCAACCCAATGACAACGACGCTCCGCCGGCACTACACGGCAAACGGTTGCTGCTGGTGGAAGACAACCTCCTGAATCAGCAACTGGCGCGTGACCTGCTGCAGGAGACCGGCCTGCAAGTCGATATCGCCAGCGATGGCGCCGAGGGTGTGGCGATGGCGCAAACCCAGCCCTACGATCTTATCTTGATGGACATGCAGATGCCGGTACTCGATGGCCTGGCTGCTACCCGCCAGTTGCGGACCCTGCCTGCGCTCGCCACGCTACCCATCATTGCCCTTACCGCCAATGCCCAGCCTGCCGACCGAGAACGCTGCCGGCAGGCAGGGATGAACGACTACCTGAGCAAGCCGATCGAGCCGGCCACGCTATGGCAAGTGCTGCGGCGCTGGCTCAAGCCCGCCGACGACGCGCAGGCAGCGCCGACGGAACCGGTGGCGACGGGTATCTTGCCGGATAGCATCCCTGGACTGGACATGCAGGCTGGACTGAGGCGGGTACTGGGCAAGCCGGATCGCTATATCGACCTGCTACGGGGCTTTGTGACCAGCCAGGCCGATGCGATGAAGCAAATTGACGCGGCCTTGCAGCAGGGTGACGCTGCAACAGCCCAACGGGTAGCACACACCCTCAAGGGCCTGGCCGGCAATATCGGTGCCGGCCTGTTAAGCCGTCAGGCGGCTGCGGTCGAGACCGCCCTGCGCGCTGGTCAATCCGCCGAGGCCGAGCAGGCCGAGCTGAGCAAGGGCTTGGCTACTCAGATCGATGCCATCGAAGCGATATTGCCTGTGCCGGCATCTCCCTCGGCCACGATCGGCTCGTTCGATCCCCTCGCATTCCTGGCCGTACGCAAACAATTGATGGATCTGCTGGCTGCCGACGACGCACGCGCCGATAGGCTGCTACGCGAGCACGAGGCCTTGCTGTCCGCCGCGCTGCCCGAGGCTTTCCCGGCTATCCATACGGCTATCCGTCAATTTGACTACGAGACTGCCCTGGCCCTGCTATCCGCCAGCGAAGCCACGCCCCTACCGTGAGGAGTCCTGCATGCCGACCGACACCGTGATTGCCATCCGCCCCACCATCCTGGTCGTGGACGACGTTCCCCAGAACCTGTCGCTGATTGGGGAGTTATTGATGGACAATTACGTGGTCAAGGTCGCCCACTGCGGCGAGAAGGCCTTACGCATTGCCCATAACCAGCCCTGCCCCGACCTGATCCTGCTGGACGTGATGATGCCGGAAATGGACGGTTACGAAGTGTGCCGCCAGCTGAAAGCCGACCCGCGAACCTGCGACATTCCGGTGATATTTCTTACCGCCATGTCAGCCGAGGCGGATGAGCAGCATGGTTTCGACCTGGGCGCCACCGACTACATCGCCAAACCGGTCAGTCCCCCTATCCTGCGGGCCAGGGTGCAAGCCCAGTTGCGCCTGAAAGCCGCCAGCGATTTCCTGCGCGACAACAATGCCTTCCTGGAGCAAGAGGTCAACCGACGTACCGAAGAAGTCCATGCCGTGCAGGAAGTCGCGATCCTGGCCGTTGCTTCCCTGGCCGAAACCCGCGACAACGAAACCGGCAACCATATCCTGCGTACCCAGCATTACGTGAAGCTGCTGGCCGAGTACCTGGCCCGCCAACCACGCTTCGCCGACGTGCTGACCGAAGCGGAGATCGAGTTGCTGTTCAAGTCCGCCCCGCTGCACGACATCGGCAAGGTGGGTATCCCCGACCGCATCCTGCTCAAGCCCGGCAAGCTGACACCGGAAGAGTTCGAGATCATGAAGACCCACCCTGCGCTAGGCAGGGATGCCATCGTCCGCGCCGAGGAACGGCTGGGCAAGCGCGTGCCTTTTCTGCGGCTAGCCAAGGAAATTGCCTACAGTCATCAAGAAAAATGGGATGGCAGCGGCTATCCGGACGGCCTTGTCGGCGAGGCCATTCCGCTTTCGGCGCGGCTGATGGCCGTCGCCGATGTCTACGATGCCTTGATCAGCCGCCGCGTCTACAAGGCCAGCATGCCGCACGCACAGGCGGTCGGGATCATCCTTGCCGGCAGCGGTAGCCATTTCGATCCGGTCCTGGTGGAAGCGTTCGCGCTCCTGGTCGATCAGTTCCACGCGATTGCCATGCGATTCACCGACAGTGAATCCGATCTACATGCAGAGAAGGAAAGACTAGGCTGGATCGCTGAGGAAGTCGTTCAGCACCCGCAAGGAGCCGGTAATGATTGAATCTCACCTGCATAGCACCGAGCGCTCGAAACAGCCGCGCGCGCTGGTAGTGGACGACCAGGCCACCATGCGCCAGGTCATGGCGAGCCAGTTGCGCTCGCTCGGCATCGAACAGGTACAGAGCGCCGTCAACGGCGCGGAGGCCCTCTTGCAGCTGCGACAGCAGCGCTTTGATTTTGTGCTGTCGGACTGGGACATGCCGGTGATGAACGGACTGGAGTTGCTGCATGCCATGCGCCAGGAAGAGCGGTTCCGCGATATCCCTTTCATCCTGTTTACCGCGCATACCAGCCGCAGCATGATCCAGCAGGCCATAGATGCTGGCGTGTGGGAGCTGCTGGCCAAGCCATTTACGGTGGGCACCCTGGAGATCAAGCTCGCCAACGCCTGTCGCCGCCGCAACCGGCTGCGCATGGCCGCGCCGGGAAATCCCCGGATCGATGCCGCGGCAGCAAATGCCCAAGCCACCACGCCGACTGCCGCACCGGAGCGGCCTACCTTGCTGGTCGTCGACGACACCCCGGATAACCTGCGCCTGATGGCGGGCCTGTTTGAAGCAGACTATCGGGTGCGGATAGCTCATAACGGCGAGAAGGCACTGGCGCTGTGTACTTCCGATAGCCCGCCGGATCTGGTGCTGCTGGACATCATGATGCCGGGCCTGGACGGTTTCGAAGTGGCGCGACGATTGCGGGACCACCCGATCAGCCAGCATATTCCGGTCATTTTCGTCACCGCCATGACCGACGACACCACCATGCGCCGTGGTCGGGAATTGGGCGCTGTGGACTTCGTCACCAAACCGATCGACCCGGACCTGCTCCAGCTACGGGTCGGCAATTTCATGCGCTATCTGCAACTGTACAAACAGCGCCAGGCGGAGATGGACGCCCAACTCGTCGCTGCCCGCTTGCGTGAAGATATCGAACAGACGCTGCGACATGAGTTGAAAGCGCCGCTGGAGGGCATCAGCGGCCTGATCGAGGAATTGGCAAAGGGCGGCAGCAATCTGTCCAGCCGTCAGCGTGAGCTGCTGCGGCTGATCGAGCAGGGTGCTCAAAGCGCGCTGCAGACGGCCGATCTTTCGGCCCTTATGCTGGACATCGAAAATGGTCAGTATCAAATGAAGCCTGAGCCCGTCACTATCGCGCAACTGCTGCACGATCATGCCGCCTCAGCCCGCGCCACCAGTCAAGGCCAGCATCTGATCATCGCGGTTGATGCCGAGGTCGATGTCGATCAGCCCCCACCCACCGCGCTGGGCGACCCCCGGCTATGTCAGGCTATCATCCAGAGCCTGCTCCAACTCGCCTGCGATTCCGCCACGGCCGGTAGCCGTATCGACCTTCAACTGTTCGATGAAACGCCGCTCAAGGTCATCATCAGCTATCCAGGTACGGTACGCACCGATTTGCGTCCCGGTTTTTTTGATAAATTCGGTGGCGCGGGCAGGCGCGAAGGTAATGGCCTGGCTGCCTACTCGGCTCGCTTATTGGCCGAAGCCCAAGGCGGCGAACTGGCCATGGCTGCAGACGATGACCCTAAGATAACCACCCTGGTCCTGACTTTGCCACGACCCTTATCAACTTAATTTGAGTAGCGCTCGCCAATCCGCAGCGTAAACCTAACCCAATCAAGCATCGCCCAATAGCACGTGCGGCCTGCTCACTTTTTTTGGGGTGCCGTTGGGGGTACGGATGGAGTCCGTCACGCCGTAGCCCCAAGCAGCAAGCGGTACCAGTGCCGGCATCCGGTATAATTGCGGTTTTACCGAACTCCCTTCCCGCATATGTCCGAAACTGCTGTCCTCCCCGATCCACGCCCTTACAGCGGTATCGACCAGTCCCCCCTGCACGCACTGGCCACGCAATTGTTGAGTGAAAACAATCTGGGTCGCCTGGTTGCCGCCGAGGCGGCGCTCGACGCCGAACTGGCTGCGCAGCTGCGCCATGGCGGAGACGCGGACATTGCCAAGGCAATTTCCACCGCACCAAATCCAGCCGTCGTACGCTTGCTGTCCGAGCGGCTAAGGGTAGCGATAGAGCAGCCATTGGCCGGTAGCGCGCAACATGCGGTGGTCTTTGCCATCCCCGTGGTCATGGTAGCCGGCGTACGTGGCCAGCATGAGATCCCTGGCAAGCTGCCCGATGTGGCGGTCTTGCAGACCCTTTTGACCGAGCATGGAATTTTTCAGCGCGGTAGCGATATCCAGCTGGCGGGCAAGTTGCTGGATCGAGAGCAGCTGTTGGCCATCCAACCCAGTCAATTGCTGCGCTGGCGCGATGCCCTGCAATACGCCAGCGGCGGACTGCCGCACGAATTCAAGGAGTCGCCGATCAAGGTGGATGGCGATGGCGTTTTCCTGCGCTATCTGGTGGGCGTGGCGATGCAGCCGGCCGATGCGCCCGCGGTGGTGCAGTTGAATGCCACGCCGGGCCAATGGGCCATGGCCTTCAGCAAGCTGCTGAGCGAACAACTCAAGCACGATGCCATGACCTTCTTCCCGTTGCCGCGTGCACCGCAGGCTTGGCTGGCCGCATTGGACGACGGCCGGGTAGCCCAGCAAGAGATCCGTTTCCAGGTCTTTGCCAGCAATACCCTGCGCAAGCTGCGCGAAGCGGGCGAGACGCCGGTCGCGGTGCTGTCCTGCCACGATAATGGTGAACTACGCGTGACCTTGGGTGCCGAAAAGAATGGCGAGGAATGGGCTGGCTTTATCTGGCCGCTGGGTCCCCTGGATCGGGTAGACGCCCTGCAGGGCATGATGAGCATGCTGCTGCGGGAATGCCATCACGACGATATCCGCATCGTCGGCGAGATCCTGCCGACGGTGAAGGACAATCTACCCTACTTCCCGCTGCCCACCGAATTGCCGGTCAGCGCAACGAGGCATTGATCATGAGCTACTTCAAGCACCATGTATTTTTCTGTACCAACCAGCGCCCCAACGGCGAGAGCTGCTGTGCCGATTTCGGCGCCAACGAGGTGCATGCCTATGCCAAGAAGCGGGTAAAGGAGCTGGGCCTGGCCGGCGAAGGAAAAATCCGCACCAATAAGGCCGGCTGCCTGGACCGATGCGCGCAAGGGCCGGTGCTGGTGGTTTATCCCGACAATGTCTGGTACCAGTATGTGGACCAGGACGACGTGGAAGAGATCATCCAGGAGCATCTGGTAAATGGCCGCGAAGTTGCGCGCCTGAAAATCTGAGCCTTCTGTCATGAAGACGCCCCAATTCCTGCCTATCACCATAGCCGGCCCGGTCGGCCAGCTGGAGACGCTGCAACTAGATAGCGCGCTGGACAGCGCGCCACGCGGTATCGTCCTGGTCGCCCATCCCAATCCTACCCAGGGTGGCAGCAACACCAACAAGGTGGTGCAGACACTGGCGAAGGTATTTTCACGCCAAGGCTATATCGCCTACTGCCCCAATCTGCGCGGGGTGGGCAAGAGCGAGGGCGAGCATGACTTTGGTGGCGGCGAAGTGGACGATATGGCCGCCGTATTGGACCATGCCCGCGCCAGCCACCCTGGCCTGCCGGTCAGCCTGGCTGGTTTTTCGTTCGGTACTTTTGTGCAAAGCCAGTTGCGCGCACGTTTGGGCGAGGATGAAATCGAACGTCTTGTCCTGGTTGCGCCGGCCACCGCGAAATGGACCTTTCCTACCGTGCCGGGCGATACCTTGGTAGTGCATGGCGAAGAAGACGATGTCGCCCCAATCGGGGCTGTATTCGACTGGGCCAGGCCGCAAGGCCTGCCTATCGTGGTCGTACCGGGCGCTGGGCATTTCTTCCACGGCAAGCTCCCGCTGCTGGCGGATATCGTGAATCGCACGTTGTAGACACGTTGTCCCGCCCGCGCAAACTATGCCTTCACTGATGGCAGATGCTGGTTTACAAAAACTTAGCAAGTAAAACCAGAAGTCTAGCTTCTAGCCACATGTTGTATATGGGGAGCGAAATGTATCTAAATTCCTTTTGCACAGCACATCAATTGATGTCCTGATTTGGTATTGCCGAAGCGCAGAATGCGCTGCGAGCCAACGGCAATCCACCAGCCAAATTCGTAGTGGAAGCTACGATGGTGCTTGCAACCATGTGGAAGGCATCATGAGTACACCCGTACTGACCTTCTTCAATAATAAAGGCGGCGTCGGGAAGACTTCGCTGGTATTCCATTTGGCTTGGATGTTTAACGAACTGGGCAAGCGCGTCGTCGCTATCGATCTCGACCCTCAAGCCAACCTGACTTCGGCGTTTCTGGCTGAGGATATCCAAGAGCAATTGTGGGATCCATCTGAACCACCTCTAGGCGGCACCACTATCTTCCGCTGCATCGAACCTTTAACCAGGGTGGGAGATATCAAACCGCCCATTACGCAACGGATAACCGATAAGCTGTTCCTGGTGCCGGGTGATCTTGCGCTGGCAGGTTTCGAAGATCAACTTTCCAGCGCATGGTCGGAGGCTATGGGGTCCAGCAATCTGTACCGTCCTTTTCGCTTACTTACCGCTTTCTGGCAAGTGGCCCAAATGGCTGCTGATGCGCACCAGGCCGACCTGATCCTGGCTGACGTAGGCCCAAATCTGGGCGCCATCAATCGTTCCGCGCTCATTGGCAGCGACCACGTTGCCATACCATTGGCAGCCGATCTTTTTTCCTTACAAGGTCTGCGCAACCTTGGACCTACATTGACCCGTTGGCGTACGGATTGGGATAAACGCATCAAAAACTGGGAGCAACCCGAGTTTGACTTACCTGCGGGCGCAATGACACCAGCAGGCTATATTCTTATGCAACATATGGAGCGCTTGTCGCGCCCCGCCAAAGCATATAAAAAGTGGGTAGATCGCATCCCAATTACCTACCGGGATAACGTAATGAATCGTCCAAGTACTACTCAGATCGACGGTCATGATGCCAATCGACTTGCAAGTATTAGGCATTTCCGTAGTCTGATTCCTGAGCTTGGGTGTGGATTTCGGATACCAACCGTAGCCGGGTAAACTGGTCTACAGAGGTTCCGAATGTACAAAATTCCACGACAAAGCTACACCACCGAATTCAAGCAAGAAGCCGTCCGCCTGGTCGAAGTCGAAGGCAAGACCCCTGCTCAAGTAGCGCGCGACTTGGGCATATCCGAGCAGACGCTTGCCAACTGGCGCAAGGCCCACAAGGCCGGGAAGATGGCGACAGGTTCCGGCAAGCCCGTCACACCAGAGCAAATGGAATTGTCACGCCTGCGTGCCGAGAATTCCCGCCTGAAGATGGAGCTCGAAATTCTGGAAAAAGCCACGGCGTATTTCGCGAAAAAGTCGCAGTGAAGTACGCCGTGATTGACCAGATGCGCAAACACTATCCCTTGCAGTCGCTCTGCAAAGTGCTGTCCGTCAGCACGAGCGGCTTCGCCGATTGGCAGGCCTGTGGTGGCCCGACCCACTGGCTTTCTGACATGCAGTTGCTTGCGCTGATTCGTAGCGTGCATGCTGAATGCCAGGGGGCTTATGGTTCACCGCGCATCTTCCAGGAACTCAAATCCCGAGGGCATCCAGTCAGCAAAACCCGCATCCAGCGCTTGATGCAAAAACACGGCATTCGTGCGCGCCACAAGCGGCGTTATAAAGCGACAACCAACAGTAAGCACTCCCTACCGTTTGCATCCAACGTGCTGGATCGACAGTTCAGCACGAGGGCACCGGACACCGTGTGGAATGCGGACATTACCTACATTCCCACCCGCGAGGGCTGGCTGTATCTGGCGGTCGTCATGGATCTGCACACGCGGGCCATCGTCGGGTGGGCCATGGACGAGCGAATGACACGGGAGCTGGTCATCCGTGCCCTGCAAATGGCGCGTTTCCGACGCAAACCGAAGCCAGGACTACTTCATCATTCCGACCGAGGTAGCCAATACTGCAGCCATGATTACCGAGCCCTGTTGGCGGAGTACGGCATGCAAGCGTCGATGAGCCGGAAGGGCAATTGCTGGGACAACGCGCCGATGGAAAGCTTCTTCAATAGCTTGAAGAACGAGCGCGTCTTCCATCGAAGCTACGTGACGCGTATTGAAGCGCGCAAGGACCTCTTTGATTACATCGAGGTGTTTTACAATCGCAAACGGCGCCATTCGTCCATTGGCTATCAAACTCCGGCGCAGCGATACGCTGAGTCGATGGCAGAGCAGAAAATGGCAGCTTAGTTGCTACGTTGGTATCCGGAAACCGCGCCCAACCTCATCCAATGGCCCAAGAAGTTCGTAAGCCCATCTTTCACCTGACTTCTGCTGATGGTGCCATTGGTAGCCATATGCAAGCGGTTCAGGATGCGAAACGGGACTTTAAGGCTCTCGCGCTTGAGATAGACGCCCGCATCGATCCAAGCGGAATAGCTTATTCAGCTCATGACGATGAATGATGGATATCCCCGAAGAAGCCAACAAAAAACCCGCAGTTGCGGGTTTTTTGTTGGCTACGAACAGCAGTCAGCGATTACAGCTGACCAGCGTTCTCAGCCAGGTACTTGGCCACGCCGGCAGCGTCGGCCTTCATGCCGGCCTTGCCCTTGTTCCAACCGGCCGGGCAGACTTCGCCGTGCTCTTCGGTGAATTGCAGGGCGTCGACCACGCGCAGCATTTCATCGATATCGCGACCCAGCGGCAGGTTGTTCACCACCTGGTGTTGCACCACGCCGTCGCGGTCGATCAGGAAGGAGCCGCGCAGGGCCACGCCATCGCCGTGCTCGACGTCGAATGCCTGGCAGATTTCATGCTTGATGTCGGCTACCAGGGTGTAGCCGACCGGGCCGATACCGCCCTTGTCCACCGGGGTGTTGCGCCAGGCGCTGTGGCTGAACTGGCTGTCGATGGACACGCCGATCACTTCCACGTTGCGGGACTTGAACTCGGCCAGGCGATGATCGAAGGCGATCAGTTCGGACGGGCAGACAAAGGTGAAATCCAGCGGATAGAAGAACACCACGGCGTATTTGCCCTTGGTGGCGGCGCTGAAGCTGTAGTTTTCGACGATCTCACCGGTGCCCAGAACGGCGGCGGCGGTAAAGTCGGGGGCTTTCTTATTGACGAGAACGGCCATGGTTTTTCTCCTGATGCGGTTTTAACAAAGACATGAGAATGTAGGCTCGGCGAGGCCGGCCGTCCAATTTAAAAACTGCACCGAATCGATAGCAATTGACTATCGATTCAGTCATTCTCGTTTATTTTACCTTCAAGTCTTCGGCAAGGTCACGCCGACTTGACCCTGATACTTGCCGCCACGGTCCTTATACGACACTTCGCAGATGTCATCGGCATCGGCTTCCAGGAACAACACCTGAGCACAGCCTTCATGTGCATAGATCTTGGCCGGCAAAGGCGTGGTGTTGGAAAACTCCAGCGTCACATACCCTTCCCACTCCGGCTCGAAGGGGGTGACATTGACGATGATGCCGCAACGGGCATAGGTGGACTTGCCCAGGCAGATGGTCAGCACATTGCGCGGAATACGGAAGTACTCGACGGTGCGGGCCAGCGCGAAGCTATTCGGCGGGATGATGCAGTAGCCTTTGCCGGACACATCGACAAAGCTGGCTTCATCGAAATTCTTCGGGTCCACCACGGTCGAATTCAGGTTGGTGAACAACTTGAATTCATCGGCGCAGCGAATATCGTAGCCGTAGCTGGACGTACCGTAGGAAACGATGCGTTCACCGTTGACATGCTTGACCTGGCCCGCTTCGAAGGGCTCGATCATGCCGTGTTGTTCGGCCATCTTCCGAATCCAGCGGTCGGATTTAATGCTCATGATGCTTCCTTCTAAGTATTCTGGATCACGATTTTCGGCAGCTTAGCCGAGAAATCCTTGGCCTTCTCGCCGATCTTGACGGCAACCTTGCGGGCGATAGCCTTGTAAAGTGCCGCCACCGCGCCATCCGGCTCCGCTGCCACGGAGGGCGCGCCGGTATCGGTCGCCAGGCGGATCGACATCTCCAAGGGCAGTTGGCCCAGCAATTCCACCCCGTATTCCTGCGCCATGCGCCCGCCGCCACCCTCGCCGAAAATGGCTTCGGCATGGCCGCAATTGGAACAGATGTGCATGGCCATATTCTCCACCACGCCGGTGACCGGCACGCCGACCTTCTCGAACATCTTCAGGCCCTTGCGGGCGTCGAGCAGGGCGATGTCCTGCGGGGTGGTGACGATCACCGCGCCGGTAAGCGGCACTTTCTGCGATAGCGTCAGCTGGATATCCCCGGTGCCGGGCGGCAGATCGATCAGCAGGTAATCCAGGTCGTCCCAGCGGCTATCGTTCAATAGCTGCATCAGCGCCTGGGTGACCATGGGGCCACGCCATACCATGGGCTGTTCGGCATCGATCAGGAAGCCGATCGACATGGCCTGGATGCCATGCGCGCTTAGCGGAATAATGGACTTGCCGTCCGGCGACTCCGGCCGCTGGCCTTGCAAGCCCAGCATCAAGGGCTGCGAGGGGCCGTAGATATCGGCGTCCAATATGCCCACCCGGGCGCCTTCTGCCGACAGCGCCAACGCCAGATTGACCGCCGTGGTGGATTTGCCCACGCCGCCTTTGCCGCTGGCGATGGCAATCACATTCTTGACGCCAGGCAAGGGGGTCAGGCCGCGCTGTACCGTATGGGCTTCGATGCGCGTCTCGACCTTGACGTTGACGCGGCTCACCCCCTCCAGCGCCAACAAGGCTTGCTCCAGCTGGGCGCCGATCTCGGCATGGCGGCTTTGTGCCGGATACGGCAGGGCCAGGGTAAGGCTGACAAGCTCGCCATCCTGCGACAAGTCGCGCACCGCCTTCATGGCGACATAGTCGCGGCCAGTGTCGCGGTCCACGCAGGCGGCCAGGGCCGTATTCAGTTCATTCAGGGTAGCCATACGGATTCTCCATGGCGCCTGGCCTTGGCCAGCCGTCGATTATTTCTTGATGCCCAACTCGCGCAGGCGCTCATTCAGATAGCTGTCGGCGGTATGCCGCTCGGACAGGACCACCTCGCTGCGCGGGTGCAGGAAAAGCGGCAGCGAGATGCGCGATTGACGGGCGTCCTCGCCGGTGGGATTGGTGACGCGATGCGAGGTGGACGGCAGCCAGCCGGCGGTCGCTTCCTGCAGCATATCGCCGACATTGACCACCATCGTACCGGGTTCGCACGAAACCGCATGCCAGTTTCCCTGCCGGTCGCGCACTTCCAGGCCGGGCGCATTGGCGGCCGGCAGCAGCGTGATCAGATTGATATCCTCATGCGCGGCGGCCCGCAAGCTGCCTGGCGCTTCGTCGCCGGACAGCGGTGGGTAGCGCAGCACCCGCAGCAGGTTATTGGGACTGGCCGTGATCATGCCGGACAGGGGCTCGCTCAGCCCCGCCGTCACTTCGGCCGGCAGGCACTGTTCGATCCAGCCCAGCAGCTCGGCCGCCAAGGTGCTGGCGACTTCCTGGTAGGCCAGGGCATTGTCGCGAAGTTCGGTGGGGATACGCCCCCAGGTAAAGACATGGTAGAACTCTTTCAGATCGCGGATGCTGCTGCCTTTGGCGGTTTCGGACACGGCGGTGGAAAACCAGCCGTCCTGGCGCTCCGGATCGAATCGATAGTCCTGCTTTGCTTCGCCGTTGAAGAAGTCCAGCCAATCGCGATAGATATCGCCGATCAGCGCCGTAGGCAGGGGATGATTGACCAGGACGGCAAAACCGGTCTCGCGCAGCGATGTGACGAAGTGGCCGGGGGCGTCATTGGAGCGGTAGTCTACAGTCTGAACGTGCATAGGTCGGAGCCGGTAGGTTTACATGGCGGGCCAGCATTCTAAAGCGTGCGCGCGGAAAAAGCTTGCTATAGGAGGAACCTTCCCGCCTCCGCCTTGCCTTCAGCGTCAAACCCAGCTTCAGACCCGCGCCATTGCGAGCCCTTCGGCTATAATCGGCAGCTCCGCTTAACCTCCACGAGACAGGAACCCACCGTGTCCGCCCGCAAGATACTTGTCACCAACGCCCTCCCCTACGCCAACGGCGCCATCCACCTCGGCCACCTGGTCGGCTATGTACAAGCCGATATCTGGGTTCGGTTCCAGAAGATGCGGGGCCATACCGTGCACTATGTCTGCGGCGACGACACCCACGGCACGCCCATCATGATCAATGCGGAGAAGCTCGGCCTGGCGCCCGAGGCCTTTATCGCCCGCATGTATGATGAGCATGTCGCCGATTTCGCCGGTTTCCATATCGGTTTCGACGAGTTCTATACCACCAACTCGCCCGAGAACAAGGAACTGGCCAGCAGCATCTATCGGCGTCTGCGGACGGCCGACAAGATCGCGGTCAAGACCATCAGCCAGCTCTACGACCCGCAAAAGCAGATGTTCCTGCCCGATCGCTTCGTCAAGGGCGAGTGTCCCAAGTGCAGCGCCAAGGACCAGTACGGCGACAATTGCGAAGTTTGCGGCGCCACCTATGCGCCGACCGAACTGAAGAATCCATTTTCGGCGGTTTCCGGCGCCACGCCCGAGCTGCGCGATTCGGAGCACTACTTCTTCAAACTGTCGGAATGCGGCGAATTCCTGGCCGACTGGACGCGCGCCAGCGTACAGGTGGAAGGGCAAGCACGCCCGCGCCTGCAGGCCCAGGCCGCCAACAAGATGGGCGAATGGTTCGAAGCAGGCCTGCAGGACTGGGATATCAGCCGTGATGCGCCTTACTTCGGCTTCGAGATTCCCGATGCACCGGGCAAGTATTTCTACGTCTGGCTGGATGCGCCGATCGGTTATATCGCCGCCACCAAACACCTGTTCGACCGTATCGGCGAGAACTACGAGGATTACTGGCGGGCCGGCTCGGATACCGAGCTGTACCACTTTATCGGCAAGGACATTCTCTATTTCCATGCCCTGTTCTGGCCGGCCGTACTGGAACACTCCGGCCACCGCACTCCGACCGGCATCAATGTGAATGGCTTCCTGACCGTGGACGGCCAGAAGATGTCCAAGTCGCGCGGTACCTTTATCACCGCCAAGAGCTATCTGGATGTCGGCCTGAATCCGGAATGGCTGCGCTATTACTACGCGGCCAAGCTGGGGAGCGGCATCGAGGACGCCGACCTGTCGCTGAGCGATTTCGTGGCCCGCGTGAATAGCGATCTGGTCGGCAAGTACATCAATATCGCCAGCCGCGCCGCCGGCTTCATCAGCAAGCGCTTCGACGGCAAGCTGGCCGCCCAGTTGCCCGATAGCCCGCTGGTCAGCAAGCTGCAAGCCGCCGCGGGCAGTATCGCCGAAGGCTATGAAGCGCGTGAGTTCAGCCGCGTATTACGCGATGTCATGGCGCTGACCGACGAGGTCAACCAGTATGTCGACCAGGTCAAGCCGTGGGAGCTGGCCAAGCAGGAAGGCCGCGATGGCGAGCTGCACGCCGCCTGCTCCTTGCTGATCAACCTGTTCCGCCTGCTGAGCATCTATCTCAAGCCGGTCCTGCCCAAATTGACCGGCGATGTGGAGGCCTTCCTGAATATCGGCCCCCTGCAATGGTCGGATGCCGACAGCCTGCTGCTGAACCACACCATCAAGCCCTATTCGCACCTGATGACCCGTATCGATCCCAAGCAGGTGGAAGCGCTGGTGGAAGCGAACAAGCAGAGCCTGGCGCCGGCCGCCCCGACCGAGCCCAGTATCGAAGCGATTGCGCCGACCATCAATATCGATGATTTCGGCAAGATCGATCTGCGGGTGGCGCGCATCATCGATTGCCAGCATGTGGCGGGCGCCGAGAAGCTGTTGCAGCTGACCCTCGATCTCGGCAGCGAGACCCGCAATGTCTTTTCCGGCATCAAGTCGGCCTATAAGCCGGAAGACCTGGTCGGCAAGCTGACCGTGATGGTGGCCAACCTGGCACCGCGCAAGATGAAGTTCGGCCTGTCCGAAGGCATGGTCCTGTCCGCCAGCGGCGAGGGGGCCGGCATCTATCTGTTGAACCCCGATAGCGGCGCCCAGCCCGGCATGCGCGTCGGCTAGTCCGGCCTTTCCCAAGCCCGTCCTTTCCGTTGCCAGCTGACGACGGAAAGGACGCGAATCGATAAGGCCACGATGCTGCCGGCTTTTCCTACCTTGACCACCGCACGGCTGGTATTGCGCGAGCTGAAACCCGCCGATACCGACGCGATTTTCGCCATCCATCGCGATACCGATGCGATGCGCTGGTTCGGCGCCGATCCCATTACCGAGCGCGCCCAGGCCCAGCGCATGATAGAAATGTTCGCCGAGTCGCGCAAAGCCGCCCTGCCTGGCATCCGCTGGGCAATCGTCCGCAATGGCGATGGCCAGTTGTTGGGCAGTTGCGGCCTGTTCCGCTGGAACAAGGTCTATCGCAATTGCCTGCTGGGCTATGAACTGGGCCGCCCGCATTGGGGCCAAGGGTTGATGAGCGAAGCCTTGCGCGGCATCCTGCGCTACGGTTTCGACCAGATGCAGTTGAATCGCATCCAGGCCGAGATCCATCCGGACAATACCGCCTCGCAGTTGCTGGTGGAGCGGCTTGGCTTCCAACGGGAAGGCCGCCACCGCCAGCAAGGCTACTGGGCTGGCCAGTTCCACGACCTCGACTGTTACAGCCTGCTGGCGCAGGATTGGCCAAACCTCCAGGAATCCGCGCGCCCGGTCGGCGCCGGCCAACTTGCCCCATGAAACTCGACTTCTTACCCGCCGCCATCCTGTTCGATATGGACGGCCTGATGATAGACAGCGAAAGCGCCGTGCTCGACTGCTGGCGCCTGGCTTCGCTGGATCACGGCGTCCATTTCGACGATAGCCTGCTGATGTCCATGGTGGGCCTGCATGAAAAGCTTTGTCACGCCATCTTGCGGCAACGCTTTCCCGAACTGGATATCGACGCTATTGCCCTGGCCACCGACAAGCGCTATTCCGCCCGGGTTGAACAGGGCCTGCCGCTCAAGGCCGGCATCCTGCCCTTGCTCGGCTGGCTGGACGAACTGGGCCTGCCCAAGGCGGTCGCCACCTCGACCCGGCGCGAGCGCGCGGAGCAGAAGCTGCGCCAAACCGGCCTGATTCGGCATTTCCAGGTCGTGGTCACCGGCAGTGACGTCGAGCATCCCAAGCCAGCGCCGGACATCTACCTGCTGGCCGCACGAAGGCTAGGCGTCGAGCCGGCTCGCTGCCTGGTACTGGAAGATTCCGAGCCGGGCGTGCGCGCAGCCCTGGCCGCCGGGATGACGCCGATCCAGATTCCCGATCTGAGCAAGCCGTCGGCCGAGGTGGTCGCGCTCGGGCATCGCATCCTTTCCTCGCTGGACGACGCGCACGCGCTGTTGCGCGAGGTTTTGGGCAGGGACAAGCCATGATTGCCCTTCATCTGTCGATACGCGGCCGCGTCCAAGGCGTCGGCTACCGTAACGCCATGGCGGAACGCGCGCAGCAACTGGGCGTGGCCGGCTGGGTACGCAATCGCCGGGATGGTTCGGTGGAAGCGCAGCTCGAAGGCGAGGCGCAAGCGGTGCAGGATTTGCTTGCCTGGGCCAGGCAAGGGCCGGCTTTTGCTCGGGTGGACGACATCGCCGAGCAAACCTGCACCGCCAGCGGCGCCGCCTCCTTCGCCCGACTGCCAACGGCGTAGCCACTACGGTCCTCCCCGCGAAACACGTCGCTTCCGCTTGAATTTTCCTCCTTCCAGCCCGCACGCCTCCCGTGACGGGTAAAATTCGCCCCATGACGTCTCCTGCCTTTATCCATCTTCGCCTCCATACCGAATATTCCGTAACCGACGGCATCGTGCTGATCGATGCCGCCGTGCAGCGTGCCAAGCAGTACCAGATGCCCGCGCTGGGCATCAGCGACCTGATGAATCTGTTCGGCCTGATCAAGCACTACAAGACCGCGCGCGGCAGTGGCATCAAGCCCATTGCCGGCGTGGACATCTGGCTGGAAAACGAGGAAGACCGCGACAAGCCTTATCGCGCCCTGCTGATCGCCAAGAACCGTGCCGGCTACGGCCGCCTGTGCGAGCTGATCACCGAGGCCTACCGCCGCAACCAATACCGCGGTCGCGCCGAGATCAAGCGCGAATGGTTGGCCAATGGCGACAACAGCCAGCTGATCGCCCTCTCGGGCGCCCATTTGGGCGATATCGGCCAGGCCATCCTCAACGGCAATACCGATGCCGCCAGCAACCTGGCCGGCTGGTGGGCCGAGCAGTTTCCCGACAGCTTCTACCTGGAGCTGCAGCGTACCGGCGATCCCCGCTGCGAAATCGCCGTGCAGGGCGCGCTCGATCTGGCCGCCGGCCTGGATCTGCCGGTGGTGGCCACCCACCCTATCCAGTTTTTCGACCGAGACGACTTCAAGGCCCACGAGGCCCGCACCTGCATCGCCGAAGGCTATGTACTGGCGGATAAACGCCGCCCCAAGCTCTATACCGAGGAGCAATACTTCAAGTCGCCGGACGAGATGGCCAGCCTGTTCCACGATATTCCGGAAGCTCTGGCCAATAGCGTGGGCATTGCCCAGCGCTGCAATGTCACCATCCAGCTGGGCAAGAACTTCCTGCCGTTGTTCCCCACCCCGGACGGCATGACGCTGGACGACTTCCTGGTCGCCGAAGCACGAACCGGCCTGGAAGAACGCTTGATACAGCTGTTTCCCGACGAGCAGGAACGCCTGGCACGGCGGCCCGAGTACGATGCCCGCCTCAAGTTCGAATGCGACACCATCATCCAGATGGGCTTCCCCGGCTACTTCCTGATCGTGGCGGACTTTATCAACTGGGGTAAGGCCAACGGCTGTCCGGTCGGCCCCGGCCGGGGGTCGGGTGCCGGCTCGCTGGTGGCCTACTCGCTCAAGATCACCGATCTCGATCCGCTGCGCTATGCCTTGCTGTTCGAGCGCTTCCTCAATCCGGAGCGGGTCTCCATGCCCGACTTCGACGTGGACTTCTGCCAGGAAAACCGCTGGCGGGTGATTGCCTACGTGCGCAAGAAGTACGGCGAAGAGGCGGTCAGCCAGATCGTCACCTTCGGCACCATGTCGTCCAAGGCGGTGATACGCGACGTGGGCCGGGTGCTGGACCTGCCCTTCTTCCTGTGCGACCGGCTCTCCAAGCTGATTCCGCTGGAGGCCAACAAGCCGCTGTCGCTGAGCAAGGCGATGGAGATGGAACCGCAGATCGGCGAGCTGATCGCGGCGGAAGATGCCGGCGAACTGATCGAACTGGCACAAAAGCTGGAGGACCTGACCCGGGGCGTCGGCATGCATGCCGGCGGCGTACTGATCGCACCCGGCAAACTGACCGATTTCTGCCCGCTCTATATCGCCAGCGGCGAGGATGCCTCGCCGGTCTCGCAATACGATATGAAGGACGTGGAGTCGGCCGGCCTGGTGAAGTTCGACTTCCTGGGCCTGCGCAACCTGACCATCATCGAACTGGCCCAGCGCTATATCAAGCAGGTCAGCGGCGAGGAGGTCGATGTCGCCAAGTTGCCGCTGGACGACAAGCTGGCCTACAAGGTGTTCGCGGCCGGCAATACCACTGCCGTGTTCCAGTTTGAATCCAGCGGCATGAAGAAGATGCTGGTGGAGGCCAAGCCCAGCAAGTTCGAGGAAATTATCGCCTTCGTGGCGCTGTACCGGCCAGGTCCGATGGACCTGATCCCGGACTTTATCCGCCGTATGCATGGCGAACGTTTCGAATACCTGCACCCGCTGCTGGAATCGGTGCTGGCACCCACCTACGGCATCATGGTGTACCAGGAACAGGTGATGCAGGCCGCCCAGGTCTGCGGCGGCTACTCGCTGGGCGGCGCAGACTTGCTGCGGCGGGCCATGGGTAAGAAATTGCTGTCCGAAATGGTCCAGCAGCGGGCCATGTTCGTGGAGGGCGCCGGCGGCAAGGGCCTGAGCGAGGCCAAGGCCAACGAAATCTTCGACTATATGGAGAAGTTCGCCGGCTACGGCTTCAACAAATCGCACGCCGCCGCTTACGCCCTGCTGTCCTACCATACCGCCTGGCTCAAGGCCCATCACTGCTCCGCGTACATGGCGGCGGTGATGTCCACCGAATTGGACAATACCGACCAGCTAAAGGTCTTCTACGACGACTGCGTGCTCAACAAGCTGGTATTCCTGGCGCCCGACGTCAACCACAGTGTTTACCGCTTCCTGCCGGTATCGCGCGGGGAAATCCGTTACGCCTTGGGTGCCATCAAGGGCACCGGTGAAGCGGCGGTGGACCATATCGTCGCCGTGCGCGAGAAGGACGGTCCCTATCGCGACCTGTTCGACTTCTGCATGCGCACCGATAAACGACTGGTCAACCGCCGTGTGATCGAAGCGCTGATACGTGCCGGTGCGTTCGATACGCTGTGCGACCATCGCGCCAGCCTGCTGGCCACCGTCAGCCTGGCCATGGAGGCGGCCGAACAGGCGGCCGCCAATGCCAACCAGGGCGGCCTGTTCGATGCCTTCGAGCCGGAACCGGAGCACCAGATGCAGTTGGCCGACGTGCCGCGCTGGAACGAGACCGTGCAATTGACGGAAGAGAAGCTCGCCATCGGCTTCTTTCTGTCCGGCCACCCCTTTACCGCCCAGGCCAAGTTCGTACGGGGCTTCGTCAAGACCGACCTGGCGCGCATCACGCCGCGCAAGGAGCCGCAGTGGATCACCGGCGTCGTGCTGGAGGTAAGGACCAAGCTCAGCCAACGCGGCAAGATCGCCTTCGTCACCCTGGACGACGCCAGTTGCAAACGCGATGTCATGGTCTATGCCGAAACCTTCGAAGCCGCCCGCAACAAGCTGCGCGACGACGCCCTGCTGGTGATCGAAGCCAAGGTCAGCGAAGACAGCTATAGCGGCGCCGGCGGTCTACGCATCATCGCCGAACGCATTCTCGACCTGGCCGAAGCACGCAGCCGCTTTGCCCGCGCGCTGGCGCTGGGCATCAACGGCACGGCCGATGCCATTCGCTTGAAGAACCTGCTGGAACCCTACGCGGGCGGTGATTGCCCGGTGCGGGTGGAGTACCGAAATGCCCGGGCCAGTTGCGCGATGCAATTGGGTGAACGCTGGCAGGTGACGTTGCGGGATGAGCTGCTGACGGAGTTGCGTGGCTGGCTGGGGGAGGAGGCGGTGCGGATACAGTTTTAAGAGCGGGCCGAATCCTTATAGGGGTTGATCGAATCCAACCGCAAGATCGATACAATCCGGTCTAGTGGCAGACCTTGCTGGTGTGGGTTCGATTCCCATGGCCTCCACAACATTTGAAGTCATGGCGCTTGGGCTGCACTGACAACTGACCTGTTCAGCATCGTTGCAGATCAGAGGATTTACGCCCGGACTTTTCAAGATGTGGGATGGCAGCCTGGTCGCTCGAAAAGAGACTGGAATGACGGATGACATAGCCTGCTGGTTGCTTCTGTTTCTCGATTAGCCCTTCTTCAAGGAGTCGCTGCAGCCAAACCTTGGCTTGTACATTCGAGACTTCCAGCACAGCCGCCACCTCTGCTTCTTTCATCGGCGCCTTCAGCAGTATTTGGATCAACTCCCGGACTGCCGCAAACAGCGTGTCGGCGGGTGTTGACGTAATCTTCGCCACGTCGCCGTCCGAATTGGTTACGTCTACCGGGGGCTGGACATACGTTGGCAGGGAGTTTGACGACTTTCCAGCAGCGACTGGTGGTGAAACTGCCTCGCTCGGCTTCTCCACCACCTCTAGTGATTTCGGACATGCTTGCGGCGTGGGCGAAACGTCAGACGGCTCGTTGCTAAAATCCAGCGTAAGGTCTGACTGCGGCGACATCGGTGCGAGCGTGATGGCGTTAAATACGCTTTCAAAGGCATCGACACCTGGCGAATTGGGCCAGAGTAAAGCTCCCCGCCCACGAAGGGCGTCGAGACCGGCAGAAAGCACACCCTCTGATCTCACATAGACAGGAACGAACTTAAGCTTATCTAACTGCTCGATAGCGCCGGCCCAAGTTCCACCCTTGTTCAAATCGGAGCTGACAACCAGGGAAGCGTCAGCCAGCGCATAGATCAGCTTGTTGCGCTGCATAGCATTACCAACGTTGAAACCTGCGCTGGGGTCGTAAGGAGAAATCAGCACCAGTTGTCTATCGAGCAGTAAGTTGCGATGCTCGCGGTTCATGACTGTCTTTTCCAGGCTATCTGCCAGGACGCCACAGACTTTGCCACCCGCTACCAGCGCGCCGCGCATGGCTGCTTGATCGACACCTTTTGCGCCACCCGACACTAGGACACGTCCAGCCTGGGCGGTCATTCGGCCCACTGCCATGGTATGGTCGATCAACGAATCGTCCACATGCCGAGATCCAACAACGGCAAGACCACCCAATTCCAGCAAGCTGATGTCACCGCAACCGTAGATCACGGCTGGTGCGTCTTCGCGCAGACGCATCTTAAAGCGGCGTGGATACGCTGCATCAGCGCGACTGATCACCCAGATTGCTCGTGCTTGCCAGCGCTCGATGGCTTGGCTTAGCAGGAAGCCACGCCCTAATAGCCGCTGCAGCCGAGCATGGTCGATCACTGGCTGGCAGGCGTGCAAGAGGTCTGTCGCATCTGGCAAAACGAGGTCCGCTGGCTGGCGCTGTATTTCCCTTAGGTGCCGGGCGAGGCGCTTGTACTCACCGGGCGACAGGAGCTCCGGAGAGGATGGGTTTCGCCCTGCGATCAATGGCGCCGTCAGCAGCAAGATTGCCTGGGTATTGGGTGACAGGGCGGGCATCATTCGTCGTGCCCTGCTTGAGAGAGTGCCATTGGCCAGACTTCTCCGCTTCCGTTCTGGCGCAGCAACCACGCTGCCACGGTTAGCGTCCAGCGTGAATCTACCATATCATCAATCAAAATCACCGGCCCAGGCGGAATAGGCTGACCATTATATGCCAGCGAACCATCGATGTTGCGGGCTTGCTGTGTACTGTTCGCCATCGTTTTTTGTTCGGGTCTGTTGTCTGTCTTTATTATGACCATATGAAACGGCAGCCCCATCGCTTCAGCCCAGCGCTTCGCAAATCCGGGCACGAGATCGGGGTGACGCAACGATGGAATGCATGTTACCCAGGTTGGATTGGGTTGGGGATTCCATTCTCGAACCATATTCCTACACGCTACAACCAATTCATCAGAAAACTTGCCGTCCTCATACTTGCCTTGCCTGACAAGGCTACCCCAACCGGCGTCACCCCACACGCACAGCGCTTTGCCGGGCTGCGATTGATGGTTGGCGGCGAGAATTCCCTTAATACCATACTGGGGCATCCCCCCGTCAGGCCACTTTTTTCGGGGTTCGATGGGCAAGCTGGTACGCTGTAAAAATCCAATCGCATCCCGGACCAAAGCTTCATTTACACCGGTAGGCAGCGGGGGAAGCGCAGGTTGCGTGACAATATCAGGATCACCATCCAGCGCACTAATCAGGAAGCCCATGTGTTGACCAAAGGGCAGTCTTATGTAGTCCTGCATTTGCTGGTGCTCTTCGCGCCGCAGGGTAGTGAGCCGCTCGGCTCGCATCCAGAAGCCGTCACTCAATGAGGCCGCAGTAAGCTGCCATCTGGTGCCCTGCTTGGCGATCGGTGCAGGTGTTTCCAGGGAGAGCAGCGCAATCGTCTTCTCAATGCGCCCTTTGCTCAGGTTGACGCGGCTGAGCAACTCTGGAACGGATAGGCCGCATTCCTCTTCTTCAAGCGCAGCCAAGACGACGTTAACTTCCTGGCGGGTAGGAAAAGCAGTGCGGATGAACCAATCCGTAATGTTGGAATCTTCCTGGCCGCTCAGCAGTACTCCATAGGCGGAGTCAAGTGCGCGCCCGGCACGTCCAACTTGCTGGTAGTACGCAACTACGGAACCCGGCATTTGGTAATGAACGACGAACGCCAGATCGGGTTTGTCATAACCCATGCCCAACGCCGTCGTGGCTACTAGCGCCTTGACCTCGTTGTTTAGCAGAGCCTGCTCGAGCGCTTCCCGACGGTCGCCACTTTCCCCGGTGTAAGGTTCCACATTGAAACCCTTGGTCTTAAGCCAGTCAGCGACTTGGTAAGCGTCGCGCACTGTCAGCGTATAGATGATGCCGTTTCCTTGCAGCGTGGCAAGCTGCTCTGCCAGCCAAGCAAGACGCTCCGCCTGACTCGGCAGTCGGATAGTTTGTAGGGAAAGCGAGGTTCGATTCAAGTCACCGCGAAAGACATCCAACTTAGGACCAAGCACGGCTTTGAGGTCATCCATCACGCGATTGTTTGCCGTCGCCGTGGTGGCAAGAAGTCGGAGATTAGGTGGTAGCGTTTTGACAATCCGTTCCAGCAACCGATAGTGAGGGCGGAAGTCGTGACCCCAGTCTGAAATACAGTGGGCCTCGTCAATGACCAGCATCGAGATCTGTGCGGCGATGCCGGCCAGGACTTGCGTGCGAAAATGCTCGTTAGCCAGGCGCTCGGGTGAGATCAAGAGGATGTCGACTGCCCCTCCGGCAAGCTTTTCCTCGACCAGGGTCCAATCTTCAATATTGTCGGAATTGATAGTTGCAGCGCGAACACCCATGCGCTCTGCTGCAGCGATCTGGTTTCTCATTAGCGCTAATAGAGGGGAAATCAATAACGTAGGACCATTCCCGCCCTCACGCAAAAGCTTGGTAGCAATGAAATACACAAAGCTCTTGCCCCAGCCAGTTTTCTGGACGACCAGAAGGCGACCTCGTCCTTCGACGACGTGCTGAATCGCTTCCTGCTGGCCCTCACGGAATGCGGCGTCAATGCGGCCGGACCCAATCCGGAGTAATTCCAGTGCTCGCGTAGCTTTACTGTTCATGTCATGCCTCCCTGTGTCGTAGGCGGCTGGGCTGCGACTCATGCTAATCAGGATGAAGTCTTCTTAGCTCCGAGATGACATGGTGTAGAGAAGGTAGCCAATCACAGTTCTCTACCCCTAACAAGCATAGATGGTGCATGTGGCAGGTTGAGCTCCAGGTCGCGGTAAGGAGAGGCCTGGATGGCCTCGATCAGGTCACCTCCCGTCCGACCGTATTGCAGGCGGCGGTATTCCTCGGCAGCAACGACAACTACCTCATCGCGACCATGCACAATGACACGCTGGGGCCCTTCACTATGCACGCGGCGCACCAGCTCACTGAAACGTTCTTTGGCTTCCTGTAGTACCCAGTAGCCTTGCTGTGGAGATGTGTCCGATCTTGTTTTGTCCATGCGCCACCTCGGAAATTCCAGTCAGCCTGACTGGAATAGTCGCTTGGACTCATGCCTTCAAGAGGAAGTGCTGCGTTTTCCTTACCTTCCGTGCTTAGAACAGGCGCTTTACGGGTTGGGAAAACAGACCGCCGTTAACCAGTAGCTAAGCCGCGGCCTCTTCGTGACCACTGCACTTGTCAGCACTGGCCATATAAAGGCTTAATGCCCAATATTTCAGGCAAATGATCTTTAGGTTGGCAGGACTAGAAGTCCCCTTCACTCCGACACAGTGTTACTCCCGCCCTACGTCCCGCGCCTCCCAATGCGGGAAATACTTCCGCACCAGCGCATTCAGTTCCAGTTCGAAGCCCCGTAGCCGCGCCAGTTCATCGGCATCCGTCTGCCTGCCATCCGCCGCAGCGGCCGCCTGTATCATGCCCGCGCCGGCGGTAGCATTGCTGAGCCGATCGATAACGATGAAATTGCCACTGCCTCTGCAATCGCGATAAGCGTCGAATACCACCGGCGCATTCAAGGCGATGCGGCACAGTCCAATCTCGTTCAGCCCCAATTGCGCCGCTTCCGATTCGGCCAGCGAATTCACATCGACGCGGTGCAGAATGCGCTCGACGCGGCCGAACACCTGCTTGCCGGCCAGCTTGAACGCGTATTCCTTGCCTGGCAGCAGCGGCTGCTCGTTCATCCAGACGATATGGGCATCGAGCACCGACGATACATGCGGCGCCGGCTCGCTCGGCTTGACCAGCATATCGCCGCGCGAAATATCGATTTCGTCTTCCAGCGTCAGCGTAATCGCTTGGCCGGCCTGGGCGCGCGGCTGCTCGCCGGAGAAATCGACGATGGCCTTGACCCGGCTTTGCTTGCCGGAAGGCAAGACCAGCACGCTGTCGCCCGGCTTGATCGAGCCGGCGGCAATCGTGCCGCAAAAGCCACGGAAATCCAGATTGGGCCGGTTCACGTATTGCACCGGCAGGCGGAAGGCATTGAGCGGCACATCGTGGTCGACTTCGATGGTTTCCAGCAATTCCATCAAGGTTGGGCCGCCGTACCAGCCGGCGCGTTCGCTGGCGCTGACGACATTGTCGCCGCGCAAGGCCGAGATCGGCACGAAGCGGATATCGGGGATCGCCAATTGCCCGGCAAAGCCCAGGTACTCTTCGCGGATCCGCTCGTAGACGCCCTCGTCGAAATCCACCAGGTCCATCTTGTTGATGGCCACGATAACGTGGCGTATGCCCAGCAGGCTGACGATAAAGCTGTGCCGCTTGGTCTGCGTCTGCACGCCGCGGCGGGCATCGATCAGGATAATGGCCAGGTTGCAGGTGGATGCACCGGTCGCCATATTGCGCGTGTACTGCTCATGGCCCGGGCAATCGGCAATGATGAATTTGCGCCTGTCGGTGCTGAAGTAGCGATAAGCGACATCGATGGTAATGCCCTGCTCGCGCTCGGCTTGCAGGCCGTCGACCAGCAGCGCCAGATCGATCTCTTCGTCAGTGGTGTTGTACTTCTTCGAATCGCGCTGGATGGCGGCCAACTGGTCTTCGAAGATCAGCTTGGAGTCGTGCAGCAGGCGGCCGATCAGGGTGGACTTGCCGTCATCGACATTGCCGCAGGTGATAAAGCGCAGCAGATCCTTGTTCTCGTGCTGTTTCAGATAGCCCAGGATGTCGCCGGCGATCAGTTCGGATTGGTGCGACATCAGAAATACCCTTCCATCTTCTTCTTTTCCATCGAACCGGACGAGTCGTGGTCGATCATGCGGCCTTGCCGCTCGCTGGTCTTGGTCAACAACATTTCCTGAATGATTTCCGGCAAGGTGGCCGCCGCCGACTCGACCGCGCCGGTCAGGGGGTAGCAACCCAGGGTGCGGAAACGTACCCGGCGGTTTTCGACCTTTTCGCCGGGGCGCAGGTGTTTGAGTATCCGATCGTCATCCACCATCAGCAGGGTGCCGTCCCGTTCCACCACCGGCCGTTCGGCGGCGAAGTAAAGCGGCACGATCTCGATATTCTCCAGATAGATGTACTGCCAGATATCCAGCTCGGTCCAGTTCGACAGCGGAAACACCCGTATGCTCTCGCCCTTGTCGATACGGGCGTTGTAGATATTCCACAGCTCGGGGCGCTGGCTCTTGGGGTCCCAGCGATGATTGCGGTCGCGGAAGGAATAGACCCGTTCCTTGGCTCGGGATTTTTCCTCGTCGCGGCGCGCGCCGCCGAAAGCGGCATCGAACTGCCATTTGTTCAGCGCCTGCTTCAGCCCCTCGGTCTTCATCACGTCGGTATGCTTGGCGCTGCCCGAGTCGAAGGGGTTGATGCCGGCTGCCACCCCTTGCTCATTGATATGCACCAGCAGGTCGAAACCGTACTTGCGCGCCATCTGGTCGCGAAAACGGATCATCTCCTGGAATTTCCAGGTGGTATCGACATGCAGCAGCGGAAAAGGCAGCTTGCCGGGGGCAAAGGCCTTGAGCGCCAGGTGCAACATCACCGCCGAATCCTTGCCGATGGAGTACAACATCACCGGATTGTCGAACTCGGCCGCCACTTCGCGGATGATATGGATGGACTCGGCTTCAAGCTGCTTGAGGTGCGTGAGCCGGAAATCGGAAGGCTGGGTCATTCTTCGGTCGCTTGATGTCGGTAAATGCCGGCAGGAAAAGTCCCCGGCAGACAGACGTTTTACCAGATGCCCCGTGCCGGTAGAAAAACCGAATCGCTATATGGATAGTTAGCTAGCATATGGACCGGGCGCACTGGACCGGCAACGGGTAAAATCCAGGCTTACGCCAATACGCGACCCGCCATGCTCAGCTATCGTCACGCCTTCCACGCCGGCAATCACGCCGACGTACTCAAGCACTATGTGCTGACCCGCCTACTCGATTACCTCAACCAGAAGGATAAGCCCTACTGGTATATCGATACCCATGCCGGCGCCGGCTGCTACCAGCTGGATATCGGCTATGCGGCCAAGAATGCCGAATACCTCAACGGCATTGGCCGCCTGTGGCATCGGCAGGACTTGCCGGAAGGCTTGGCCGCCTACGTGGACCTGGTAAAGGCCTTGAATCCGGATGGACAAATGCGCCTCTACCCGGGTTCGCCGCTGGTCGCCCTGCCGCTGTTGCGGGCCGAGGACAGGCTGCGCCTGTTCGAGCTGCACCCGACCGACTTTCCGCTGCTGGAACAGAATATGGCCCGCGCCGGCCGCCGCGCCAAGGTGGCCAAGGGCGACGCCTTCGCCGGCCTCAAGGCCTTGCTGCCGCCACCGCCGCGGCGCGCCCTGACCCTGATCGACCCGCCCTACGAAGACAAGCAGGATTATCAACGCGTGGTCGATTCGCTGGACGATGCCTTGGTCCGCTTTGCAACCGGTGTCTACGCGGTCTGGTACCCCATTCTGCAAAGGGCCGAATCGCGCCAATTGCCGCAAATGCTCAAGCAATTGCCGGTGAAGAGCTGGATGCATGTCAGCCTCACGGTGCAGAGCCCCAGCGCGGATGGGTTCGGCATGCACGGCAGTGGTTTGTTTATCCTCAACCCACCCTGGTTGCTGCACCTGGAACTGCAGGACACCCTGCCCTACTTGTGCGATGCATTGGCTCTCGATGCAGGTGCCAGCTTTCAATTGGAGCAAATGGCAGGTTAACGCGAATTGGCGGGACAATTCGCCGAGAAAATCGGGGCAACGGTACGGAAGCGCGGTTAAGCATTGTGCTTTGCCGTCAGGTTGTCCGGCCGTTGGCAGGACTGGATAGGATGTGTATTGAATAGGGTGTCATCAGCGCCCCGCTGTTTGCTTCAAACAGCGCCTACCCTGTAGCTCGACTTAGTTTTCGGGGCGCCTCGGTACTTACGGCCGCCTCTCCTGTTGCATCTGCTGCTGACTTGGAATTGGAATTGAAACGGCCCTTCTTTGCCTTGAAGCGGGCAATCTTAACTTTGGTATCGGCACTGACCTTCTTGGTCTTGGAATGGGCCAAGGCGCCCTTGGCGCTTGCCGTCTTGGTCGCGCTGCAGCAAACAACCGTACCTAGCAGGCTATCAGCTGGAATTCTCAGTGCATCGCGCAGCTTCCGGATCATGTTCAGGCTGAGGCCTCGCCTACGATTGAGCACCTCGGAAACACGGTTTGGCTTGCCAATGAACGGCTCCAGATCCTTGTTCGACATGCCGAGCTGATCCATCCGGAACTTTATAGCTTCGATGGGATCAGGCGACTCTACCGGGAAGTGGACATCTTCATAGGCATGTACCAAGGTCACCAGCACCTCGAAGTGATCGGCCTCTTCCGTGCCCGGCTCGGGCTCTGCGTCGAAGTAGGCCGAAACCAGCTTGATCGCTGCTTGATAGTCCGCATCGGTACGGATCGGTCGGATATCCATGTTCAATACTCCATATCTACAGTAGCGGCGTCGATCTTGTCGTACTCGGCATGGGTGCCGATGAACTTGATGTAGACCGCACTGATTCGGTAAGCCACAGCAACAATCAGTCGGTAGTCATTTCCTTTGATGTTGAACACCACCCGGTTGTTGCCTACGAAGCTAGCCGAGGCGTAGCTATTCTTGATGTCCTGCGGCGATTGCCACGCTGCCTTGCTGACTTCCTCGTACCACGCCAGTAGGGGCTGCTTGGCGGCGGGGTGACGTTGTCCGAATTGCATAAGCGGAGGGCGTTTGATGACTCGCATAAGTTGAATCATAGTCCCAATTTGGGACAAGTCCTAGCCGCTACCCCAGTAAATAGTCCCATTCCGGGAGTCAGCATTGGAGCGGCCAGATTGTCCGACCCCGGCAAGACCACGCTACATGCGGATCCGTACCGAGTGGTGCAAGTAGTTAATGATATGCGTGTCGTGATACGGCGATATTCGTACCCGCAGGAGTTGCCCATGCTGGGTGTACACGCAAAAAAACCAGCGGCGCGAGCCGCTGGCTTGAAAGACTGCTGCACAGTATCCGGGGGCTTAACTACGCAGCAGTGACAGGACCTGATTGGGAAGGGCATTGGCTTGCGCCAGCATGGCCGTTCCCGCTTGTTGAAGAATTTGCGCCCGGGTCAGGTTGGCGGTTTCCTGGGCGAAGTCCGCGTCACGGATGCGGGAGCGCGAGGCCGTGAGGTTTTCGGTGTTGACCTGCAAGTTGGCGATGGTGGCGGCGAAGCGGCTTTGCAGGGCACCGAAGGCGGCGCGCTGGCTGGTTACCGTCGTCAGCGCGCTATCGATGATGCGCAAGGCCCGGGTGGCGTTGTCGAAGGTGCTGATATCCAGCGTGGAGACCGATTGCAGCGTGGATGCGACGACCGCGCCGGACACCACCGCCAGACCGGATGTACCGGCTATGCCCGAACCCGAGGTCGCCACCGTCCCGCTGGTAAAGCTGAAGCCGCTGGTGATCATCGAGTACGACTTATCCGAATCCAGCGTCACCTGGCCGCCTATGCGCAGGATATTGCCCGAAGCCCCCGCGCCCGCCGTGGTGCCGGCGCCCGAACCCTGCGCCGAAATCGAAATGGTATTGCCGTTCGCACCCGACAGGCTGATACCGCCGCTGACCGTATTGGCCGCTGTCTGCAGCAGGATGTCGCTACCGTCATCGGCGGTCAGCACGATCCCGGTGTTGTCACTGTTCAGGCGGGCGGTGATGCCGGTCTGGGAAGCCTTGTCATTGAACGCGGTCAGCACATCCGACAAGCCTTGGGCCGTGCGCGGATCGGAGATCGTGAAGTTGATATTGACTGTATTGGTGTTGGCGCCCGTCACATTCAGGGAATAGGACTGGCCGGTCACGCCGGTAAAGGCGATGGTGGCCACCGTGCGCGCCGTCGCCCGCACGCCGGTATTGCCGACGCCATTGATGGCTGCCGCCACATCGCGCGCCGACGATCCGCTATTGATGGTGTTGATGGCCGCCGAGCCGTTGCCGCCATTGATGGACAGCACGGGATTGGCCAGGATGCCCGACACCACCGTGCCGCTGGTCATCTGGATGCCGGCGGTGGTCAGGCCGGTACCGGTGGTCGCATAGGTCGCGGTCTGGAAATTGCCGACCTGCTGCGTACCGTAGTTGGTGGTGCGCAGATTGTGGGTGGTCGCGGTAATGGTCTGGTTGGCATTGGCGCCGATCTGGTAGATCGAGGTGCCGAAGGTGCCATCGAACAGTTTGAGGCCGTTGAAGTCGGTCGAGACGGCGAAACGGTCCAGCTCGGCGACCAACTGGGTCACTTCCGAGTTCAGTGCCGCCCGGTCGCCGGCGGAGTTGGTGGCATTGGCCGATTGCACCGACAGTTCGCGCACCCGTTGCAGGATGTCGCCCATCTGCTGCAAGGCACCCTCACCCACCTGAGCCAGCGAAACGCCGTCGTTGGCATTGCGCAAGGCTTGTTGGCCGCCGCGAATCTGGGCGCTGAAGCGCTCCGAGATGGCCAGCCCGGCGGCATCGTCCTTGGCGGAATTGATGCGCAGCCCGGATGAAAGGCGCTGCAGGGAAGTGGACAGGCCCTGGGCCGAGTTGTCCAGGTTCCGTTGCGCGTTCAGCGACGGAATATTGGTGTTGATGACTTGCATGATTACTCTCCTTTTGCCGTGTGCCCTGGGTAGCAGGACGCGGTCAAACTCGATCACCGAATGGAAGCGTCGCGTCGATCGCCTGCGCTTCCCCACGGTTGCCACCCATGCCCCCGGGCAACAAACCGACTGCCAAAGACCGCACGCCGTGGATTCTCTCCATCCGGCACGGGAGGAGCCGTTCGCTTTCGCGTAGATTTGGCCCATCCTTCTGCGTATCCCTGTCCCATCCCTGCCTGGCCGACGCTGCGGCCCGGTGGCGAAACGCCTGTAATCGTTTCGGTCTTGCGTTCCGGCCTACTGCGATTGCCGGAGTCCGCTAGACGGTTGGGACGGGTGACTATATGCAAAGGGTGTGCCAGCGCGAAAAATGGCGCGTAAGCGGTGGAAATTGGTCAGAACAGCCTGATTCGGCAGAGAAAAAGAGAGAAATTCACCCGGATCGCCGCGCAAGCGGCAAGGACTGCCCATCGCGCAGGGTGACCGGCAAGCATCGTGGCAGGGATTGCCGGTCACCCGGCGGGACACCACGGAATCGATCGCTTGCTGGGAACCGAAGCTCATGGGGTCGGCCCAAGCAAACTGGCGCTTATGCGAGAAAAATGGGCGCCAGTATTTTTCAGTTTTTTTGCATCCTATTAATTTAAATGCATGATTCTATATCATGGAAGGACCTGACAATGGAAACCACCACAACCAAATTCGACCCTAACAAATTTCCCGAAGATCCTTTTAAAAAAAATAATCACGACCCCGGCGGACTGGAAGTGTTTGAAGTATCGATAGGTAAAATCAGTTCGGTCGAAACACCTCTGCCAATTAACACAATCGCTGCCAACCCCGCAGCCGGTACCGGCGAGCCTGGCACTCCGCCGGACCAAGCTCCGGCAAATGTTGAAAAAATGGACAAGCAAGAGCAAGAAAATGCGGTGAAGCGGCTAAAAGAAAAATTGGACGCACTAAAAAAGCAAGTTGGGGCATTGACCGAGGCAGAAAAAAAATCACGAAACCGCCGTGAAGAAAATAAATCTGATTATCACACGCAGCTTCAGCAGCTTAAGAAGATACACGCGCAGCATCTCACGGTTGTGTCCGGGCTGCTGCAGCAAGAATATCGCCCCATACAGAAGGAGGATAAACGCACGACGCTCAGCCGTCCGGCAAATCAATCACCAGAGCGTGCGCATTGGCGCCTTCATCCGGTAACGGAAAAAGGCCAGTAGTTCCGCCGGGCACGGTGGCGTTCAGGCGGAATATACTATTCCATATCCACTCATATCAAAAGTGGCCCGCTTGGCGACTCGTGCACGAATACATCGGCTTCGCGGTCATCCGGCGGGACGCTACGAAACCCAACGCCTACCGGGAACTTCGCCGCATATCAGTGGACCAATGAAACTGGCGCTTGCTGAAAAATTCAATAGTGCCAATTTTATTTTATATTAATTTATTTTTAAAGGTTTTAATAATGAACATTGCCTCTATTTCAACAAACTCTTGCAGCCCAACCAATTATTGCAATCAACCTTTAAGATTAGTTAAAAGGGTGCATGACCACGGCCCGACCGAGAAATACATCACACTGACATATAATAACGTGATGGCATTTCGTGAAAATCCAAATTATATACCCAAACCAAGGAATATTTTCAATCCTTCGGCTGCAGCCACTCCCACTCCCAGCCTGGGGAAGCGGCCTTCCCCGGACTGGGAAAAACTTGAAAAAGAGCCAAAACAAGCAGATGTACTTGAGAAGTCCCTGCAAGAAGACTGCGAATCACTGAAAGAGCAAGTCGCACGGTTGAATGCGAATATAGATAGGCTGGAAAAGCAATATATACAAAATGAAGTGGATTTCAACGCGGCAGTTGAGGAGGAAAACAGGTCTCACAATCAATACATGACAAAATTGGAGACGCTCTATAATGCGAAACGTCACGCCAGAAACCTGAGTGCGCATATTGTTTAAGCCATAGTGCTCACGCACGCGGCAATTCAAACACCGGCGCCTGCGCCTCCGCGCCCTGTTCCAGGAAGTGTATAAAGGCCAGCAGCTCCGCCACCGCACGATAGAGTTCAGGCGGAATATGCTGATCCAGATCCACCTGCATCAACAGGGCGACCAATTCGGGCGACTCGTGCACGAATACGCCGGCTTCGCGGGCTTTTTCGATAATGGTCCCGGCCACCAGTCCACGCCCCTTCGCTACCACGGTAGGCGCGTTGGCCCCCTCGCGATAGGCCAGGGCAACGGCTTGCGGCTGGGGCGGACGCCGTGGCGGGGCGGCCATATCAGCCCTTCCCGCTCACGACGGCGACCTGGTTGCCGCTCAGCTGCAGGCCGGCGGCATCCAGCTGGGCTTGCAGACGGTGCTGTTCCGTCCTGATGCGGTCGGCCGTTTCCGGGTCGGTCACGCGAAAGCCCACATCGACCTGTTTACGGTCCATCAGGCTCACCAGCACATCCACTTCGCCCAGGTTCGGCAGGGTCAGCCGCAGGCGTGTGCGCCAGACGGTAGGGGCATCGGGTTCTTCGCTGTCGCGACGGCCTTCCTCCTCCACCTCCCAGCGCAAGGGTTGGCCCGGCCAGGCCTGGCCCATCCAGACCAGGTGCCGCTGATCCAGCAACTGCAGCTGCTGCTGTACCAGTTGCCGTGCCGAGCTAGGCATATTCTCCAGCTCTCGCAGGCTTCGTTCAACCGCCAACTGCTCCGTCCGCACCGCTTCGGTTTCATCCGTCCCGGCCGCCATTTGCATATTCTGGCCGACGCCGCCATCCAGCCGCTCACGCGGCAAGGCACCGGCAGAATTGGCCGCCTTGCCGGTTCTTGCCGGGTCGCTCCAATTGGCCGGCGGCTCCTTCAACAGCTGTGCCAAGGTCCGCTCGCCATCGGTCCATTCGGCCAGGTGCGACTCATAGAACAGCCCGCTTTCACTCAGCACCTGCTTGAGGGTATCGGCCAATTTGGGTGTGTTGATGCCTTCGCCCGCGCTCAGCAATGCAGCGTTACGCGTCAATAAACTAGCCTGGGCGGGTTCTTCGGCGGCCTCGGCCAGCAAGCCGCCCAGAAAACGAGCCGTTTCGCTCAGTTCGACAGCGGTGGAGCCATCCTTGGGCGGTGGCGGCAAGGGCACGTCGCCCATGCCCTGCTGGCGCGGCAACAAAAATGTCAGGCGGGGGGTGTTGCCCAGCACCCGCATATCGAAGGATTCGCCGGGCTGGGTATTGCGAGGCAGGTTGAGATCGAGCAGCTGTTCCTTGACCAGCACGGCGAATCGGCCGCTGGTTAGTTGACCGGTAACGGTCGCCCTTACCTGCTCGCCCACCGTGAAAAGCTGCTGGATCTCCTGGACCGCATCGACCACCTGGACCAAGGGCAGATCGCTGGGTTTGACATAGCTTTGTAGCTGGGCGACGAGTGCGTTGGCTGGGATCATTGCCGGTCCGCCTCACAGGCGCGGCGCGGCCCGGTACAGCGCTACGATCAGCTCGGCCTCGCCACGGGAAATGCCGCAGCCGAGCGCCACGGCCGATGAGTCCAAACCTTGCTGCGCCAGCCGCATGGCTTGGGAATAAGCTGTTTCTTGAGGGGCTTGTTCGGGCGGACGGATTTTCGGTTCCGTCTCGCGCAGGCCGGCCAACTCCCGTCGCAAGGCGGACAACTGGTCTTCCAGCAATTCCAGCCGCTGCGACAGCTCATCGCCGGACTTGAACTGGCGGGCTTGCCGCCAAAGCAGTATCAATGCGAGCGCCACCAGGGTGAGGGAAACCGGCAGCAGCCACTGCCAGCCTTGCATCAATAAGCCATTCATGTCTGAAAGCCTCTACGATAGCTTGCTGCTGCTTAGTGAAACGCGCTAAGCACCATAAGCTCGGACCAATTTTTTGCCATTGACCCGGGTTTGGTCGATTTCCTCCAGAATAGTCGAAACTTCGCCTCGCCATGCGGCCAAACGCGCCACGACTTCTTGATTGGCACCATCGGTTTCCTGAATCAGCGCGACCATTTGCTTGGCCAGCTCGGTCTCCACGCCAACGGGCACCGGGCTGGACTCCAGCCTTTGCAATGCAGCCTGCTGCTGGGGTACCGCTTCGAGCAATTCATCCCAGGCTTCCTGCCTGGCAAGCTGTAACAGCGCCAAGGTGATCTTATGCAGCGCCACATGCAATTCCTGCCACTGTGCGAGTTCAGACACGGCCATAACTCAGGGGCTTCCGATCAGCGTGCTGTGTTGGTTCTTCGGTGGGCGTACCGAGCGTCGCTTGCGGCTTCTCTATCGACTCCCAGGCTTCCCTCAATTGCGACAGCAGCCCCTGTACTTCTTCCAGGGCCGCTAGGTCATTGTTCAGATTAGCATCGAACAAGCGGCGGCTCATATAGTCGTAGAGGGTGTCGAGGTTGCCGGCGATCTCGCCGCTCTTGCCCACGTCCAGGCTGACCCGCAGTCCCTCTTCAATTATGGCAATTGCCTTGGAGATCGCCACCCCTTTCGGACCGATTTCTCGATTCTGCATATGCGCCTTGGCCAGGAATATCGCTTTCAAGGCGCCTTCGTACAACATGCTGATCAGCTTGTGCGGCGAGGCATGCTCCACCTCCAGCTCGATGCTGCTCTGCCCGTAGGCGTTCAATGCGTTCTTGATATTGCTGGCCATATCGATCAGCTTTGGGCGGACAATGCCGACAATTGTTGAGTCAGGAAATTACTGGTCTGCTGCAAACGCGAAATGGTCACGTCCAGTGAAGTGAACTGGGTCCGATAGCGCTTTTCCACGTCGCCAAGCCGCTTGTTGAGCTTGGTCATCTGCCCTTCCAGGTCCTTTAGCCCGGTATTGAGGCTATTGGTGCGGGTGGTCAGCGAGCCGTTGGCGGACAGCATGGTATCCAGGGCGCCATCGAGCTGGAAGGCGAAGCCGCGATTGAAGGCAACGCTGCCGCGATTGCCGACCGAGCCGCCATTGATCAGCATTTTCAGGCCATTGGCAGCACCGGCGCCGGTCAGGTATTGACCGTTGCCGACCGCCGCCGTCATGCCGATGGAACCGGCCACGTCCAGTCCGGCGGTACCGGTGGCGACATCCAGGCCCAGCGTTGCGGCGCTATTGGTATCCACCGAAGTCATGGCCACGGTCGAAGCGGCCCCGTAGCGGCTGGAATTGATCTGGAACTTGCCGGTGGCGCTATCGTAGACCACCGACACCGCTGCGCCTGCAGCCTTCAGGGTGACATCCCCGTTGATCTTCGACTGCATGGCGTTGGCCAGCTCGCTGGGCGAGGCATACGTGCCCTGGTTCAGGCTGATGGCTGCCGAGGAGATCCCGTCGACCTTGATGGTGAAGGTGTCGTTGTCGGCATCGATCAGCACGGAGCCGGTAAGCGGCTGGGCGGCGGTCAGGGCGCCGGACACGCCAGGCGAACCCGCCGTGCCGCTGGCAACCGTCAAGCCCAAGGTGGAGGCGGTATTGGTGTCGACCGACAATACCGAGACATTCGAGCTGACGCCGGTACTGTTGGAGGTCACGATAAACTTGCGTGCACCATTGTCGTAGCTGACCGCCACGCTGACGCCTGCCCCGCTCAGGGTGGCATCGGCGTTGATCTTGCTCTGCAGCTCCGCGGCCATGGCCGCCGGCGTGGCGTAGGTGCCGGCGGTCAGGGTGATGGCGCCCGAGGCGGTGCCGTCCACATTGACCGTCAGGCTGTCGTTATTGCTATCCACCACGATATTGGACACCGGCACGGCAGCGCTGCCGGCCAGGCTGGCCTGGGTGGCGATCTGGCTGATCTGGACCGCGTAGTTGCCGGGTTGGGTGCCGGTGGTGGCGCTGAAATACCGTACCTGGCTATCGGTACTGACACCGTAGGAGCCGAACAGGCTGGCAACCGCGCCGGCATTGCTGCTGACAGCTGCCGCGAACTTGGTGCTGTCATAGGTCATGGCGCCGCTCTTGGCGAAGCCGACCCCGACATCCGCCAAGCGGGTAAAGCCGCCGCTGAGCACGCCATTCATCACGCCGCGCAGTTGCGACTGGACCGTGCGGACGATGGCCTCGCCCTGCAATACGCCGGCTTGCTTGCTGGCAGGATCGTAGAACGACAGATCTGTCAGGTTTTGCTTAAGTTCATTATAGGATTTTACAAAAGCTTCCATGTTCTTGCCGGCGTTGGTCGAATCACGCCCGACATTGATGGTAACGGGTGCAGTGGTGACCTTGAGCAGATTGAAACTCAGGCCGGTAACGATATCGGAAGCGGTATTGGATTCATTGGTCACGGCAATGCCGTTGACCTTCAGTTTGGCGCTCTTGCCCGCCTGTACTTCGGTGAGGTTCTGGCCGGCACCGGCAGCTTGCGCCGGATTGTAGGCGAGACTGGACAAGCCTGTGGTATCCGAACTGGCGCCGTCGCCGTCGGCCACGGTGATACGCATGGCGTTGGACGCGCCGGTATCGTTGGACGACAGTACCAGCCGATAGCCGGAGCCGTCGTTGATGATGGAGGCGGTCACCCCGGCATTGGCGCTGTTGACGGCATCACGCACGCCGTTGAGCGTGTTGTGCTGGGCATCGATGGTGATGGATGTCGCCGATTTCTTCGGGTTGGTGGTGAACTTGGCGCCACTATAGACACCGTTCGCGTCGGCATTGATCACGCCGCCGGTATTATCGGTGATGCTGCCAAAGTCGATCAGCAGGGTGCCGGTGCCGATCACCGCATCGACACTGCTGTACACCCCGGTCTTGATACGCTGGCTCTGTGCCAGTTGCGATACTTCGATCGACTGGCTACCGATGCCGGCGATGGGCGATGCACTGGCGGTGACCGAGCTGGCGTCGGAGGAACTGGCGACGGGTTGCAGGAACTGGCCGGTGGAATTGAGTGCGCGGGCAGCCGATTGGAAATTGGCCAGCGCGCCGCGCAGGGTGCCCAATGCGGTCAACTTGGCGGTCGCGGAGGCGGCCTTCTGGGTAATCTGTCTCTGTGGTTGCTCCCGCTCGGCGGCGACCAGCTTGGAAACCAGATCCTCGACGTTCAGCCCCGAACCGAGGCCAGTAGATGTGAGTGCCATTGCAAACTCCTCCACCGTGACCGGCAACACTTGCCGGGCACGGTCTTCATGCCTTGTCGCGAATCAGCAAACCTTGCAGCTTGTCGATCGCGCGGGCGATTTCGACCACGTCTTCGGTGGGTATCTGCCGAATGACCGCTTTCGACTCCAGATCCACCACTTTGACTATCTTCAGCTTAGTGTCATCGTCGATACTGAATTGAATGCTGCGACCGGAGGCGGAAATCGCCTGGTTCAGCTTGCGTACCGAATCTTCCACGCTGGGTTGTTTCTGTTCCGTCTGGGTGGTTTTGGCGGTGGCGGCAAGCTGTTGCCCACCATCGACCGCTTTGGCCGCAGGTTCACTCTGCAGCAAGGAACGTGCCAAATTCGGATCGATCTGGCTGGTGCTTGGCGCGACCAAGCTGTTGTTAAGGGCCTGAACTGGCATGTTGGCTTCTCCTTGGCAAAAGCCCCGGCAGGCCTGCTGGCGTTGCCGGGGCGTGCTGCTATGCAATCAACTCGCTTTGCGCTTAGCCACGCAGTAGCGACAGCACTTGGTTCGGCAAGGCATTGGCCTGCGCCAGGATCGCGGTACCGGCCTGCTGCAGAATCTGCGAGCGGGTCAGATTAGCCGTTTCCGAAGCGAAGTCCGCATCCCGGATCCGCGAGCGCGAGGCCGTGATGTTTTCGCCGGCGGTCTGCAGATTGGCGATGGTCGCGGTGAAGCGGCTCTGCAAGGCACCGAAGGCGGCACGTTGACCGTTGACCGTGGCCAGCGCGCTATCGATGATGCGCAGTGCGCGGGTCGCGTTGTCGCTGGTGCTGACGTCCAAGGTCGCGACCGCCTGCAAGGTCGAACCTTGCACCACACCGGAAGCCAGCGATACGCCGGATACCGCGCCGGGCTGGCCGCTGGTGCCGATGATACCCGAGGCGAAATTGAAGCCGCTGGTGGAGATCGAGTAGCTCTTGTCCGAGTCCAGGGTGACCTGGCCGGCGACCCTTATCACGTTGCCCGAGAAGGTGGTGGTGCCATTGGTACCGGTAGCCGCAGCCGAGACCGCGAAGTTGGTACCGTTGGCGCCCGACAGGGTAAAGCCGCCGCTGGCTGCATTGGCCGCCGCTTGCAGGATGATGTCGTCGCCGCCGTCGTTGCTCAGGATCAGGCCATTGTTGGTGGCGTTGAGGCGCGCGGTGATACCGGTCTGCGAAGAGTTGTTATTGAAAGCGCTGACTGCATCCGCCAGGCCGTCGGCGGTGGTCGCATTGGACACGGTAAAGTTGATGTTGACGGTGTTGGAGTTCGAGCCCGACACATTCAAGGAATAGGTCTGGCCGGTCACACCGGTAAAGGTGATGGTTGCCGTGGTACGCGCGATGGCACGCACGCCGGTCTGGCCCACGCCGTTGATCGCATCGGCGAGGTTGCGGGCGGTGGAACCGGAATTCAGGGTGGTTACCGTACCGACGCCATTACCGCCGTTGATGGTCAGCGTACCGCTGGTGGTACCGGAGTAGGTGGTACCGGAGGTGGCGACGATACCGGCCGTGGTGGAGGTATTGAGGCCAAGGCCGACACCGGTGGTCGCGTACACGGCGTTGGCATTGTTACCTTGCTGGAAGGTACCGTAGTTGGTGGTACGGAAGTTCGCGGTGGTCGCCGTCAGGACTTCGTTGGCATTGGCGCCGATCTGGTAGATCGAGGTGCCGAACGAGCCGTTGAACAGCTTGGAACCGTTGAAGTCGGTGCTTTGCGCATAGCGGTCGAGCTCGGAAGTCAGCTGCTGTACTTCGGAGTTGATCGCGCTGCGGTCCGACGAGGAATTGGTGGCATTGATCGACTGTACCGACAGCTCACGAATACGCTGCAGGATATCGCTGACCTGGGACAGCGCGCCTTCGCCGACCTGCGACAGCGACACGCCGTCGTTGGCATTGCGGCGGGCTTGGTCCAGGCCGCGGATCTGCGCGGTGAAACGCTCGGAGATGGCCAGGCCGGCCGCATCGTCCTTGGCGGAGTTGATGCGCAGGCCGGAAGAGAGCCGTTGCAGCGAAGTCGACAGGCTGTCCTGCGACTTGTTGAGATTCCGTTGGGCATTCAGCGACGGAATGTTGGTGTTGATAACGGACGCCATGATCGACTCCTTGTCAGATTTAAAATACGTTCAACGCTAGGCGATCAACGCCTCTGGATTACTTATCGGCGACCGTTTTCAAAACTTTAGGGGTCAATCAGGAAATTCTCATGCTGGTGCTCGAATCATCCCGGCCTGGGCCTGGAACCTGGTGCGCTGGCAGCGTGGCGTACCCATCCGCGCCACCTGGCCACCTTAAGAAACAAGTACCTAGCCAAGTCGGACAGTGTACGCGCGGAAAAGCGTGGTGAGTAGCCTTACCGACAGCCAGGGGGTTCCCTCGCGCAATACGAGGGAAGACCTCGGGATAGAGACAGTCATGCCGGCTGTGCTAGACCAGGTTGCATGCGCAATGCCGGGTGATTGCGGGCACAAGGGGCGCGGCAGGTAATTTCCTGGCCGACGGTGGTATACCCAAATGAACCACCCCCAGCCCTTCCCATGCGGAGCCGAGATCGGGGCAGAGCACGAGGGCCGTCACGAACGCTTCCTGAGCCTGCATGAGGTCACCTTGGGCTACCAGAGCCATACCGCCATCCAACCGTACCTTGGCAGAATCTATAACGCGCTGGGACTGCGTCGCCATGGTGCCGAAACTCGCGTATTTCCAACCACCCAAGGACCGCATAGCTTGTTCTTCCCCATTCATCGTGGCTGCATTGAACAGGTTTCTGGCTCTCTCGAAATTGCCGCGGGCAAATTGTTGACAGGCGTCTTCGTAAAATTGCCGTGTCCGGGTTTCGTCACCGCTGGCCTCATCTTCCACCGCGCCAGCCTGCGCCAATAGCTGATTGCTCTCCAATGCAGCTGCCATTGCGGCCATCGTCCGTCTTTGCGATGCATTGGGGGCAGGGGTTTCACTCAAGGCAAGGTAGCATAAGTGACGATTCTTCTGCACGGCGCCCAGCAGCACGCTTCGTCCCCGGTCACCGATCGGATTGTCGCTTAAATCCAGCGCGGTCAGCGTACTATTGTAATGAAGCACATCCGCCAATTCCTCCGCTCCGTTGTCGTCTATGGAATTGGCACGCAGTTCGAGTTTGACCAGGCTCGTATTCACGGCAAGCCCCTTGGCGAGAAAGCGCGTGGCGGGGAAGTCCAATTGACATTCATTCAAGCTGAGTTCTCTCAGCCGCACATTCTCCCTTTGCAGCAATACGCCTATTTGCGTCGCCCCCGCCAGACCGAGCCTGTTATTGCTCAGTTCGAGCGATTGCAGGGATAGATTTGCAGCAGCGCCCGTACAAATATTGTATGTGCCGATGATGTCGAGCTGATTATTGAGCAAACAAAGCTCTTTAAGCGTGACGTTGGCGATCAGCATGTAGAATAAAGCCTCCGTCGTAGCTGGGCTGATCACGTTGTCCGCCAGCTTCAATGACGTGAGTTGATTATTCAGCACCAATACCGCGGCCAAGTCCTGCACCATGGCATCGGTAAATTGCGGCCCGCTCAGATGGAGCCCTACCAGCCCGGGGTCGTTGTTCATCAGATTTTCAAGAAGCACCTCGCAGTGCGTCGGGACGCTATCGTCCGCCGGCGGTTCGTTTGGCGTTGTCGAGAAGTCGGAACCACGAACCGGATTGATATTTTCCATGATATGCCCTCCAAAATCCGAAATAGCCGCCGGGTGGCGGCCATCTGGCTCTGCGAACATGCATGGACGAAAACTTGGGACGCTTCTCCTTGTTTAAGGATTTATGGATTTTCTGTCCATAGGGTGGCCGGCAACAGCCACCCTATTTCGTCAGAACTCGAACCAGGCCGCCATCCATTCCGGCAAATGGTCATCCAGTAGCCAATGGTCGATGACGTACTGCCGCAGCTTGTCGCCCTGCCTGGCGGTAGCGTCGAGATCGGCCAGGTGTTCGCGGATGGCCGCGACCCAGCGGGCCGGATCATTCGGTACCAAGGTGATGGGATAGTCACCCTGATAGGGCAGGATATCGGTCGCCACCATGGGATAGCCGAGGATGCCGTACTCCAGGATGCGCAAATTGCTCTTGCACTCGTTGAACGCGTTGTATTCCAACGGCGCCAGCGCCAGGTCGAGGTTGAGGCTGGCCAGCGCGGCCGGATAATCGTCGAAGCCGACGCCGGGCGGCACCTCCTTGATATATTGCTTGATGGGTTCCGGACACATGCCGAAGAATATCCAGTCCACCTCGTCCGCCAGCTCGCGCACCACGTCGTAGATGATCTCCAGGTCGCCGGAATGGCTCATGCCGCCCGCCCAGCCCACGCGCGGTTTTCTACCCGCCCGCCGCTTGGGTTTGAGATCGCCCCAGATGGTGAAGTCCATGCTGTTCTTGACGACCCGGATATCGGGGTGGAAGTCGCCGAAGGCTTGCTTGAGCGGTTCGGTCGAAACGATAAAGCGGTCACAGAAGGCCAGCGCATTACGCAGCTTGGCATCGAGCTGGCGTGGGACATCCGGCCGGTGCAGGCTCTTGCTGGGCACGTCGGTGAACAGGTCGTCGGTCTCGAAAACCAGCTTGGCGTTGTAATGGCGCTTGTATTCGCGCAGGAACGGCAGCTGGTGGTCCATCATCTGCCGCTGCAGTACGATGGTATCGGGCGCCACCCGGCCGATTTCGGTGATGCTGTAGTGATCGAAGCTGGACCAGCCGTCGATCAAACCCTTGCGATAGGCGGCGCGCTGCGGTTGCATGACCCGGTAGTTGCCACAACCGGCGCTGTCGCCAGGCATGGACAGCAGGCGCGGCAACGGCTTCCAGCTCAGGGCCTGCTTGGTCAGCAGCAGGCGCGGTTCGATATGGAAAGGCTCGTTCTGCAGCGACAGATTGCGGTTATAGGCCGGATCGTTGCTGAGACGCGGCAACCATTTCTCGTACAGCAGCGCCCTATTCTGCTCTTCGCGTTCGCTGCGGTCGGCTTCGCTGATCAGGGCGGGGTCGCACAGGCTGCTGCCGCCTTTGTGATAAAGATTGGCATAGGGCGTCCATAGCACGCGCAAACCGGCCTCGCCCACCCGCAGGCAGAAATCGTGGTCGGCGTGGTAGAGGTCGAAGGCCTCGTTCATGCCGCCCAATTGTTGGTACAAGGCCTTTTTGACCAGCATGCAGCTGGCGGCGACGGCGGAGTAGTTCTGCACCGTCTGCAAGCGTCCGAAATAGCCGGGGGCGTCGAAGCGATGGCCGCGATAAGGCGTATTGGCCACGCCGTGCAAGCCCAGAATCCGGCCGGCTTCGTTGATCGTCTCGTCGCCATTGATCAGCCTGGCACCGACCACGCCCACTTCCGGCCGCTGTGCTTCCGCCATCATTTCGTGCAACCAGTCGGCGTTGATCGCCTGCACGTCATTATCGAGGAAGAGCAGATAGTCGCCCTGCGCCTGGTCCGCCGCCAGATTGCGGATATGGGCCAGATTGAGGGCCTCGGGCAGGTGGAACACGCGCAACTGGTTGCTGTTGAGGCTATCGAGCTCCAGTAGATAGGCCAAGGTGGCTTCGTCCTGGCTGCCGGTATCGACAATCAGGATTTCCATCTGCGGCCAGCTGGTCTGCTTGGAAACCGATTCCAGACAGTTTTGCAGATCCTGCAAATGCTCGCGGGTGGCGATGATGATGCTGACCAGCGGGGTATCGGGGTGTTGATACCGCACCCGGTAGGTGCCCGCCAAGCGGCCGGCCTCCACCTCGGCGGCGACGCCGGTACGGCGGAAATGGTCGGTCAGTGCGATACGGCCGGCGGCCAGCGATTCGTCGGTGGGCAACAGATCCAGGCTGCGTTTGGCCGCACGGTGATACAGCACATCGGCTACATGGCCTATGCCTTGCTCCCCCACCGCTTCCAGGGCGCGTAACAATAGATCGGCGGTGCCGGCGCCCAGCAGATTCAGGTCGTAGCCGCCAATCTGGCCGAACAATGGGCGACTGATCAAATAAAAATCGCCGATATAGGGCAGTTCGTAAAAATAGTCCGGGCTGAAATCCGGTTTGAAATGTGGCCCCTCGTAACGGCCCGGGGCGTCGATCCGGTCTTCGTCGGCGTACAGCAGTTGCCAGTCCGGGTGGCTGTAGGCCGCCTCCATCAAATAAAGGAAGGCTTGTCCGGCCACCTCATCGCCACATTGCAGCACCGTCAGCCAGTCGGCACTCGAGCTCGCGAACAACTGATTGAGGCCGGCATGCACATTGCCGTCGTGCCGTAGCCAGTCGAAACGCTCGCCGGCGACGAATTCCGCCGGCGGCTCGACCGGCGCCAGCACGGTAAAGCGAATCGCGTAGTAGAGCTGGTTGGCCAGCGAGGAAATGGTGGTGGTCAGCGCCGGCAAGGTCTCTTCGGTGCCGACGATGGCGATATGGATCTGCGGGTGCTTGCCCCACTGCGCCATGCGCGCTTCGAACAGGTTGGCCTCCGGCGTGGACAACCGATGCTCCTGCAGAAAGCGCTGATAACGGTCGGCCGGCTGCGGCGCCGGCAAGGCCGGCGGCGCGTAGTTATCCAGGGCCTGGGCGCCGGGTTCCACCAGCATATAGAACTGCAACGCGCACAGCTCGGCCAGCTCATCCGCCGTCACGCCCTTCAGGATCATCCGCCCCGCATCGATATCGCACGGTACCTTGTTGAGGAAGAGCTGGTAGAGATTGGCCAGGCGCGGGTCGATGCCCGGCACCGAACGCACCACGTGGTAGCCGGTCTCGTGGTAGAAGCGCAGCATTTCCTTATAGGTAAAGAAGCGGATATGGGTGATATCCAACAGCCCCCACGAGTCATAGCGCCAATAGCCCTGCGCCAGGTCCTCCATCAGGCCGATATTGCGCACATTGGGAATACTGGAAACGATCTGGGCCCGGGGCGATAGCAGCGGCTTGAGCGCGGTCAAGACCTGCCAGGGGTTGTACATATGCTCCAGCACGTCGGCTACGATCACCGCATCCAGCGTCCCCGGCTCGATACCTTCCAAGGCCAGGTCGAAGTCCTCGAACTTGCCGACCAGCACCCGGTCCAGCCGGGTCGTGGCCTTGGCTGCCGCGGCTTCGTTCATTTCGATGCCCCAGACCCTGGCATCCGGATACTTCTGTTTGAAATACAGACCGGTACCGCCGGCGGCACAACCGATATCCAGCAGCAGCCTGGGTTCATTGCTGAACATATCGACCAGGTCGGGACGGCGTCCGTCGTGGTAACCGGTAGCATCGATATGGGCCACATCCAGCAATTGCTGCCAGATATATTGCGAGGCTTCGACCGGACGCAGCAATTGCCGCATCAACTCGGCCGTACGCTGGCCGGCCAGCCCGTCCACCCCCGCGTTATAGCGCGGCGCGGCGGCCTGCAGCTTGGCGGAGAGATGGGCGCGCGTCTCGGCCGAGGCCAATAGATGCGCCAGGATGGGCGCCAGCTCCTCTTCGGTCGCTTCCAGCACCCCCGAATCGGCATCGAAACTGGGGCCCAGCCGCAAGCCAAACCAATTGAGCAGGTTCACTACCGGGGTACCGACCTGCATGGCTTCCACCTGGATATTCGAATCCGCGCCCACCATGACATCGGCGGCCACTACCCAGTCTTCGGTATGGGTCATGGCAAAGCAATAATCGTCGGCGGCGAACCCCGCCGCCAAGGCCAGGGGCGCCACATCCTCGGCCGAGCCGGAACCCGGCCGCGATTTGATGATGATTTCGGCCTCGATGCCGGCCTCGCGCAAGGCGCCGGCGGCGTCCAGGAAAACATTCAAGGTCTGGCTGAAGGCCAGGGGATCGGACAGCGCGGTCAGGTAGGCGGCCCAGGTGGTGGCGAACACGATCCAGGGCTTGGCCGGATTGAGCCCATGCCGGGCGGCCAGGCTGGCGCGGCAGGCCGCCCGATCCGCGCTGCGGCCGGCATAGCCGTCCCAAGCCGGATTCCCGACGATATAGCATTGCTGCGGATCCACCCCGATGTCGACATAGCTTTCCAGGCCGCGCTGGCCATACACCGCCAGGCGGTCGGTGAACAAGCGGCTATGCACGGTATACGGCTTGCTCAGCGCCACGCCATGCATCAGTTGCAGGCTGGGCACCTCGCGCCGCTTGCTCCAGATCACCGCCGTCTTGGATTGGGCGGTGACATCCTCGCTGACCACCAGGAGGCGGATATCCAGGCTCTCCTGGGCGATCTCCAGCGCTTCCAGCAGGCGGACCTGGGCCGGTACCTCGGCATCGGCCCGCAGTTTGACCAGTTCGGCGAATACGGCTTCCTCGGTGGCGAGTTCCTTATTGATATCCTCCCAGCCCAGCGTGGCGAAATAGCCATTCAACTTGTTCAGCACCGTGTTCACGTCGGTATGGACACGCAGGTCCGCCGCTTCGTCCAGCAAGCTTTCGAGGGTGACCAAGCGACTGCCGAGCTGCTCCAGGGTGGCGGCGGTGGCCGCATCCCAGTAGATCTGCTGGGTCAAAACCAGCAGGCCGGGTTCGCGCTGGCAGAAGGCGGTCAGCACCGAGTGATAACGCGGCCACAGTAAGGAAACGATTGCGCCCTGCTTCATTGTTGTTCTCCCTGCTGGAAAATTCTCAGGTACTCGGTTAGCACATCGCGCAACAGGTTGTATTCCATGCCGGGTCCCAAGGGCACCCCCTTGCTCTCGAACTTGGCGCCGAAGTCGCCGCCGCGGCGCCAGTCGGCGGCCAGCCTGAGGGCGTAGCTATCCAGATCATCCTGCAGGCGCCAGTCGTCGAACAGCTGCCTGGCCCGTTCCGGTACCAAGCGGTCGGCCCCCAGGGCCGGATTGAGGCGGCGAACCGTCTCCAGCATCTGATAGAACAGATAGGCACTGCGCGGGTGGCCGAGGCCGGCATCCAGCGCGGCGCCGAAATCGTCGGGCAGCTTGCCCAGGGCGGCGTCGAGCTCGCCATTGCGCCACGCTGCATTGCGCCTGTCGTGGTCCGCCAGCCACACCTGGTTGGCGGCCGGATCGTCCACCTTGTCGAGTACCACCATAAAGCGGCCGGTAGCGGCGGTGGTCAGTCGCCAGACCACCGCCTCCTCCAGCCACAAGGCGAAATTGAATAGCTTTTGGTCGGTGGTCATCCAGCCCAGCAGCCGGTTCCACCAATGCCGGCTTTCCAGCGTGGCCAGAAAATGATTGCGGGTACTGGCGACAAAGCCGCCCACCGGGGTGATGGCCACCACGCGGTAGCCATGGTTGTCCGCCCATTCGACGATGTCCTTGGCACGCGCCAGCGACATATAGCTGCCGAAGGCGGCTTCGCCGGCCGCCACCATCTTGTCGGTGGCCTCGCCGGCCCGTAGACCGCCTCCAGGTGATCGAGCGAATGGATATCGAACAGGATGCGGCCACCAGGCTTGAGCACGCGGTCCCATTCCAGCAGGATCTCGCGCCAATGCGGGAAGTGCACCACCACATTGAGCGACAGTAGAAAGTCGAAGTCGGCCGCCGGCAAGGGCAGCTTGGCCACGTCGCCGGGTGTCAGGGTCATCGGCGTCTCGCCGGCCAAGCGGCGGGTTTCATCCAGCATGGCCTGCGAACTGTCTATGCCGGTCACGTCCATGCCGCGCTTGGCCAGAGGAATGGAGCCGCGGCCGGTACCGATACCGACGTCCAACACCCGCGGGCCGGTGGCATAGCGTTCGATATAACGCATTTCCAGCTGGTGCTTGAGCTGGTTGGTACCGCTGTTCTCGAACATGCGCTGGGAATACCAGGCCACCATGCCGGCGTCCTTCCAGGCATCGGTCTTGAAGTCGATCAGCGCTTGTTTATTGTCACTCATCTGCGTTCCTGTCCTTGTTCTCGGTCAGCGCTACCGGGAAGACACCCGTGCGCTTAAAAACCACCATCAAACCGGCATGGGCCGGTATTCGCTGCGCAACACCCCGAACTCCACCACATCGACAAATCGGCCATCCTTCCAGGCGGCTTCGCTGCGCCTGCCCTCCTCCTTCATACCCAGCCGGCCCGCCAGCGCGATCATGCCGGCATTGTCGGCAAAGGTGCCGCAATAGACCCGGTGCAGGCCCAATGCGGAAAAGCCATGCGCCAACAATAGCCTGCCTGCTTCGCTAGCGATGCCCTTGCCCCACGCGGAGCGGTCACCCAGCAGGATCGCGAACTCGGCCGAGCGATGGCGGGGATGGATCTGGTTGAGGGCGATATTGCCGACATGCACCTCATCCGCCGTCCTTACGATGGCCAACTGCAAGCTATCCTGGCGCTGCCTGGCGGCCCGGATATAGTCGCGGGCCGCCTCCGGACCATAGGGAAAGACGTGATGGCTGTTGCCGGCGCAAATATCGGCCTCGTTCAGCCAAGCCGCGTAGGGGCCGTCGGCATCGGCCTCGCATAAGGCGCGCAGGGTAATTTGCGCACCACGGAGAAAGGCGCTGGGGCGGCTCATGCCGGCAATCCGCTTAGCTGCGCCAACTGGCCCAGTACCTTCGTCCAGGCCTCGGCGATGCTGTCCACATCGGCCTCCGACAAGCCCGCATGCACATAATCCGCGTACAGCAGCGAGTCGAAATGCATCCGCTCGGTGGTGGGACATAGGCCGCGCGCATAGTCGAGCTTGCCTTGGTAGCCGGGATAGCTGAACGGGAAGCCGCCGCTGCCAAAGGCGATACGCTGCTGGTACATGGGCTGCAGATAAAGCGGCTCGACATAGCCCTCGCCCACCGGGATACCCTCGGCCCGCAGGGCGCGGGCCACGACGGAACGTGGCACGCCGCCGCTGGCGGCGTCGTACTTGATGGCGTAGACATACCAACCGTGTTCCACTTCCGCCTGCACAAACGGCAAGGTGATGGCCGGCAGTCCGGCCAGGCCGGCGCTCAGGCGGGCGGCATTGGCCTGCCGGGCGGCAAGCAGGAGCGGCAATTTTTTCAATTGCTCGGCCGCGATTGCCGCCTCGATCTCGGTCATGCGGTAGTTGAATCCCACCAGGTTGACCAGCTCGGTCTCGCCCTTGGGCTTGACCACCGCCTCGGCATGGTTGCGGATCAAGCGCATGCGCTCCGCCAGGCGGGCATCGGCACACACGGCGATGCCGCCTTCGCCGCAGTGGATGGTCTTGTGGTAGTTGAGGCTGAACACCCCGATATCGGCCAGGGTGCCGGCGGGGCGGCCGCGATAACGTGCCCCTGGACCTTGGGCATTGTCTTCGATCACCTTGATATCGTGGCGGCGGGCCAGCGCCATGATGGCGTCGAAGTCGGCCGGCTGGCCGAACAGGTCGACCACGATAATGGCCCGGGTGCGGGGCGTGATACGCGCCGCGATGGTGTCGGCCGTCAGGCAGAAAGTGGCCGGATCGATATCGGCGAAGACCGGAACGGCGCCATAGACCACCGCCGCCACGGCCGAGGCCGACATGGTGTAAGGCGAGACGATCACCTCGTCGCCCGGCCCCACCCCCAGCGCGCCGACAGCGGCATAGAGGCAGGAGGTGGCGGAGTTCATCGATACCGCATGGGCGATGCCGAAATGCGCCTCCCAGGCCCTTTCCAGCGCCTGCACCCGCTGGCCGCCGTAAAAGTCCGGCGTCCAGGCGCCAAGAAATTGCGACAGCACGGCGCTATCGAGCACGGCGTTGACGGCGGCGCGCTCCTCCGCGCCCAGCGTGTTATAGGTGGGCAAAGGGGTGCTGCGTACCGGGTTGCCGCCAAGAAGAGCCAATTTCCGCATCGGGCAAGACCACTCCAGACCATCTCGTTCAAGCCAGCAGGGCCGCCAATCCGGCCAGCACGCGCTGGGCGGATTTTCCATCCAGCGCGGGTGGCGCCGGCGGCGGGGCGTCCAGCATTCCGGCCAGCATGGCTGCCAGCTCGGCTGGATCGTCACAGCGCCGGCTAAGGCCCGAACGATTCGAGGGTAAAGGATCGCTAGCCGGTCGGCCGGGTTGGTAACTGAGTACCCGGCAGCCCAGATAGCACGCTTCCAGCAATAGCATCGAATGGATGCCTACCACCATATCGGATGCAACAAGCAAATCATGAGCCAGCGCCTCCGGCGCCAGGCGGGTATCGGGCCAGATCGCGCCGATTCCGGCAAAATCGGCGGGATCCTCGCGCGGATGCGGCTTGACGCGCAGTGCCAGCGGCCGCCCCAGGCTAGCCAAAGCCGCCTCGACATCGCGCAGGGCGGCAGCCTCATCTATCGCAGGCGGTTCTTTCAGCTGGGTAGCCAGCAGACGCAGCGGCTGCGAGACGAATAGCAGCAAGGCCTGGCCATCGGCCACGCCGCAGGCGGTGCGCAAGGCACTGCGCCGGGCGGGCGTCAGCATGCCGCCGTGCCGTGCCACCTTGTCCAGCGCGGGTTGCCCGCAAATCAGCAGGCTTTCCGCCGGGAAACCGGCCGCCACCATCTCGTCATGCGCCAAACCATCCGGCACGGCGATCAGATCGGGCAAGCAGAGCTGGCCGGCACGCAGAAAACGCGCCCGGTAGTTGCTCCAGAAATCCAGCAAGGCCAGGCAAGGCAGGCCGGCGCCTTGGGCCGCCAATATCCAGTCCAGCTCGTGCATCCCGGCATTGACCGAACTGGCGCACAACACGGCGCGGCTATCGCCCAAGGCGACCTGCGCGGCATCCGCCACCGGCCAGCCCCGCTCGCGCCAGAGCCGGGCCGATTCGGCATAGGCGTATAGGCGATGCGGCCAACCGGCGGCCTGCAGGGCTTCGATGACCGGCACCATGGCATTGCCGCCGCCCGGATCGCCGGCTACCACCGCGAGAAGGGGCGGTCTGAGCAGCGTCACGGGAGCGGCTCCTGTCGGCCACTCGCCAGGGAACGGACCGCCGCCTCGGCTGCCTGCAAGGCAGCCAGGCCATCCTGGCCATTGCAGCGCGGCTGGCGGCCGGTGTGCACGGCATCGCGCAAGTCCGCTACCGCCGCCAGCAGCAGATCGCGCATGCCGCTGCCATCCTGTTCGCGCAGCACGGGCAAGCGGTAGCCGCTGTAATAGGGGCTGTCGGCCACTTCATACCATTCGATGCGATGGCCGCTTTCCAGGATGCGTATGCGGCCGCGTTCGGCCACGATATCCATTTCGAACAGGCTGAAGGCTTGATGATCGCAGGCCAGCAGGCTGGCTTGAACGCCCTGGGCCGTCCGGATACGTAAATCCGGGCTGGGATCGCCCTCGAAATCGGCCGCTGCGCCGGACCAGGCCTGCAGCGCGGCGAGCGGGCCCAGCAGATGGCGCAGCAGATCCAGCCAATGGCTGCCGTTATGGCGTATTCCCTTGCCATAGAAGCCGCCGACCTGCTGGATGCGTCCCAGGCTCCCACTGCTCAGCGCGGCCCTGACCCGTTCGTGGGCGGGGCAGTAGCGGCGGGAATAGTTCACCGCCAGGGCGATCCGGCGAGCGGCGGCCTGTTCCACCAGGCGGGCGCCCTCCTCCACGCTCAAGGCCAGCGGTTTTTCCAGCAACACACCGCGCATACCGGGTGTGGACAAGGCTTGTTCGGCCAGACCTGCGTGGAACCGGTCCGGCGCTGCGATGCTGACCAGTTGCAGCATCTCCGTGGCCAGCATGGCGGCGGGATCGGTATAGCGCCGTTCGAGCGGGATGGCATAGCGTTCGCCGCAGTTGGCCAATTTGGCCGGATCGGGATCGGCGATGGCGTACAACTCCACGCCTTCGGCAGCGCGCCAGGCTGCGGCGTGGGTATAGATGCCGATCCGTTCGGCATCGCTGTCGAATTCGCAACCGATGCGGCCGCAGCCGATCAGGCCGGCCCGCATCATGCCAGCAGGGACCAGGCCAGGGGCGTGCCGCGCTTGATGGCTTGGCCGGCGCGGCGCCCGATGACCAGTTCGAGGTGCTTGGGCGGCAGACCCAAGCCGGGGCGGATGGCGCGGACATTGGCATGGCTAAGCGTCTCGCCAGCCGCCACGTCCGCCACCACATAGAGCGAGCGGCGAAATACCAGTGACTTCTGTTCGGCGCTGGTGGCGCCGTATTGCACCTGGCCCAAGGCCTGCCAGGCCCGCTCGGTTTCCACCACCAGGGCGGCCATTTCGTCCGGCTCCAGCGAAAAACTGGCATCGACGCCACCATCGGCGCGCCGCAGGGTGAAATGCTTCTCCAGCACGGTCGCGCCCAATGCCACCGCGGCAACCGATGCGCCCACCCCCATGGTGTGGTCGCTCAGGCCGACCTCGCAGCCAAACAGGTCGCGCAGGTGTGGAATGGTACGTAGATGGGTATTGGCCGGCGTAGCGGGATAGGTACTGGTGCACTTGAGCAGGATCAGCTGCGCGCAACCCGCCTCGCGGGCCGCCCGCACGCTTTCGTCCAGCTCGGCGACATTGGCCATGCCGGTGGAAATGATCATGGGTTTACCGGTCGCGGCCACCTTGCGTATCAAGGGAATATCGGTGTTCTCGAAGCTGGCGATCTTGTAGGCCGGCACCTGCAGGCTTTCCAGGAAATCCACCGCCGACTCGTCGAAGGGCGTGGAGAACGCCAGCATGCCCAGCGCGTTTGCCCGTTCGAACAGGGGCTGGTGCCATTCCCACGGGGTATAGGCCTCGCCGTACAGCTTATACAGCGAGCTGCCGGCCCAGAGACTGTTCGGATCGCCGATATGGAACTCGCCCTCGTCCAGGTTCAGCGTCATGGTGTCGGGCGTATAGGTCTGCAATTTGAGCGCGTGGGCGCCCGCCTTGGCCGCCGCCTCGACGATGGCCAAGGCCCGCTCCAATGATTGGTTGTGGTTGCCGCTCATCTCCGCGATGACAAAGGGCGGCGCATCCAGTCCGATGGCGCGATGGCCGATCTTGAAGGCACTCATGGGCGATCTCCTGCACGACCGTTCAAAACGGCGGCGTTCGTTCAAAATGGCAGTCTTGCTGCCGGTAGCCCAACGCTTGGAACAATTTCAGGGAAGCGACATTCGCCGGTTTGACTACGGCAGCGATGGCCTGCAAGCCTGGCCAGTACTCGGCGATCCAACGGTCGCCGGCCGCCAGCAGCGCCTGTCCCCAGCCGCGCCCTTCCCGCCCGGCCAGCAGATAGATGGACACCTCGGCCCGCTGCGGCTCAATACGATCATAACGTAGCACACCCACCGGGCCATCCGGAGCCTCAGCCACCAGCAAGGCGCGCTCGGCATTGGCCAGGCTGCGTTGTAGCCACGCCAGATGTCCGTCCCAGTCGATGGCGGCATCGTTCAAGGACCAGCGCCGCACCTCGGCGGCATTGCGGCCGTCGAACAACAGTTGCGCATCGGCCGAGGTGGCCGGCCGTAAACGCAGTGCTCCCGTCAGCAGTGCAGCCGCCACCCGCGCAGCACCCTTGCCATCGACCAAGGCACGCGAACGCGCGGCCAGGCTGTGGCGCAGGCCGACATTGCCGGCCAGCAGCGAGACCGCGGCGCGCAGCATCTCGGCGGTCACCGCGTCTGCCTGGCCCAGGTAGAGATGCGCGCCGGCCAAGGCCAGCCGTTCGGCATTGCCCACCTGGTTGGCGGCAATGGCAATACAGATGCTGGGCAAGCCCAGGGCGGCCCGCTCCCAACTGGTCCCGCCGCCGGCGCCGATAAACAGATCGGCCCGCGCCATCAGCCCGGCAAAGTCGTCCACGTGCCGGTGCAGGCGCCAATGCTCACGGCCCACCAGCGCCTGCGTCAGCGCCGGCCAGGCAGGATTGGCGGCACCGGCGACGAAATCGACCTCCAGCTCGTCCAGGTCCGCCAATGCCGTCATGACCTTGAAGGTTTCGCCCTGCGCATCCGCCCCGCCAAAACTTACCAGCAGCCGCTTCGCCCGTGGTGCGATCTCCACCGGCCCCACGTTGAACTCCGGCCGCAGCAAGGCATGGCGCGGTCCAAGCAGCAGCCTGCAAGTGGACGGCAACTGCCCGGCATAGGCCGAGGCCTCCGCATTCAGGTTCTGATTGAGCAATAGATCGGCATCGTGCGGACGGTTGGCCAGGTCGTCGACCACCGCAATCCGGTCGGCCAAGCTGCGCGCGCCTGTTTGCCAGGCCGCTCCCAGCCCGTAATGATCGACCAGCAGCCAGTCGAAGCGCTGGCCCGGCAGCGCGGCTTGCAGCGCATCCAGATCGGCTCGCCAAGGCAAGGCTGCTTCGATATCGCCGGTCATTTCGTCCTTGTAGCCCGCCGGCAAGGCAACCGTTTCGAAGCCCTGCCCCGCAATGACCGCCAAGGCATGACCGGGCAAGGCGCGGCAGGCAAAGACGGGCTGCGCGCCGGCAAGCCGCAATACCTTGGCCAAGGTCAGGCAACGCGCGACATGGCCGGAACCGATGGCGACCGAGGCATCGGCGCGGATCAGCACCTTCATGCCGCGATCTCGCCGCCGGCCAACAGCGCGCCATACAAATACTCGGCCCGACGCCAATCCTCGGGCGTATCGATGTCCTGGACCAGATAGCGGGGCAAGACCACCGGCAACGAGGCGGGCGAAAAGATCACCTCGCCGGCTAGCCAGGCATCCGCCCTTCCCCAATAGAATTGGCCAGCATCATGGAAGGCCTCCTCCAGATCTTGCGAACGGGTGTTGCGGTACTGCGGATAAAGCGCATCGACGCAGCCGTCGCCATCCAGCCGAATCGCACGCTGTACCGGGAAAGGAAAGGAGGTAACGGAGAAGGCGTAGGCCTTGTCCGGGCGATCCAACAAAGCACGGTAGCCCTGTCGTAGATAGTCCGCCTGCACAAAGGGTGCGGTTGCGTAGATGCAACAGACATGCGCCGGCGTGGCCCCGTCCGCCTGCAGGGCCTGGATGGCGTGCTGGATCACGGCAATGGTGGTGGCGTGGTCATCCGCCAAATCGGCAGGCCGAACGAACGGTACTTCCGCGCCCAATTCGCGTGCCAGATCCATGATCTCGGCGTCGTCGCTGCTGACCACCACCCGGTCGAATAAGCCGCAGGCCCGCGCGGCGGCGATCGAATAGGCGATCATGGGCTTACCGTGGAAGGGCTTGACGTTCTTGCGCGGAATCCGCTTGCTGCCGCCTCGGGCAGGGATGATGGCGATAGTGGTCATGACGCTCGCACAGGAGATCGATAGCTAAAGCCTAGCCCCTGGCGGCGTGGAAGGGTAGTTCCTTACGTGGCGCGCCGGGCGCCGGTTCAATCTCCGGGCAAACGCAGCGGCGTACCCGCTCCCGCTTCGGCCAGCATGCCCGCAAACGGATCGGCCGCATCGATATAGCGCATGGCCGACTTTACATCGCGCCAGCCGACGTACTCCATCAAGGTCTTCACATCCCAGCCGTTGGCATTGGCCCAGCCGGCAAAGCCACGGCGCAGCGAGTGGCTACTGAACCCTTCCGGCGCGGCCAGGCCGGCGGCGGCGAACAGGCGGCGCAAGATGGGGATCAGGCTGCTGGCATGCAAACCGCCGGAACGGATACGCCCCCAGCGGTCCACCCCTCGCAGCACCGGACCCGCGGTCAAGCCCGCCACGGCGATCCAGTCCCGGTAGGCTTCGACCGGGCAGAGCCGCGCCAAGGCCGGCACCCGCACCGTCCGGCCCCGCAGCGCACGGTCGCTCTTGCTTCTGGGCAAAAAACATGACATGCCCTGCCCCGGTACCAGCTCGATGAACTCCACCTGCAAGCGCATCAATTCATCGCCGCGAAAACCACGCCAAAAGCCGATCAGCAACAAAGCTTTGTCGCGGCAATGGCGCAGCTCCGCCGCCCGGTTATTTTGTTGCCGGCTAGTTGCGATGGACTGGTCCAACCACGCACCCACCTGTGCCAACTGGTCGATCTGCAGCGGAACCGCCTGCTTCTCCCGCGCCGGATGCAGCGCCTGTATCCCCTTGAGCACCTTGCGCACCACCGGCGCCTTGGTGGGATCGGGAAAGCCCTGCTCGCGATGCCAGAGCGCCAAGGCGGCCAGACGCTGTTTGAGGGTATTGATGGCCAGCTTTTCCGCATGGTCGGCCAGGTAGCGCGCAACGGCGTCGGCGGTGGCCGGCAGAAAACCGCCCCATTCGACTTCGAAATGGCGGACGGCGCCGGCATAACTGCGCCGGGTGTTGGCGCGGGTCGCGGCTTCTAGGTAGCGGTCCAGGGTGCTCAAGGGGCTTGGGTAGTGTGGGTCTATGCGGCCAGGCCAATACTACCTCGAACGGCTTGGCCAGGTCGTGGCCGATTGTCCACGTGCCCGGAATAATCCAGTAAGAAAACCTATGCCATTGGATTGGCTATTGCATAAGCCACAAGTATTTGCGCCAACGATAACAGAGCGGCCATTTGGGCATTGTCCGCCGTATAATTACGGATTTCTTGAGCGACTTGAGCCGGGAGGCCCGTCGTCGAAAAATTGCTGAATGCAACTACATTGGCGGCCGAGATGCTATAGGTGAAACGCATATTCATCCCCCGGCGAATCGTGCTCGGAACGCTAAGATGGAAGCCCACCCAATTCCCATTTGCATCGGCCTCCCAAACATTTGTAGAAACCGTCAAATGCGGCCATGCATCATTTCTAGCATACCAGGACCACGAAGTCTGCTGGCCATGGCTGTAGGTATAAGTATCGTTCCACGTGGCATGTCCGTTTACGATAATTGTGAGAGGTATACGGCGGGCAAGCATGGCTGGAATCCAGTGGATTTATATTTTTTAATTTTAACTCCCAATGCACCGGGTTGATATTATACAAACGTATAGGGGTATTTTTACTTGCGGGACACATGCATGAAAGAAAAGGAGAGCCGACCATGAGCCGCGGGTTGATGAACAAGCACGCCACCCTGCTATTATCCTGCCATTGACTTCTACGAGCCCTCAACCCCATGTCTCAGCGCCTCGCATCCTGCAGTTGCGGTCAGCTCACGGCCCAGGTCGTCGGCGAACCGGTACGCATCTCCATCTGCCCCTGCCTGGCCTGCCAGCGCAGGACAGGCAGCGTCTTCGGCCAGCAAGCCAGGTTCCCTCGCCAGAACGTAACGCTTTCGGGCACATCAACCGAGTACGTGCGCGTCGGTGACGAAGGATCCCGCGTCAGGTTCCACTTCTGCCCCCAGTGCGGCTCGACGGTTTACTACGAGCTTGAGGGGCTGGAGGAATACCTAGCCATCCCCGTCGGGGGGTTCGCCGATCCGAACTTCCCGGCGCCAAGGGTCTCCGTCTACGAGGAGCGAATGCATAGCTGGGTCGTCCCGCCCGCTGACGCGGAGCACTTCGCCTGAGTGGTCGGCGATTGCTGGCGCAAGCTAGCCACCTGAAAAGCCAAGACCCAAGACTCGTTTGAATCACGGTTAAGCCTCGTGCCTTCCAACACACCTCAGGAGAACCCATGTTTGACCACGTCGTTTTCGGTGTCAGCGACTATGCAGCGAGCAAAGTATTCTTTCTAAAGGCACTCGAACCGCTCGGCCTGGCTATTGTCCAGGAAGGGCCGCACGGAATCGAGCTTAGCTCGGACGGCAAGGCTTCATTGTGCTTGTTTCAAACCCATGAAAAGCCGGCGCATCTTCATTTGGCGTTCGTGGCCGAGAATCGCCAGCAAGTCGAATCTTTCCATCGCGCGGCACTGGCGGCGGGCGGTAAAGACAATGGTGCGCCTGGCCTGCGCCCGCATTACCACGCGAATTACTATGGCGCTTTCGTCATAGATCCGGACGGGCACAATATTGAAGTGGTTTGCCATAAGCCAGAGGTCTAAAGACCCGCCCGACGCTGGGGTCAGTACAGGAGGGTTGCCTGTGTCTGCGAATCAATCATTACTTCGGCAGTTGGCTTCGAAAGCCATTGCATCGGGCGAAACGTGGCTATGCGCCGCAGCTAGCCCTACGACGAAGGAAGGCTACTTTGCCCGCCTCTATACTTTGTCCATATTCGAGCAATTTCACGTCACTTTGTGCTTGCTCGACCATGGGGACGGCATGCATTGCGCCTGTCAGATCCGCTCTATGCTGGAGCACCTGACCGACCTCATCAATGTGCTGAACACGCCAGATTATTGCCTTCAGTTGGAGAAGGAAAATGTGTCCTCAGATGACAAGATCCTTACGCTGTACCAGAACGCAGTAGCCGGCGAGCCGCCTGATGAACCAATGAGGCAGGAACTGGACGCGATTCTCGCTGAGATTCAAACCAGAGATCGGCAGAAGGAGCAGCAGCGGAGCCTGAAGATCGGAAACACGAAACAGGGTGAATTGAAGCTGTTTTACGCGCTGCTTTGTGGGATGACCCACCCCAATCTGTCCTCGCTCACCGCCCGACATCATCGATCTAGTGACTCGTGGAGCTATCGCCTTCCGCCAGACCCTGCCACGTACAACATGTTGCTGAGCATCGCGCTCCGATTGTTGTCGCTGACTATTCGACAACTGCCATCCTTTACCGATAGCGACCCCGCGCAAGTGGCCGCTTTCGCTGATTATGTCGATGCAACCGACAGTGAGTTTCAGCAAACCGCATACGATTCGTGACCGCATGGACTGCATCAGGATCATTGCCCACGTCCAACGCAGCAACGCAGCTGTCTCCGTTGGGCGGTAGGGCGAACGGGCTGGCCAACGGGCAACCTCCCAATCATTGCTGCCGTTCAGTTACAACCACCAATCCAGAAGAATTTCATCACTGGGGTCTTGGAAATTCTTATAGACATTACCGTAATACTATATGTCCTAAGTGCATATCGTCTGGATTAGTTGACGTGTGCCCACACCGCCACGGCCGGCAAGGTCGTAGTGTTAGCTGGTCGTGGTGCCCAGGGCGTCGGTCTGGCCGGTCCAGCGACGTTTCTCGTCAAAGTGATAAAGAGTGGCGCACACAGGGCGGTGCCCTTCGCCTCGATCACTTTGGTGTGGCCGCTGCTGTATTCGAAGACCCACCGCTACCCTACTTTGCTCCTGAGGTTTACAAATATGGTGCTATCTCTGGATATTCACTTGTAAAGAATGAGCTACGAATAAAATTGTCCATTGCCCCGCCTGAGAGATGAAGCTTATCATCAGCCGCCGCACGTACAACGGCGCTTATTCTTCTAGCATCGCCTGAATTCATGGTCCTGCCAATTATTAACAATGGCCACTCTTGCTCGCTTGCATTAAGCAGCAATGATGTGAATTTCCTCGCGAGAATTTTAGAATACATTTCTGGCTCCGCATCATCCAGAATACCAAGAACAGCCTCCTGAATTCCGTAATCGTCCTCATTGCAAAAGGTATCCAGCAGCACGCCAATCACATCCTCATCGAAATTCCCGCGCGCCTGCCCAGCTAATGCAACAAAAGCCTTGCCATCCTCGGCATCCTCATAACGATCAAGTTTCATAAGATCGCTGCGCCACTGATCAAAGTCTGATTTTTTCATTAAAGCCCCTTATTTCTTATCTAGAAGACCCTTGCACTTTGCGTAAGCCAACATTTCCTGCATTGCCTCATTATACTTTCTAGGATTGCCCGTTTGAGCAGCAACACGCCGAATGTCTTTAAGCTCAGTCGCCATTGCGCCACGCCAGTCTCCAGCATCGAGCATCGCCTGAATGCCTGAACGATAGGCCTTCCCTGCATTACCCTGATGCCCGTGACTCATGGTCTTTGCGTGATCTGCAGGAGCCATTTGTATAGCAGGCCCTTGACTCTTGGCAAGTGGGCTAACGCTATTAGCGGGTGCATGATGTGATTCGATGCCGGGAGCAGTAGTACCACCATACGACCCTCCCCGGTATGGGCCAGTTCCTTGTTGGTTACCTTTTTTCAGGCAATCGCATGGGCACTTTGCCAGCCCCAATGGATCAATCCAAGATATCGGGTTCGGTGCATACTGGTAAACATTATCCCCACCCGCCAACCCAATCGGATCATTCGATACAAACCGCCCCACATCTGGATCGTAGTACCTGAACCGATTGTAATGCAGTCCCGTCTCCGCGTCGAAGTACTGCCCTTGGAAGCGCAAAGGCTGCACCTGGGCATGCTCGACCGCCGCTGCGTGCGACTGCTGAGCCTGCACGGCGCCGTCAGCGGCTACCCATTCCACCGTGGCCGTATTGCCCCAAGTCTTATAGCTAGCCTGCCAGACAATGTCGCCGTTGGCCGAGGTCAGTTCCTGTGGGGTGCCCAGATGGTCGCACTGGTACCAGGTAATGGCCACCGGATTGTTTGGCTCGGCGGGCTGGCCGGCGTTAGCCTGGGCTACCTGCAGGAGGAAGTCGTCATCATCCGGCACCAAGCCGTGCTGGGCACTGTAAGTGGCCTGGGCTTGGTCGAAGAAGGCCATCCGTTGCGCCATCCAGTCAGCAGGCTGGGGTGGCGCAAGGGCGGTGTCCTTGGCGGAGGTGGTCCAGCTTAACCGGGCCAGCGGGATAAAGCTGTCCGGCTCGTAGACCGTGGTATGGGTCTGGCTGCGCTGGGCCGGGTCGGCGGCGTTGGGGCTGACCAGGATTTCCTGCAGCAACCGATTGCCGTCCCACAGGAACCAGGCACTGTTGCCAGGGGTGGTGTGGGCGGGGGTATCGGTCTGGCCGGCCGGGGCGATCCATTCGCGGCTTTGCCGGCTCATGCGGCGGCCGAGGGCGTCGTAGCCGTAGTAGGTTTCGCTTACCCGGTTGGCTTGGCCTGCACCCTTGCTGCGGGTGGTAGTGGCTTTTACCAGTTGGTGTTCGGCATTCCATTCCAGCTGCAATACGGTGCTGTTCTGGCTGCTGCCGCTGCGCTTTTCCACCAGGCGGCCGTGGCTGTCGTAGCGGTAGCGTTTGTCTTCGAAGACGGTGACCCGGTTGTCCTTGAGCGGGCTGTGGCCGTTGGCCGGCAACAGATTGTGGGCGGGGTCGAACTCGAACTGTTCGGCCAGCTTGGGGCCGATGGTCGAGCGGATGCGGGAAAGTGCATCGTAGTGGTATTCGGTACGGCCTTTACGGGCGTCGTTGATCTCCAGCACCTGGCCGGCGCGGTCATAGCGCCAGTGGCGGGCGATGCGGCTGCCGTGCTGGACGCCTACGCCTACCTGGGGCTGCTGGCCCAGGCTGCGGGCGCTGACGCGGTGGTCCACCAGCCGACCCATGGCGTCGAGCTGGAACTGGCTGTGCAGGCTACCTTGGCTGCGGGCCACTTCGCGGTGCATTGCGTCGCGCTCGATATCGGCGATCAGTTCGCCGTCGAGGTTGATCTGGTGCAGGTGGCCGCTGCCGTACATCAGCCAGTTGAGGGTGCGGCCATCGGGCAGGGTCGAGGCGATCCGGTTGCCCAGGGGGTCGTACTGGTGGCTCAGTTGCTGCACCCGTGGTTGCCGCTTGCCCTGCTCGTCGCGCCAGTGGGTGGTATGGATTTCTTGCAGCAGGTTGCCGAGCGGGTCGTAGCCGAACTCGATGGCGGCATCGGCATTGCTGGTGCGGGACAGCTGGCCGGCGGGGTCGTACTGGTAACGGGTTCGTTGCAATGCCTGGCCGCTGGCCTGGGTATGGCGGGCCAGCAACTGGCCCAGGGCATCGCGTTCAAAACGGGTGAGGATGCTGTCCGGATGGCTGGCCGGCAGTTCGCGCTGGGCCATCAATTGGCCGGCGGCGCTATAAGCGTAGGCGCTGAACTTGCCTTCGAAGTTGGTTTCGGCCACCAATCTATCCAGCGCGTCGTACTGGAATTGCCAGGGTGTGCCGTTCTGGTTGATCAGGCCAATCAGGCGGCGGTGGGGGTCATAGCGGTATTCGAGCCGACCGCCCAGCGCGTCGATGCGGGCGGTCGGCTGGTTGTCGGCATCCAGCTCATAGCGGGTACGGTTGCCCAGGGCGTCGATATGGGCGACCAGGCGGCCGGCCGGGTCGTATTCGAAGCGCTCGCTGCCGCCATCGGGATAGTCGATGGATTGCACCCGGCCGGCAGGATCGTAATGGTAGCTGGTGGTGGCGCCCAGGGCGTCGGTCTGGCTGCTTAGCCAGCCGCGCTCGTTATAGCAGAAGCGGGTGGTCTGCTGCGAGCAGTCGGTATAGGCGATCAACTGGGCGCGGGCATCCCACTCCAGCCGCTTGTTGCCGCCCTTGGCATCGATGATGCGTACAGGCAGGCCGCGTGCGTCCAGCTCGAAGCGGGTAGCGTTGCCGGCCGGATCGATCTGGCCGATCAGGTTGCCGCGTGCGTCGTATTCCAGGCTGGTGGCCTGGCCCAGTGCGTCGATCAGCTGGGTGGGCAGTTCCAGTTCGCTATGCCAGAGCACCTGGGTGCTATGGCCCAGCGCGTCGGTCACTGCCAGGGGGCGGCCTTTGCCGTCCAGGCTATAGCGGGTAGCAGTGCCATCCGGGTCGATGGTGGCCACGCGGTGGCCGTATTGGTTGAGTTCGAAAATGGTGCGGCCGCCCAGTGCGTCGGTCAGGCCGGTCCAGCGGCGTTTTTCGTCAAAGTGGTAGAGGGTGGCGCGCTCGACGGCGGTACCCTTGGCTTCGACTACCTTGGTGTGGCCGCTGCTGTACTCAAAGTTCCACTGCTGGCCTACATTGCTCCAGTGGCGTATGACCTTGCCGCCCGCGTCGTAGCGGTCGTATTCGTAATGTGCCTGCAGTGCGCCGGGCACGGTGTGGCCGACCATGATGTGGTCGCGCCATTGGTAGCGGCGGGCTTCGCCGCCATCGCGCAGCACACTGACCAAGTCGCCTTCCGCGTTGTAGCGGTATTCCACCAGCACTTGCGCCTGCAAGGCGGTCTGGTCGCGCCGGGCAATCTCCAGCCGCGCCAGCACGCTATCGGCGATCTTGCGGTTGAGGATTTCGGCGGCAATGGCGCTGCCGCTGGCCCCCTGGTTAGGGCTAAGCCCGCACAGCAGGCTGACGCGCAGCAAGCGGCCTACCGGGCTGTAATCCAGTTGCAGTGCCTCGCCGGTGCTGTCCATCAGGTAGCAGGGTTGGGCTTGCAGGGCGGGTTTGGCGTCCTGGGGACGGGCCGCGATGGGCTGGTATTCCAGCCGGATGCGGTTGTCGTTGGCATCGGCCAGGCCGCTGCATAGCCACTGATCGGGCCGTTGCGGATGCGGTTGACCGAAGAAAAGGCGCGCGCCGTCGCCCGATACCAGGCTGTACTCGCCGGCGGCACTGCATGCCAGGGTGATCTGTTCGTAGCGGGAGAAGAAGCTGCGCCCTGGCGCGACACGAGGGAAGCGGATACGGCGGCCGGTCGTATCGACCAGCTCCATGACTTCGCCGTTGTCGCTTTCTTCCAGCAGCATGCCGAACATCACGGCCCAGCCCTGGCCAAACCAGCCGGTTTCGCGGCTGTTGCTGGCGTAGTTGCGTTGCCATACCAAGGGCAAGGGACCGGGCAGGCTAAAGTCCAGCTCGCCCTCGCCCGCCAGCACCTTGCAACCCAGCACCGGATTGACCGGGTGGGCGGTGGTGGGGCACAGCGGGCAGACCTCCCCTTCGCCATCGGCACTGCCCTTGTTGTGGGAGTCCCTGTTGGCAGGCGGATTGGGGGCGGCGGCCTCGGGCTTGGGGGCGGCCGGCGCCTTGTCGGGGGTCTTGTCCTGGCCTTTCCGGCGGCGGTCCTTCAGTTTCTGGATCACGTCCTTGAAGGAATCGCCTTCCTTCAGGCCCATGCCCTTGAGTTTCTTGGCCAGGCCGGCTCCCAGGTCCATGGCCTTGCCACCCGCCTTGGCTGCCTTGGCGGCTTTCGCCCCCGCTGCGGCGGCATTGGCGGCGCCGCCCGATACCAGGGCGGCGGCCACCTGTATGGCTACCTCGGTCATCAGGCCGCCCAATGCCTCGCCCATGGCTTCGGGCTTGTCGGCAATCTCCTGCATCTGGGCGGCCAGCGCGCATAGCGCTTCTTCGCCCAGCTCGCCGGCCAGGTCTTCCATGCCATCGACGATGTCGTCGATGGACAGCTCGTCGTTGACGATGGCGCTGCCGACCTCGGCAACTTCACGTACCGTCCCGGAGATGGCATCCATCACCGAACCGGCCGTCTGCTTGATGGCCCGGCCGGCTGCCTTGAGTCCCTCCAGGGAGAACAGGCTGGCTGCGGAACTGCCGGCGTCGGACGCCATTTCGCCGTAGCCCTTGACGGTATCCAGCGCGCCCTTGCCGATATCCTTGACGAAGCCGCCCGGCCGTTCGCTCAACTGATTCTTGGAGCCCTGCTTCAGCCGCTCGAACTGCACCCGCAGCATGGCCAGGCATTTTTGCGCGGGGCTGCCGGCGTCGACGGCGGTAAAGACCTTGGCCTTGGCATTGCCGTTGTTGATGGTGCCGCCATGCTGGTGATGGATCTGCCAACCCGGCCCCACCTTTACGGTGCTGCTGTTCTCGGTCGTCTTGAACTTGCCGTTCCAGGTCTTGGATGTCTTGCCCAGGCCGCCCGGCGGGCCGCCCAGGCAGTGAGGCACGTGCGAGGTACTGATATAGAGCGGGTATTGGTTGCCGTTGCCATGACTGGCGGTGTCTACCGCCGTATCGAAGGTGGCATAGGTCACGAACGGCAGCAAGACCATAGGCTTGCTGGGGTCCGGCGCGATCATGTCCGGTTCGCAGGCGACAGCCGAGTGCTCAACGCGTTTCTCGGCGATGTATTCATTACCCATGCTTGACTACCTTGTTCACGACTTATTGTTCGGCGGAGACGCTGACGCAGCGGCGGATCAAAGGAGCCGTTACGGCCCGGTGCGCCTGGCATTCCGACTCAAGCGGGGTAAGCAATCGGACGTGGCGATTGACTGGCATGCGGTTCCTCCCTGGTATCCGCCGCTGGGTGCGGCTTTGTTGTAATGCCATTTGGGTAGGAATTTTAAAGCATCGCGCCTGGCCGCAGGGATTGGCCTCATGGGGATTAATTACTTGCGCGGGCGCCCTTCTGTTCGGGGCGGCGTACACAAGAAACAGGGTTTCGTACCGTACCAACCCGAATTTGACGCAGTACCGGCACATGAGGCGTGATAATCCATCATTATCACGCCTTTATTTTCTGAATAATTAATGGAAATTCTTGCTAGAATCATGGTGTATTTACATATTACGTAATATGTTACGAAATTATCGGGAGACCTACCATGGCACGAGCCGGCATCCACAAATCCGAGGTCCAGCGCGCACGGGATGCCTTGATGGCCCAGGGTAAGCACCCTTCCATCGACGCCATACGGCAAGCCTTGGGCAACACCGGCTCGAAGACCACGATCCAGCGCTATCTACGTGAGTTGGAAGAAGAAAATGGCCATGCCGCCGGCAGTGAAATCCAGGTAGGCGAAGCGATACAGGACCTTATCCAGCGCTTAGCCGCCCGCCTGCAGGAAGACGCCGCCCGTCAGCTCGTGGAATTGCGCAGCCAGTCCGACAGCCAGTTGCGGCAAAAGGATGAGGAATTGAGCCGAAAGCAGGCTGAAGCTGCCGCCTTGCAGGCCGAATTGCAGCGTAGCGATGCCGCCCTTCAAGCGGAGCAGCATAGTCATGGCGAGGCCCGGCAAGCCTTGCAAACGGCCCGAACCGCCAATGAACGACTGACGCAGCAGCTTGCCGACCTTGGTGACAGGCTCAAGGACAATGAAGCCCATCGGCTCTCGCTGGAGGAGAAGCACAAGCACGCGAGAGAGGCGCTGGAACATTACCGGCAATCGGTGAAGGATCAGCGAGAACAGGAGCAGCGTAGGCACGAGCACCAGGTGCAGCAACTACAGATGGAAATCCGTACGCTTAGCCAAACAGCGATCGTCAAGCAGGACGAGCTCACGCGGGTGCATCAGGAATTGGCAAAGACCTCGGCGGACCTGGCCGGGGTTCGGAAGGCATTGCGACAAGCCGAACTCGCCGGTGAGAAGCTCGCCCAGGCCAATGCCACCTTGCAGGGCAAGGTATCCGGCCTGGAGTCCATGGGTGCCAGGGAGGCGGAGCGGCTGAACCAGCAATTGACCCTGAATCGGGATTTAACGGCGCGGCTTGCGGCGATTGAAGCCAACGCGAAGGCCTTGGAAGGCGAGCAGATTCGGCTGCAAACGGCGCTGGATGTCCAAGCCAGCCTGCTGGCGGTCCTGGCACCCCCACCGGCCGAGGAATCAGCGGCGAACCCGCCGAGCTGAATTCGTCCAGCTTTACTCCACCCCGACGAGCCGATACCCCACGCCGAGTTCCGTTACCAAGTGCTTCGGCTGGCTGGAATCCTTCTCCAGCTTCTGCCGCAAATTGCCCATGTATACCCGCAGGTAATGATCGCGCCCGCTTGCGGCAGGACCCCATACCGTCTTCAAGAGTTGCTCGTGCGTGATCACCCGGCCATGGTCCTTCATCAGCGCCGCCAGCAGCCTGTATTCGATAGGCGTGAGATGGACCGGTGCGCCGCAGCGCCGAACGTCGCGGCCGGCCAAGTCCACGCGGATCTCGCCAAAGCACACCACGGTGCGGTCAGGCTGAAGGTTGGCGCTGCTACGGCGCAATTGCGCCCGCACCCGCGCCATCAACTCGGGGACGCCAAACGGCTTGACCAAATAGTCGTCCGCACCGGCATCGAGCGCCGCCACCTTCTCTTCTTCCCGGTCCCTCGCCGACAGCACGATCACCGGCGCCTGCGACCAGGTGCGCAACTCCGCTATCAGCTCGCGGCCGTCGCGGTCCGGCAAGCCCAGGTCCACGATAAACAGCTCGGGTTGGCGGCTGGCCGCCTCGATCAAGGCCCGTGCCACGGTCTCGGCTTCGTGAACCGTAAAGCCCTCCGCCTCCAGGGCGGTACGGACAAATCGGCGGATATGCGGATCGTCCTCGACGATCAGTAGACGTTGCGCGCTCATGATCAACTCAACTCGGTTCCAGCTCGGCCTCCGCCATGGAAGGCGGCGTCCCAAGCGGTAAGGTAAAGGTAAAGCGGGCGCCACCCTCGGCGCGGTTTTCGGCGAGGATGCGTCCACCGTGCGCTTCGACAATGGCTCGGCAAATGGCCAGCCCCAAGCCCACCCCGGGAGAGGCCGATTCGCTTTCGCCGCGCTCGAATTTATCGAACAGCCGCTCCTCTCGCCCACCCGGCAGCCCAGGGCCGTCATCATCCACCGAAACGCGCAAGCGACCGTTGCCGTGCTGCGCCAGTATGCAAATCTCGCTGCCCGGCGGCGTGTATTTGGCGGCATTTTCCAACAGATTCACCAGCACACGCTCCAGCAATACCGGATCGAACTCGCACAGCGGCAATTCGGGCGGCAAGCGGCTCAACACCCGGTGGCGCGACAGCACCGTATCCAGCTGGCGCCGGGCCGAGCCCAGCACCTCTTCCAGCGAATGCCAACCGCGCCGCAATTCGACCGCCCCTGCTTGCAAACGGGCCATATCCAACAGCTTTTCCACCAGCTCCGCCATCCCTTTGGCCTTCTCGCCCACGGCCAGGACCAACTCCCTCCGCGTGGCGTCGCTGAGCCCGGCATGTCCCAGGGTATCGGCCAGGCCGACCAGGGCGGTCAATGGTGTACGCAGATCGTGCGAGACCGCGGTCAGCAGACCGTTGCGCAAGCGTTCGCCTTCCATGCTCACCAGCGCGTCCTGCGCGACTTCCACAAAATGTACCCGCTCGAGCGCCAGGGCAATCTGCGCGGCGCAAGCTTCCAGCAAGCGCCTATCTTCCGGCTCATCGAGTAGCGCCGGGTCGGCCGCCTGCAGGGCAAGCACGCCACGCGTGCGCATGGGGGCCTTCAACGGCAGGTAATGCGCCGGGCTGGCGGACAAGGTATGGGTACCCTTCCCGGCCGCGGTTTGTCGGTCATACACCCACTGGGCAATCTCGCAATCCACCGGCATCGCCCCCGGGGCGGTCTCGGCGGACGGATCAACGCTCATGGGCCTTACGCGCTCGTGGGAGTCCGGCAGCAGCAAGGCACAATGGGCCTGGAAAAGGCCTGTCAACCGGCTCAGCGCCAAACCCACGATCTGCTCCGTCGTCAGCGCCCCGGAAAGCTCGCGTGCGAGCCCCGCCAGCGCATCCGCCCGCTGCTCGCGGCGGCGGGCTACGTCGGCTTCGAAGCGCAGCTTGGCGGCCAACTGGCCGATGACCAGGGCAACGCCCAGCATCATGGCAAAGGTAAATACATATTGGGTGTCGCCTACCGCAAAGGTAAAGCGCGGCGGTACGAAGAAGAAATCGAAGCTCAGTACCGCCGCCAGCGCCGCCCAGGCGCCAGGCCCGCGCCCGTATCGCAGCGCCGCCCATACCACCGCCAGCAAAAACACCATGACCACATTGGCCAGATCGAATACCGCCAGCAGCGGCGTCGCCAGCGCCGTGGTCACCGCGACATAGACCGTCGTCCAGGCATAGCTGCGCCAGTCCGGCCGCTGCAAGCGAACAGGTGCTCCTCGCTGCGGGAGGGGCATTGCCTCATCCGAACCCACCAGGTAAAGATCAAGGTCCACCGCCCGCTCCGCCAATCGGTCGGCCAGGCCGGGCAGCAGTTTGCGCCGCCACCCTGGCCTCAGCCTGTGGCCGATCACCAGCTTGCCGGCATTGCGGCTGCGCGCATAGCCGGCCAGGATATCGGCAGCGTCCGACCCTGCCAGCGTTACCGTTTCGGCGCCCAGCTCCTCGGCCAGCTTCAGTGTTTCCAGCACCCCTGCCCGGCGCTGAGCCGGTAGCCGCTGTAGCGCCGGCGTTTCCACGTAAACGGCGATCCAGTCGGCCTGCAGCCTGGCGGCCAGGCGCGCGGCCGCGCGGATCAGTTTTTCGCCGCTGGCGCCCATGCCCACACAGACCATCAATCTTTCCTTGGCCTGCCATACATTGGCAATGGCACGGTCGGCGCGGTAAGCCCGCATCTGGGCATCGACTCGGTCAGCGGTACGGCGCAGCGCCAACTCGCGCAGGGCGATCAGGTTGCCCTTGCGAAAAAAACCGCGCGCGGCACGTTCGGCCGCATCCGCCATATACACTTTGCCCGCCGCCAACCTCGCCAACAGTTCGTCGGGTGGCAAGTCCACCAAGGTCACTTCATCGGCCCGGTCGAACACCTGATCCGGCACCGTCTCGCGCACACGCACGGCGGTGATCGCCCCCACCACGTCGTTCAGGCTGTCCAGATGCTGCACATTGAGCGTCGTATAGACATCGATGCCGGCGCCGAGCAGCTCCGCCACATCCTGCCAGCGCTTGGCGTGGCGGCTGCCAGGCACATTGCTGTGCGCGAGCTCGTCCACCACGACCAGCCGCGGCTTGATGGCAAGCGCCGTGTCCAGATCGAACTCCGCCAGCAGCTTATCGCGATGCTGCAACTTGCATGAGGGCAGCATGGACAAGCCGCCGAGCAAGGCCGCCGTCTCGGTCCTGCCATGGGTTTCGACGATGCCCACCAACACGTCCACGCCCTCGTTCACCTTTTGGCGTGCCGCCAGTAGCATGGCGTAGGTCTTGCCTACGCCCGCGCAGGCGCCGAAGAATATCTTCAGCTTGCCTCTCGCGGCAGCCAGGGCCTCGGCCTGCACAGCCTCCAGCAAGCGGTCGGGGTTAGGTCTTTGTTCAGTCATGGTATTTGCGTCGATAATCGAACCGGTCGGCGGTCAGCTTCCGTAGACTCGCCGATCCAGTGCCAGGTTCAACTTCAGCACATTCACCGTCCGGTCGCCAAACATGTGCCAACTGGGCTGCTCGACATGGGCATCCACCAGTTGCCGCACGGTTTCCGGCGCCAAGCCGCGCACCTTGGCCACTCTTGCTACCTGGTAATAGGCTGCGGCCGGCGAGATATGCGGGTCCAGCCCGGATGCCGAGGCGGTCGCCAATTCCGCCGGCACGGGGCCGGTTTGATCGGCGTGAGCCAAACGCACAGCCTCGATCCGCCCTTTCACCGCTTCGGCCAACGCCGGATGTTGCGGACCCAGGTTCGAACCGCCCGAAGCGGCCGCATTGTCGGGCACCGGGCCGGTGGCGGACGGACGTCCCCAGAAATAACCGGGGCTGCTAAAGCTTTGGCCTATCAGGCTGCTACCCACCAGTTTGCCCTGGTGGCGTATCAAGCTGCCGTTCGCCTGTTCGGGAAACACCGTCTGCGCCATGCCCGTGATGGCCGCCGGGTAGAGTAGCCCTGTCATGACGCTCAGTACTGCGAACAGCGTCAACGCCGGACGTATCAGGTTCTTCATCATGCTTTACTCCTCGTGAGCCGGTGCCACGGGCATGCCCGGCACCGACTTGTTGTCTCAAGCCAGGCCCAAGCCGCCCAGCATCATGTCGATCAGTTTGATCCCCACGAACGGCACGAGCAGCCCGCCCAGCCCATAGACCAGCAGGTTGCGGCGCAGCAGCGGACCAGCTGCCATGGCACGGTAGGCCACGCCTTTCAAAGCCAGCGGGATCAGGAACACGATGATCAAGGCATTGAATATCACCGCCGAGAGAATGGCCGAACCTGGACTGTTCAGGCCCATCACATTCAATGCGCCCAACTGCGGGTAGGTCACCGCGAACGCCGCCGGGATGATGGCGAAGTACTTGGCCACATCGTTGGCCACCGAGAACGTTGTCAGGGCGCCGCGCGTCATCAGCATCTGCTTGCCGGTTTCGACAATCTCGATCAGCTTGGTGGGATTGCTGTCCAGGTCGACCATATTGCCGGCCTCCTTGGCAGCCTGGGTGCCGCTGTTCATGGCCACCGCCACATCGGCCTGGGCCAGCGCCGGGGCATCGTTGGTGCCATCGCCGGTCATGGCAACCAGCCGGCCTTCCGACTGGTAGTCTCGTATCAGTTTGAGCTTGTCCTCGGGACGCGCCTCCGCCAGGAAATCGTCCACCCCGGCCTCGGCCGCGATGGCAGCAGCCGTCAGGCGGTTGTCGCCGGTAATCATCACGGTCTTGATGCCCATCTGGCGCAGCTCGGCGAAACGCTCCCGGATACCGCCCTTGACGATGTCCTTCAGCTCCACCACGCCCAGCACCCGGCTGCCATCGGCCACCGCCAGCGGCGTGCCGCCACGGCGGGCCACCTGCTCCACCAGTTCGGCCATCGCCTGAGGCCACTGGCCACCCTGCGCCGACACATGGTCCTTGATCGCATCCGCTGCGCCTTTACGAATCCGGCGCATCCCCAGATCCACCCCGCTCATGCGGGTCTGCGCGGTGAAATGGACGAAATGGGCGTCGTGCAGGTCGCGGCCACGCAATGCAAAACGCGTCTTGGCCAACACCACGATGGATCGTCCCTCGGGCGTCTCATCGGCCAGCGATGCCAACTGCGCGACATCGGCCAACTCGCCTTCCGCTATCCCCGGCACGGTTAAAAACGCGCTGGCCTGCCGATTTCCCAGGGTAATGGTGCCGGTCTTGTCCAGCAGCAGCACGTCCACGTCGCCGGCTGCTTCCACGGCCCGGCCGGAGGTTGCGATGACGTTGGCCTGCATCATCCGGCTCATGCCGGCGACGCCTATGGCACTCAGCAGCCCACCGATGGTGGTGGGGATCAGGCATACCAGCAAGGCCACCAGCACCGTCACGCTCACCGGGCTGCCCGCGCCCGCCGCCGTCACGCTGTATATCGAAAACGGCAACAAGGTCGCCGTTGCCATCAGGAACACCAACGTCAGCGCCACCAGCAGAATGGTCAGGGCGATCTCGTTGGGTGTCTTCTTGCGTTTGGCGCCTTCCACCATGGCAATCATGCGATCCAGAAACGCCTCGCCAGGGTTGGCGGTCACGCGGGCGATCAGCCAGTCGCTCAGCACCCGGGTCCCGCCCGTGATGGCGGAGAAATCGCCGCCGGACTCGCGGATTACCGGGGCGGATTCTCCGGTAATGGCCGACTCGTCGACCGATGCCACGCCTTCCAGCACTTCGGCATCGGCCGGCACCGTATCGCCCGCCTCCACCAGCACGATATCGCCCCGGCGCAGGCTGGCCGAGTCGAGCACCGTTACCTCGGCCTCCCGGCTGGCAGCGGCCAGCTTCCTGGCCACTACATTGCGGCGGCTACCGCGCAAAGCCGCCGCCTGGGCCTTGCCACGCCCTTCGGCGAGCGCTTCGGCGAAGTTGGCGAACAGCACGGTGAACCAGAGCCAGGCGGCAATCCCCAGAATAAAGCCGGCGCTTGCTTCTCCCTTGCCGAACAAGGCATGGATGCCCAGCACCGTGGTCAGTACGCTGCCTACCCACACCACGAACATCACCGGATTGCGCAACTGCGCCAGGGGCGACAGTTTCTTGAATGATTCGACCACCGCCGGCTTGACCAGTGCGGGGTCCAATAAACGCCAGGACTGCTTCATCGGCTTGTTTCCTTGCGTGGCCGAGCTTTCGGCCGCTACCTTGAGCCTGTCGTTCATCTCAGCCTCCTTGGCCGGCAAACAGTTGCAGATGGTCCACCACCGGCCCCAAGGCCAAGGCAGGGATATAGGTCAGCGCGCCGACGATCAGTACCGTGCCGACCAGCAGGGTGACGAACTGCGGCCCGTGGGTCGGCATGGTGCCGGCCGATGCGGCCAGCCTGGGCTTGCGCGCCAACGATCCCGCAATGGCCAGTACCGGTACCAATACACCAAAGCGGCCGAACCACATGGCCACGCCCAGCGCCAGGTTGTAATAGGGCGTATTGGCCGAGATGCCGGCAAAGGCCGAACCGTTGTTGTTCGCCGCCGAGCTGAAGGCATACAGGGCTTCGCTAAAGCCATGAGCGCCGGGGTTCCAAAGGCTGGCCAGCGCCGGGGGGGCCAGCACCGTCAGGGCGGTACCGCCAAGAACCAGCAAGGGCGTAATCAGGATGGCGATGGACACCATCTTCATCTCGAACGACTCGATCTTCTTGCCCAGGTATTCCGGCGTGCGGCCTATCATCAATCCAGCCAGGAACACGGCCAGCATGGCGAATAGCAGCATGCCGTACAGGCCCGAACCCACCCCGCCGAACACCACCTCGCCCAATTGCATCAGCCAGGTCGTCACCCCGCCGGAGAGCGGCATCAGGCTATCGTGCATGGCATTCACCGCACCGCAGCTGGCCGCCGTGGTTATCACCGCGAACAGGCTGGAAGCCACGATGCCGAAACGTGTTTCCTTGCCCTCCATATTGCCCAGCCCGGCATCCATGCCCAATTGCACCAACACTGGATTGGCATGCGATTCTGCCCACACCACGACCGCGACCATGGCAACGAAGATCAAGGTCATCGCTGCCAATACCGCCACGCCCTGCCGCATATCGCCGACCATATGGCCGAACATGAGACACAAGGCAGCCGGGATCAGGAAGATGCTCAGCATCTGCATGAAATTGCTCGCACCGGTCGGGTTTTCGAATGGATGGGCCGAATTGGCGTTGAAGAAGCCGCCGCCGTTGGTACCCAATAGCTTGATGGCCTCCTGGGACGCCACCGGCCCCATCGCCAGTGTCTGGGTGCGCACCGTCACCTGTTCCATGACCGCGGCGCCGTGGGCGTCCGTTAGCGGCTTGCCGTTCGTATCGGTCTTGGCCACCTGGTAGCTCACCGGCGCCACCAATTGCGCTTCAAGATAGGGGGAGAAGTTCTGGATGACGCCCTGACCCACCAGAACCACGGCAAACAGCGATGCGGCCGGCAAGAGCAGCCAAATCGTGGCACGGCTCAAATCCAGCCAGGCACTCCCCAAACCCTGGGCGCGCTTGCGGGCAAAACCGCGTACCAAGGCGACCACCACGGCGATGCCGGTCGCGGCGGACAAGAAATTCTGTACCGTCAGCGCCAGCATCTGGGTCAGGTAGCCCATGGTGGCCTCACCCACATAACCCTGCCAGTTGGTGTTGGTCACGAACGAAATCGCCGTATTGAAAGCCGAAGTCGCCTCCACGTTCGGCATACCCGCAGGATTGAGGGGCAAGCTCAACTGCTGCCGCTGCAACAGATATACCGCGACGACACCGACCAGGTTGAACAGCACGATCGCCACCGCATAGCGCCACCAAGGCATCTCCTCATCGGCAGCCGCGCCAATCAGCTTCATCAAGCCGCGATCCACCTTGCCCATCCAGTGGAACCGCGCCGCCAGGCGGCCTTCCATCAGTTCCGCCAGATAGCGCCCCAGCGGCCAGGCAAGGGCGAACAACACCAGCAGGTACAGGCCTGTTTGCAATACCGCGGAATGATTCATGCCACCTCCTCCGCATTGAACAATGCGTACAGAAGGTAAGCGAACAAGCCGGCGGACACGCCGCCGGCCAGCCAATAGATCCACACCCAGGCAGCGGTCATTTCGCGACCCCTTCCAGTTTGCGGCAGGCAGCAATCAGACCCCAGACGGCCCCGCCAAACACCACGATCAACAAGCACATCAGTATTTCCACAGCCAGCTCCAAGCGTGCAAAGAGACAGGGCAAATGCTAGGGAAATCGCCGTAAAGATGCTGTTGAAATAGTTAGGGCGGATATAAAGATTGCGTAAAGAAGGTGCGCCTATCGGCCCTGTCGAAACGCGGGATAGAGGCGTATCGGCACCCGTTTACATAAGCCGGCAGCATCTTTCATCCGGCCATTTCATGCTGCCATCCATGCCGCAGCGGAAATGTTCGCTGAGTAGTGGCGCATGCGGACAGGGAAGTGGGGAGGTAAAGCTCGTGGGCCCCAAGTTGGATTCGGGAACCGGCATGAAGTCCAGCATATGGTAGCCACCGATGACATTCGGCGGCTGGCAGTGCCGCTGCATATGCGTGGTCATGCGCTCGGCACGCGATAGACTGGAGCCATCCTGCATGCGATGGCCGAACAGGTCCCGACAGCACACGCACTTTAAAGGGTCGAACCCATCGTTATAGCGCTCGTCGGCAAGATAGCGGCTGACCGTCAGCAACTTGTTCTTGCCCTGCAGAAAAGCCGGCCCCGGATCGGCCAAGGGCCGGGCAGGATCGCGGAGCACCTCGTTTACCGCCTGGAAGTATCGGTACTCATCGGACTGCTCGTCGCGCAGCGGAATGCCTAGATGCCAGACGACCTGATATTCATTGCCATCGACATAAAAATAATCGGTAATGCGATTCAACTCTTCAGGCGCCGCCTGCATAAAATCGTTGAATGAATCGAAACTTATAAAATCCTGATGCATCGCTTGTCGAAACGGTACGGATTGCATTGCAGCTACCCCTTAGGCAAAAACGCAAAAACATTGACCTTGTTCATGCGTGCCAACTAGTCGGGGTCGAGCGCTACGCGCTTCCGGAAATTCCGGCTGCCTTTCAAATCGTGCCTATGGGGTACGGGAAACCTGCCAGGCTCAAACCAGCAGGGCCCGCAGGGCAGCGACCACCGTGTCTTGCTGCGCATCCGTCAGGCCCGCGTACATGGGCAGGCTGATCGCCTCGCCGTAATAGCGCTCGGCCTCCGGAAAATCGCCGGCCTTGAAACCCGATTGGCGGTAGTAGGGTTGCAGATGGACCGGGATGTAATGCAGGTTGACGCCTATGCCGGCCGCGCGCAGGCCATCGAAAACCTGCCGATGCGTCTTGCTTATCCGGTCCAGTTGCAGGCGGACCACATAGAGGTGCCATGCCGAGCGGGCACCCGCCTGGCGGCTGGGGCCTTGCAGCGGCAATTCGGCCAGCAGGCCGTCATAGCGGTCGGCCAGTTCGCGCCGACGGGCCAGGAAGGTATCCAAACGCCGTAATTGCGACAAACCCAGCGCGGCCTGGATATCGGTAATGCGGTAATTGAAACCCAGCTCCTGCATCTCATACTGCCAGGCGGCGGGATCGCTGGCTTCCATGCGCGCCGGATCACGGCTGATCCCGTGGCTGCGCAGACGCTGCAAGCGCTGGGCCAGATCATCGCGATTGGTCAATATCAGGCCACCCTCACCCGTGGTAATGATCTTGACCGGATGGAAACTGAAAACCGTCATATCGGCATAGGCGCCGCACCCTACCGGCCGATCGAGGTACTCCGCGCCGACGGCATGCGAAGCGTCTTCCACCACGGCAAAGCCATATTGCCTGGACAAGGCCTGGATACGGGCCATATCGCAGCTTTGGCCCGAGAAGGCGACCGGTACCACCACCCGTGGCAGACGGCCTTCCGCTTCGGCCTGCCGCAGTTTGGCTGCCAGGCGCTCGGCATCCATATTCCAGGTCGCCGGATCGATATCGACGAAGTCCACCTCGGCGCCACAGTAGCGCGCACAGTTCGCCGAAGCGACAAAGGTATTCGGCGTGGTCCACAGCCTGTCGCCGGCGCCCAGGTCGAGCGCCAGGCAGGCGATATGCAGGGCGGCGGTAGCATTGCACACCGCCACCGCATGCCTGGCGCCGCAGCGCTCCGCCATGGCCTGCTCGAAAGCGGTTATGGCCGGCCCTTGGGTCAGCCAATCGGATTGCAGTGTTTCGACGACGGCGGCGATATCGTCCGCGCTGATCTGCTGGCGGCCGTAGGGAATCATGGCGTATCGCGATCCAGCTGGCGCAGCTCTTCCACGCTAAGGTAGTCGGGATTGCTGTCCGAGACGTACTCGAAGTTTTCCGGCACGGGTTTGCCTACGCCGCCGAGCACATCCTGGCGGTAGTCGCTTTGCACGATAAAGTTGATCGATGGCGCGATCACATAGTGGCCGTCGAACTCGAAGGTATGGTTGGCGTCGTCGCGCGAGATCATCATCTCATGCAGCTTTTCGCCCGGCCGGATGCCGATGGTGCGTTGCTGCAGCTGCGGCGCCATGGCGGTGGCCAGATCGACGATGCGGGCCGAGGGGATTTTGGGTACGAACAGTTCGCCGCCCTGCATGCGCTGGAAATTCCGCAGGACGAAATCCACGCCCTCTTGCAGGGTGATCCAGAAGCGCGTCATGCGTGGATCGGTGATAGGCAAGGAATCGGCGCCTTCCCGTATCAGCTTGCGGAAGAACGGCAGTACCGAGCCGCGCGAACCGACCACATTGCCATAGCGCACCACGGCAAAGCGGGTGCAATGGCCGCCGGCGATATTATTGGCGGCAACGAACAATTTGTCGGACAACAGCTTGGTGGCGCCATACAGATTGATCGGGCTGGAGGCCTTGTCGGTGGACAAGGCGATGACCTTTTGCACACCGCTCTCGATGGCCGCGTTGATGACGTTTTCGGCCCCCCAGACATTGGTGCGTATGCATTCCGTGGGATTGTACTCAGCGGCGGGGACCTGCTTGAGCGCCGCAGCGTGCACGACGAAATCGATGCCGCGCATGGCTTGGCGCAAACGTTCGCCGTCGCGCACATCGCCCAGGAAATAACGCATGCAGGGCGCGTTCAGATCCTGCTGCATTTCGAATTGCTTGAGTTCGTCGCGGGAGAACACCACCACCCGCCGGGGTTGGTGCTGATGCAGCAAGGTGGCAATGAACTGGCGGCCGAAGGAACCGGTACCGCCGGTGATCAGAATGGCTTTGTCTTTGAAAAAGTCCGGGTCACTCATGGCCGCTCGATTCTTTTGTTCAGAGATTCCCAAGGTAGTTCCGAAACGGTGATCAAACAAGGCACAAGCAGCGTCCGGGCCGATCCGGGCGCCCTTTGCAGGGGCCGGATACAGGCCAAACCATCTATTCCTCCGGCAAATCCCCCATGCCCAAGGCGTCGATAAAGCCGAAGCTGCGCAAATCACGCATCCGCATCGGGTAGAGCATGCCAAACAAATGGTCGCACTCATGCTGCACGACCCGGGCGTGGAAATCCTCCACGCTACGGTCGATGGGCATGCCATGCTCGTCCAGACCCTGGTAGCGCAGGCGGGTATGGCGCGGCACCAGGCCACGCATGCCGGGCACCGATAGACAGCCCTCCCAGTCGTCGGCCATCTCCTCTCCCAGCGGGGTCAGCACCGGGTTGCACAGGATGGTAAAGGGCACTTCCTCGGCGTCGGGATAGCGCGCGCTCTTGAAGCCGCCGAAAATGGTCAGCTGCTTGGATACGCCGATCTGCGGCGCGGCGATGCCGGCGCCGTTCTGGGCCACCATGGTGTCCTTCAGGTCCTGGATCAGCTCCGCCAGCGCGGCGCTGCCGAATTCGTCCGCCCGTATCGGTGCGGCGGTGCGCAGCAGCAACGGATCGCCCATTTTTACGATTTCTTTAATCGCCATCGACTTTTACCAATGCTTCCAGAATTCGGTGAACGTGTTCGATGGCGGTATCGAACACCCCGGCGGCCGCGGCCAGATCAACATGGTGGCGACTATCGCCCCGTCCGGCGGCCCAGTTGGCCACCACGGCGATGGCGGCATAGCTCAGGCCGGCCTCGCGGGCCAGGGCGGCTTCCGGCATCCCGGTCATGCCCACCATATCGCCACCGTCGCCTGCCAGGCGGTTGATCTCGGCGGCGGTTTCCAGCCGCGGGCCCTGGGTGGCCGAATATACGCCGCCATCGAGCACATGCTGGTGACTGGCCTTGGCCGCCTTGAGCAGGCGCGCGCGCAGCTTGGGACAATAGGGCTCGGTGAAGTCGATATGGGTTACCGGCTTCTCGCCACCTTCGAAATAAGTGTGCTTGCGGCCATTGGTGTAATCGATAAGCTGGTTGGGCACGACGATGGTACCGGGCGGCAGATCGTCGCGAATGCCCCCCACGGTACAGATCGAGACTACCCGCTTGACCTTTTGTTCCGCCAGCGCCCAGATATTGGCGCGGTAGTTGATTTCGTGCGGCGGGATGGTATGGCCGTAACCGTGGCGAGCGATAAATACCACCTGGTGGGTGTTGATTTCACCAAAGGTCAGCGCGCCGGAGGGCTCGCCATAGGGGGTACGGATCACCTGCCGGTGCGTGATATTCAGATTCTTGAGCCGGGTCAAGCCGGTTCCGCCAATGATGGCGAGCATGCGCAATCCCTTCTGTTGTTCTTGGTGGGCGGGCTGAGCCCAATATTAAGCGTGAAATGACGCTCCGCGCCAAGCGGGCTTATTCGAGTGTCAGCGTGTAGTTGCGGAACACGCTGTCGTACTGCCAGCCATGCGCCTCGTAGATGCGCTGGGCGGCATGGTTGTCGTGCGCGGTCGACAGTTGCAGGTAGGTCGCACCGCTGGCTTGTCCAAAGCGCTGCGCCTCATCCAGCAACAGGCCGGCTACGCCTTTGCCCCGGGCCTCGGGTGCGACATAAAGGTCGTACAAGGTCCAGATGGGAGCCAAGGCGACCGAGCAGAAGCCGGGATAGAGCTGCATAAAGCCCACTGCCCTGCCCGCTTCCTCCGCCAGGTAAACCACGGATTGGCCGGCGCCCAGGCGCATGCCCAGCCAGGTACGGCAGGCGGTGAGGTCACTGGGTTGCCGGTAGAACTGCCGGTAGGCATCGAACAGGCGGGCGGCTTCGTCGAGCGAATCGCCCGCATGGAGTTGAAACAGTTTCATTGGAGTCCATTCGTCCGGCAAAATTGCTGCAAAAAAGCACTGAAGGCGGGCCCGATCTCCGGATGACGGGCCCCATAGGCCAGTGTCGCCTCCAGATATCCCAATTTGGAGCCACAGTCATAGCGGCGCCCTTCGAACGGCATGGCAAGCACCCGTTCTTCTTCCAGCAAGGCGGCGATGGCATCGGTCAGCTGGATCTCGCCTCCCTTGCCCGGCTTGGCATTGACCAGGTGGCGGAAGATGCGGGGGCTGAGAATATAGCGGCCAACCACCGCCAGGGTGGAGGGTGCGTCCTCCGGTTGCGGCTTTTCGACGATGCCGCTCAGCTTCAAGCGGCCCTCGCCATTCTTCTCCACCACCACGATGCCATAGGAACCGGTCTCCTCGCGCGGGATGTCCTGCACGCCGATCACCGAGCTATGGCTGTCTTCATACAGCTCGACCATCTGCCGCATTACCGGCTTGCGCGCGTCGATCAGGTCGTCCGCCAGGATCACCGCGAAGGGCTCGTCGCCGATCAGCGGCCGCGCGCATAGCACCGCATGGCCCAGTCCCAGCGCCTCCGGCTGGCGGACGTAGGCACAGCTGACGGTACGCGGCAGGATATTGCGGACGATTTCCAGCAACTCGTGCTTGCCCTTGGCAAGCAGCTCGGTTTCCAGTTCGTAGGCTTTGTCGAAATGGTCCTCGATCGCCCGCTTGTTGCGGCCGGTGACAAAGATCATATCGGTGATGCCGGCGGCGACCGCCTCTTCGACCGCGTACTGGATCAGCGGCTTGTCGACCACATTGAGCATTTCCTTTGGACTGGCCTTGGTCGCAGGCAAGAAGCGGGTGCCCAGGCCCGCTACCGGAAATACAGCTTTGGTGACTTTTTGCATGTCTTTCGGTCTCTATGTGGTCGAAACACGATTCTTCGAAAGTCGCGAATTGGCAACCAGCGGGTCAATTGTCCTGGGGCGCGGTCAGTAAAGCCTGCAATCCGGCTTCATCCAGTATCGGCACGCCCAGTTCCTGTGCCTTATCCAGCTTGGAACCCGCGGCTTCGCCGGCCACCAGGTAATTGGTTTTCTTCGACACGGAGCCGGCCACCTTACCGCCGGCGGCTTCGATCAAGGCTTTGGCATCTTCGCGGCTGAGCGTGGGCAACGTACCGGTGACCACCAGGGTTTTGCCCAGCAGCGGTCCGCTGGCAAGCGCCTCGCTGGGTTCATGTTCCGGCCAGCTCACGCCGGCAGCGCGCATCTGCTCGATCACCTCGACATTGTGCCCCTCCAGCAGGAAGTCGCGAATACTTTGCGCCACCACCGGCCCGACGTCCGGCACCGCTTGCAGCGCTGCCAGGGCGGCGGCCTCATCGGCCACGGTGGCAGCCGCCACCAAGCCATCCAGCTTGCCGAAGTGACGCGCCAGATCCTTGGCGGTCGCTTCGCCGACATTGCGTATACCCAAGGCGTAGATAAAACGCGCCAGCGTGGTGTCCCGGCTTTTGGCGATACCGGCCAGCAAATTGGCGGCCGACTTCTCGGCCATGCGCTCCAGCTCGGCCAGTTTGACGATGCCCAGCTTGTAAAAATCCGCCGGCGTGCGCACCAGGCCGACATCGACCAGCTGCTCCACCAGCTTGTCGCCCAAGCCTTCGATATCCATCGCGCGGCGACCGGCGAAATGCAGCAGCGCCTGCTTGCGCTGGGCCGAGCAAACCAGGCCGCCGGTACACCGATAGGCCGCCTCGCCTTCCTCGCGGCTCACATGCGAGCCGCACACGGGACAGGCGGCCGGCATGGCGAAAGGGGGGTGTTGCGGGGTCCGTTCATTGGCCGAGTCGGCCGGGGCGTCCATCATGGGCCGGCGTTCCAGCAAGACGCCCACCACCTCGGGGATCACGTCGCCGGCCCGTCGCACCACCACCGTATCGAACAAGCGCACATCCTTGCGATGTAACTCATCCAGATTGTGCAGCGTGGCGTTGGTGACGGTGACACCGCCGACAAAGACCGGCTGCAGCCGCGCCACCGGCGTCAGCGTACCGGTACGGCCTACCTGGATATCGATGGCCTCGACCACGGTCAGCGCCTCTTCCGCCGGGTATTTGTGGGCAATCGCCCAGCGCGGCGCCCGCGACACATAGCCCAGCCTGGCCTGATCGGCCAGCATATCGAGTTTGTAAACGACGCCATCGATATCGAAGGGCATCGCCGCCCGCATCGCACCGACCCGCTGGTAGTAGGCCAGCAAGCCCGCCACGCCCTCGACCCGTTCCGCGTATTCACAGACGGGAAAGCCGAAAGTCTTCAGCATGGCCATGATGGCCGACTGGCTATCGGGCCATGCGGCGCCGTCCAGTTGCGCCAGGCCATAAGCAAAAAACATCAGCCGCCGGCTGGCGGTGATCCTGGAATCGAGCTGCCGCAGGCTACCGGCCGCGGCATTGCGCGGATTGGCGAAAAGCTTGTCGCCGCGAGCGGCCTGCTCGCTATTGAGGCGTTCGAAATCCTTGCGAAGCATCAGCACCTCGCCGCGCACCTCCAACAAGGCCGGCGGATGCGCGCAGTCCAGGCGCAGCGGAATCGCGCGAACGGTCTTGAGATTGGCGGTGACGTTCTCACCCGTGGTGCCATCGCCGCGGGTAGCGCCCTGCACGAATAGGCCGTGCTCGTAACGCAGGGTGATGGCCAGGCCGTCGAACTTGGGCCCGACATCGTAGGCGACCCGCTCGGTGCCGAGGGTTTCGCGGATGCGCTTGTCGAAAGCCTGCACGTCCTCGTCGGCAAAGGCGTTGTTCAGCGACAGCATGGAAACCGTGTGTTCGACCTGCTCGAATACCGACAGCGGCCGCCCACCCACCCGCTGGGTCGGCGAGTCGGACACCTTCAATTCGGGATGGGCCGCTTCAAGCGCTTCCAGCTCGCGGTAAAGGCGGTCGTACTCGGCGTCGGGGACGCTGGGCGCGTCGTATACGTGGTATTCGACGCCATAGCGGTTCAGCAGCGCGCGCAATTGCGCGGCGCGTTCGGAGAAAGTGATACTCATGCTGTCTTCAGGAAAAAAGTCTAAGTGCGGCCACGCCGCCGGCGGGAATACCACGATCGTCCATGCGACCATAGATGGTTTCCAACTGCTTGCGGATAGCGGCCAGATCGGCGGGCTTGAGCGAGCGATTGTCATCGTCCACCAGGTCGCCACCCAAGGTCAGCGCCATCTGCTGGGCCAGGTCGGCCATCCGGTCGAAGGCCTGCTCGCCGCCGGCCACCCGGGGCACATCCAGCAGCAGGGTAACGGAGGGCGTATCGTCCAGGGCATCGAGCGGGCGGTGGTGGCGATCGGCCAGGCTGAACAAGGCCATCCCCGACTCGGAACGGGCATGGAACAAACCGTCCGTTTCCAGGACCAGGCCAGCGCCTTCCGCCATGGCGCGGATGCGATTCATGGCGAATGGGTTGCGGCTGGTCACGACATTGAGGCCGATCTGCATATCGACCTCCACGCAGAAGGCATCCAGCTCCTTGGCGACCCTCAGTTTGTCCTCGCGGCGCGGGAAGGAGGCAACACCGCCTTCGCTTTCGGCAAAGGTCTTCCATTGCTCGCAGAACAACAGCAATTGCGCTTCGCTGACCGGCCCTTGCCTATCCACCAATTGCAAACCGATGCGCAGCTCGTCATAGCGTTTGCCGGCGCGGGGAACTTCCCACTCGTCGCTTTCGCCCAGGCCCAGCATGCGTACCCGCTTGCCTACTTCCACGGCAGGAATAACGGCGAAGTCCACCGGCATGCCGGGATGGACTTCCGCCACATAGTCGAGCGCGGGGTCCAGTACCGCCACCGCCAGCTCCATCGATTCGCTCAGCTCGAGCAGGTTGGGCTGGGCCGCAACCGGTTCGGCCGGGGTGGCCAGCGGGGAAAGCGAGGGTTCGAAGCGCACTGCTGCCTCGCCCTGCCGCACCATATTCTTGGGCGTGTCGAGCAGGACATCGGGGTGGTTCTTGGCGAAGGCCTCTGCGGCGCGCTTCTTGAAACGCCACTCCTGCCAGCTATTGAACGCCCAGACGCTTGCCACCAGGGCAAGGCCGAGGCCGAGGGTGATCCACTGAAAATCGGTCATGCCTTCTTATCTCCCCGTCGCGGCAAGGCGACGGTTTTTTATTCCAGGATCGCGGCCTGCCGGCCCGGATGGCCAAGGCGGCGCTGAATCGATACGACAGCGCGGCAGCTTAGCGGATGTAGAGAGCTACGCCAAGGTACGGTTCCGGCAGCGAAGTGCAAGATTTGCCGACTAAGTCGCCGCGTGTTGCGACCAATCGCGCGAAACCGCCTGGAAGGCATTGATCAGAAAGGCATCGAAGCGGGTGTCGAGGTCGCCATGGATATCGAAAACCGCGCGCAATGCCGCGCGCCGATATTCTTCCCCGCAGAGGCCCGCCACGCTGTCCTGGAAAAGATCGACGCATGCCACCATCTGCGCGCCGGGATGCAAGGGCTCGGACCCAAGGCGGGCCGGAAAACCGCGCCGGTCGGACCATTGATGATGCTGCCTGATGATCTGCGCCGCTTCCTCGCAGCCGGGGTCCACCGTCAGCAGCCATTGCGCCGCCCGCTCCGGATGCTGGCACCAGTCAGGCCACTGTGGGTCCTTGGCGCGGGGCGGGTTGGCCAGCAAGGCATCGGGCAAGGCCAGCAGGCCCACGTCATGCCAGTAGACAGCCAGCGTCAGCGGCGCTTCCGCCACCTTCTGGGAATGATGCCGGTTCAATTCGAGCACCATGGCCAATTGCCTGGCGGCGCGATCATGCCAAGGCGGGTGGCGGGCGCCCAAGGCCGATGCCAGCTGCTGCCCCAGCCGCAAGGCGGCATCGCTATTGACCGCCGCCGCCGCGGCCGGCGTCGCCTCGGCGCCGGCGGGTGCCCAGCGGCTTACCGTTTGCAGCAGCTCGCCCGGGCTATGGGCGGCCAACAGGATATGGCGTGCCGCCTGGTCCGCCGCCGCTTGACTTCCGGCCTCCGCCAGCTCATCGATGCTGGCCAGCAAGCCGGTGAGCGGCGTTTCGTCGAAACGGCGGGTGGAACGCAACACCATGGCCATGTCGCGCACCCTGTCCATGCTCTGCAGTATCGCTTCCGAGATCAAGGCCGAACTCAGGTAACGCCGCTCCCGCAGGCTTTGCATGACGTTTTCCAGCCTATGCACGAATTCAGCGATCGGCGTTGCCTGGCAATAGCTGAAGTCGCCCTTGATGGAATGCATATGGCGGAAGGCACTGGCGACCAGTTCGACCGATTCCGGAAAACGCACCAACTGATGCAGATCGTCCTCCAGCAAGGGAAGGTGATCCTGCAGTTCGGTCATCACATCCTGCAACAGCTCGAAATTGACCTGCTCGCTGTCCACATCGCCTCCCCAGGCTAGCCATCGTGCTTCTGTACAGTAATACACGAAACCCGATTACGCACGGGCACGCGGCTTGCTATTCACGAGCTTGCTATTTATGTCCCGGGCTGAACTGCCCGGCAATCCAGGGAGCGGCAATGACGCGTATCTATCTATCCACCTTCGCGCTGCTCGGCAGCAGCGTGCTGGCCAGTCCGCTTGGGCCGAACCAATGCCTGGACATCGCCGCGGATACGGCGCGCCTGGCCTGCTATGACGCGGCGCTGGGATTCCAGGCCGAATCGAAGGCGGCGCAGCAAAAGCCCGCTGTAGCGGAAGGCAAGCCCGCCTCTCCCACGCAGCTCGATGCCGGCTGGGAGCTGGAGCCGAAAAGTAAATTGGGCGCATTTGTATTGCGCTCCCACCGGGCCAATTACTTTTTACCGGTTTCCTATAACGTCCGTTCCAATCGTATGCCCCATAGCCCTGCGGCCGATCACCGGACCACCACGCCGCAGCGCTTGCAGGATACCGAAGCCAAATTCCAGTTCAGCCTGAAGACCAAGCTGGCGCAAAACCTGTTCGGCGAAAACGGCGACCTTTGGGCGGCCTATACGCAGACATCCCGCTGGCAAATCTACGATGCCGATAACTCCCGGCCCTTCCGCGAGACCAATTATGAGCCGGAGGCGATGCTGGTTTTCCGCACGCCATACCGGCTATTCGGCTGGCAGGGCAAAATGCTGTCGCTGGGTTTCAACCATCAATCCAATGGCCGCTCGGTACCCTTGTCGCGCAGCTGGAATCGCGGCATCGCCACCATTGGGCTGGAAAAGGATGACTGGACCCTGGTATTACGGCCGTGGTGGCGCTTGCCGGAAGGCGGCAGCGACGATAATCCCGATATCGCCGACCATATTGGACGCGGCGACATTACCCTCAGTCGGCGTTTCGGCGATCATCTCGTCACCGTGATGGGCCGCCATACCTTCAGGGGCGCCGGCCGTTCGCGTGGCGCCGCCCAGCTCGATTGGGCCTTTCCCCTCAGCGGCAACCTCAAAGGCTATGTCCAGCTATTCAATGGCTACGGCGAAAGCCTGATCGACTACAACCACCGCAGTACCTATATCGGCGTCGGCGTGACCTTGCTCGACAGCCAGTGATGCGATGTGGATTGCCCAATATCGCCAAACTCCCCTTTTCCCACACGCGCAGCTATAACAAACCAAGCTTATGGACGTAGTCGGGGATAGCCATGCACGATACAAATTTGCTCAAGAACCTGTTTGGCCTACTGGGCGAAGGCAAGCTGGACCGGCCAAAGTTCTTTCAGATGCTGACCCGGGCAATTGTTCAGGAAATGGCGGCGAGTCGCGCCAGTGTATGGTTCTACGACGGCGACTTGCAGGACCGGGCGGTATGCGAGAGTTTGTACGATGTCAGCGATGGTCATTGGTCGAATGGAGAATTGCTGAGCGAGGATGACTTCGCCGACTTTTTCGCCGCCTTGCGCGATATGCACAAGATCGTCGCCGACGATGCCCGGCAGCATGCATCGACCGCCGGCTTCAGCGAGAGCTATTTCGAACCGCTCAATATCTACTCCCAGCTCAGCGTCGGCATAGAGTTCGACACTCGCCAGATCGGCTGGGTCTGTTGCGAAAACTGCGCCGAGATCCGCAATTGGTCGCAAGCCGACATGCAATACCTGCAGCAGGCTGCCGCGATGATCAGCCTGGCATTCCGCAAATTTGGCGGTTGATCGCCCGCCCGCGCTATCATGCCGAGTTGCCGCCAAGATCAGGCGGCAATTTGCTTTCTACGGGCCGCCCATGCCAGAACTCGATTTATCCGACGACGAGCTGTTGCGTTACAGCCGCCATATCCTGCTCGACGAAATCGGCATCGAGGGGCAAACCAGACTGGCGTCGGCAACGGCGCTGATCGTAGGCCTGGGGGGGCTCGGTTCGCCGGCGGCGCTCTACCTGGCGAGCGCCGGCGTGGGACGGCTGGTGTTGGCGGATGCGGACAAGGTGGAGCTGAGCAATCTGCAGCGCCAGATCGTGCACCGGCAGGATACGGTAGGACAATTGAAGGTGGATTCGGCCCGGCAGACCTTGGCGGGGGCCAATTCACTGGTCGAGGTAGTGGCGCTACCGGAACGCCTGGCGGGTGATGCCTTGCATGCCGCTGTGGCAAGCGCCGATGTGGTTCTGGATTGTTCGGACAATTTCCCAACCCGCCATGCCGTCAATCGCGCCTGCGTGGCGACCGCCACACCCTTGGTATCGGGCGCGGCGGTGCGTTTCGACGGGCAATTTGCGGTATTCGACCCGCGCCAGGCCGATAGCCCCTGCTACCGTTGCCTGTTCGCCGAAGAGGGTGATGTCTCGGACGGGCCTTGCGCCACCTTCGGCGTATTTGCGCCCTTGGTGGGCATCATCGGCGCCATGCAAGCCGCGGAGGCGCTCAAGCTGCTGATCGGCATGGGAGGGGCGCCCCTGGGGCGCTTGCTTACCCTGGACCTGCGGAGTCATGAATGGCGCAGCCTGCGCTTTGCCAAGGACCCCGCCTGCCCCGTCTGCGCTCAATTAGCCTCGTTGTAACCCAAGGCGGCCTTGGCGGCCTGGTACTCGGCCGAATCGCGCGCCTGGCTGTAGGCCAGCCAAAGCGCGCGTGCCCGCTTGGGGTCAGCCTTGTAGCGCTGGTGCGACATCATCAGCCAGGTGGGGTACTCCTGGAAAGCCATCGGTAAGCGTTCTATCGTGGCGCCGAAATCCGCCACATCCTTCAGCAGCGGATCGGCCACCGGGCCTTGCAGGATCGCTCCTTCCACCATGCCGGCGGAAACCTTGCGCAGTATCTGGTAGGGTTCCTTGTCGCTTTCGTCCACCGGCACGCCCATCTCCTTCAACAGGCGCGACACCACGAAGCCTGGCTGCACGGCTATGCGCCGTTTGTATCCGGACAATTTGCGGCCATCCCAGCTCAGAGGACGCTGTTTGTTGTAGTAGATGAGGAAGCGATCGATATACAGCCTCAGCATGGGATCGGGCTTGCATGGCTGCTCACCCGGATAGGCGCCTATCTCGCAACGCTCCGGCAGGAAGCCGGCCCCCAACACGCCATCCATGACGCCTGACTTCACCTCGGCCATGCATCGCTTCCAAGGCAGTTTGACCAGCTCGATCTGTACATCGGCTCGCTTGGCCGCCAATCGCGTCAAGGTGACATACAAACCTTCGCGCTCCTTGAGTATCCAGGGATAGGTCTCATTATCCTCGTGGCAAAAACGCCAGGCTGACTCCGTGGCGCTTGCCGAGCCTGCGGCCAAAAGCAATGCTGTCGCAAGTATGAGTCGTAAAGGGGTCATGGCGATTCCGTATTAAACCGATGATTGATCTGGATCATGGATCAGTCTGCAACCGCGTCCAAGCCTAGTGTTTTCCGTGCGTTCTCGCTGGTCAACCGCGCCAGTTCGCCCAGCTCCATACCGCGCAATTCCGCCAGCAAGGCAGCGATGCCGGCCACGTTGGCCGGTTCATTGCGCTGGCTTGCGGCCCAGCTGGGTGGAATATCAGGCGCATCGGTTTCCAACACAATTCCCTCTATAGGTAGCTTAGTCGCAAGCCGGCGGATATTCAGCGCTCTCTCGAACGTCAGGGTGCCGCCGAAACCCAGCTTGAGCCCCTGGGCCAGGTAGGCGTCAGCCTGTTGCGGGCTGCCATTGAAGGCATGGGCAATGCCCCGCCGGATGCCGAACCGCCGTAATTGCTTCAGCACCTGATCCTGCGATTTTCGCACATGCAATAACACTGGTAACTCAAAGTCGCGTGCAAGCTTGAGTTGCGCCGCGAATATCTCGGTCTGCCGCACGCGATCCAGGCCTTCGACAAAGAAGTCCAAGCCGATCTCTCCCACCGCCACCGGCTTTTCGCTTGCTATGAGTTCGCCCAGCGCGATCAGGTGTGCATCGCGGTGGGTACGCTCGAAAATGGGATGCAGTCCAAAGGCCACCGGACAACCGTAAAGGCGGCGCATCGCCAATGTTTGCGGCATGGCCGCCAGCGTCACGCCCGGGACCACCACGGTATGGACGCCGGCCTCCCTGGCGCGCCGGACAACCTCGTCGCGGTCGGCATCGAATTCCGGAGCGTCCAGATGGCAATGGGTATCGATCAGCATAGTCTGATTGGTCAGCGTAGCAGGCTCGGGATAAGGGGGATAGCCGATAGCCCTTGCAGGTGGGTCAGGCGGGCTATGATTATAGTGACATCGTATCGGTGAACCGCCATGGCCCAGCCAGATCAAAGCCTGCAAGCGCTTAAGCTCGACAGTTTCGACTTGCTGCGCACTCCGACCTTGTTCGCCGAACTGGAAGCCAGCGAAGCCGTCAAGGAGCTGGATGGCGCCGAAGTTCGCCATCTGGCCGGGCTACTCAAAGCCTACGAGGTGCCGGCCGGCACCACCATCTTCAGCGAGGGCGATGCCGCAGCATACATGGGGATGGTACTGGACGGCAGGCTGACGGTGTCGAAACGCAACGACGAGGCCTCCGGCAAACCGCTCTACAGCATGACCGCGGGCAAGGTATTCGGCGAAATGGCCATCCTCGATGGCGAGCCCCGCTCCGCCAGCGTCACCGCAGCGGCGACCAGCCATATCGCGGTCCTGTCGCGCGACGCCTTCGATACCTTGTGCCGCGAGCGGCCGATGATCGCCTTGAAGATCCTGCGTCGACTAGGTCGGCTGCTGTCGCAGCGATTGCGTCGAACCAGCGGTCTGCTGGTCGATTACCTACCGTAGCGGGCAACGCTTACCAGCGCGGTAAACGCTGTTCGCGCCTGAACGGAAAAGGCCTGCATGCAGGCCTTTCCCGTTCCAGCCCATCCCGCCCTTACGCCCTATGGCGCCTTGGCAGCTGTCGTGGTGGTAGTCGTGTTGGTGCGATGGATTACCTGTTGCACCTTGAGCACATTCAGCGCCTGCTGCAGTTGATAATCCTTCTTGACCGAAATCTCACCCGGCCGGAGCGCTTCCGCTTCATCGACATCCTTGGTCTTGGGCTTGATCAGCTTGTCGTCCTTCTTGAGCTTGGCCGCATCCAGCTTGGCCTCCGGCTCGCCCGGCTTGGACTCGGTCTTGACTTCGCCGCCTTGCGGATTGCTGAGGTGATGTTCCAGATCCGCTTCGCGCACCCGGAAGACTTCGGCATTCACGCCATTTACCGTGGCCTCTTCGACCTCGATATCCGGTGAAATACCCTTGGCCTGGATGGAGCGCCCATTCGGTGTGAAATATCGCGCCGTGGTCAGCTTGATCGCGGCTTCCTTGCCTACCGGCAGGATGGTCTGGACCGAGCCCTTGCCGAAGGTCTGGGTACCCACCAGCACTGCCCGCTTATGATCCTGCAGCGCGCCCGCGACGATTTCCGAGGCGGAGGCGGAACCGGCGTTCACCAGTACGACCAACGGCACGGTCTTGACTTCCGGCGGCAGCGACTTGCCGTCCCGGCCGAAATACTCGCTCGAAGCGGTCAAGCGCACCTTGGAATCGCTGGCACGCCCTTCCGTGTACACCACCAGGGCATTGTCCGGCAGGAACAGCGAAGACACGCCCACCGCACCGGTCAATACACCGCCCGGATCATTACGCAGATCGAGAATCAAACCCTTGAGCGAGCCCTTGTTCTCCTTGTACAAGCTTTCCAGCGCACGGACCATATCCTCGGTCGAGCGCTCCTGGAACTGCGTCAGGCGAACATAGCCGTAGCCGGTTTCCAGCAGCTTGGATTTGACGCTCTGCACCTTGATGATGGCGCGGGTCAGGGTAAACACCAGCGGCTTGGTCTCGCCCTTGCGCAGCATGGTCAGGGTGACCTGGGTATTCGGCTTGCCCCGCATCTTGCCGACCGCATCGTTCAAGGACATGCCGCGCACCGGCACATCGTCGATCTTCATGATGTAGTCGCCGGCCTTGACGCCGGCCTTGGCCGCCGGGGTGTCCTCGATGGGCGAGATCACCCGCACCAGCCCGTCTTCGGCATTGACTTCCAGGCCCAGGCCGCCGAACTCGCCGGTGGTGCTGGTTTTCAGGTCCTTGAAGGATTCCGCGTCCAGGTAGGCGGAGTGCGGGTCCAGTCCGGTCAACATGCCATTGATGGCCTCGTTGATCAGCTTCTTGTCCTCTACCGGCTCGACATAGTCCTGCTTGATACGACCATACACCTCGGTGAAGGCACGCAATTCGTTGATCGGCAGCGGGGACGGGCTCTCCTTGTCGGCCACGGCGCTCGCACCGGTTGCCAACAAGACACCCAAACCACCGCCCACCAGGAGCCAACTGATTTTCTGTACTTTCGCTTGCACTTTGCTGTCCTTATGACGCTTGCCGCTTACTTGGCCCACGTAAGTGGATCCATCGGTTTACCGAGATGTCTCAACTCGAAGTATATGCCGGTTTGTTCATTGCCACCGCTGTTGCCGCTAGTCGCGATGTCCTCCCCTGCCCTGACCGTCTCGCCCACCTGCTTGATCAGCGTCTCGGCCGCCCCATACAGGCTCATATAGCCGCTACCATGATCCACAATCAGCATATTGCCAAAGCCTCTCAGCCAGTCGGCGAATACCACCCGACCACTGGCAACGGCCTTGACGCCCTGACCGCCGGCGGTACGGATAAATACTCCCTTCCACGACGTGCTCTCGCTGCGTGCCGTACCGAACCGGCCAACCACCTCGCCTCGGGCCGGCAGCCGCAGCAAGCCCTTCAATTCGGCGAAGCGGCGTCCTTCCACGCTGCTATCGGGCAGCGCGTCATTCTGTTTCACCGGCGTTTCCTGCCTAGGCGGTGCATCCTGCTTGCCTGCCACCTCCGTGCGTGGCGATGGTTCGGACAGCTTCCTGCCCTGCTTGTTCAACTTGGCTTGCCTGGCCGCCTCGCGTGCTTCGGCCAGCCGCTGCGCTTTTTCCTGCCGCTCCCGTTCACGCGCCTGCTTCTGCTCGCGCTCCCGTATCATCTTCGCCAGCTTTTCAACCAGATTGGTCAGACGGGTTTCATCCCGCTGCAGCTTACCGATCTCCTTGCGTTGCGCGCCGATCTCACTGGCGATCTTGGACAGGACTTGCTGCTTGCCCGCCTGCTCCGCCCGCAAACGATCGCGCTGCTGCTTGCGCTCGGCCGCAATCAAGGCGAGCTCATCGGATTTACGCCGTATGACATCCGCCAGCTCATTTAGTTTACCCAGCTGCGCCTGTAATTCGCCGGCCAGCTTGTGCTGCGCTTCGGCGATATAGCGGTAGTAGCGAAGATCGCGCGATAGACGATTCGGGTCCTGCCGATTCAGCAACAGGCGCAAGGCTTCGTGGTTGCCATTGCGCAGCCTTGCCCGTAGCAACTCGGCCAGCCGCTTGCGGCTGGCCTCCAGGCTCTCGCGCGTGCGATTGATATCGTGCTGGGTGCGGGCCAGTTCGGCTTGCGAAAGCTGCTGCTGCCGATTCAGCTGCGCCACCGTGCGATTGGCCTCGCTGATCGCCTGCTCCGACGACTTGAGCGCATCGGCCGCTTCGTGCCGATTGGCCTCGTTGGCCTGCAGTTCCTGCTTAAGCGCTTCGATTTTTTCGCGGAGCTGCTGCAGGTCGGCCTCCGGCTGCGCCGCGCCGGTCAGCACGATGCCCTCGTTGCGGGCCTTGGCCGGCACCGTAGCGCCGGCCGTCGACGCGCCACACAGCACGCAAATGCCCAGCAGGGCGCGCAATAGACGGGGAAACACGGAATAGGCGATCACTGTAGGCGGATCACTTGAAATGGATCAAGGAATGACCGGTCATCTCGGACGGCTGCGAGACGCCCATCATGGCCAATAAGGAAGGCGCGATATCGCGCAATGCACCCTGCCCGCCCGCCTCGAGCGTAGCCGGACGACCGATGTAGAGAAAGGGCACCAGGTCGGTCGTATGCTGGGTATGCGCCTGACCGGAGGCCTGGTCCCACATTTTTTCGCAGTTGCCGTGGTCGGCGGTAATCAATACCTCGCCACCGGCGGCTTGCATCGCCGCCACGCAACGGCCCACGCAAAGATCCAGCGCTTCCACCGCCTGGACTGCCGCAGCGAAGTTGCCGGTATGGCCCACCATATCGCCATTGGCGAAATTGCAGATGATGGCGGCGTATTGACCGCCCGCTATCGCCTCGACGATGCGGTCGGTGACCTCGCCGGCGCTCATCTCCGGTTGCAGATCATAGGTGGCCACCTTGGGCGAGGGCACCAGGATGCGATCCTCGCCGGCAAACGGCTGCTCCTCCCCGCCAGACAGGAAATAGGTCACATGGGGGTATTTTTCGGTCTCGGCGATACGCAACTGCTTCAAGCCCAAACCGGCGATATGCTCGCCAAAGCCATTCTTGACCTTGGGCTTTTCGTAGGCCACCGGATAGGGGTAGGCATCCGCATAGCGGGTAAGCGTGACAAAACTGGCCAGCTGCGGACGACGTGGACGGGCAAAGCCGTCGAATTCCGCATCGTTGATGGCCATGCTGATCTCGCGCGCCCGATCGGCCCGGAAATTCATGAAGACGGCCACGTCGCCGTCCTCCATGCGCAGGGGCTGGCCGTCAGCGGCACGGATCGCGGTGGCCTGGATGAATTCATCGTTTTCGCCACGCGCGTAACCGGCTTCCAGCGCCGCCTGCGCCGTATCGGCAAACAAGCCGGCTTCGCCGTCGACCAGGAGCCGATAGGCCGGTTCGACCCGCTCCCAGCGCTTGTCCCGGTCCATGACATAGAAGCGCCCGACCACCGAAACGATGGCTGCGCCGGGGCAGCTGTCGCAAACCGCCTGCAGCCTGGCCAGATAGCGTTCGGCACTGCGTGGCGGCGTATCGCGCCCGTCCAGGAAGGCATGGACCGCGATCCGCGTCACGCCGGCCGCAGAAGCATCGCGGATCAAGGCGTGGATATGGTTTTCGTGGCTATGCACTCCGCCATCGGAGAGCAAGCCCAACACATGCAGGGTACCGGCACCGTCGCGGGCGGTGGCGATCGCCGTGGCCAGTACCGGATTTTTACCCAAGCTGCCCGCCGACACGTCACAATCCACCCGGCTGATGTCTTGTTGCAACACGCGGCCGGCGCCGATATTCAGATGGCCCACCTCGGAATTGCCGAACTGCCCGGCCGGCAGACCGACGAATTCCTCGGATGCGTTGATCGTCGTATAGGGGTATAGACTGGTCAATCGGTCCCAGTTCGGCTTGTTGGCGTGGAGGATGGCGTTGTCCTCGCCATCGGGGCGGTGGCCGAAGCCATCGAGTATCAATAACAGGACAGGCGTGACAGCAGTCATAGGGGTCGCTAGGGTCAAGTTTGAAATCCAGGCCATTTTACCGTGTAGTACGCGGTTGCGCGGTCACAGGGTGACGTTTAACATTCCGCCATTCTGCGCCTTATATTCCAACCGAATAAAAACCAAAGCATGCCATGGCCTATCATCTGATTCAGGACGACGAACAAATTGAGCAGGCCTCTCGCGCGATGAAAGCGATGTCTCACCCCTTGCGACTGAAGATCCTGTGCGTACTGGGTGAGAACGAAGTAAGCGTACAAGACATTGTCGATGCCGTCGGCACCTCGCAAAGCAACATCTCCCAGCATCTCGCCATCATGCGCGAGAAAGGCGTCTTGCGTACCCGCAAGGACGCCAACCGGGTGTATTACCGGGTGGGCGATCCCCGCACGCTGGAGGTGGTGAGCATGATGCGCGACGTTTTCTGCGGCTTCGCCCGATAGCAAAGGCGCCGCGCAGGCCCTACCCGGCTTGCCAGGCTCCGCCACGCTCTGCATTTGTTGCGTAGGCGCCCACGCGAGCGCCTACCTAGCATTTATACCAGGTATCACCGTGGGCCGCCGTCGCGGCCCTCGGCCATTCAGGAGTCAACATCAATGGCACTGCCGAGCAAGGTCAAGATCGTCGAGGTCGGACCACGGGATGGACTGCAGAACGAAAAGCAACCCGTCAGCACCGAGACCAAGCTGGCCTTTATCGACCAATTGGCCGATGCCGGCCTGGCCGTGATCGAAGCGACCGCCTTCGTTTCGCCGAAGTGGGTTCCACAGATGGCCGACCATGCCGAAGTGATGCGCGGCCTGCGCCGGCGCGCCGGTGTGCGCTACCCGGTCCTGGTGCCGAATATGCAGGGTTACGAAGCGGCAAGGGCGGCCGGCGTGGATGAGATCGCCATTTTCGGTGCGGCATCGGAAGCGTTTTCGCAAAAAAACATCAACTGCTCCATTGCCGACAGCCTGGCGCGGTTCGCGCCAGTGGTCGCCGCCGCGCAGCGGGATGGCGTGGCGGTCCGGGCCTATGTCTCCTGTGTGCTGGGATGCCCCTATCAAGGCGAAGTGCCGCTTGCCGACGTGGCGCGGGTAGCCAGGGCACTGTATGAAATGGGCTGCTATGAAGTATCGCTGGGCGACACCATAGGCGTCGGTACACCGGTCAAGGCGCAGCGCATGGTGGCCGCGGTCGCCGACGTGGTACCGGTGGAACGATTGGCCGCGCATTTCCACGACACCTGGGGACAGGCACTGGCGAATCTCTACGCTGTGCTGGAAATGGGCGTGGCAAGCATAGACAGCTCAGCCGCCGGCCTGGGTGGCTGTCCTTATGCGAAAGGCGCCAGCGGCAATGTAGCGACGGAGGATGTGGTGTACCTGCTGAACGGCCTCGGCATCGAGACCGGTGTGGATCTGGACAAGCTGGCGGCAGCGGGCCGGTTCATCAATCAGCAACTGGGACGCGCACCGGCTTCAAAAGCTGCGGCGGCGCTAGCCGCCGGCAGCAATCAGGAGGGTTGATAAACGCGCCGTTCCCCAGCGATCGCCTCGTCCACGGTCAGCAGCCTGAGCTGCAGTTCCTGGCGAGGCATCGGCTTAGCCTCGGGATGCTCATCGAACGATTTGCCCGGTACGAACTCTTGCTGGCCAGAGGCCATGTTAAAGACGGTGATCATCTTGCTACCCTCCTGTGCTATCGCACACGCTGATCAATCGGCCTTCACCCTGAATATCGGTACTTTCCCGGCAAACTTCAATGGTCAAAGCAAGCCGGGGAGACAAACGTCGGATATGCACGACAACCGGTGGTTACGGCGCGACACACCACCCATTGCCGCCTGATTACTGCTAGGCATTTCCTTAAGCAGCAGTATATAAGCATTTTCTGTTTTGTCTTTCCCATTTTCTCCGCAGCCGACGGACGGCAAACCCCATGCTTGCATTCAGCCTCGCCACCGCTATAACAAGGATCAGTCCGGTACGACAACCTCTCCCTCGAAGGCGGCTCAAGTCGCCTGACTCTTAGGCCGACATCTAACCGTGTCGGCCTCGTTTTTTTCCTTCGCGACGATTTCCCCCGTAGTCTCAAGCGCTTATAATCGTCGGCTTTTTCCCGATTTCAGCCGCCGCCATGACCGAACCCCGCCGTAATCCGCTCGCCACCATAGAATCCCTCGATTACGACGGGCATGGCGTAGCCCATGTGGATGGCAAGACCATCTTTATCGATGGTGCCCTCCCTTTCGAGCGGGTCGAGTATTCCAGCTACCGCAAGAAACCGACCTTCGAAAACGCGCAGGCCGTCGCCATCCTCAAGGAAAGCTTCCTGCGCGCCACGCCGAAGTGCGTGCATTTCGGCGTTTGCGGTGGTTGCTCCATGCAGCACATCGAAGCATCCGGCCAAGTCGCGGCCAAACAACGGGTGATGGAGGAGAACCTCGCGCGCATCGGCGACGTCAAGCCGGAAACCCTGATGCCGCCCATCTATGGCCCCACCTGGGCCTATCGCCATCGCGCCCGTATGTCGGCCCGCTATGTCGCGAAGAAGGGAACGGTATTGGTCGGCTTCCACGAAAAGCGCTCCAGCTTTATCGCCGATATGAAGTCGTGCGAGATCCTGCCCAAGAAGATCTCCGACATGCTGGTGCCCTTGCGCGAGCTGGTCATGGAACTATCCATCCGGGAACGCATGCCGCAGATCGAGCTGGCAGTGGGCGAACATGTGGATGTGATGGTCTTGCGGGTGATGGATCCCATCAATGAAGCGGACGAAGCGCTATTGCGTCGTTTTGCGGATCAGTACCAGGTGCAGTTCTGGCTTCAGCCCAAGGGCCCGGACACCGCCTATCCCTTCTATCCGCTCGATGCACCGCAGCTGAGCTACAGCCTGCCCGAGTTCGATATCGTGATGCCCTACAAACCGACCGAATTCACCCAGGTCAATCCGCATATCAACCGTGTGCTGGTCGGCCGGGCGCTGCGCCTGCTGGATCCGCAACCGGGCGAGCGTATTGCCGACCTGTTCTGCGGCTTGGGCAATTTCACCCTGCCGATCGCCCGTCGCGGCGCGACCGTGCTCGGTATTGAAGGCAGCCAGCAACTGGTTGAACGGGCATTGGAAAATGCCGAAAAGAATGGCTTGCAGGACCGCACTGCCTTCCAGGTCGCCAATCTGTTCGAAATGACCGAGAAAATCATGGCCGGCCTGGGCCATTTCGACCGCATGTTGATCGACCCGCCACGGGATGGTGCCATGGAAGTGTGCAAATCGATCTCGGCGGAAAACGGCCCCAAGCGCATTGTCTACGTCAGCTGCAATCCTGCCACCTTGGCACGGGATGCGAATGTGCTGGTGAATGTCAAGGGCTACATCATGAAATCTGCCGGCGTGGTCAATATGTTTCCTCATACCGGCCATGTGGAATCGATGGCCTGGTTTGAAAAACCCTGAATCGCGCCACGCGACAAAAAGCCCCCGCGTATTTTTCATGCAGGGGCTTTTTTTATGCGCGTTGATCTTATGCAAGGGGTGGTTTGCTACCGTATTCTAAAGGCCTCAAATAATGCCGCACGCCCTTCGGCCATCAGCTCAAGCAAATTCATCAAACAAGTGCATAACACGCCGCGAGAAGCACCCACGCGGCTCTGGTGGCAGTAATCAAACTCACATTCTCGGTTTTGCTTCTGGCGATACATATTAGCCCTCCCTCTCCCAGTGGAAAATGCGCGGAGGGTTGGCGCCCCTCTCTCCGACTGATAAGGATACTAATTAGCCTTCGGCAATATCTTCCGGAAATCGGAGTCCACTACTATTTTCGAGCCAGGAACATGCCCCCTACGCAGCTCCCAGCGGGGCAGCTAGCTCCTTGGCTGTCAATGCTGCGAGAACACGTCATCCATGCTGGTTGCCGACAAGATCTGCAACGCCCAACTTTCCAGCTGTTCGGATGTGGCGCAACCCAGCCGTTCCTCCACCCACTCTGGCAATGACCCATATTTGTGCAGAATCTGACGGCGCAATAGATTCGCTTGTCCTTCTTCCACACCTTCTGCCTTACCCAGTGCCACACCTTTCTGTATAAACTCTTCAGCCCAGAGGTCCATCTTGTTCGTCATCATCGCTTCGACTCCTTGCAAATCACTTATCTCGTCCAGCTGAGCCATCGGCCAGTTCAGTTGCGGGAATTTGGAAGGTAACAATAACTTGGCTATCCAATCCTTCACGGCCTGCCGCAGCCTTTCATGCTCCGGCGGCGCCAGATACCGCTTCAACCTGCGTATTACACGGCGCCCCGCTGCCGGGTTGTCGGCATTTTCCAGTCGAAAGATGTCCGCCACCACATTCTCCAGGCCCTTCAAATCTTGCTCCCGAAAGGCGCCCTGGTCCAATAGCAAATAACGCATGTGTGGCCACCCGGGCTAGGGCCGAAAATCTGGGAGCTTGCCGGGGGCCGGCTTCGATCAGTTCGTCCAGTTCCAGCGGCGCGCTCCAACGTGGCGCGCCGTTGTACATAACGATGGGCAGGACCGGCGGCAGCTTGCCGCTGGGCGTCAATGGCAATCGCTTTGGGTCCTTGCTCAGGTCCAGATACAGCTGCAACACGTAGCTGGCCACCCTCAGCGCCATGGTGGGATCGATCGTGGATTGAAATTCCACCAGCAGGCAGATGTAGAGCTCCTGGTCGGCCAGCCGCACCTTCCAGACCACGTCGGTCATCTGCCGACGCCAGCGTTCAGTGACAAAGCTGCCGTTGATTTGCTCCAGGGTGGAGAAATCCAGCTTTTCTACCCATTCCTCGTCGATAAACTCGCGCAGCAGATCCTCTACCGCGCGCGGAATGGAGAACATGGACTTGTAGGCAGCGTCGTGATCGAACATTCCACGAGACTGCCAGGGCCATACGGGGCCAGGAATACGGTCTTCGCCTGATAATGCGCACGCCACGCTACCCGAGGTTTGCACAATCCAGGCGGGGCAGGAACAAACCTCGCCTACCCTCCCCGATGCCCGCGCTCTACCGTTACGCCGACCCGGCCGACCTCATGCAAGATGCCCAGCTTGGTGACCGACACCCTGATCCAGGGCGTGGAGAACGCCCCCATCAGGTCTTGCGCGATATATTCCGCCAAGCGTTCCAGCAACAGGAAGTGCTGTTCCGCCAATACCGCCCTCAACCTATCCACCACGTCGGCGTAGTTGATAGTATCGGCCAAATCGTCGGTCTGGCAGGCTCTCGCACTGGGGATGCCGAGTTCGAGATCGACCTCGACTACTTGCGGGGCAACCCGCTCCCAGTCGTAAACGCCTATCAGTGTTCTGGCCTTGACGCCGTGTAGGTAAATAATGTCCATGGGTGTGACGAACGCTACTCCAGCGCTTGCTTGCTACCGCTGAAAGCCGCATCCGGCTTAGAATCCGGGGCTGCCATTGTAGAGGAAATCGATTGATGTCGCCCAACGCGCTCCCGCTTGCGTTTCTTGTCGCCGCTTACCTGGTCGGTTCGATCTCCTTTGCTATCGTGGTAAGCCGCTTGATGAAGATGTCCGACCCACGCAGCTACGGCTCCGGCAACCCCGGCGCCACCAATGTCCTGCGCTCGGGCAAGAAGGCGGCCGCCCTGTTGACCCTGCTGGGCGACGCGCTCAAGGGCACGCTGATGGTCGTGCTGGCACGTCATTTCGGCCTGGCAGATCCCTGGCTGGCAGGCGTGGCCATTGCCGTGACGGTGGGCCATATGTGGCCGCTGTATTTCCGCTTTCTCGGCGGCAAGGGCGTCGCTACCGCTGCAGGGGTGCTACTGGCTCTGGATTGGCGCCTGGGTGTCGCGACCCTGGCGGTCTGGCTGGTGGTGGCGGCAAGTACACGCATCTCCTCACTGGCCGCCATGCTGGCCGCCGTGGCATCGCCGCTGCTTTGCTTCCTGCTATTGCCAGGCCGCACCGCCATTTTCGGCGGGGTGCTCGCCATCGCAGCCCTGCTGCTGCAACGACACAAGCGCAATCTGCTGCAATTGCTGGCGGGCACCGAAGGCAAAATCGGCCAGAAATCTGAAAATTAAGGTGTATTGATCGAATTCGATCGCAAGGAGCGGAGTGTTGGACCGGTTCGGCCCGGTTAGATTCACGTCAGAACAACGTGAACAGAAGGTGCGCCATGAAGCAGTCGATCAACAAGGCGGCGCTTGCCGCCGCAACCGAGAACGACCCGCGCTGGGCTTCGGTACAGGCCAGGGACGCCACGGCCGACGGCGATTTTTATTATTCGGTCAAGACCACCGGTGTCTATTGCCGCCCTTCCTGTGCCGCCCGCCAGGCCAGACCTGAAAACGTGCGTTTCCATGCCAGTTGCGAGGCCGCTGAATTGGCGGGATTCCGGCCCTGCAAGCGCTGCAAGCCACGGCAACCCTTGCTGGCCAGCGAGCACGCCGCCAGGATTACCGAGGCGTGCCGCTTGATCGAAAGCGCCGATCCGGCGCCCAAGCTGGCGGAGCTGGCGGACACGGTAGGCATTAGCCGCTTCCACTTTCACCGCCTGTTCAAAAGTGTCACCGGACTGACCCCGCGCCAGTATGCCCACGCCCATCGCGCCGAACGCGTGCGCAAGGAGCTGGACCATCGCGAATCCTCGACCCGCGCCAATTCGGCGGGCGCTTCCATTACCCGCGCCATCTTCGACGCCGGCTACAACGCCAACAGCCGCTTTTATGAAGAATCCGATCGCGTACTTGGCATGCGGCCCCGCGAATTTCTTGCCGGCGGCATCGATGTCGATATCCGCTTCGCCATAGGCGAATGCTCCCTCGGGTCCATCCTGGTAGCGCAAAGCGTGCGGGGTATTTGCGCCATCCTGCTGGGGGACGACCCCGATGTCCTCGCTTGCGACCTACAAGCACGCTTCCCAGGGGCCAACATCATCGGCGGCGACCATGATTTCGAACAGTTGATCGCTCGGGTGGTAGGCCTGATCGAGTCCCCCGCCATCGGCTTGGACTTGCCCCTGGACATTCGCGGCACCAGCTTTCAGCAACGGGTCTGGCAAGCCTTGCGCGATATTCCGGCGGGCGAAACCGCCAGCTATACCGATATCGCCAAGCGCATCGGCTCGCCGCGTTCGGTTCGCGCCGTGGCCCAGGCCTGTGCAGCCAATGCGCTGGCCGTCGCCATTCCTTGCCATCGGGTGGTGCGGATAGACGGCGGACTGTCGGGCTATCGCTGGGGAGTGGAACGTAAACGGGCGCTGCTGGAAAAAGAAGCAAAGCAATAGCAAAGATAGGCAAGCGTGAGAAGAAAACGAAACGGACCATTCCTATTCATTACGAATGGTCCGTTTACCTGACTAGGACATATCAAGTAGGCAGATCGCCTCAGCCGTGGTGGGGGCGTCCGACGTGCCCTTCCAAGCTTTGCTCCACCGCCCTGCCGTATGCCACCATTGCCTTGGCACGGGCCAGCGCAAAGGTCTTTTCCTCATGGTTGAGCGATTTCACCACCTCGGCGAGCCTGGCCAACGCCGGCTCATTCGGGTTATGCAACTCCACCCAGATCAGATAGGCGCGGCCGGAAAGTATCAAGGCCATCGGGTCGATCGCGGAATATTTACTGACTTCCATGATGTTCTTTCTCCAGATTTATATGATGGAAACTGCGTTTGGGGCTACAGGGGAAATGGCAAGGTTCGCCCCTCAACCTGACATCAATGCCGGAGAGACTTCTTCGTGGAAATCATGGCGAAACAATGGAAATATCCTGAAAATACAATGCCATAATTCAGCTCACCAGCAAACCTAGCGGCAGCGTGCGCTGAAAAAGATGCTTCCGCATCCCCCAAACGGGGTAATGGCTGGCGCAATGCCGCATGCAGCGGCGCGATTGGTAATTTGACCGCCGGGCAGTGGACGCAAGCGGCGCGAAGGGAGACAATCGCGCCCCCCGGCCGCCGGCTTAGCATGACGGCGGCTCATCCCTATACTGTGCGCATCACGATACCCATGGCCTGGTTAACCTCAATACGTCAACATGCCGATCGCATTACCCATGTCTTGATCGATGACCGCTTCGCCGGGAATCCGCCGGCAGAGGCCCTGCCGTGCCTGAACTGGTTCGCCATCTGGTTCGCCGAAACCCCTCCCGCCAATGCCTTGATCGCGGCCCAGGAAGAGGCTGCGTTCGAGCAAGTGCAACGCAGTCTGGTCGATCTGGCCCAGCAGCATGCGGATGGCTGGGCGGTATATGGATTACGGGTGATGTCCTACGGCATCGCCGAGTACTATTTCTACTCGCGCGACGAGTCCACCCTTGCCGGCGTACAGGTTGAGCTGGAGCGTGCCCATCCTGGCTACCGCATCGAACACGCCAGCAAGGTCGATGCCAGCTGGGCGGTGTACAAGAAGTTCCTGCCGCCTTCCTGAGCGCCTGCCGCTTACGCGCCCTGTTCCAGCACGGGTTGCGGCAAGGCCAGCCCCGTAGCCACCGAAATGGCATTCCAAATCACGCCCACTACGGCGTTCCAGACCTTTTCCACCGTGACCATCAATAAGCCGCGCAGGGTCTTGGCAAAATTGAGGGCCATGTCTTCCAGGCCGTCGAGAAAGTAATCGCGGGTGTCGGCGGTGATTTGTCCGCTGGCGATGCCGGCGGCCACCATCACGCTTTGCTGCGCGATGGCCTGAACCTGTCTACCCGAAAAGCCGCGCAGGGTACTGACATCGGTATTGATGACGGCGCTTGCCGCATCGGTAATATCGGAAACCAATTGATCGAGATCGATGGCCATATCTTGTCCGTTTCTAACGCTGCAAGAAGTTCTCATAAGTAAGCGCCTGATCCAGGTAGATGCTGGCCATGCCCTTGAATGCCTGCACCTCCATGGCGGTCACGCCCTGCTTACGATCGGTATCGCGCATTTTCGCAACCGCCTCGGATACTTTTTTCAAGGCGGTGGTACTGGGCAGATCTTCATCCGAAATGGGTGGCGTGCCCTTGCTCTGTAGCAATTTGTTGATCTCGGCAGTGACCTTGTTGCGCGGCATGGGACGAGCGCCCGCCTGCAGGACCAAGGCATCGAATTTCCCCACTACCTCATTGTATTTCGCCTCCCGATTGGCGAAGCCTTCTACCCGGGTGCCGCCGGATACCGACGCGAACAGGGTCATCACCTCGACGTTCGCCGTCGTCAGGCCTTCCACCAGCGAGCGATCATAGGGTGGCGCCAGCTGCGTGGCACAGGCGGAAAGAAACAGCAGCAGAGACAAACAGACCATCGTGGGCAGATGGGCAAGGCAATTCCATACGCGCATTGCATCCTCCTAGCTATTGTTTTTGCGTACCGTTGCTGGCGTATACGTCAATCAACGATAAAACAAAGCAAGGAAAACCCAAAGCATTGTTGCGAGTTCTATGCTGGTGCCAAGCCTTGAACAGGCAAATCCTGCCCGCCAAACAGGACAAGGACAACACCGCAAGAAGTCTCGCAATGAAACCGGCCTGGTACGCATACAGGTGGACGACTACCCCTATCGTTGCGTCGAAGAAGCCTGCCTGGCGTGGCAGCCGGTTGCCGCGCACGGCTGGCTGCATCAGTTTGTCGATACCGTGGCGGCATGGGTCGGCGCCGGGGAACCGATGTCCTAGTCCACCTGTAACCACCATGACTCGCCGCGCGCCGGCACGGCCATATCCAGCGCCTCTCCCATGCGGGGCGTACTGATCTTTACGCCATGGCTTTCGGCCAGCGCCACGATTCGGTCGAAAGGCTCGTGCCAGGCATGCAAAGCCAGGTCGAAGGTGCCATTGTGGATGGGCATCAATTGCTTGCCGCGCAGGTCCAGGTGCGCCTGCAGGGTTTGCTCAGGTTGCATATGGATGTCCGGCCAGTCCTGGTCGTACGCCCCGGTCTCCATCAGCGTGAGATCGAAGGGGCCATACTTGTCGCCGATTTCCTTGAAGCCGGCGAAATAGCCGGAATCACCGCTGAAAAATACCCGGAATCCATCCTGCAGAATGGACCAGGATGCCCACAGCGTGCTGTCGCCATCGGCCAGTCCACGGCCGGAGAAGTGCTGCGAGGGCGTCGCGACAAAGCGCACACCCGCAACGGTGGTCGATTCCCACCAGTCCAATTGCCTTATCTTGCCCGCCGGCACGCCCCATTTGAGCAGGGTGTCGCCCACGCCCAGCGGCGTCAGGAAGTGCTCGACCTTATCTTGTAATTGCAGGACCGCGGCACGATCCAAATGGTCGTAATGGTCATGCGAAAGAATCACCCCCTTGATCGGCGGCAAATCCTCGATGGCGATGGGAGGCTGGTGAAACCGCTTGGGTCCCAACCATTGCAAAGGCGACGCCCGCCGGGAAAATACCGGATCGGTCAGCCAGAATTCGCCGCGTAGTTTCATCAGTACCGTGGAATGGCCCAGCCGGAACAAGGTCTGGTCCGGCGCCGCCAGCAACTGTGCCCGCGTCAAAGCCTCAACGGGTACCGGCTTGGCCGGCGTGGAAGCGGCCGGTTTGCCGAACAGCAGGCGCCAGCTGATCGCCAGCAACTTGAAGAAGCCCGGCTGCGCCCGTGGCGCGGTGTTATGGAACTTGTCGCCATGCCACTGCGGCGAGTGGGCGTAGTTGGAAGCGCGGGCGGCGCTGAGCGACTGATGGGGCATGGTGACGGAAACTCCGCTGATCTGGTGGGCGATGGCGCGACAGAAATTACACTTACCAGTGTAGTTTCCAGTCGCGCAAAAGTAAACTGTTGAGTGTAAGATAGTCGGATATCCAAACAGTTCCCTCTTATGCACCCCATACAACGCCTGACCGACCGTAAGCGCGAAGCCATCCTTGTCGCCGCCATGGCCGAATTCCGCGCCCGAGGTTTCGAAGCCACCAGCATGGATAGGATCGCCGCCAGTGCGGATGTATCGAAGCGCACTGTCTATAACCACTTCCCAAGCAAGGACACGCTGTTCGCGGAAATCCTGCTGCAGTTGTGGCAACACAGCGCCGCCCAGATCGAACTGGCTTATCGCTCCGACCGTGCCTTGCGCGAACAATTGCTGGATTTGATGTGGCAGAAAATGCGCTTATTGGATGACGCCCATTTCCTGGACCTGGCCAGGGTGGCAATCACCGAAACCCTCCGTTCTCCTGCCTTGGCGCAGGAGTTGGTGGCCAAGTTGCGGGAACGTGAGGAAGGTATCGCGGCATGGATACGCGCGGCTTTGCAGGATGGTCGCTTGAAACCGCTCGATCCGGCCTTTGCCGCCAATCAATTGCAGGGCCTGCTCAAATCATTCGCGTTTTGGCCGCAGCTCACCATGGGGCAGCCGCGCCTGGATGCACAACAGCAAGAGGCGGCTGTCGCTTCCGCGGTGGATATGTTCCTGGCGTACTACGGTAAGGATGCAGGAGAGGGCCGCTTGCAGGGCGTCAGCTAAATCCCGCCGCTTACAGCACGAAAGTCTGCGGGTGACTCAACCTGACCCGATGGACATCGGAAAATACCAGGAAATCGCCGCCCAACGCATGCTTCAGCCGATAACGGCGGAAGTCTTCGTTATGCACCTCGTATTTAAGGTCTTCCGCTTCTTCCCCGGCGCATTGCGCGTCGATTTCGATTCTCCGCCGATGGGCGTCACGTTTTTCCAGGCCGTCATGTCCCCAACAGCCCAGCGTCTGGCTTAACCAATCACAACCGTCTTCGCTGAAGTCATAGCTATCGCGTAGATATACCCCGACTTCAAAAACGGTGATCTTGAGCAGATTCCCCTGCGCTTGCACCACACCGGATACCGCCAATCGCAGCATGCCTCTGCCGATGGCGCCATAGCACTCGTCGAATGGGTCCGACATACCGCCGAATGCCCTGGCATTGACTTGGCAAGTAGCGTCCAACTGCCGGGCGGACAGCGATAGATCGCCGAATAGCCAAGTACCTTTGGCATGTTGCGGACCTTGCGCCCTGATCTGCTCGCGCAGTCGCTTCAGGCCCACCGGGGTATGCCAGGCGGCGAGCAAGGCTGAGCAGGCCTGTTGCACACGCTCGTACCGCAGGAGCCAGTCCATCCTGACCGTATCCTCGTCCACCTGGGCGGCATCGAGCTGAGTGGGCATGCCGCGGCCGGTTTTCAGATCGGCCGACATGGTCCACGCTGGCTGCGAGAACCAGCGACGCAGCAAGCTGGCGGCAACCGGCCAGGATAGGCAGTCCTCCATGACGCCAGGAATATCGTCGAGCCGAAAGACACGTTTGGCCGGCGGCAAAATCGCCCTCCGCGGATCGAGTTCCTTGCTCAAACGTGCTGTCGCCATGCTGATCTTCTCGGATTGATAGCCCAGGACCACACACCGCAAGCTTGCGGCCCTCTAGATATATGATATTAGCATTTATATGCAGAGTTTGGTGTATGCCGACTGGCTTGGCGCGTGCTTTATTCCTGGCACTAATGCCACGGCGTGAGGACGCCTATCTTGTCTATCCACTCAGCCTGGATCCGTACGCCAAGCGGTATTGCCCCATGGAAATCGCATGGTCTAACTTGGTCTGGTTGACCGGTCCGAATGGACGGGCAGCGCACTGGCCACAAAGCTGTCGCCCGGTTACCGCTTGCTGACGAATTTGCGGCTGCCTACTTGCTCGTATCGGAGAATATCGAGATGAACTTCGCCTTGCGCGTGCTCCCTTTAAGCATCTTCCTTGGCACCGGCTTTTTGCTCAGCGGCTGTAATGACGACTCCTACACCGATCCGCAACCTGCCCCCAGTATTTCCGGAGTAGCGGCGGTAGGCGCGGCGGTGTCGGGCGGTACGGTGTCGCTGAAGTGCGCAGGCGGAACGGTCGTCAATACCACGACCGGCACGGATGGTCGCTTTACCATTTCGCTGGCGGGACAAACCGCGCCATGCATCCTGCGCGTGGATGGCGGCCAGGTCAGAGGCAGTGCCAATACCCTAACGCTGCATTCGGCCGCACTGGGCGCAGGAATCAGCAATATCACCACCTTGACCGACCTGGCCTTGGCTACGCTCAGCAATGGCGATCCCACCGCGCTGTTCAACCAGTTCAATGCCACCACGGCGGCAAACATCACGACCACCTCGCTGGGCAATGCGCAAACCTCGGTCACCACCGCCCTGGCGGTCCTGCCCAATCTCGGCTCGATGGCTGCGGCGGGCAATTTCTTCAGCGGGACATTGGAAGCCGGCTCGGCGGGTAATCCCATGGATGTAGTACTGGACAACCTTGGGACAATCCTCAAAACCAACAACGTCAATTTCGGCTCGCTGATGGCCACGCTGGTACAGGGCGGTTCGCTGACGGCTTTGTTCCCGGCGACCCAGACGCCTACCCCCACTCCTACACCTACCCCGACGCCTACGCCTACGCCTACGCCTACGCCAACACCTACGCCAACGCCTACGCCAACACCTACGCCAACACCTACGCCAACACCTACGCCAACACCGACACCGACACCGACACCGACACCGACACCGACACCGACACCGACACCGACACCGACACCGACACCGACCCCCACTCCTACGCCTAGCGACTGCACCTACACGCCTGTCAGCGGCGATACGGCCGTCTTCCGCACCACAACCGGTACCGCGATCTCCACCGGTTCACAGCAGTGGGCGAGCGGCAGCCTGAATGGCCAGGATGTCCTTATCCAGACCGCCCTCGACAGCAATGGCAAAATCAGTTCGAAGACCTATCAGCAAATACTCAGTGCGACGCAGTACAAATACCTGCTGGTGGAAAGTTTCGACGTCAGCAATAACAGCAAGATCGCGGAAACAAGCTATAGCCCCAACACCTTTGTCTACGACTATCCGCTGACCGTCGGCGGTACCGCTACCTTTACCACCACCGCCACCACCAAATTCTTCGGCAGTACGGCCGCCCAACTGGCGGTGATTCTTGGTGGCGATACGATATCGGCGACGGTTTCCGGGAGCATGAAGTACAGCAGCAGCGAGTCGGTCACGGTGCCGGCAGGCACCTTCAACACCTGTAAATTCGAGCTGATGCTCAATTACGCGTCCTTCAGCAATACCACCCTGGGCAGCAGCTATTTCCCCAACCTGAAGATGTTCGCCTGGCATGCGCCCGGCGTAGGCCTGGTGAAATCCTCGGCGGAAGTGACCGTCGCCGGCATCAATACGACTTCGGTGGTGGAGCTGGTCAGCGGCAAGTTCAACAACGTAGTCAAACCTTAAAGGTGAATGGGCCCGGCCATACCGGGCCCATTTATCGCGCCGCCTTCCTCGAACGGCGGCGTCTCGATTCATTTTCGAAAACGCTAGTTCAAAACCGACAGCCGACCCCACTCACGTTCTTCATGGCTATTCATCAATGATCATGGTCAATGATTATTTTCGATGGAGGAATGTCATGAACACCACCCTATCCGCCCGCCTTCTCGGCAAGGGCATCGCGATCTGTTTAGCCATTTCGCCAATTCGCGGATATCCCGGCAGCGATACGCAACTTCCGCCCCCTTCCCTGCATTCAGTACGAAACAACTGCATCTATACACCCAGCAATGGCGACAAGTTCCTTATGCGCCAAACCGTCAACAATATCATCACCGAACAGATCTGGAGTTGGGAACTCACGCAATCGAATGGCAGGCCGGTGATGGCACTTACCATCACATCCGCACCGTCCGATGAATCGCCGGTCGCGCAAATCATTTCCAGGCACTACTTCAACACCACCGATGAGGCCCAATTCTGGCATTTGGCGGAAGAGCACTTCACGAAGGGTGTCGTGAATGAGGAAATTCTGTACCGCCCCTATTACATCGAGAAGTTCCCTACAAAACCTGACCAGCCCTACGTCACGGGCATCAACCAGGTCAAATCCGATATGACCGACTCCCCGCCCAAAGTCAGCTATATCCACCTTACCAGCAAGACAATTTACTTGGGCGAAGAGCAACTCACCCTACCGGAAATTGGCCCCATTACCGCCTGTAAATTCCGGATATTGGAATACACCAACAGGCCACATACACGAATAGATAAAATCAGTTGGTATGCGCCTAAACTTGGCTTGGTAGCGTCCCGCATACGTTCGGAAGTATTTCCGTCCGAAGAAACAATCACTGAAATTAGCTTCACGCACGATATGCGGGAACTTTCGTCCGCCCGCAAGACTGGAAAAAAATAAGGCGGCAAGCCTTTCTACAAGACAGGGAAGTGGCTTGATGCAGCCAGTAAATTCAGCCGCTTTCCAGCTCCCCAAAGTAATTATAAAAACCCAAAAGCTCTAATGTGGCAACTAGCTTCAAATAGACCTGCGCGTTGACGCAACTGGATAGGCAGTGTATTGCACGCCCGCTGCAATGCCTACCGCCTGACAGCCACGTCTACCGTATGCCCACTACGAAATATCCTAATCCCGGCCTGATTCCGCTCAACTTCCCAGAGGATTTACATGAAATTCAACCCAGCCGCGATTTCCGCCAGCACCTTTATTACCGCATGTTTATCCCTATACGGCGTGACTGCCCATGCCGACACGCCTTTGCCCGCCACGGACGATAATCAGCTCCGCAGCAAATGCATGTTCTATTCCATGACGGACAGCGACAAGCGTGTTATGCGTTATACGATCGATGGCGAGAAACAGGCCGATCAATTCACGCGCTGGAATCTTGAGTTCTTTCATAATTACATTGCCACGGTACGCATAACGGGAAACAACGAAACCTACCCCAATGGCAACGTTACCAAGAGCTTCTTCCTGGATAGGCAAGACGATTCACAGTACTGGCAAATGGCCGACGAGGAGTTCAATGGTAAAGATAAGAAATGGGATATCAGCTACAGCCCCAAACCCTCCATGCTCGAGCACTACCCAAGCAAGATCGGTGAATCCCTCAGCACGCAAACCAAGGTGACACGCAAATCCGTCGCGCCCCCCTCCCAGGCCAGCAGCTTCGATTTGCAAACCAAGGTTACCTACCTGGGCAACGAGTCGATCAGGCTGCCGGACGATACCCAACCGGACACCTGCAAATTCGAAATCACTCGAACCAATCTTGCTACCAATCAAGTCAGCAAGTCCACCTACTGGTATGCCTACATGTTCGGCGTGGTCAGGACGTCATTTGATGTCGCGCGCCCTGGCTCGCAGGTGCCGGGCAAAGGGCTGTTGGAATTCCTGCGCATCGAAAAATAGCGAGGGCGGATGCAAAGGGTAGCAGCGCCCAGCCGACCAAGGGTTATGGCGCGTTAAAGCCTCGCCAGGCAGGCACCACCCGACGCTGGCCGGGTGGCTTGCTCGGCGCTTGCCTAGCTGATGTACTGGAACAGCGACAGATTCTGCACCGATGAAAATGACTTCCGAGCTGCGTCCAGATAGGTCTGCGTCTGGGTAAAGTCACTGATGGCCTGCGCGTAATCCAGATCCGTCAGCTTGGAGATGGTCGATTTGTACTGCACGTTCAAATCTTCATTGGTGTTTTGCACCGACTCCCCTTCCTTCTGCCGCGAACCCAATCCTGCCTGTACGGACAGAATGCGGCTCAAGGCATTGTCCAGGTTCGATAAGGTGGTATTGAGCTGATTCTGGAAGATCGCGCCCGACACCTCGTTATTGGCATAGCCGGTCAGCGCCGCCGAAAAATCTCCGATCGTGCTGAAAAGATCGTGATCCTTGCTGGGCTCCAGACTGAAGCTGTCGCCATCCTTTGGCGTACCGTCCACGCTCAGCTTGCCGCCAAAATCCCAGCCCGGGTAAAGCGCGGCAACTTCGCCGATTTGCTGGCCGAAGACAATATCGGTGCCCGAGGTATAGGTACGGGGGAAGGAATTGGGGTTGCCGGCCGTATCCGTGCGGCCGCCTGCCGGTACATCGGTGGTGTAGTTGTAGCCGTCTATCAACGAGCGATTGTAATTGGCCGAGGCGGTATCGTTGTCGATGATGTCGTACTTGGTCAGATTGGTGGTCGGGTCGGTCGGGTTCACCACGGAATGGAACTGCACGCGATAGCGCTCATTATTGCTGTTGGCGGCCGCCCATTTGACCGGATCGGTGACGACGCCGGGGCTCACCACCGAGGTACCCCGGTTATTGCTGAGGGTGGCATCGAAGCTGATGCTGGCGGTCGCCGTGCCGGGCGGTAGACCCTGGGCCTGGATCCGCATGCCGAAAGCGTTGGCGCCGGCCAACAAGGCTGCGTGCGAGAACACCACCGCCCCGCCCCCATTGGCGCGCGTGATCGTGTAATTACCGGTACCGGCATCCCAATCCACGCGATAGTCGGACTGTACAAAGCCGCCGGCCGGATCGCGAGAAAACTGGATGGGGCCGCTATCGCCCACATTGATGGTGCGCGGCAGATCCGGCTTACCCAACGATGTCGCGAAGGTGCCGTTACCGTTCCTGATCTTCACAAATACATCCGCACCGGAATTCGACACCGGAATCTGCCTGGAAGGCGAAATCTGCACCGCGCGCTGACCTTGGTCGCCGTCGTAGCTGACATCGCCGAAGGCCTTCTCGTTGAACGGCTTGGTATCACCCTTGAATCCTGAAAACAGATACATGCCATTGCCGTCCGTGGTGTTGGCCAAGCCCAGCAAGGACTGATATTTGCCGCGGATATCCGCCTCGATGATGCGTTTTTCGCTATTGGTCAGCGCCGGATTGCCGGACTGCACCGCCAGTTGCTGAATATCCTGAATCGTTTCCACGGTCTGCTGCAAATTGTTCTCGGTCAGCGCCAGGGTATCGTTGGCATACTTGACGTTATCGATGTACTGGCCATTGAGCCGGGTCGCCTGGGTCAGATCGAGCGCGCGGGCCGAAGCAACCGGGTCGTCCGAAGGCGTAAGAATGGACCGGCCGGTGGACAGCTGATTCTGCAGCTTGAAAAGGTCGACCGAACGGTTGTTCATATTGAACACGCCGAGGTTGAAAATGGTACTGGTCGCGACACGCATGATCACTACTCCCGCAATACTTCCGCCGCTTAGCGGCCAATGTTCAGTACTTCTTCAAACGCCTTTTGGGCAATCTGAATCACTCGGCTGGATGCCAGATAGGCCTGCTGGAATATCAGCAGGTTCGAGGCTTCCTCATCCAGGTTCACGCCCGAGCTTTCCGAAAACTTCGTCTCGGCCTGCGTCAGCAACTGCGCCTGCGCGGCCTGGTTGATATTGACCTTGTTGCTGCGTACGCCGACGTCCGCCACCATCTTGCTGTAGGCCCCCTGGAAACTGGTCGTGCCGTTTACCATGGAGCTTGCGGTCTGCAGCAAACCGATCGCCAGCATATTGCGGGCATCGGCCTTGCCGCCGGTATTGGACTCGATGACAAAGGTATCGCCCCCGGCCGGAATGCCGCTGACCTGGGTGGTCCAGCCGTTGAAGGTGATATTGGCGCCCGAGGTATAAGCCTGGTTGCTCATGGGCAGGCCGGTGGATGGATTGGTCAGCACCGTCCCGGTGGCTGGGTCCACCAGATCGTAGGTAGTGGCCGGACTGTTGAAGCGGACGGCGACCGGCACCTTCAGATTGATATTGATGGGTACCGTACTGACCGTGCCGGAGCTGATGGTGGCGCTGCCGGCATTCTTGCGCGGGTCCACCACAAAGCGGTCGCCGGTATTGGGCGCACCGCTCACCTGTACGTTCCAGCCGTTGTAGTTGATGTTCGAACCGGGGATATAGGTCTGATTGGCAACCAGCACCGTGCCGCTGACCGAATCGCGGATATCGTAGCTGGCCGCACCGGTAAAGACGATCTCGATGCGCTTGGCGGCCGAGCCCCCTTGTGCCGCAATGGAAGCGGAAACCCGGGTAATCGCACCGGTGCCGGTATTGGCGGCATTGGCCGAAGTCACGATGCTGAAGGTATCGGACGAAGTGCGGATAGGCGTCGCCGCCGCGATCTTGGCCGTATCCTTGATCATCACCGACATATTGTCGGCAAAGTCTCGGCTTGGCTGCACGGTATAGCGATCACCGGGCTGAATGGTGCCGCTATTGATACGGAACAGCATGCCATCCACCTGCACGGGCGGATTGCCCCAGGCCGCCGCATTGATATTGAAGGTTGCGCCGTCTTCCTTGCGCACCACCCGGTAGTCGGGACCGTCATAGATCAATTCGTAGTCGCTGGTGGTCAGCTGGTTCGAACTGCCGATGGAAACCTGCAAGTCGGCGTCGCCGGTATTGTCGGCGTGGGCCAGCACATTGGATGCGGCAGGCAGGAAGCTGACACCGAAATTTTCTCCGGCAACCAGATTGGGACCGGTCGGCGGCAGTACATTGGGATTGGTTTCCAGCTTGAAACGCACGCCAAAGGCGACAAAACCGGTCGGACTGGTCAACTGGCCGGAAGCCAGCGAGATCGAAGCGGTCTGGCCATCGGTCAAGCGGGTGATGGTGTAGTTGGTGCCGGTATTGTCGAGCGCCACATTGAAATCGCTCTCGATAAACGGCTGGGCGGAGGTAAGCTGGGCCGACAGGGTGACCTGGTTGGCCCCCACGCGCGGCTGGACATTGATGGTCTCGACCGGAAACTGGAAGAAATTGCCGCCGTACTGGCCATTGAGGTCCTGCCCCATCCGATGCTGGTCATTCACCACCTGGGCCAAGGCAATCCCTACCCGCCCGAGCGAGTTCTGGGTTACATCCAGTACGTCCTTGCGGAACTCCAGGACACCGCCCAGCGAACCACCGGTAATCAGCTCCGACGGAATCACCACGGTATTGCCGAACTGCTGGTAGGCCACGTCGAAACGGGATGCATCGTCCTTGGCCTGCACCGCACCCAGGGTAAAGGCTTGATTGCCCACCACCAGGTTCTGGCCGTTACCGACAAAGATATTGTAGCTGCCGTCCGATTGCTTGATGACGGTGGACTTGACGTACTTATTCAGGTCCTTCACCAGCTGATCGCGCTTGTCGAGCAGGTCATTGGGTGGGTTGCCGCCCGCCGTACCGGCGGCCAGGATGATCTGGTCGTTCAGATTGGCGATCTGGTTGGTGATGGCATTGATGCTACCCACCGAGGCGGTGATCTCGGTATTGACGTCCTTGCGCAGGATCGCCATGCGCTCGTTCACCGTCTTCAGTTTGGTGATCATCGACTCGGCCAGCCCGATCAGCGACTGGCGGGCGGGTACGTTCTGCGGATTGTTGGCCACCGTCTGCACACCGGTGAAGAAATCCTGCAGCGAGGGCGAAAAGCCGGCGGAAGGATCGGCCAGCAGATTGTCCAGGTCGGCCAGGTGCGATTGCAGATTGGTGAGATAGCCGTCCTGTGCCTGCGCGGTCTGCACCTGCCTGGCCACGAATTCGTTATAGACACGGGTAATGGTATCCACGCCCACGCCCCGGCCCAGGAAACCGCCGCCGGTCGGCGTCGGTTCCACCGCGCTCTGCGTGATCTGCTGGCGGTTGTAGCCAGGCGTACTGGCGTTCGCGATATTGTGGCTGGTCGCCGTCAGGCCGATCTGTGCCGCTTTCAAGCCAGAGACCGCGATGCCGTAGATGCCGTTACCCATGATTTTCCACCTTCGCCGCGCAAGGCGACATTCGAGTCATTTTGTTGGTTTGGTCTAATTCAGACGGTTGCCCGGTACGCCTTGAGGGCGGGGTGTTCGGCCACGCGGGCCAATTTGCGTGCGTAGGCCGGATCGGTCGCGTAGCCACCTTCCTGCAGTTCGCTGGCAAATACCTTGGCGTCGCTGCCTGCCTGGGTGGCCTCGCCGTAGCGCTTGCTCAGGAGTTGGGCGTAGTCGACGAAGGCATCGTTGTAGTTGTCGTAGGCACGGAACTTCTCGATCCGCTTCTGCGCGACGCCATCTACATATTCGGTCGTGGTGATATCGGCGGTCTTGCCCGTCCAGCTCTTGCCGGCCTTGATGCCGAAGAGGTTGAAGGTGTTGTGGCCGGCGCTATCGGTGATGGGCTTCTTGCCCCAGCCGGTTTCCAGCGCGGCATGGGCCAGCATCAGATGGGGAGAAAGGCCCAGCGTCTGGGCTGCGCCCACTGCTGCCTGTCCTACCGTGGCTAAAAAGCCTTCGGCCGAGGGGGCCGGCACGGTTTGAGCGGCAGGCGTTGCCGAACGCAAGGCAAAACTGTCGCGTAGCGGGCGGGCCAAGGGCGTACGGAGATTATCGGGATTGCTCAAGCGCTCGACCTGGGCGGCGATCACATCGGCCAGGCCCAGGCCACGGCCGGAGGTGAGCGTCTGCGACAGCTGCTGGTCGTACATACCGCGGAACATGCTGGTGGTACTGCTTTCCAGCTCGTCGAACTTGGGTGTGGCTTCCCGCATGGACTTCATCACCATGTCGAGAAACATCTTTTCGAACTGGCTGGCCACTTCCTTGGCCGCACCCTTGGGGTCGCGAGCCAACTTGGCACGCAGATCGCCGACGGCTTGGGAATCGATCGCCAGGCGGGCGTTCAGGCTTGCATCGGCAGTGGTGGCGGAGAGTTGCATGGCACTTGACTCAAAGAGGTTTGAATCAAGTAAAGCAGGGAACGTGCCAGACAATAAATCGTTTATTTTCAACGACTTACATTGTCAACCAAGACTAGGCGGCAGAGACTGGCGAGGGAGGCGGCAAGATTATCCGCCGGTGAGACAAGGGGTGCCGGGCAAGGCCGGGGAACTAGATGACTTCCAGATCCGCCTTCAGGGCGCCCGCCGATTTCATGGCCTGCAGAATGGCCAATAGATCCTGCGGGGTCGCGCCAATCTGGTTGAGCGCGCGGATCACTTCGTTGAGCGAGGCGCTCTTGGGCACGGCAGTCACCCCGCCCTTTTCCGCCTTGACTTCGATATCGGCGTTTTGGACCGGTTTGGTTTCGCCACCCGACAGCGGCTTGGGCTGGCTGACCTCGTTCCTGGCCGAGATGGTCACCGTCAGGTTGCCGTGCGAAATGGCGCAGGGCTCCAGGGTGACCGCTTTGTTCATTACAACCGAACCGGTGCGGGCATTGATGATGACCCGGGCGATCGCTTCGGCCGGGATAATGACGAGATTTTCCAGTTTGGCCAGGAAGCTGACCCGCGCATCCGGGTCTTGCGGCGCACGAACCTGGATGGTACGTGCATCCAGGGCCCGGGCCGTGGTGGCGCCCATGCCGGCATTGATGACCTGCGCCATCTTGCTGGCCGTGCTGAAATCGGCGTCGTGCAAGGCCAGCGTGATGAAATCGCCATCGCCCACGCCGCCCGGAACTTCGCGCTCTACCGTCGCGCCATTGGGAATGCGGCCGACCGCCAGTTGGTTGACCTGGGTGGAAGAGCCGCCGGCGGACGCGCCGGCACCCGCGACAATCACATTGCCCTGGGCAACGGCGTAGACCTGGCCATCGGCGCCCTTCAAGGGGCTCATCAGCAGCATGCCGCCGCGTAGGCTTTTGGCATTGCCGATGGAGGCGACCGTGATATCGATCGCCTGGCCGGTACGCGAAAACGGCGGCAGCGTGCCGGTCACGGTGACGGCGGCAACATTCTTCAATTGTAGATTGGTACCAGGGGGAAGCTGCACACCCAGTTGCGTCAGCATATTGATGACGCTTTGCACGGTGAATGGTGTTTGGGTGGTCTGGTCGCCGCTACCGTCCAGACCTACCACGATGCCATAACCGATCAGCTGATTGGGGCGTACCCCGCCCACATTCGCCAGCTCCTTGATTTTCTGGGCATACCCCGTGCCGCAGGCGATGGTCAGGGCAAGGCTGGCGATCAGGCGGACAAAGGTACGATTTAGGGGCATCGGGTCAGAATGGCAGGAAGCTGAAGAAGAATCGTTGCAGCCAGCCGGCACGGTCGGCCGAGGCTACGGTACCGCTGCCCATTTCTTCGATACGGGCTTCAGCGATCCGGTTGGAGGATACCATATTGCCCGCTTTTATATCGGCCGGGTTGACGATGCCGGAAACGCGCAAGTAGCTGATTTCACCCCGGATATTGACCTGTTTTTCGCCCGCCACCACCAGGTTGCCGTTGGCGAGCACGTCCACCACCTGCACGGTGATCTGGCCATTGAAGGTGTTGCTGGCGCTGGTTTCGCCCGTGCCGTCGTGGCTGTTGCTGGAGCTGACGCCCAGGTTCAGCCCGCGTAGCGCGCCGCTGAACAGGGGTGAGTTGGCGGTGGCGGAAACCTTGGTGGAATTGTCGGTGCTGCGCTCGGCCTTGTTGCCGGATTTGCTGGTCGCGTTGATCTGCTCTTCGATCTGTATGGTGATGTTGTCGCCCAAATGCCGCGCCAGGCGGTCCTCGAAGAGCGGGCGGGCACTGGCGAGCTGGTAGATGCTGCCATTGCTGGGCCGTACCGGCGCCTGGGCGACGGGCCGGACGCTGGTCGGCTGGCTGACGATGGTGGGCGGCACGCTTGCGCAAGCGCTCAGCAAAACCAACAGGCTGACAACTAAGAGGTGGCGGTTCATGGCGAGACTCCTGTCGGGGGTGCTGGCGGCCCTGCCCAGTCTTACAGCTGGGTCAGCTTCTGCAACATCTGGTCCGAGGTCTGGATCGAGCGCGAATTGATCTCGAAGGCGCGCTGCGCCTGGATCATATTGATCAGCTCTTCCGTGATATTGACGTTGGAAACCTCCAGATACTGCTGGTTCAACACCCCCAGGCCGGTCTGGCCCGGCGTTCCCACCTGGGGCGCACCGGATGCCGCGGTCTCCAGGTAGAGATTTTCCCCCACGCTTTGCAGGCCGGCCGGATTGATGAACGAGGCCATCTGTATCGTGCCGATCTGGGTTGCCTGGGTCTGGCCCGCCGCCAGCGCGGTCACGATGCCGTCCCGACTGATGCCGAAGCGGATCGTGCCTTGCGGGACGGTGATATTGCCTTGGAGCGGATAGCCTTCGGCGGTGACCATCACGCCCTGGTTATTGAGCTGGAAAGTACCGTCGCGGGTATAGCCTATGGTGCCGTCCGGCATTTCGATCTGAAAAAAGCCCTCGCCATTGATCGCGACATCGTAGGGATTGTCGGTCAACTGCAGATTGCCCTGGGTATGGATGCGCTCGGTGGCGACCGGCTTGACCCCGGTCCCCATCTGCAGGCCGGTAGGCAATTGCGTCTGCTGGCTGGTGGCGCCGCCAGGCTGGCGCAGGGTCTGGTACAGCAGATCCTCGAAGATGGGCCGGCTGCGCTTGAAGCCGGTGGTGTTTACATTGGCCAGATTGTTCGAGATGGTGTCGATGTTCATCTGCATCGCATCCATACCGGTTTTAGCTACCCACAGCGAACGCATCATGATGGCGGTCTTTCCCTGAATATTTTGCGGAAACTAGCTTAGGACCATGACCTGGGCGGCTGCCCGGGCATTCTGGTCCGCTGTCTGCAACATGCGTACTTGCAGATCGTAATTGCGCTGGTAATCGATCATTTTCACCAGCTGTTCCACCGCGTTGACATTGCTGGCTTCCAGGCTGCCGCTGGCGACCTGTACCGCCGCATCCACCTGGGCCGGCTGGCCGTCGCGCAAACGGAACAAACCGTCGTTGCCGCGGTCGAGCTGGCGCTCATCCGGCTTCACCAGCTTGATGCGGCCGATTTCATTGCTTTGCGAAGGATCATTGATCGGCGCGGCGCTGACGGTGCCGTCCTTGCCGAAGGTTAGTACGCTATTTTCGGGAATGGTGATCGGCCCGCCATCACCCTGCACCGGAAAGCCCTCGCGGGTTTTCAGCAGGCCGGCGGCATCGATTTCCAGGCTGCCGTTGCGGGTATAGGCCTCGCCGTTGCCGGTCTGCACGGCGAACATACCCTCGGTGGTAATGGCGATATCGAGTGGGCGGCCGGTAGTCTGCAAGGTGCCGGGGCTGAAATCGGCGCCGACCGATTGCTCCAGGGTAAAGGCGCGGGTCTGGTAGCCGACCCCGCCGACGGCCTGGAGGGCGCGCGATGCCGCCAGCTCCTGCTTGAAGCCCGGCGTGGTGGCATTGGCCAGATTGTTGGCAACGGTGGCTTGCTGCAGGCTGGCATGCTTCGCCCCCGTCATCGCCACATAGATAAGCCTGTCCATCTCACTCTCCCTGAGCGGCAAGCTTGGCCGGTTGGCCGGAAACGCTTGCCGGTCGTTACCCTAGCGGCAGAAGAGCGGGCGGCTCTCTTGCCTTACCTCAGATTCACCAGCGTCTGCAGGATCTGGTCTTGCGTCTTGATGGTCTGCGCATTGGCCTGGTACGAGCGTTGCGCGGTAATCATGTCGACCAACTCCTTGGTCAGGTCGATATTCGAATCCTCGACCGCTCCCGACTGCAAGGTGCCGAAGTCACTGGTCCCCGGCGTACCCAGCCGCGCCTGGTTGGAGGCGTAGCTCTCGGCCCAGCGGTTGTCGCCCAAGGGCTGCAAGCCCTGCGGATTGGCGAAGTTGTACAGCGTGATCTGTCCGATGGTACGGTTCTGGCCATTGGAGTAGCGGCCGAGGATGATGCCGTCCTTGCCGATCGAGAGACCTGTGATATTGCCGTCCGCATAACCATCCTGACTAAGTTCGTTGACCCCGAACTGATTGCCGAACTGGGTCGTCCCGGTGAAGTAGGTGTTGAACGCCAACGGCGTCTGGGCACCGCTCGGCGACGGGATCGGAGAGGTATAAGCAAACTCCGTACCACCATTCATATTGCCGGCCGCATCGAATGTCACATAGCCCGGCTGGGTGACCGGCGTGGCGCCGTCGAAACTGGTCTGCACTTCCCAGGCATTGACGCCGACCTTGGCGAAATAGAAGGTCATGGTATGGCCCACGCCTTGCGAGTCATACACGGTGGCCGAGGTGGAATGGGTATAGCTGGACGGGTCGGTCGCCACCACCGGCGGGGTGCTGCGGGTTTGTACCGTTCCGGCCGTAAAGGCGCCGGTCTGCTGGGTAACGCCTTGCAGATTGACCGAAAAATTCACGGCGCCCGGCGCACCGGTAATCGCGATGGGCGACCCGGCCACCATCTGCCCGTTGGTGTTGAATACGATGGATGCCGGGGTGGGAACGATAGGGAACGCGGCGCCGTCGATATCGATGGTCGGCACCCAGGTATTGGTCGCCGCCTTGGTCAGGGTGATATCGATGGTATGCGAAACGCCGTTGCCGTCCAGGTAGGACCCGCTGTAGGTATGGGGCGTGGTGACCGGGTCGGCCGGGTCGAGATTGGAACTGGATATCTGTACCGTGGTATTGAGCGCCGCCGTATCGTTGACCGTTACCGTACCTGGCGCTTCCGCGGCCGCGGCGACTTCGAGCGCCCCGGCGAAATTCAGATTGAAGTTCATGGGCGTGGTGCCGTAGGCCGGCGCCGGCGAGGACAGGTTATACGACACCGCCTGCGTACCGCCGGAGGTGATTTGTCCACCGGGAGTGGAAAACGTCAGGGGCGTCGCGGTTTGGGAAAAGCCGCCGGCGCCGTCGAGCTGGGTCTCCACCGTCCAGGTCTGCGGCGCGGCGCGCGTCAGCCGAACGTCCAGGGTATGGAACTGGCCGGTCGAATCCGTGACGCGGGTGGTGTAGTTGACCGGCGACGTACCGGCCGCATTGGCCAGACGGGCACCGGTGACCGATACCGTCGAGGTGCCGCGGTTGATGATGGGTTTGCGCGCATCCAGGTTCATGCCCAGCGTCAGGCCGGCGTCGCTGAGCGCCGAACCGCCGGTGGCCTGTGCACCGATATTGGAAGTCTGGATCTGGATCGCCTGCGGCGTGGCGCCGGTGATCAGCTGCCCGTCGGAATTGGCGGCATAACCGGCCAATTTCTGGTTGTTGTTGACAATATAGCCTTCCCTGTCCAACTGGAACTGGCCATTGCGGGCATAGCTGAACGAGCCCGCCGGATCGATCATCCGGAAAAAGCCATTGCCCTGGATGGCGATATCCAGGGGGTTGTCGGTACTGGTGATATTGCCCTGCGCGAACTGCTGCGCCACCGCCGAGGTACGTCCGCCGATACCCACCTGCACATTGGTGCTGGCCAGGGTATTGGCGTAGACATCGGCGAATTCCGCACGGGCCCCCTTGTAGCCGACCGTGTTGGCATTGGCGACATTATTGCCGACCACGTCGAGGAACTTGGAAGCGGAATTGAGTCCGCTCAAACCTTGCTGGAAGCCCATGTTGTTTTCTCCTGCTGCAATTGCACTTACGGTTCGCGTTGACCGGCGACCAGCCGGCCGGGCTTATTTGATGCTGCTGACTTCGTCGTAGGGCAATTGACGCCCGTCGGCCAGGCTGAGCTTGACGCTACCGCCACTCATGGACACGCTGTTCACACCGACAAAGGTAAAACTGGCAACTTGCTTGCTGCCGCCGCCCGGCTGTACCGCGTTGGCGGCGAGGTAATATTTGCCGGCCGGCAAACTCGTACCGTTGGCCCCGACACCATCCCATTCCAACGTCTGACGACCGGACTTGAGCTTGCCCAGGTCGATCTCGTCGACTTTCTGGTTGCTGGCGTTGTACACCCCCACGGTTATCTCGCCGCCCTCGCTGGGGACTTCGATCTCGGCGCTGACCGGCTTCTGGCCGTCGAACTGGATCGTGTCGCCCGGCACCAGCACCTGCTTGCCGATCAAGCCGGCCGCCTGGTAGGACTGGCCGGCGTTGAAGGTGGCCAGCATGCCGGTGATACTGGCATTGAGGTTTTCGATACCGGATACCGTGCTCATCTGCGCCATCTGGCTGGTGCTTTGCGCACTGTCCATCGGATTCATCGGATCCTGGTTCTGCAATTGGGTAATCAGCAGCTTGAGGAAGCGGTCCTGGGTTTCCTGGCTCTTGCTCTTGCTATCACGCGCCTTATTCAGGTTATCGTAGATATCCGCACTGCTTCTGGTGCTGGTCACGGTATTCATTTCAGCCTGCCTCTATCTGCTTTCAAGCACATCAAACCTGACCCAGCTGCAAGGTTCTCTGCAGCAAGGTCTTGGCGGTATTCATCATGTCGGCATTGGTCTGGTAGGAACGCGAAGCCGAAATCATATTGGTCATTTCCTCCACCACATTGACGTTGGGCATGGCGACATAGCCATTGCCATCCGCCAAGGCATTCTTCGGGTCGTAGACCAGCCGCGGCGGCGACTGGTCTTCCGAAACCGCCGCCACCGACACCCCGACCGCCTGCGGTTGCCGTGCATGCAGCTGTGTCGCCGCGAATACCACCTGCTTGGCACGATAAGGCTGCCCGCTCGAACTGGTGGCGCTCTCGGCATTGGCGAGATTGCTGGCCGTGGTGTTCAGCCGGATGGACTGGGCCGTCATGGCCGAACCGGCGATATCGAAAACACGAAACAAGGACATATCTATCTCCTATCCAGGCCGGGCATGGCCCTATCCTATTGCGACTGCAGCGCGGTCTTGATGCCGGCGATACGTTGCTGCATAAAGGTGATACTGGCCTGGTAGCGGATCGCGTTATCGGTGAAATGGCTCATTTCGGTATTCATATCGACGGTATTGCCGTCGATGGAAGGCTGGATATCGTTGCGGTACAGCAGATCCGCTTCCAGCAAACTGTGCTGCTTGCCGCCGAGATGGCGGCTATCGGTACGGGCCAGACCCATGCCCTGCTGTCCTTTCTGACCGGCCACCGCCTTGCCCAAGGCCTGGGAAAAGTCGAAATCGCGCGCTTTGTAGCCCGGCGTATCGGCGTTGGCGATATTGCTGGCGATCACTTCCTGGCGGGTCGCACGCAGCTTCATCGCGGCCTCGTTGACGGAAAGGTATTTATCTATGCTGGACGGCATGGTGATCTCGCTGACGGTTCCGGGTGGGTCTCGACAGGGTAAAAGCACGCACCATGCCAGCACCGATTCGCTCGTCACATCAAGCAGCTGGCAAATTTCCATGGCCAGAGGCGGCAAGCCTTGCCGCTCTCGTGCGGCGGCGGGTGGCCGCCTTCTGAAACCGGTTTCCAGCCCGCAAAAGCAAAGCGGCCCTGAAAATACGGATTGCAAGATCCGTACTTTCAGGGCCGCTTCGGCAAGCTGGCCTACCGACGATGGCTAGGCTTTTTTCTCCGCCGCCATCACCCGCTGCCGCCGGCTTTCCGCCACGCACATGCCGGTGGCGACCGATACATTCAAGCTTTCCACCGAACCAAACATGGGGATATTGACCAGCACATCGCAATGCTCGCGGGTCAGGCGGCGCATGCCCTCGCCTTCGGCGCCCATCACCCAGGCCAGCGGGCCGGCCTGGTCGAAGTGGAACAGGTCGGTGCTGGCTTCCATATCGGTACCGGCAATCCAGATGCCGGCATCCTTGATGTCGCGCAGCGTGCGGGCCAGGTTGGTCACCACGATATACGGCACCACCTCGGCTGCGCCACAGGCCACCTTGGACACGGTGGCGTTGATGCCCACGGAGCGGTCCTTGGGCGCGACCACGGCATGCACGCCCATGGCATCGGCCACCCGCAGGCAGGCACCCAGATTGTGCGGGTCGGTGATGCCGTCCAGGATCAGGATCAAGGGCGGTTCGCTCAGGTCTTCCAGCACATCTTCCAGCGCAAGAAAGGTCTTGGTGGCATCGATCACCGCCGCCACGCCCTGGTGCCGTCGATGGCCGGTCAGGCCGTCCAGGCGGCTGGCATCGGCCGGGATCAAGCGCGCACCGGTATGCTCCGCCAACTTCAGCAGTTCATTCATGCGCGGGTCGTGGCGCTCGCGGGTGACATAGACTTCCAGCACGCTGTCGGGCAGGCGCGAAAGGCGGGCGGTCACGGCATGGAAGCCGTGCAGGATACGGGTATTAGCCATTTAGTTGGCGTCCTCTGAAGCATGTTCGACCAGCAGCTGCAGCGTGCGCCGCCCCTGCCATTCGTTGACGGAAAGTTGATAGACCGCTTCGACCAGGTCCGGGAGCGGCTCGAAATGCTGGAAATACATGGCCTCGAACAGCTGGCCACCCTGCCCTTCCAGCTGGAGCTTCAAATGCTTCTGCCCGACCACGCGCTGGCTACGCACCCGGAAGCGACCCTGGAAGCGCGGCGCCGGAAAACCCTGCCCCCACACCCGGCAGTCCAACCGCTCCGCCAGATCCATATTGAGCGAAACGGCATCGAGCTGGCCGTCGGTCTCTATCGTCCGGGTCAACTTGGCGTCGTCCAGCCACAGCCGGCAGACCGCTTCGAAGCTGGCGCGAAAGCGTTCCAGGCCATTCGGGTCGGCCAGGGTCAACCCGGCCGCCATGGCATGGCCGCCGAATTTGGCGATCAGGTCGGGCTCGCGCTTGGCCACCAGGTCCAGCGCATCGCGCAGATGCAGACCGGGGATGGAGCGGCCCGAGCCCTTGATTTCACCGCTCAGCCCGGCGGCAAACACCACGGTGGGCCGGTGATGGCGGTCTTTCAGGCGGCTGGCGACCAGGCCGACCACGCCCTGGTGAAAATCGGCGTCGAAAACGGTCAGGCTGTAGCGATCCTCCACGCTGATCTGGTCCAGCTTGGACTGGGCGATATCCTGCATTTCGGCTTCGATCGAGCGTCGTTCGCGATTGAGCTGATCCAGCTGGCTGGCCATCGCCAGGGCGGCATCGGCACCCTCGGCGCAAAGGCAGGCAATGCCCAGGCTCATATCGTCCAGGCGGCCGGCGGCATTCAGGCGCGGTCCCAGCATAAAGCCCAGGTCAAAGGCGCTGGCACGGCGCGGGTCGCGGCCGGCTGCCTGATAAAGCGCCAGGATGCCGGGGCAGGCACGGCCCGCCCGCATGCGCTTGAGGCCTTGCTCGACCAGGATGCGATTGTTGGCGTCCAGCTTGACCACGTCGGCCACGGTACCCAGCGCCACCAGATCAAGCAGGTCGGCCAGATTGGGTCCGGCGCCTGCGCCGAACGCGCCACGGTCGCGTAGCTCGGCACGCAAGCCCAGCAAGACATAGAACATGACACCCACGCCGGCCAGATGCTTGCTGGGGAAATCGCAGCCCGGCTGGTTGGGGTTGACGATCAGGGCATCGGGCAAGGTATCGCCCGGTAAGTGGTGGTCGGTCACGACCACCTCGATGCCCAGCTGGTGGGCGCGGGCCACACCGGCCACGCTGGCGATACCGTTGTCCACCGTCATGATCAGCCGAGGCTGCCTGGCTGCGGCCAGATCGACGATTTCCGGCGTCAGGCCGTAGCCGTATTCGAACCGGTTCGGCACCAGGAAATCGACCACTCCGCCCATCAGCCGCAAGCCGCGCAGGGCCACCGCGCAAGCGGTCGCACCGTCGGCATCGTAGTCGGCCACGATCAGGATGCGCTCCTGGCGGCCGATGGCATCGGCCAGGCGGCTGGCGACCGCGGCCATGCCTTTCAGGCCGCTTGCCGGTAGCAGATGCTTGAATTCGGTCTCCAGCTCGATGCTGGCGGCGATACCGCGGGCTGCATAGATGCGTGCTTCCACCGGATGCAGGCCAGCAGCCAGCAGGCTGCGTTCGGCATCAGGCGGAACAGGACGGGTCAGGATTTGCATAGGAACTTTGTAGGCGATCTCAAGCCGGGCCGGCGGGCAACGGCGCCCGGTCGGCCATTTTAGCCCGGATTGAGACCACGGCGCCGGCCTTGCGGAGATTTAGCTCCCCATGACCAGGCATTCCTCCAACCGGGCGGGACGCCGCCAGATTTTCCAACGCTCCGCCGGTCCCAAGGAGGCTGCCAGGGTGGCTTCGTCGCCGGGCAGTATCATTTGCACGCGCGGCAGGCTTCCGGCGCGCCAGGCGGCCAGCAGCGGTTGGAACCAGGCGGCTTCCAGCCTTTCCAGCTCGGCGCGCCAGGCGTACAGATCCCCTTGGCGGGCCGACCTGCCCAGCGTATCCAGCAAAACCAGCTCACCATCCGCACCACTCGCGTCAAAGGCGGGCGGCAAGGCCCGGAAAGGCAGGCCGGCAGCCAGCGCCAGGCCTTGCACTTGTGCATCGTCCGCCCGGACCGACCGGCAAGGCTTCGCCAAACCGGTTGGCTCGGGCCCCTCGCCCCATAGCCAGACCGAGTTGACCGGCGGCTTGCCGGCCTGCTCGCGGGCATCGTTGACGGCATGCCCGTACAGCAGCATCTGCACCTCATTGAGGAAGCGATGCCATTGCAGCGCCGTGGGGCCGCCGGGTAGGTGGGGGTGGATATCCTGGCCGGTCACTACGCTCAGGGGCGTGGTGTGGAAATCCGGCGCTTGCGGTAGCCGCACATACCATCGCTGCGGCGTGGCCATGACGAATTCGAAGCCGTCGGCGGCATACAAGCTGTTCAAGGCGGACAGGAGCTGCTCCGCCTCCGCCGCCGAGATATCGAACAAACCGGCGTCGAACAATAAGGCACGGTCGCGGTCGGCGCGCAAATGGACGGGGTCGGCACGCAACCAATGGCCGGCGGCAGCCGCCGGCAGATCGACCAGACGGCTCAGTGCGGCGGCGCCGGCGGACTCCGCCTTGAAGTGGCCGCGCAGCCATTGCTCGGCCGATTGCCCGCCCAATTGGTTGCGGTCGGCCCGGCCCAGCAGGCTAGCCAAGCCCGGCAGGGCCATTTCGGTCAGTGGATTGAAGCCGGCCTGGCGGGAAAAACGCAGATCGGGTACGACCAGGGTAAAGGTCATGCCGCACCCGGCTCCCGCGCGGCCTGCTCTGGCTTGGCATCGGGGGTAACCCGCTCGACCCGGTAGAACACGCAGTCGGCGCCGATCTCCTGCCGCAATACGACCCGGAAAAACAGGTCGCCCTCGCGCGTACCCGGCGCACCGTAGGTCTTGCCCAGCTCCAGTTCGGCCTTGTTGACGATCAGCAGGTGCAGATTGTCGTTGAGCGGTTCAGGCCGCAGATAGATCGCCAGCAGGTTGTCCCAGGAGTGGTGCTCGGTGACTTTTTCCCACTGCGAAACATTGGCACGGCGGGTCAAACGGATCGACTCCGGTTCGCGCGCCATGAACTGGATACCCGCCATCACTTCGCCCTGGGCACGGTTGATCAGGCGCCGGATGATGGCCACCCGCCAAAGATTGTCCTTGTCGGTCTTTACGCCCAACAACATGCCCATACTGGCCCAGCCGGTATGCTTGCTCAGCTTCAGCCCCACCCCGCTAGCGCTGACGTCCTCGACCACGGCCCGCTCCAGGGTGGTTTCATTGCTGCGGGTCGGCGCGGCCACGCCGGTCTGCCCGATCATGCGGCGAATGGCACTGAAATCGTAGCAAATGGTCAGGGTGCCGCTGATGGGCTTGCGCTCGGCCTGGCGCTTCACGTCACGGCCGGCCCAGCGGTTCTTCAAATGCTTGATCACCACCAGTGTTTCGGCCACTGCGATACGGCCGGCCGGATCCATCTTGGTCGGCACCTTGTTCTGCACGCCGATCAGCTTTTCCAGCGCGACCAGTTCCAGCAGGGTCTTTTCCAGGCCATAGAACAGGCCGTGCCCGGCGGCCCGCGCCTGGGTCGGCATCTTGGTCAGGACGGTGGGTGGATTATCGTCGTCGCTGGCCTGGCCGAACGGCGTCTGGCTGGAATGTTGGTCGCTGACCATGATAAAGCTGGCCAGGATATCGGCCACCCGATCGGCGATCAGCAATTGGCGTCCTTGCAGATCGGAAGTCAGGGTGCGCGACAGCAGGACCAGATAGGACAATTGCTTTTGCAGCCGTCCCGACTCCCCGTCCGGACGGGCGATACGGGAAGCGAACGTACCGCCCAGGCCGAGGGCGAATTCGGCGGCGGGCCGGATTTCGTGCCAGGGCAATTTGTCGGTCTTGGGCTCCCGGACAAAGCGCACCACGTGCTCGCGGCCGATCCAGTACAACCAGTTGCATACCGATGCCTGCACCAGCGGCGCATTCGCGGGCTTGCGCGCCAGTTCCACCATATCGCGCCGCAAGGTCTCGGTGTAGGCCTCGGCGATGGTCGCGCAAAACGGCACGGTGGTCTGCAGCAGCAGATTCATGCGGGCATGGTTGGACTTGGCTTCCAGCATGCCGGACATGCCGTCTTCCAGCACACTGCGCAAGCGCGCATCGATGGCCCGCAATACCGCCAGACCATCGCGCCTACCCTCCGCGCGGCGCAGCTCTTGCGTCAGCCAGTCCCCAATGGACTGCATGGCCTGCACAGGCGCCTGCGCGGCCGCGCTTTCCACGGTGGCGACGGCCTTCTCCAGCCTCGACTCGAGACCAAATACAAAAAGTTTCTTCAATGTATCAATCATCTGCCTGACTCTTCGGTTCGGCCGCATTCTAACTCCACCCTTACATGCCGGGTTGGCTTAATGCGAGCGGACTATGCCCAGGGGCTATTTTCATTCACCCCTGTTTATGACACAGGGAAGCAGGAATCGGTTTCATTTATTCAGGCACCGTGGTTTGCATCGGGCGTGGCCATTTGGGCTCTGGGGGCCGCTGTGGCACACTGCGCGCTTGCCTGTTTACATGATGGTTACCCGTGAATTCCTTTGAATGGCTGATTGGCATGCGCTACACGCGCGCCAAGCGCAGGAACGGCTTTATCTCCTTTATCTCGGCCGCTTCCATGGCGGGCATCGCGCTGGGCGTCATCGCCCTGATCACGGTGCTTTCCGTGATGAATGGCTTCCAACGGGAGATCCGCGGCCGCATTCTCGAAGTGGCCTCGCATATTCAGGCCAGTGGCGAAGGCGGACGCCTGGCCAACTGGCAGGCAACGGCCACCGAACTGCAACGCAATCCGGCCGTGCGGGCCACCGCGCCCTATGTACAGGCGCAAGGCTTGCTGTGGCATGAGGGCAGCACCCAGGGCGCCCTGGTGCGCGGGATCGTCCCGGCGCAAGAGGACAAGGTGGCCGGCTTGGGCACCCATATGGTGGCCGGCCGCCTTGACGCACTCAAGGCGGGCGAATTCAATATCGTGCTGGGGCAGGAACTGGCGCGCGCGCTGGGCGTGGACCTGGGCGACAAGGTCACCATGGCCATCCCGCAAGGCAATATCACCCCGGCCGGCATGATGCCGCGCTTCCGCAGCTTCACCGTGGTGGGCCTGTTCCGTATCGATATGTATCAATACGATGCCGGCTACGCCTTTATCGACCTGCGCGATGCGCAGAAACTTTACCGTTTCGGCGAAGATGTCAGCGGCGTGCGGCTCAAGATCGACGACCCGCTGGCTGCGCCCGAGTTGGCAATCCGTATGCAGAGCAGCTTTCCCCACCTCTGGCTCAGCGACTGGACCAAGGAGAACAGCAATTATTTCCGCGCCGTGCAGATCGAGAAACGGATGATGTTCCTGATCCTGACCTTGATCGTGGCCATTGCCGCCTTCAATCTCGTCTCCAGCCTGGTCATGACGGTAACCGACAAACAGGCGGATATCGCCATCCTGCGCACGCTGGGCGCCACGCCGACCAGCATCCTGAAGATCTTTGTGATCCAGGGCGCCACCATCGGCGTCGTCGGTACGGTCGTGGGGGTCGTGGGTGGCGTACTTTTGGCGCTGAATGTGGGCACCGTGGTGGGCTGGGTGGAAAGTTTGCTTGGCATGAAGATGCTGTCGCCGCAGGTCTATCTCATCTCGGAGCTGCCCAGCGAGGTACTGCCGGGCGACGTCGCGCTGGTCGGCACGATCTCGCTGGTCCTCGCCTTCCTGGCCACCCTGTACCCCAGCTGGCGTGCAGCCCGCATCAACCCCGCCGAGGCACTGCGCTATGAGTAACTTGATCGTTGACGCCAAGGGCCTGTCCAAGACCTATCCGGACCTGGAGGTACCCGTATTAAAGGGTATCGACCTCCAGGTAGCGCACGGTGAAAAGCTGGCCATCGTCGGTAGCTCCGGTTCGGGCAAAAGCACGCTGCTGCACCTGCTGGGCGCGCTCGACACCCCCAGCAGCGGCAGCCTGAGCATCGCCGGTCAGAACCCCTTCCAGCTGAGCGAAGCCGACCGTAGCGGCCTGCGTAACCGGATGCTGGGTTTCGTCTACCAATTCCACCATCTGCTACCCGAGTTCAGCGCGGTGGAAAACGTGGCCATGCCGCTGTTCATTCGGCGTCTACCGCGCCAGGCAGCCGAAGCGAAAGCCGCTGCGATGCTGGAACAGGTCGGACTGGGACACCGGCTACGCCACAAGCCGGGCGAGTTGTCGGGCGGTGAACGGCAGCGCGCCGCCATTGCCCGGGCCATGGTGACCGAGCCTTTGTGCCTGCTGGCCGACGAACCGACCGGCAATCTGGACCGGCACACCGCCCAATCCGTCTACGAGCTGATGCTGGAGTTGAATGACCGGCTGGGCACCGCCCTGATCATCGTCACCCACGATCTGGAACTGGCCCATCGGACCGGGCAAGTGCTGACCTTGGCCGACGGCCAGCTTGCCCGTCATTGACCGCTCCCGCGTTTCCCTGCATCGAGTCGCGCCAACGAGCGCACAGGACATTCCATGTTGAAATTGGTCGTACAGGCGCCCGACATCGCCACCCAGAATCTCAAACGCCTGGCGCAGCTTAGCGGCGCTACCCAAATCGTCGCGGTACGGCCCGGCCAGCTCGGCCACCAAGCCTTCAAGCTCTATCCGGCCGACGCCGCCAGCCGCGCCGAACTGGCAGCCTTTTGCGCCGAAGCGGGATATGACTGGGCGCTGCTGCCCCAGGATGCCCAGCTGGCCGATATCGGCCTGGTGGTGATGGATATGGATTCGACCCTGATCACCATCGAGTGCATAGACGAGATCGCCGATATGCAGGGCATCAAGGCCGAAGTGGCGGCCATTACCGAGCGCTCCATGCGTGGAGAGCTGGATTTCCGCCAAAGCCTGACCGAGCGGGTGGCACTGCTGGCCGGCCTGCCGGAAAGCGCACTCGAGACGGTCTATCGAGAGCGCTTGCAATTGATGCCCGGTGCGGAAACCCTCTTGCGTGCGGTGGCGGCGACAGGTGGCAAGACCCTGCTGATCTCCGGTGGCTTCACCTTCTTTACCGAACGCCTGCAGGCCCGCCTGGGCCTGAGCCATGCCATCGCCAACGTGCTTGAGGTGGTGGACGGCAAACTGAGCGGCCGTATCCAGGGCGAGATCGTGGACGCGCAGCGCAAGGCCGATGAACTGATTGCCATGCGCGAAGCGCTGGGCTTACGACCCGACCAGGTGGTGGCATTGGGCGACGGGGCCAACGACCTGCCCATGTTGGCGGCGGCGGGGTTCGGCATTGCCTGCCATGCCAAGCCGCTGGTAAAGGCCCAGGCGGCTTATGCGCTGGACCATACGGGCCTGGATGGGGTGTTGGGGTATTTCGACTAGCCCCTCATGCCCAAAAAAACGGCCACCACGAAGGGCGGCCAGAGGAGGAGGAAGATTGCATTATCCTCTAAATGGAGGATAAATTAGATTTTTCCGATGTACGGTTAATTTGCCCGTCTTCCCCTCTTGCGTCACCAATTTGCCGCATGGCGCACAGTGCAACCATTCGCCGGCATCAAGCGATCAGGCGGCGGCAAGCTTGCGACGGCGGGCCAGCACGCCGACCAGACCCAGGCCGCCCAGCAACATGGCGTAGGATTCCGGTTCGGGCACCGGTGCCGACACGATGCGACTCTCGGCACCGACGTAGTCGTCGACCCTGGCAGTGATCGAAGAACACTCGAAGGCACAGCCTTCAGGATCATCCCAGTAGGAGAAAGCGGACAGGCTGTAGCTCACTTCGGCGGTCTGGCCGGCCGCGAAGGTGCCGAGGTTGGCTTGGCCCAGGAAGTTGCCCAGCGTGTAGCGCAGCGAGGCATAGTCGGGCCCGGTATCGTCACGCAGCGTGGCATTGCCGATATCGACGCCGAACTTTTCGATGCTGGCGCCATTGCCGTTCAATTTGAAGGTCTGCGCCGACTTCCAGACCGAAACGCCGTTGACCATCACATCGGCGACAAAACCGGTACGGAAATCACGCAGTGCCGGATTGGCGGTCCAGCCGCCCATGTTGAAGGTCATGCTGTTCAAGTTCAGATTCATCTGGTAGTTGCGGCTGCTACCGGACAAATTGCTGATGGTGTCGTGCCAGGTCGCGGTCGACTCTACGCGTCCACCCATGACGAGATAGCCGATTTCCGCCGACAACCCGCCCTCGGTACTTCCCTGGGAATAAGCGGCAATATTCGTGTAATTGTTGTCGTAAGGCGTAAAGTCGCCGGAAGTGATATAGACCGAATCCGTGCTGGTATTGCTTACCGTCGCGGCGGGTACATTGCTCGTACCGGTCAGGCCCATGGGGTTATAGGCAACGGTACCGGTAACATCGGCAGCCTGGGCGCCGCCGATGGCGAGCAGGCTGAGCACAGCCAATTGAATCGTCGTTTTACGCATATTATTGGTCTTTTCCTGGAGAGTGGGATGAGATGATCGAAGCGGCCAACCCGCGCCGCCGCGGCATTATCACAGAATTCACGGGACGATCAGCCAGTAAATCAAAGGCTTCGCTAGGCCAGGTGGCAAAGTCGCCGCAATTCATTGATTAGCCAAATCTTATTTAATAAGGGGATTACAACCACAAAGCCTTATCCCACCTGCTTATTACCTGTACCGGCAACATTAAAAATGCACAGACTATTTTCCACTTTCTCAAATAGGTAATTGTGAACTGTTCAAAAGCAAAATATGCGTACGCTGCCGAAAGCATTCGGTAATGTGCGACAGCGTACATTGCCGGTTTTAAATAGACGTGATTATTCCCGGGCGGCATTTTCAAAGAATGCCGACACACTCGCCGCTACCCGCCCTGGCGCATCGTGGTGCAAGTTGTGGCCGCAGTCCGGCAAGCTCTCGTAGCACAAGCTGGTAAAGCAATCGCGCCGCAGCGCAAACTGTTCGGGTGTCTCGCCCATCCAGCCCAGCAACTTGGCTTCGTCGCCGGCCAGCCACAATACCGGCGCCTGTACCTGCCGCCAGCAGGCCATGGCTTCCTCCAGCCGATACAGCACCGGATTGACCCAGCGATGCCGTGGATCGGCCAGTTGCCGCAATTGCCCGTCCACCTCGGCCGAAAGCTCGGCTGCCAGCCATGCCGCCTTGTCCTCGGACAGGCGTGGATTGAATTTTCGCAGACGTCCGGCCAGTTCCGGCAAGCCGCGCAGCGGCCGCTCGGCTGGCGGAGTCTTGCATTCGTCCAGCCACCGCAGGTAGCGGGCCGGCGCCTGTTCCGGGGTGGTGCGCGGCAAGCCGAAACCTTCCAGCGAAACCAGGCGGGCAACCCGCTCGGGCCGGATGCCGGCGTAGAGACTGGCCACCATGCCGCCCATGCTATGTCCCAGCAGGTCCACGGGACGCTCCGGCGCCAGTTGATCCAATAGGGCATCGAGATCGGCCAGGTAATCGGGAAAGTAGTAGCCTTCGGCGGCCCAGGCACTGGCGCCAAAGCCACGCCAATCGGGCGCGATCAGATCGTATTCCAACAACTCGGCCGGCGCCGCGTCGATCATGAATTGAAAGGTGGCGGCGCAGTCCATCCAACCGTGCAGCAGCAGTAGCGGACGGCCGCCTCGCCTACCCCAGCGGCGGATGCGATATTCGATGCCGCGTATGACTAACGTGTCGCTGCGCGAAGGATGAACTGGCCGGTACTGAGTTTGCATGCTTTCACTCTACGAAATTGACAATGCCCACCAAAAGGCGGGCATTGTGGGTCTGGCTGGCGATACAGGCTGCGCGACGATCAAGCGGCCTGGGTCTGCAACATATCGATCATATCGCTGACGGCGCGCTCCACCGACTGGCCGCTTTCGATCAAGCTGGCGTCACCGCGCTTGAACAGTCCGATCAGTTCCAGCAAGGTGAACTCCAGCCCATTCTCGCCTTGCCGATTGGTAAAGAGGTAGCGGCTCTTGCGGGGACTGACCCAAGCCAGCTTGGCGCGACTGAGCGATCCGTCGTCCTGGCGGAATTCCACCCAGGCGCCGCGCTTGAGCTGGTTCGCCACCACATCGTCGTAATCGCGGTACTTGTCCAGGCCGGCGTCCCAATTGGCATCGGTAATTTCAAACCCGACTTCGCCAGGACCGATATCCAGCTTGGGCAAATCCGCCAAACCGGTCGCTACCGGTGCCGCGACACTGGATGGTGCGGCCGGCGTGGTCGGGGTGAACTGCAACGGTTGTGCCGGCGCCGCAGCGGACGGCGCCGTGGTGGCGGCCATCATGGGTGGCACGCCTGCCATGGCCACCGGTTCGGCCTGCTTGAGACCGGACTTGATGGCATTGGCGTGGCAATGCACCAGCTCGGCAAAAAACGCCTCGCGGCTGGCACGCTCGATACCTGCTTCTTCCGTACCGCGTTCCAAGCGGCGCAACAATTTCGGCAGCAGGTTGACCAGGCGCAGGCGCTCTTCCACGCCAACCTTGGGCGTGATGCTCCACAACAGGTCGTCCACCGCGGTAACGGCATCCGGCCAGGCTTCGGGATGGGTCTCGTTGGACAGGGCAGCGTGCTTGAGCACCTCGCGCCAATGCACCGAGACGAAGTGGCTGATCAATTCCGGCAACTCGCCGGCACCCGCCAGCTTCTGCGCCACCACGTGCTCGGCCTGGCGGCTCGCCAGCTCGGCGCGCTCGGCCGCGATCATCTGCTCGGTGGCTAGTTCGGCGCTGGAATGCGCCCGTTGCTCTTCCTCGGCCAGGAAGGTTTCCAGTTCCTGCGAGGCTTGCTCGAACAGGGGGATATTCTCGTCGAAATTGGCGACGATATTTTCGACGATCTCGGCGATCTTCTTGTACAGCCGATCTTCCAGGCCATCGGCCTCATCCCAGCCAATGGCCGCCTGGGCCAGGCTGTCCAGCAACTTGCGGGTGGGGTGCTGCTTGCGGACGAAGAACTTGGTGTCCAGCATCGCGACCTTCAACACCGGAATCTGCAAGCGGCCGATCAAGGCCTTCATGGGCGCCGGGATATTGCGGTCGTCGAACAGATTGTCGAACAGCATGGCCACGATATCGATGGTCATGGCATCGACATGGCCTAGCGAGGCGGCCAGGCTGGTGGTCTTGATCTGGTGCAGCACATTGGCCGAACCGGTGTTCAATGCATCGGCATCCAGGTCGCCCGGATCGGCCAGCGTACCCTCCACCCGGCCTTGTTGCAGCAGGTTGAGCGCATCCAGAAAACTCTGGCCGACGCTACCGAGGAACATCGGCATGGGCGAGGCGGCCGGCATCAGCTGGCCGTGCTCGGCGCCCGGCAGTTGCGGCATGCCCGCAGCTGCCATGGCGGGCAGCGCCTGCATGGACTGGTTGAATGCCAACAGCTGCTGCAGGGTGGAAATCAGTTCATGTTCATTGCCCACGGCATAGGAAGGCAAGTCGACGCCCGCTCCCTGCGCCTGCGCGAAGCCGCCCGCGCCAAAGCCCATCTGGGCGGCATAGCCGCCGGGCGGCATGGCGCCCATGCCCATGTCGGCGGGGTTCGCACCGGCACCGGGCTGCGCCTGCTGGCCGGCGCCATTGCCGCGCGGCGCGCCGGGATTGCGGCGGCGGAAGCCGGACTTGGGCAGCGTGGGGAGGATATTGCGGTCGACCAGGAAGCGATTGAGGTTCTGGTAGACATTGGGCACGTTTTCGGCCGCCAGCAGCTCGAATTGCTTGAGCACCAGCAGACGTACGTTCAAATCGGATTCGATCTTCATGCAGGCGCTGCGAAATGCCTCGACCACGGCCTGCGGACTCATCGGGTGGTCGTCGCGACTGCTTTCCGGCAGTTGCATCAGATGACCCATGCGGAAGTCCAGCGCATTCAGTTCGTCGCCCAGCTTGGACTTGAGCTTGGTGGCGATATTGGTGACCGCCAGGTCTTCTTCGTAGTCGTCGTGCCCGACCAGCGAAAGTTCCAGACTATCAAAGTCCAGCGTGTCGAAACTGCCGCCCTCTTCTTTCGCGCCATGCAAGGTGCGATTGAAACCTTCGACGAAACGGCGGCGAAATTCGGTCTCGATTTCGCTGCGCTTGCTCTGCGCCTGTCCCCGCGCCTCCATGTACAGATTGTAGCTGTCCCGCTCCAGCGCCTTGTCGGCCAGCTCGAACAGCGACTCCTCGATCTTGTCCAGCATCGTCGTAAGGGATTTGGACAATAGATCGGCTGCCAGGTCGCGGCAGGAGGTCAGCATCTGAAGGGATTCAGGTTTCTGTTTCATCATGCTCGGACGCGTCGCGCCTGCTGGTCGACCTTGGGTCGATTCTTGGTTGTTTTCGGGTGAAAAACTCAATCCGGCCGCACTCACTTTCTCCGTCCCCCTCAATCCGGCCGTACCCCATCTTTTTAGATGGTAGCACCCCGGCGCCCCTACATCGTTGTGTCAGCTGATCATCGGACCGCGGCGGCAATCATGCCAAGCGCATCACAATGGAATATAAGGGCATGTTAATTTTTGAGCAAGCGGGCGTCAACCCAAGCAGAAAACAACTTAACTAACGCACGCAAACCATTGATTTATATAAACACCGCATTTCATTGCAACGCATGCCAAGCGCATCATAAACCACTAATCCCCCTGTGCATAACTCAGTTTTGATGTTTTTGGAACCAATCCAACACCAGGGGATAGACCTCTTGCTCGGCTTGCGGATCGGTCAGCATGTCGATGTGGCCATAGTCGCGCCGCAGACCCGCGCGACGGGACAAAAGTCCAAATTCGTGCGGATGCGGCCCCGATTCGGCGGCAAAACGGCGTACATCCTTTTCATGGCCGCGCACCGGATCGTTGCCGCCGACCAGATACAGCGTAGGCGGCAATCCGCCATTTTGCAGCGCCGCCCGGTAATCAAAGCCATCGTCGCTGTCGATCCAGTCCGATTGCCGTACCCAAGCCTGGCTTTGACGCAGGCTTTTCGCCGTCTCGTCGTCGGCACCCATACCCAGCCGGGCAGCGGGCAGATAGCCGTAGCGCCGCGTAACCAGGCTGGCCAGCCGCTGCCAGAACAATTCGATCTCATACAGGCGGGTCCAGTTCCACACCCGGATACTGCGCTTGCTACCCAGGTAGACACTGGCGCGCACCATGGCCGCCCAGTCCGGCCGCCGCGCCATCATGGCCGACAGAAGCACGCCACCCCAGGAATGCGCCACCAGCGATATCCTGGTCTGCTTGCCCCGCAAACGCTGTATTTCGGCCAAGGCGGCAGGGATGTCCTCGACGATGCTCTCGGTCTGGCCGTGCTTGGCACCCCGCGCGATACGGGGTGTGGATAGGCCGCGCCCGCGTAGATCGAGCACGTAGACGTCATACCCGCGCCGCGCCAGCCAGGCGCCCAAGCCCTTGCCGCGCTCGCTGTAGAAAGTACGGGCATTCGCCACCGCGCCATGTGCCATCAATACGACAGGGCCGTCCTCCGACCATCGAAGCCGACGCAAATGCAGCTTGGCACCATCAGCGACATCGATAAACAGGGAGGATTGGCTGATCTCGTTGGTCTCGGCTGTCATGGCTTTCAAGCAAGCGTTTGGTTGACCGCATGCTACGCAGGCGCGCCCTTCAACTCAAGCGCCGGACGGGTCCCGAAATGGCGCCCGCTCGTCCAGCTCATGCAAATAATGCGCAATCCCCTGCCCTTCGCGGTCGAGAAAACGACCGACCGCCGCCATCAACTCCGGATTGGCCAGCCAGTGCCAGGATTGCGTCGCCACCGCTTCAAAACCACGCGCGAGCTTATGCTCGCCCTGGGCACCGCCCTCGAACACCGCCAAGCCCCGTTCTATGGCGAATTCGATGCCCTGGTGGTAGCAAAGTTCGAAATGCAGATTGGGCACATATTCCAGCGCGCCCCAGTAGCGGCCATAGAGGCGTTGCCCGTCGAACAGATTGAGCGCCGCGGCGATGGGCTGGCCGTCGCGCAAAGCCAACACCAGCAGGCAATGGCCAGCCAAGTGCTCACCCAGGCTGAGGAAGAACTCCAGATTCAGGTAGGGCGTGGAGCGATGTTCCCGATAGGTGCGCTGGTAGCAAAGGCTAAAGAAGGCCCAGTCTTCCCGGCTGATCTCGGCGCCGGACTTGCGCTGTACCACCACGCCGGCATCCGCCACCTTGCGGCGCTCCTGCCGCAGCTTCTTGCGCTTATCGTGATTCAGGACCGCCAGGAAATCGGTGTAATCGCGATAGCCTCGGTTCATCCAGTGGAACTGCACGCCGCTGCGGCATAGAAAGCCGGCCGACGCCAGGCAAGCCTGTTCGCTTGCCAGCGGGAATAGGCAATGGAAGCCGGACAGACCGGACCGCCTCACCAAGGCCATCACTGCCTCCAGCAAGACTTGCCGAGCGGCCTCGTTGCGGGCCAGCAGGCGCGGACCGGGCACCGGGGTAAAGGGAATGGCCGACAACAGCTTGGGGTAGTACGGCAGGCCGGCCCGCTCGCTGGCATCCGCCCAGGCCCAGTCGAACACGTACTCGCCCCAGGAGTGGTCCTTCAGAAAGAGCGGCATCGCCGCTATCAGCTCGCCATCCGCTGCCAATACCGCATACAACGGCTGCCAGCCGCTTTCGCCGCCCACGCAGCCGCACGTTTCCAGTGCGAGCAAGAACGCATGCTGCAAAAAAGGCTGCGGGCCGGCCAGGGCGTCCCATTGCCGGGCAGGGATGGCGGCAATGGTGTCGTGGAAAGTCGGCGTCATGAACCCGGCATCAAGCCAAGATAGCCGGCAAACGTGGCGCCAATGTTTGCCGCTCCGCCGTGGCGGCGCCCAATAGGGCAAAACCCAGCAGGCTGCCGTCGGCGGCGGTATAAAGCGCCCGCAGTGCGGCTTCGCTGCTTTCAATCTGCCACTCGCCGATGCTGCCCGCGGCCGGCGGCGATACCACGGTTGGGCAGGCAGGCGTCTTTACCACCACCGGCATGGCCGGATAAGCGACAGCGGTCGGCGTGCCGGCCAGGGTGGGCGCCAAAGCGCGTACCGCTTGCATGATGGGCAGCACATAGGACAGCACTTGCCCGCTTACCTCGGCACAGTCGCCCAGCGCATAGATGTCGGGATCGCTGCTGCGCAGTACCCGATCCACCACGATACCGCGCGACACGGCCAAGCCAGCCGCCTGGGCCAAGCGGATCCGTGGCCGCAGACCGATGGCCGACACCACCAGCTCACCCTCCAGCACACTGCCGTCGGAAAGGCTGACCCGATATTCGCCCTCCCCGCCCTCGACCGCGACGGCGCTGACGCCAAAATGGAATTGCACGCCCGCCGCCGCCAAGCGCTCACGCAAGCGCTGGCCGGCTTGTTCCGGCAGCAGCCGCGACAAGGGCCATGCCGCCAAGTCCACCACGCTGACCTGGCGGCCGCTCGCCACCAGATCATTGGCGAATTCGCAGCCGATCAAGCCGGCGCCCAGCAGCACAACGCGCTGCTTACCCTCCAGACGTTCGCGGAAACGGGCATAGCCGGCCAGATCGTTGACGCTGAGAACCTGGTCCGCCGCGCTGCCGGCCAGGCCTGGCGTGAATGGATCGGCGCCTAGTGCCAGTACCAGCTTGCTATACGGCAACCGGCCCTGGCTGGTAACGATCTCGCGGCGCTCGCGGTCGATGGCGCTGACCTCGGTATCGGTCAGCAGCTCCAGCCGCAGCTCCTCGCGCATCTTGTCGGCCGTCTTCATGGCCAGCTGGGCGGCGGTCTTGTTGCCGGCCAGGCCATTTGACAACATGGGCTTGGAATAGAAATCGCCGGCATCGGCCGTCACGATACGCAATGCCGCGTCCGGCAGCAGCTTGCGTAGCTCGCGCGCCAGGTTATAACCGGCCAGGCCGGTACCGATAAGGGTGATCGGGGCGCTCATGCATGCTCCAGGTCAAGAGTGGGAAAGGAATACCCGTCCGGCGCCGGCGAGGCGGCGGACGCGGGATGGGCGATCAGGCGATCTGGACCATATCGAAGTCGGCTTTGGCAACTCCGCAATCAGGGCAGGACCAATCAGACGGGATATCGTCCCATCGGGTTCCAGCCGCGATGCCTTCCTCGGGCATGCCGAGCAACTCGCTATAGATAAAGCCGCAGACAATACATTGGAATTGGCGCATGGCAATGCTTCCTTACATGATTCGGTTGATAAAGGTGGATTGAACGGAGCGGGGCTCAGGCCGTGATGCGAGCCAACGTGTCACGGTAGTGGTTGGCGTGACGTTCTTCCACCTTGGCCAATGCGGCAAAGCGCTTGGCGGCTTTCTCCAGCGTTTGCTGGAAACGCGCGGCGTGCTCGCGCGACTCCTCGATCTGCTCGTCCATTTCCTTTACCGCAGCCGCATTACCTTCTTGCAGCGCCTCGTGACGGAAGGTGGGATACATCTCGGTGTATTCGTATACCTCGCCGTCGATGGCGTACTGCAGGGACTTGGCCGGCGTCATCGTATCGCGGGGAAACAACAGGTCAAGGTGGCCGAAAGCGTGCATGACTTCCTGGTCGGCCGTTTCCTCGAATACGCGGGCGGTATCCAGATCGCCGGCCTCACGCGCCAGCTTGGCGAAATAACGATATTTGATATGCGCCATCGACTCGCCGGCAAAGGCGGCTTCGAGGTTCTTGAGGGTGACGGAATGTGTTTGGCTTGCCATGGTGTTGCTCCTTCAGGCTCGGTTGCGAACAGGTGAGCCCATGGTAAGGAGCGCCATGCGATAGGTCTAATTGATTGTAAAAACCACAGCAATAGTAAAATGCTATTTCAACTACTCCACGCCTGCCTGCGCCAGCATTTCCACCGAGGGCAGGCTGCTACCCAGAATGGCCTGACGTACCGCTTCTATCGCCTCGCGGCGAGGGAAATTGCGCCGCCACGCCAGGATGACCCGGCGTATGGGCGCTTCGCCCTTGAAAGGACGGATGGTCAACAACTGCTCATCCGCCGCATTGACCGACGTCACCGGCAGCACCGTTACGCCAATCCCGCCAGCCACCATATGACGGATGGTGGTCAACGAAGAGCCCTGCAGCGTCCTTTGCAGACTGCTGCCGGCATGGACGGCCTCGCGGTTCAACTCCGGGCAGCTTTGCAGTACCTGGTCGCGAAAGCAGTTGCCGGGCGACAGCAGCAAGACGTTCTCGTCCTCCAGCTGCGCGGCCTCGACCGCCTTCAACTTCTCCCACGCGTGGCCCTTGGGTGTCGCCACCACGAAGGGCTCGTCGTACACCGCCTGGGTCGCGATCCCGCTCTCGCGAAACGGCTCGGACAGGATGGCGATATCGATATCGCCCTGCTTCAGCATTTCGGCCAGGCGTGCCGTATAGTTTTCTTCCAGCAGCAATTGCATCTGCGGCACGGCGCTGCGCAAGCGCGGAATCAGATAGGGCAGCAGGTAGGGGCTGATCGTATAGATCGCTCCCAGCCGCAGCGGCCCGGACAGGGGATCCTTACCCTGCTCGGCCAGCTGCTTGATGGTCAGCACCTGTTCCAGCATGCGCTGCGCTTCCGAAACGATGCGCTCGCCGATGGGAGTGACCGACACATCCCCGGCCGAGCGCTCGAACAGCGTCACCCCCAGTTCGTCCTCCAGCTTCTTTACCGCCACGGATAAGGTCGGCTGGCTGACAAAACAGCTGCTGGCCGCGCGGCCGAAATGTCTCTCGCGGGCGACGGCAACGATGTACTTCAGTTCGGTCAGGGTCATGGTGCTCTGGCGTATCGGAACGTGAACGAAGCGGGAGCAATCAGACGCGGCTTGCCCACAAGTCGTATTCGTCGGCGTCGATGACTTCCACTTCAAGGAAATCACCCACGCTGACGCCCTCTGCACCTTCAATGTAGACGAGCCCGTCGATTTCCGGCGCATCGGCATAACTACGCGCGACGATGCCCTCTTCGTCCAACTCGTCCACCAGGACGGTCAGCTTGCGGCCGATCTTGGCCTGCAGCTTGGCTGCGCTGATGGCAGCCTGTTTTTCCATAAAGCGCGCCTTGCGCTCCTCGGCCAACTCGGGCGGAACGTGATGATCCAGCGCATTCGCCGTCGCGCCTTCCACCGGCGAATAGGTAAAGCAGCCGACCCGGTCCAGCTGGGCTTCATCGATAAAGTCCAGCAATTGCTGGAAATCGCTCTCGGTCTCGCCGGGGAAACCGGTGATAAAGGTCGAGCGGATGGCGATATCGGGGCATACGTCGCGCCAGGCCGCCAGCCGGTTCAGCACATTCACCGCATTGGCCGGACGCTTCATGGCCTTCAATATGGTCGGGCTGGCATGCTGGAACGGGATATCCAGGTAAGGCAGCACCTTGCCGGCGGCCATCAATTCGATCACTTCATCGACATGCGGGTAAGGGTAGACATAGTGCAGCCGCACCCAGACGCCCATATCGCCCAGCTCCTTCGCCAGCTCGGTCATGCGGGTCTTGACCGGGCGGCCATTGTGGAAGCCGGTGCGGTATTTCACGTCCACGCCGTAGGCACTGGTGTCCTGCGAAATCACCAGCAGTTCCTTGACGCCGGCCTTGACCAGGTTCTCGGCCTCCCGCAGCACTTCATGCACCGGCCGCGAATCGAGATCGCCGCGCATGGACGGGATAATGCAGAAGGAGCAGCGATGATTGCAGCCTTCCGAAATCTTCAAATAGGCGTAGTGCTTGGGCGTCAGCTTGATGCCCTGCGGCGGCACCAGATCGACAAAGGGATCATGCGGCTTGGGCAAGTGCGCATGCACCGCCGACATCACTTCCTGGGTGGCATGCGGGCCGGTCACCGCCAGCACCGAAGGATGCACATCGCGAATCTTGTCCCCGCCGTCCCGCGCGCCCAGGCAACCGGTCACGATCACCTTGCCGTTTTCCTTCAGCGCCTCGCCGATGGCATCCAGGGATTCGGCGACCGCGCTATCGATAAAGCCGCAGGTATTCACTACCACCAGGTCCGCATCATGATAATTGGGCGAAATTGCGTAGCCTTCGGCACGCAGCTGGGTGAGGATCTGTTCGGAGTCGGTCAAGGCTTTCGGGCAGCCAAGACTGACAAACCCTACACGAGGGGAATTTGACATGAGAAACTGCTCCAGTACTCTTTAAATTCAACAACTTAAATCACTTCATCATACAACTTGTGGAACTGGTCGAGATAGATTTCACTACCAGAGTCAACGCAACAAAACCGTAGCCAGAGATTCCAGAGGAGAGGATCAAGAAGGATTGTGCATGACGCTGAACCACTCCCTCATAGCCCCTTTCCGGTAGGCGCAAATCGTGCCAAACGTGAGGTACGCCAACATGATCGCGACGTACGGTGTCCCCGGCTTTGTGTGGGGCAGCGGCCGGTTCTTTCGCCCTACCCCTGTTCCAGCCTTGGCCGGTCAAGCTCCCGGCCTTTCCACTACAGCCCCCCGGGTACTGCCTGAGCCATCCCTTGTTCCACCTTACGGCCGGATCGGGCGGCTTCCTGGACGCGAAATGAAGAGCGGGCGTGCACGTGTCACGCCCGCTTGAGCTAAAAGACATTTTAAATCAGCTAGCTACTTTTTGTCGCGGTCCTTCTGGCCTAACTTCGATACAGATTGGCAATGGGCGATGCCTAGTGTGGTGTACCTGAAATAGCATTAATTAATAACTTTGCCTGCACGAGCAATGGCCTCAAGGATTGAATCTGCGCTTTTGCGCCATACAAAGGGCTTCGGGTTGGTGTTGTGGATGTCCAAGTAGTGGCGGATTGACTGCTCTAGATCGGCGACGCTGCTGTGGGCACTACGCTTGATCCACTTCTCACTGATTTGTGAGAAAAAACGCTCCACAAGGTTGAGCCAGGAGGCCGAAGTTGGCGTGAAGTGCAGATGGTAGCGTGGCCTGCTGGCGAACCAGGCACGCACCTTCTCCGTCTTGTGCGTCCCGTAATTGTCCATGATCAGGTGGATATCCAGGTCTGCCGGTACGCTTGCGTCGATGGTATTGAGGAACTGCAGAAATTCGACGCTCCGGTGGCGACGTTTGAGTTGGCCAATGACCTTGCCAGTGGCCACATCCAGAGCTGCGAACAGCGAAGTCGTCCCGTGCCGCTTGTAATCGTGTGTCCGGGTTTCTGCTTTGCCGAACGTAAGCGGAAGTGAAGGCTGCGTTCTATCCAGTGCCTGAATCTGGCTCTTCTCATCCACGCAGAGCACCAAGGCACGATCCGGCGGGGCGAGGTACAAGCCCACCACATCGCGGACCTTATCGACAAAATTCGGATCGGTGGAAAACTTGAACGTCTCCAGCCGATGGGGCTTGAGCCCGAACGCGTGCCAAATGCGCTGCACTGTGGACGCCGACACGCCTGTTGCCTTGCTCATCGTGCGCACGCTCCAGTGCGTCGCGTCAGTAGGCTTACTGTTCCGGACACGATCAATCACCGCCTGAACGTGTTCGTCTAGCACCGTGCGAGGCCGCCCCGACCTCGGTGCATCGGTCAGCCCTGCCAGACCATACGACTCGTACCGACGACGCCACCTTGAGACGGTCTGCGCAGTGGTATCCAGCCGCTTCGCGATCTCTTTGCCTCCTTCGCCGTCAGCACAACTGAGCACAATCTGAATTCGTAGCTTCTCATCGGCCGGCGCCTTGCGCAGCGCCAAACGTGCATTCAGCTCTCTGCGCTGCTCTTCGGATAGTTCCAGCTTCTTGATCGGGCGGCCCGTTCTGGTCATCGTCATAGTCTCCATGAGCTATTGAACTACGACAATTATACCAAATATTTAATTAATTCTACTTTTGAGACACCACACTAGTGTGGTGTACCTGAAATAGCATTAATTAATAACTTTGCCTGCACGAGCAATGGCCTCAAGGATTGAATCTGCGCTTTTGCGCCATACAAAGGGCTTCGGGTTGGTGTTGTGGATGTCCAAGTAGTGGCGGATTGACTGCTCTAGATCGGCGACGCTGCTGTGGGCACTACGCTTGATCCACTTCTCACTGATTTGTGAGAAAAAACGCTCCACAAGGTTGAGCCAGGAGGCCGAAGTTGGCGTGAAGTGCAGATGGTAGCGTGGCCTGCTGGCGAACCAGGCACGCACCTTCTCCGTCTTGTGCGTCCCGTAATTGTCCATGATCAGGTGGATATCCAGGTCTGCCGGTACGCTTGCGTCGATGGTATTGAGGAACTGCAGAAATTCGACGCTCCGGTGGCGACGTTTGAGTTGGCCAATGACCTTGCCAGTGGCCACATCCAGAGCTGCGAACAGCGAAGTCGTCCCGTGCCGCTTGTAATCGTGTGTCCGGGTTTCTGCTTTGCCGAACGTAAGCGGAAGTGAAGGCTGCGTTCTATCCAGTGCCTGAATCTGGCTCTTCTCATCCACGCAGAGCACCAAGGCACGATCCGGCGGGGCGAGGTACAAGCCCACCACATCGCGGACCTTATCGACAAAATTCGGATCGGTGGAAAACTTGAACGTCTCCAGCCGATGGGGCTTGAGCCCGAACGCGTGCCAAATGCGCTGCACTGTGGACGCCGACACGCCTGTTGCCTTGCTCATCGTGCGCACGCTCCAGTGCGTCGCGTCAGTAGGCTTACTGTTCCGGACACGATCAATCACCGCCTGAACGTGTTCGTCTAGCACCGTGCGAGGCCGCCCCGACCTCGGTGCATCGGTCAGCCCTGCCAGACCATACGACTCGTACCGACGACGCCACCTTGAGACGGTCTGCGCAGTGGTATCCAGCCGCTTCGCGATCTCTTTGCCTCCTTCGCCGTCAGCACAACTGAGCACAATCTGAATTCGTAGCTTCTCATCGGCCGGCGCCTTGCGCAGCGCCAAACGTGCATTCAGCTCTCTGCGCTGCTCTTCGGATAGTTCCAGCTTCTTGATCGGGCGGCCCGTTCTGGTCATCGTCATAGTCTCCATGAGCTATTGAACTACGACAATTATACCAAATATTTAATTAATTCTACTTTTGAGACACCACACTAGGGACACACTGATTTAATCGGCTTTCTGACGAAACCTGCCGCACAGCCCTCCGAATTCGATGCTTCGGGCCAAAAGCCGACGAATGTTTCTCGTAGCGGCGGAAATCGGGCAATTTCACAAGCCGATTGGGCGGTTTGGCATGCAATTCGCCTTCTCAGGACGCTCCTTGGACATTGAGTGCGAACAATCTCCGCTTAGCGATCACCAGATTGGCCATGGCAAACAGCGTGAAGAGTTGCGCGGTATTCTTGGCCAATCCCCAATAGCGGTTCTTCTTGTGCCCGAACAGATTCTTGACGAAGTGAAACGGATGCTCGACCTTGGCCCGAATCTTCGCCTTGAGCTTCTCGATCTGTTCGTCCAACTGACCCAGTTCGGTATCCGGCAAAGCCTTGCGCTTGCTAGGCCGCATCGCCACAAACCACTTCACCGTGCTGTTTTTATTCTCTTCCCGCTTCTCCACTCCCTGGTAGCCGGCATCGCCCAAACCCACCTTCTCTTCACCATGCAGCAAGAGATGAGCTTGCGTGACGTCACTCACGTTGGCGGCCGTGGTAACCAGGGTATGTACCAGTCCAGACTGAGCATCGGCGCCTATATGAGCCTTCATGCCGAAATGCCACTCGTTACCCTTCTTGGCCTGGTGCATCTCGGGGTCACGCCCTTCGCTCTGGTTCTTGGTCGAGCTGGGCGCGGCAATGATGGTGGCGTCCACCACCGTGCCTTCCTTGAGCAGCAAACCCTTGTCAGCCAAATGCGCGTTGATTGCAGCGAAAATGCGTTCGGTCAGCTTGTTCTCTTCAAGCAGGCGACGAAACTTGAGCAAAGCGGTGGCATCCGGCGCGCCCTCTCGGCCCAAGTCGATGCCGACAAAACCCCGTATCGCCTGGCTGTCGTAGATAGCGTCCTCGACGCCTTCGTCGGACAGACCGAAGCACTGCTGGGCAATGTACATGCGCAACATCCGCTCCAGCCCAATTGGCGGCCGGCCTCGTCCTTCGCGCTTGGGATAGAACGGCTCTACCTCCGCAGCCAACGCCGGCCACGGCGTCACCGCCTCGATCTCGGCCAAAAACCGGTCGCGGCGCGTCACCTTCTTCTTCACCGCGTACTCCAGGTCGGAAAAGCTTCTCTGCATGTCGGTTTCTCGCTCCACCCTCACAGTACCAATTATCCCAAGACAATCACCTCAGGCCAACCGGGACGGAATAAATCAGTGTGTCCCTAGAGCCCCTGCATATGAAAGTTGGGGCAGCTCCTGTTGCAACCGCAGTGCAAGTCAGCCGCCGGTCGGGAAGGTGGCAATGTCTTGCTGCGTAAATACTATAACTTAGATGTTTGCATGATATTTATGCATAAAGAATTTGACCGGTCGCGGGTGACAAACAGCGAGGCCAAGACTACAACAGTCCTAGACAGTGAGCTCCACGAAGCCTGGGCAAGTACATTTATGGAAATAAAACAATAAAAGGAAGAAAAAATGCAAGTCTGGATAAAATCTCTCAAAGTGGAAATGCAAGTAAAGCAAAATGGCATTGAACTGGAAATCCGCAGCAAAGATGGAGCTGAGCAATTAGGGGACTGTTATGCTACCATGACCGGATTGATTTGGTGCCGAGGAAGGAAAAAGAAAGAAAATGGTATAAAGATAAAATGGGAAGATTTTATCACAATCTGTTCGTCCGAAGAAAGACTCAAAGCTGCGATTAAAGCAGCAAAATTGGTTAAGGACGTCCAAGACTGAAAAATTCCATGCATGGGTGTTTAGCATGGGAAATCACCACGACGCCATTTAAATTCAATAATATTCAATTTTCATTTCATTAAACACGGCGGGATTATCCGACACAATAGCTTGTGCGTAAGCACGAACTACAAACGCATACTCTTTACCAGAACCACATTCAAGACAGATTTGCTCGAACAAAACCTTTCTAATCGCTCGCTCTTTACTTTTAGAAAATTGCTCAAACAAAGACTGTATATTTTCAATTCGCTCAGCCCGTTTCTCTAGCAGATCCTTTCTATTTAATTCTAGCTTCACCTTGGTAATCTTACCTCTATCGCTGCCCAATTTATGTACAATCATTGGCCCCGCCGCCAAAAAATGTTCATCTGGATCGTCGCAATAAGGATTCAAAAGCGGAGAAGTCGCATCATGAAAACCTCCCTTCCTACCATTACATACTCGACAAGATAAGCCTAAATTTTCGTAACTATAACGAAATTCAGGGCCTAAGTTTTTTGGTACGATATGCTCAATATCCCCATAATCAACGTGAAGCATCTTGCCTTCACAGTACATGCATTTCCCAGCCGACTCATTAATTAAGCACTCTTTAATTTCCACCCTATTATATGCAGTTGCCAACGCATCCGGTATAGGCAATTTACGCGCCGCAAGCTCAATATACTTTTCTCTACTCTGCTCCAGCTTCTTCACAACATCATCTGACAGGCGGTTTCGACTTAATTTTATCATTGCCTTTCTTTCTGCTCAGCCAGCGCATTAATCGCAAGAGCAACGTGCTTAGTCAGCCCCAATTCCTCCATCTCCATTCGAAGCTGTGCTATATTTTCGCTAGAAAACCCTGTACTTGAGTATTTCTTAACAAGAGCCTCAATTTTATTTTCAACCCATATGGGCATAGTAAAGTCCAGCCCAAGAACATCTCTTAATATTTCGTTCGCACTTCCGCCTTTATTTATAGTATCTAAGAGCTGACTATTGACTTTGTTATTTTCATCATATGAAAGCACATATACATTGGAGTCCGGAACGGAGCCTACTATAAAAGGACTGTGGGTTGCCACAATAAACTGAACAGTGGGAAATGCTGCCATTAAGTCAACCAGAACTCTGCGCTGTAGCTCTGGGTGAAGATGGTTTTCTGGTTCATCCATAGTAACCACAAATTTCCCATCGTCTCCCTGATACATAAAGATTTGCCACACCAAATCTACAATCGCCGCAATTCCTCCAGAAAGTGAATCAAATGAAAATTCTCCCGTCCTTGTTTCGAGTACGATTTCCGGAATCCTCACAACCAGGCGTTGAAATCCCAATTTAGGCGGAAGAATTTTCCGTAAAATCTCTTGGAATTCTTCATAGATTTGCACCGACTCAGGATCACCTTCCGAGACTTGACTCTCATAGCCAAATACGGCCAGAGCAATAAGCGCCTCCTTCATATAATGATGAGGAGAAGCGCCAGACTGGTTTCCAACATACCCACCTAAAACCCGACCAAAATAACCTGAAGATATTTCATGGCGACGCCTAAGAGAGATCGGTAAATTAGCAATTTTTTGATAGGAAAATGTTTGCCTATGCGAAGGGATATGCAGCCCAAAAGTACCTTGCATATATGGCACTTCAACCCCGTAAATTGCATCACTAGGGAATTCTGGCACCAGCAAATCTGCCTCCATATCATTCATATAACATATCTTCCCAATGGGTTTACCTGTAACAGATCTGACATTCTGATTGCCAGCCCCCCCATCGCCTGACCGATCACCAACGTCCCAAACATCCGTAGCAAAGCTAGCATCCTCTCCGATTCCTTTACTCAACGGAGTACTTACAAAGTAATTATTCCAACCAAAGTGTTTTGCGATTAGATTTATTAGTGTTGTCTTTCCCGCCCCATTTGCACCGGTCACAACAGTCAGCCGGGGATGAAAGCTAATATCAACGGCCTTGTACTGCCTCCATCCAAAAATTTTTATACCTTTAAGCATCACTCACTCCGTCTTAGTGAATAGTTCTTCAAAAATTCAGCTTATTCACTTCTGGTGAAAAACCATAAAGTCTTCAGTTTCCCGTATTCAAAGAGTAGAACGTTAAGTATTGTCATACTTCAATGTACACCAGAATGTCTCGCCTCCGAGAGGACAACCCAATCAAGAGGAGAGGCTTCCTACCTTGGCGCGAGGACAGAGCCGCCAATGCTAGCATTACCTTGTCTAAGAGTGGGACTCGGGCACACGGGAATCAGCGAGAAGACCAAAATAAAATACCAAGCTTCCCTAGAAGCTTAGACTATGTGGAGGTAAGAAAGAATCTTTGCTGTGCTTCCGTAGCAACTTTAGAGTGTCGCCAGAATCACACAAGAAAAGTATACATACGTTATCATACGGACAGCCAAGCGACACGAACCCGACCTTGGGGGTAGTAGTAATTGCAGTCACGTTTCTAACTTCCTGTTTTTAAATATCAAATCCAAAACGCCGCGGCGACGTACGGTGTCGCCGGCTGGTACGGGATAGCGGCCGGTACATGACCACCCTACCCCCTGTTTCCGCCTTGGCCGTTCAAGCTTCCGGCCTTTCCACTACAGCGCCTTGGTACTGCAGGACCCGTCCACACCACCATGGGCCGGACGGCTTCCTTGACACGAAATGAAGAGCGGGCGTGCACGCGCACGCCCGCCGAATAAAAGGCATTTTAAATCAGCTAGCTAGTACTTGTCGCGAAGGATTGTTGGTACGGAGAAGCGAGGGGCCGTCAAAGCCCCGCTCGCCGTCCTAGCGACCCGCGCCCAGCTCCACCGCGAAGGCGGCAGCAAGGCGGCCGAACTTGAGTGCATGTTCGCCGCTTGGGTCGGAGTTACCCAGCGTGTCGTGCTCGGAGTGAATATGCACATTCTTTTCGCCCTCCGCGCTTTCGAAGGGCATAGAGGCGGCAAAGCCGCGTTCATGCCACGAAACATGATCCGAGCCTTCCTCGCCACACCGGGTCCAGCCTGTCGTGAGTGACTGCGGATAGAGAGGGGCTCGCAAATAGGTGCGCACCAAATCGACCAGGAATTTGTTCTGCGCCTTACCCGTATAGTCGGAGCACATATAGATATCGCGATCCGAGCCCTTGTAGTTGGTCATATCCAGCTGCAGCACACCTACTATGTCGGCCTTTGCCAGCCGCTTGGCAATATCGCGCGAGCCATTCAATTCGATTTCTTCCGCGGCATAAGCCATGAATTTAATGGTACGCCTCGGCTTATAACCGCTGTCGATGATGACCCGCGCGGCCTCCGTAAGACTGGCAATACCCGAGGCATCGTCATCCGCGCCTGGAGCCCGGGTGTTTTCGGTCGTGTCATCGTCCCCATCGGCATCGTCATGCACGGTATCGATATGGCCGCCAAGTACCACGATTTCGTCCGCCAGATCCGTGCCCACAATAGTCAGGACGACGGACATTTGCGGAAAGCCAGGATGGGCAATCTGTTCGACGGCAATATCGCCCCGGCGTTCGTTGGCCAGACTCAGCCATTGCCGGTATAGCCAATCGGAAGCCGCCACCCCATCTTGCGATGTGTAGTACCGATTTTTGAAGGCGGTGAGCCCGTTGATGGTGGCGACAATATTGCTCGCCTGCATAGCCGGCAAGAGCTCGGTTACGATCTCCGCCTGGGTAATCGTGTAAGCGGGTGTCGTCACATCGGCCTTGCGCCAGGGCCTGGCAAGCGGCATTGCACTGACGGTATCCAGCAGGCAAATGCCGGCAAAGGCGCTTGCGAACAGCTTTTTCACGGGCACTTTCTGAACCTCCTGTTGGCCACTGCAACGATGTAGTGGCCTGGTTTTGATTTTGGAATTGCTCCGAACCTGGAATGAATAATCGAAGCTCGAATCAAGATCATCCGGCGCGCTTATTGTTGGCGAGCTCACTCCACGCAGCAACTAAGCAAGGCTAAGCCGCGCCAGGCGATGACTAAGCGGTGCGGGACGGCTCTCGGCGCAGTCGGTACGCTTGATCTTGAGGCGCTGGACGGATCGAGGCGGTCTAGATGGGCCGCTGGCGGCCCACAGCTTACGCAGCGGCTTTTTTACATCCGCCGCAGAGCATGGTGACTCGCTGCAACGCATCATTGAAGTGACGTTGCAAACCGATCCCCGTACCGTGCTGGGATACACCCGTCGTAGCGAGATGTTTCGGGACCATGCTGGCGAGCGGTTTCTTTAACGGGAAAGTGGCGACCGGGAAATACCGGCCCCTTTCCTATCGCGCCACGCTTGCTGCGTTGCCCGCGCTAGCTTTGATGTAGGACTTGTTCCAATAACTGTACGCAAACTGAGGTCGAAACGACGACCGACGACCAACCGCCGCCCTGGAGAGATGACGCTAACGAGCAGGAACCCCCACCTTATGAAGCAGGGTATTGGGAAGGTTGCGCCGATCCAGGCCCGCCGCCTTGGTTGAATGACCAGGGCGACAGGGACCATTTTGACGGCGATACCACGATTAAGAGTAAGGCTAAATCAGCAGCGGCTTTTGACCGGATTATTCCGACTGGCTAGCTTCACCTTAGAACATTAGAACAAAGGCGATAGGGAAACTAGCCACGCTCAATCCTAGCAACCAAACCTTGTATGTCTTCGATAGCTGATCTGTTTTCCAGAATAGGAGTGTCGATAATGCTATTGCAGCCACCCAGAAAAATAGGCCCACATAGCCCGACATCATCGTAAGCGAAGACCATTTTTCTATATCCCCGGGCTCTCCCATATCAATCAACTGGAACTGTGTTGCCGCATGGGAATTAAAAACAAGGGCAATTAAAACCAAGATGTTACTTGCCCAAATTAAAGGCGGAAATAATTTCACTTATGTCTCCTGGCTGGCGGGCAAGCAGCCCGCCAGCCAATCCAATGGGGTCGGATTGTAGGTTGCGGCCTTGTCCTGGATCGAAATCGCGATGGTAGTTGTAAACCTCCTGTCCCGACGCAAGATCGCAGCTAAAAGTTTTCCCTAGAGCCAGCATGGTTTACAACCCAACACCCCCCGACGCCTGCCCCTACGACCCGCATTTTTCCCTAGATGCGTGTTTTCAGCAAACAGGGCGACGGTCTAGGGGCGCTTTTATATATCGCCACGTACCCAGGTGCAGAGGCCTGGATACGCGCAATGCGCGGCTAAAGAAAAAGAGAGAACAAGCAGCGAGAGGGCTTGGCGCAGGCCGATGGGACGAGTCAGCAGAGCGCGGTCTTCATATACACACCTCAACAATTCGAACAATAATTTTCATTCAAAACAGTAATTAACCCTTTGAATTCGAGGAGCAGCTCGGAGTAGCCTGGGGCATTTGCTTTCATGTTTACACATGAAATCAGTGCGCCATTGTTAAAATAATCAACAAACTCACCGGCTTTGACGTCGCTGTCTCTAACCGCAAGCACGCCAAGCTCCTCGTATGCGCTCTCAAATGCAAACCAATCAAGATTTTTATTGGAAAGCACAATTGGATAATTTACTGTTCCACCAAAAAAATCTTTGAATTTATTTTGAAGGGTGACGAGCTCATGCTCAATTTTGTCGCCTTCCAAGATGAATTGCGCATAAGCGATAGTTTTAGGAACGCCGAAGGACACAAACGAATCTGTGACATACGTCCGCCAATTGGATTCTACTATGCCTCGTAAAAGCTCACTATTATCCAGCACCGAGCGCTCAAAGAAGTGAAACCGATAATCATTCTCATGAAATATATTTTCAGGCAAGTCCTTGCTCCAGTCTATAACCTGACATAGTCTTTCTGACAATAGATCATCGGGTGAAACATCTGTAAGTAACATATATCCATTCCCTATTCTTCAAATCTAATTTTCGCGGACGCTTTCTTCGCGCCATCAAAAGTAATCGTAGCAGACGGCTCGCTGGTGGACTTGGACTTCGGGTAAAATCGATAAGTCTTCGCACCCTTCGTTAATATTGCTATAGAACCGTCCTGACTAAATGTTTTCATGTAGCCATTAACTTCAAGCGCACGAATGGCTTCTTGAGTGGATGTCCCTGCATTAATGTTCCCGGCGCTATACCTTGTTTGCTTTGCCAAGAATTCAACGTCCGTCTTGATAACTCTGCATGCGGCACCCGCCGCCGCATTCGCCGCCACACCTGCCATTGCGCCAGTGCGCCAGTGCGATCATACGCTGCCATATTCATGGTGTCTTTCGACGTCGGCGCCTCCCACGGGTTGTGGACCGCATCGTAAGCCCGGTCCAGGGCATCGCGACGCCGACCAGCGTCACGATTCCAGCCGCTATTCGGCCACCAGGCATCCAAACCACGCGGATCTATTGCGGACAGCGGATTGCCATTTACATAGGCATAGGTATTGAGTCCGCCAGCCAAGCCGATGGGGTCGGATTGCAGGTAGCGGCCTTGTCCTGGATCGAAATCGCGATGGTAGTTGTAAACCTCCTGTTCAGACGCAAGGTCGCAGCTAAAAGCGCGTTTTCCCTAGAGCCAGCACGGTTTACAACCCAACAAACCCCGACGCCTGCCCCTACGACACGCATTTTTCCCTAGATGCGTGTTTTCAGCAAACAGGACGACTGCCCAGAGGTACTTTTACCCATCGGCACGCACCCAGGAGCAGATGTTGTTCGGCGCGCCCAATGCGCTGGCGAAGTTCGTCCCGCTGTTCAACGTCTACGCCTGTGCGGCCGTTACTGTTTACTCTCCGGGTTCGGTCGCCATTATTCTAATGGCCTCGGTACGCTGACCCAGATCGCCATAAATCTCTTCACAAATTTCAAGGCGACTTTGGTTCTCCGTCAAAAAATCCAGAACCGCATTGATCTCGTTGATAATCACTCTTACCGTCGCTGGATCGTCTTCAGCGCGTGCTTCTACTACCCAAATGAATGAGTCTGCTACATCACTTGGTGACTGTCTGCCATAATTTTCGGACAGTACATAATCACCCAGCCCAAGCAAGTAATATTGAAACGGCACCGGCGGCATTGCGGCAATATCCGAAGCACATGGCACAACGTTTTTCGCAAACTCTAGTTGTATTTCACTACGTGATCGCCCGCCGAATTTTTCATATGCATAAGCCACGTCGAAGTCGCTTAAGTCGCCCCAATCATCCCTATTTGGTACATTAGCCATGGCGGCAAATCCTTTCTATCTGCTTTTTTTCCAGCAATTCACTTTACATTTCGCGTAGTCTTGCATGTTATTTTTCCAAGACCGCCATTCGGATGCTATATCCCTAGCATGCCGTTGAGGCCACCATTTGTCATCCCACGCCTGTCTCATCTGTGCACATCTTTGGGCACGATCCGCGTTATTTAGAAAATCTTGGCATGGATCCCCCGAGGGGTCCGGACGATCATTACAGACGGCCTTATAGGCCGCATACTCAGCTTTTGCTTCTACCTCTTGAACAGGTGTTCTTGGTGGCATCTCCCCCCATGGCAGGGGCAGAGGATCAAGTGGTGAACTAGGAATATGACTATTGATTTCTGTCCCAATTGCATACCCAGCTCCAAAGGTAGCCACACCCCAGCCAATTGGGTTGCTGGCAAGCGCAGCTTCAATACCACCGGCGGATAGACCTCCTGCGACCCCGCCAAAACTACCCAAGCCCGGAAGTGCAAGCGCGCTCCTACCTGTTGGGTCGCTATAACTCAGCGGATTCCCCCCGACATAGGCATAGGTGTTGAGACCGCCATTGAGGCCAATGGGGTCACTTTGGATATAGCGGCCTTGTCCCGGATCAAAATCCCGGAAGTAGTTGTAGTACAGCCCCGATTCCTTGTCGTAATACTGGCCGGGGAAGCGCAGATTGAAGGCATAAGCCCCGCCCGTTCCCTCCGGATCCTCATTCGGCGGTGTATTGCCGAACGGCTCGCCCTGCCACGCCCAGATCGGCCGCTTGGTGGCGTCGGTGATCAGACGTGCCGTGCCCAGGTGGTCGGTATGGATATAGCGGACCGCACCGAAATCGATCACGGCGATCGGGGTGTCGTCGAGATAGACATACTCCCGCTTGGTATTGCCCAGCTGGTCGCTTTCGGCGATCAGATGGCCTTGCATGTCGTAGTGGTAGACCGTGGTCTGGCCTTGGTAGGTCTTGACGATGCGCTGACCAAGGGCATTCACCACGTATTGCGCACCAGCGGCGGCGATCAGCCGGCCACGGGCGTTGTAGATGTAGCTTTGCTTGGTGTCGCTGGTTCGGCTGCCATTGGCGTCATATTGGTAGACACTGCTTTGCGGGCCGTCGCTGGCGGTCAGGCGGTTGCTGGTCGTCTCGACGCGCTGGGCAAAGGCCTTACCGTTGACGGTCAGTTCGGTGCGATTGTCGCTGGCATCGTATTTGTAGGCCTGGCTCTTGGTGCCGTCCTGCCAGCTGCTCAGGCGGTCGTAGCCGTCGTAACCGTACTGACTTTGCTGGCCAGCGGGCAGCCCCAGCTTTTGCAGCAGCCGTTCCCACCAGCCGCCGCTGATCTTCTGGGTCTTGATGCGGCTGCCGGTGTCGTAGCCCAGGGTCAGGGTGCTGTCGCCCAGGCTGATCTGGGTCAGGCGGCCGTCGAGGTCGTAGCGGCTGGTGTGCAGTTCACCATTGCCGTAGGTCCAGTTCTGCGCGGCACCGAAGGGGCGGTATGTAATGTCCTTGGCCAGTACAGCCGTAGCGGCGGTGGCATTGGCTTGGGTCAGGATCTGGTTGATCTGGCCGGCGGCGTTGAAGTTGTAGGTAATGGTGCGGCCGCTGGGGTAGACCCGCTGCTTGAGTCGACCGGCGCTGTCGTAGTTTTCGCGGGTGATGTACTGCTTGCCGGCGATGGTGCGCCATTCGCCCATCGGACGGCCGAGGTCGTCGTAGGGGGTGCTGATCTGATCGCCTTGCGAGTCGGTGATCAGTTGTAACTTGCCCGCCCGTGTGCCGGTGGTGCCGTAGCCGAAGGTGATGTTGCTCTGGTCGGCGTAGGTGAGCTTGTCCAGGCGGCCGGCGGTGTCGTAGCGGTACTTGGTGGTTTGCCGCTTGGCATCGGTGACGGTGTCGGTGCCGCCCTTGCCATTGGGGACCGTGGTGGTGGTGCCGCTGTCGGGACTGGTCTGGACCAGGATCTCGTCGAAGCCGTTATACGTATAGGTAGTGACCAGGCCGCGCGGATCGGTGTACTTGGTCAGGCGGTTGCGGCCATCGTAGTCGAAGCGCTGGATGCGGGTGACACCCAAGGCCGTATCGGTGCGGGTGATCATGCGCTTGAGTGCATCGTACTCGAACACGCTGAGCCGGCCCAGATCGTCGGTACGCGTCTTGACCAGGCCGCCGGGGGTATGGGTGTATTCGGTCCAGCCGCCGTCGTTGCGGATTTCCTTGGCGAGATTGCCGTGCAGGTCGAAGTCGCGCTTGATCGTTTGGACGGTGGCAGCGGACAGCGGCAGGCTGAGGGCCAGCGCTGCCGCGAGTATCAGATTGGGGAATTTCATTCGGTTTAGCTTGCAGTGCGTGCGGTAGGACGGGCCAGCGGGGCGCGGTCGGCGTCGATCTGGGCGACCAGTTGGGCCAGGCTATTGCTGCTGTCCTGTAGCTCCGTCAACTTGCGATTGCCCATGGCATCGAGGGTGTAGACGATGCGGTTGCCGACGTTGTCGCGGATCACGCTCAGGCGGCGGGCCGTGTCGTAGTCGTAGTTCAGCTTGCGGCCGTCGGGGGTATCGACCTGGCTTAGCTGGCCGGTGGGGTGATAGCTATAGGTGCTCACCAACGTGCCGACCGTGCGGGTCTTGAGGCGGTTGCGCAGGTCATAGCCCAGGGTAACAACGACTCCGTCAGTTTGTTTGATGCGGCCCACCTGGCCGGCCGGGGTGTAGTCCTGATAGAGCGTGACCAGGCCGGCGCCGTCGGTGGCTTGGCTGAGGTTGCCCTGGGTGTCGTAGACGAAGGTGCTCACCGACCGGTCCGGCTCGGTGATGGTCCACAGCAGGCCGTTCGGGTGGTAGGTGTACTGCCAGACGCGGGCGCTGCCGGTCAGGGTGGCGTTGAAGCCTTGGCTGCCGTTGGGGTCCAGGGTGGCTTGCTCGGTGCGGCTGAGGATATTGCCCTTGGTATCGGGGACAAAGGTGGTGCGCAGCGAGGGGGCGGAGATCGCCAGCGGGATACGCAGGCTGGGCGACCATTGGGTGCGGGTGGTCGTGGCTTTGTCCGTGCCGGCGGCGTCAACGCGTTCGATTTGCAGGTTACGAGCCAGGTCGTATTTGAAGGTGGTGGTCGTGCCGCCGAAGTCGGTGTAGCTGGCCAGGTTGTTTTGCGTGTCGTAGATCTGGCTGCGGGTCTGCACGGGATCGCCGGCGCGGGCACCGCTGCGTGTTTCCTGGCGGGGGCGGGTCACGTCGAGCTGGCTGGCTTGGCCATAGCTATGGCTGACGCCGAGCGGATCGGTGAAACGCACCGATTGCAGCTGGTTTTGGGCATCGAATTGGTACTGGTCCACCTGATAGTGGTTGAGCTTGCCGGCTTCCCAGGTGGCGGTGGTCAGGCCGGTGGTGGCGTCGTATTCCCAGTGGGCGAAGGGTTGCTGTTTCTCGTCGATCAGGTCGCTCAGCATGGCCGGGGCGCCTGCAATCGGCGACACCCGGGCCAGGTACTGGTATTGGCGGCGAGTGCCATCGGCATGGCTGACCGAAGCGAGCTTGCCGGCGTCATAGCCGTAGGTAATGACCTTGCCGCTGGGCGGGGTGACTTGCTTGATCAGCAGGCCGTCATAGTCGATGCGCAGTTGGCGCTGGAAGCTATCGCGCACCAGGGTGATGTCCTGGTTGGCATTGGTGGTGAACGTCAGGGTGTAGCCATTGCGCTGGACCAGGCTGAGCGGATTGAGGTAAGCATCAAAGGTCCATACGCGCTCGTCGCTATCACGATACGCCCAACCGCTGCCGGTCGGCAGTTCGGTCAGGCTGGCGTTCACATCGGCATCGGCTTGCCAACGACGGGGTTCCCCGTCCAGTAAGCGGAACGATAGCGTCCGTTGGCCCAGCTGGAGAACCATATCGATACGATCGGAACCGGTGCGCGAGAATAGCCGGATATCGTAGTTGTGGCGCCAGCCGCTGGCATCCCAGCCGCGTGCGGCGGTACCGCTTGGCACGCGCCGCAGGCTGTCGTAGTGACGGACAAAGGCGAGCGATGAGGCGCCCGTGGCGGCGTAATCGGTTTCGTCGATCAAGGTCCGGCCTCGGTCGAGACCAATCGGATCGCCGATCGCAGCCGGGATGCTGCATTGGCAATCGTCCTGCGGCGGTGTTTTATCCTGGGTATTTTGGGTAGGGTTGGTCGGGACGGCGCATTTATCCTGCTGGACATCGAATGCCTGGCCGGCTGGGCATCCGCAGCTGCCATCCTCCCGCATGGAAAAGCCGGCAGGGCAGACATTTTTATTGGGACCGGCCATACGGCAGACTTGCTTGCTCGGCCTCACCCCATTATTGAAGCTGATCTCCCAGCCCGGTTTGCAAGCACCATCAAAGCGGTAGACTGGCGCCGGACAGTTTTCCGGACCGCCGTCAGTACGCCTATAACAGATGATGTCCGTGTAGGACCAGCCGTCATTGTAGTAGCCAACTATCTTGAGATACTGGTTGAGTTCGGGGTTAGGGACCACTTTACACTCGCCAATATTCTTGATGCCTTCCACTGAAGTAGCCCGGCAGACGTCCCCTTTGACAGCACCTACCCACAGCATCGGTTTGTAGAGATAGACATAGCCACGCTCCTCGCCGGGCGCAGCCACGGCGGCGCAGGAAAGTAGACAGCAGGCGACGAACAGGAAAAATCTTTTCATTTTCAATTACTTGGTGGGATTGTGGTGCAGATTCGAACGAGAGAATATTAACGTTGGATCAAGCGCAGGGCCAATATTATATATGCAAGGCCGGCTTTCCGACCGACCAGCCGATGGACGGTAATATCCAACAAAGCATCGCTTCGGCTCGGGCACGGCGTCGTGAACACGCAGGCGCTTTCGATACCGTTGCGGTGGACTGCAGGTCACGGCAAGGTCAATCGAAGGCTGGCGGAAAAGCGCCGATGTGTAGCGAGTGGCGGCCGGAAGCAGCCACGGCCACCAATTCAACTCTCAAGAGAAGAATTGATAGTTATTTCTTCCTTGCTTTTTAGCCTCATACATCGCTGCATCTGCGTTTCTCATCAGTGCATCGCCGTCTTCGCCATCAGCAGGATACACGCTGATCCCGATACTCGTTGTGATTTGCAATTCGCCCTTACCCGCGGCGTGAGGCGGCGCCATTGCGGCGATGATTTTATTTGCAATCAACTCGGGATCGCCTCTATCCTTTATCTCACTCAGCAGGATGACAAACTCATCTCCTCCGCGCCGGCTAACCGTATCCGAATTGCGCACGCAGGCACTCAGGCGCTGTGAAACCGACTGCAATATTTCATCGCCGACGGCGTGCCCCCATGAATCGTTGATATGCTTGAAATTATCCAGATCAAGAAACAGAATGGCCAATTGGGTGGCATTTCGGTTCGACAGAATGATTGCTTGATTCAGGCGATCATTCAATAAAAGACGGTTCGGCAGATCCGTCAGGAAATCGTATTGCGCCAGGTGGATCATTTTCTCCGCCATGGCCTGCGCCAGGCTGACGTCGTGAAATACGACCACCACGCCTCTTATTTTCTCCATCCTGTCCTTGATCGGCGCAATGGAGCCTTCGATTGCAGTATGGCTGCCGTCCTGCCTAACCAGGATCGTATTTTCGTTCAACGCCACGGACTCGCGCTGTTGCAAAACAAACTCGACCGACTGCGGATCGGGCACCCCTGTTTTGCCGTTACTGATACTGAAGACCTTGTCCACCGCGCAACCCAGCACCTCATCGCTCTGCCAGCCGGTAAGCAGCTCCGCTGCTTTGTTGAGGTAGTTCAAATCCCCGGACAGATCCGTACAAATGACCGCATCCGTGATCGAATTGAGCGCGATTTGTGCACGGGATTTTTCCTTGAAAAGCTCTTCTTCGACTGCTTTTCTTTGAATGATATTACGCAATGCCTGCGGTACCAGACTGTGGGCAAAATGTCCCTTCGAAAGATAGCCTTGTGCGCCATGCTGTACTGCTTCTATCGCCAGGAGTTCATCTTTATCGTCGCATAGCGTAAGGATAGGCACCTGAGGCGCCGCAGCGAACAGTTTATCAAAAGTAGCCACACCGGAACTATCAGGCAAGGAAAGGTCGACCAGTATCGCATCAATCCCGCCCGAACCGAGACGAACAAGCGCGGTGGATAAATCCGCTAGCCATTCTATTAGGTAAGGGCCGTCGGCTGCGTTGGAAAGTACATTCTTTAGAACAGATGCATCCGCGGAATTACTCGTAATGATAAGGATGGTATTCATCTGGCGCTCCAGGTATTTTGACGTATGGACGTCCTGTTTGCCGCGGAGTCGCCGGGCCTGATCAAATAGCAACCATTCTCTTCTTTGCATGCCTCCCCAAATGCCGTGGCCAAGCAATCGACCGCTCGACGATCAAGCGGCCGTCAAGCCCGTCCCGGCGACAGCTTGGCCGGCCGAACGCCATTGCCAGGTAACAAGTTGCTGGGACCTCTCACGCTCATTGTTTTGCAGATCGAGCTCAACCGCCTGGGTTGGGACAACGGGCACCACGGCACGGTCCGCGCCGATTTGGCGAGCCATTACGCGCGCCTGGCCGCTGGCCAGGAAACCCCGTTCGCCCAAATGAAAGGCCGCTACGGCGGCAGCGATCGCCGGATCCCCGGCCAGTAGCTGGTTGCGGTTGAAATCGGCCGCACCGAGTGGGGGCCGTCGTTCCACCCCCTCGCTTACCTGCACTTCGGCGGGCTGCTGCACGCGCGTGATCGCCTGTCTTTCGGCTGGCAGGGGAGAATTTGTATCGCTCACCCGTTCACCCTGCCGATCGAACCGCCTATCCGTTTGGGGCTCGTCGGCCTGCGGCGCTTCGGGCGTTTGGGCCGCGGCATTATCGGCTTGCAAGGTCCGCGGCAATATCGTGTTGTCGGATGGGAGGCGGGAAGCCGCCAGTTCGGCTTGCGCGCGCTGGGCGGCAATCACATCCGGCTCAGCGGCAGGATTACGGTTCGATACCGGCAAGCTGTCGGTTTCATCCGGTCGTACTGGCGCCGGCTCCGATAAGGCGTCTCTCTGCTGCAGGGCCGCGTTCAAGGCGTTGTCGGCGATTTGCCTCTGTAATAAGGCATTCGCGTCGTTCGCCTCCAAATCGTTCTGCCTGGCTGTGTCCGCGAATAAATCCGCCTGCTGTATGGTCTCCTGTGCCGCGGACTCGGCCTCAAGGCGCGATGTGCGTCTATTTTCATCGGCGGCATCGGCCGCCAACTGGCTGATGACTTGCGCCGACTCCGCCAGCGCGGCCGAAGTGGCCTGCGGATTGTTCTGCAGCGCCGACCTCAGCGTAGGGATATCCAAACCCAATTGCGTGGCAGTACTCTGCGCATCGAGCGGTTCCTGCACCACGATGCCCAATTCAGCCAGACGCGCCAACGCAGGTTGTTCCGCCTGCCGCTGCGCATTGGCGCCCACACCGTCCAAGCCTTCGGGCTCGAATGGCAACCGGTCCAGCGGTTCCGTGCCCCGCCGCTCGACCGGCGCGCGCGGAGCATACGCAATGGCACCGTCGGCATCGGCAAGCGATTGGGTCTGCAAGTCATTGAAGGCTTCGACAAAGCGCTGTGCGGCCGGAAGCAACTCGGTCAGCGGATCGGCTGCCGATGCGGCCGTACGGTCCAGCGGCGAGGCTTGCGGATCCAGGCCCGCCAGCTCAGGCGTGACGCCCACTGGCTGGATAGACGACGACAGTACGGCCGGCTGGGCCAGACTTTCGATGACCGAGGCGGCCGACTCCAATCGCCCCAGTCGCGACAAGTCGACGATGCTGGCACCACCGTCGTCGAACAAGGGCTCGATGGGCGCAAACACTGTGCCGTCGGTCGGCGACAGCATGGGCACCGCATTGGTGGACGGAATGGCGGCGGGGGCGGATACGGCAGGCGGGATGATCATGGGCTTACGTCCTCTTGCTGGCATGGAGCGCAGGCGCCATGCCGGTTTCAGGATACCCACCTGCAAGTACCGTGCCGCCGGCTCCCGCTTGAGCGTTCCTGGCATTCGCCACCGTGGCAAGCCGACCGGTCAAAAATACCGTTTCACCGGTAAATCCGTCCGGCTAGCGCCGCGATTGCCTCGCAGCCGGCGCCATGGCGGGGCCTAGGATCAAGCAGCGCCGTTCGTTTCCTTGGCCAGTTTGTGCGCACTTCGCCATTGTCCCGGCGATAAGCCGCTTTGCGCCTTGAACGCGCGCGACAGCGCTGCTTCGCTGCCGTAACCGACGTCACCGGCAATCAGTTTTAGCGTCCGTCCCTGCCGTAGCGACTTTTGCGCGATACCGATTCGCCAGCGCTGTAGGTAGCTACCAGGCGTACAGCCGACCGTTTCGCGAAATGCATTGGCAAACACGCTGCGCGACATACCCGCACATTCGGCCAGCGCATCCAATGACCAGTCCCGAGCGGGCTGCTCATGCATGGCGACCAAGGCAGCACGTAAACGCAGATGCGCCAAGCCGGCAAGCATGCCGCCGCGCGTCTGTCCGTTTTCCATCAGATGGCGCAGAACCTGGATAAGCAGGACTTCGAAAAGCCGATCCAACATAGCCTGGCGGCCGCAGTACTGGCTGAACGCCTCCTCGAACAATAGCCTCAGCACGCCTTCCGCCCCTTCCAGCTCCGACAAGGGCAGGCAGATGAATTCGGGCATGGCCATTGCGATCGGATTTGCAGCACCGCCATCAAAGCTGAGTCGCGCGCAGGTGGTGTCCGCCCCTTGCTCTCGATCCGTGATAAACCGATGGGGCAGCGGGCGGGGATAGAGCAGCAGGCTGGGCTGGGTTATCCGCAGGATTCCAGCACGCTCGTGCCCAACCTCCACTTTGCCGTTGCGGATCACATGCAGATAGCCGGCGTCGCCTTCACCGTCGGCATCATTGATGCCACACAGCGCGCCCGTACGAAATACCTTTGCCTTGACCGAGAAGTGTTCCAGCAAGGCTTGTAGCCGATCAGGCATGATCATACTCATTATCAATTTTTTGATACTAATCATGATAAATGATACTGAGCATCCACGTACAGTACGTTCTGCCACCGAGCAATGTTTCCACTTCATCCAAATACAAGGAAATACCATGAACGTCCTGCATCGCACTTTGGTCTTGTCCATACTGGTGATGGCTGCCTCCACCCAGGCTGCCCCGACAGCGGCTGCCAACCTAACCGCTGTCAGCCAAGCCGTCGGCATCGAGCAGTCGTCGAACTACGTGCTTACCCCTGACGGCGTCCGCCTTTACTACAAGGACTGGGGACCGAGAGATGGCCAAGTGGTGGTATTCAGCCACGGCTGGCCGCTGAATTCGGATAGCTGGGAATCGCAGATGCTGTTCCTTGCCTCGCAAGGCTACCGCGTGGTGGCGCATGACCGCCGCGGTCATGGCCGATCCAGCCAGCCATGGGACGGTAACGATATGGATCACTATGCGGATGACTTGGCGTCTGTCATCAAGGCACTCAAGCTCAAAGACGTAACGCTGGTCGGTTTCTCGACCGGCGGGGGCGAGGTGGCGCGCTATATCGGCCGCCATGGTACTGGCCGGGTCAAGAAGGCGGTGCTCGTGAGCGCGGTGACGCCATTGATGCTCAAGACACCAAGCCACCCTGCGGGTTTACCTATCGATGTGTTCGATGGCATACGCAAGGGCTCGCTGGAAAACCGCTCGCAGCTGTACCTGGATATTGCGTCCGGCCCATTCTTCGGCTTCAACCGTGCTGGCGCCAAACCTTCGCAGGGCATGATCCAGTCCTTCTGGGCCCAGGGTATGCAGGCCGGTCACAAGAACACTTACGATTCCATCGCGGCATTCTCGGCCACCGATTTCCGTGACGATCTGAAAAAGTTCGACATCCCCACCTTGGTGATCCATGGCGACGACGACCAGATCGTGCCGATCGATATCACCGGCCGTGCTGCCGCCAAATTGCTCAAGGATGCCAAGTTGATTGTCTATGCAGGCGCACCGCATGGGATAACCGATACCCATAAGGAACGCTTGAATCAGGATCTGCTCGGCTTCCTAAAGAAATAACGGCGCAAATGCTCGGCCCCGGCCTGCTGGGGCTGAGCGTTGCTCGTCAACCTTGGAGTTCACCCAATTCATCGCAACCCACGCTCTGAGCGCCACGGCATATCGCACAGCACGTCAGGATCAAGCTCGGGGGCACGCCTGCAAGCACTACCCGATCAGCCTGAACACAATCCGCCGCTTGCCGCACCGCAGCAGCTACGCGATGATGGCCCCTTCCCCACCCCTATTCCGGGAATATCATGCGCTGCAAAACCAAGCCACGCGCTGGATGGTAGAACTACGCTTTGGTCCAAGGGAGATATCCGGCATGAGCATCGAAACACATAGGCTGGAGCTGGCTGCACTAGGCGACCAGCTCGCGCAGGAGGCGGCACGTTTGCAGGCTCGGCTCGACAGCATGGCGACCGCTACCAGCCTGCGCCACATTGGTCGGCTAGCCGCCGCCTATCGGCAATATACCGCCGAGCTGGCACAACAGACCGGTGAAATGGACCAGGACATCCAGCTGGATGCGGATGGCGCCTTGCAGGCCAAACTGGCGCACAGTCAAATGGGGATCGCCAATCTACAGCGCGCGATAGGTATCTTGTCGACGGAAATAACGGAAAATGCGGCCGAAGCGGAGCCGGACTTCCAACAGGCGCGCGAGGCATGCTCGGAGCTGCACGACAGCCTGGAGAAGCTGCGCTGGGTCATCACGGAGCACGACACCGACACCATCCGGCCGGTGCCGAGCGCGCTGCTGGACGAACCCGAAGCCCCTTTGGCGCACTTGGAAACCTGCACCTATTTGATACGCGAGGCGCTCGCGGAAGGTGACGCGGAGCGCATCATCGATCATCAATCGGCCAATGTGTAGACCGACAATTCAGCGGATAATATTTGATTTATAACAAGGACTTATGGCAACAACAAGTAACGAAGCAGCGCCTTTCATGGCGCTGCAGGATGAACGGGCCATCCATGCCCGCAGGGCAAAGCTGATACTGCTGGTCGGCAGTTCGGGGATGCTCGTGGCTGGTTTGATCTGGGCCGTTTATTTTGCGTCCCAGGAGAATTGGCCCGTTGTGGGGATGGATTTCGCCCTGATTTGCGCGGGCGCGCTATCCCTGCGGATGGTTCGCGCAGGAAAAACGGCCCAGTCGACCCTGCTGATGAACGCGAGCGTTTTCGGAATATTGGTCTTTATGGCGCTGTTCCTTGACCTGCCAAGCGATGCCGCTCCCCGAACCGTCCAGCTCTACCTGATTCCGCTCGCGCTTTCCACGAACCTGCTGCTTAGAGGCGAACGCCCTTGGCTGCGGCATGGCCCGCCTGTGTTGAGCCTGTTGACCGTGGTCATCCTATCCAGCTCGAATTTTGGGGTGCTCACGTCCATGGCGCTGCCGGACAGCGTCAGGATCGGCGGCGGGTGGTTCAATTGTGGCCTGGCGATGGGCATTCTTTACCTGCTTATCGTCGTTTTTTTCGGCGACATCGATCGTATCGAGACGCAACTGCAGCGCGCCCACAACTGTTTTGTCGAACTGATCGGTAGTATGTTTCCCCGGAGCATTGCCGAGCGCTTGCTTTCAACGGGCCAGGCTTTTGCGGAACGGCACAGCAACTGCTCGATCCTGTTTGCCGACATCGTGGGGTTTACGCCGCTCGCCGCAAAATTGGCGCCGGAGGATCTCGTCAAACTGCTTTCGGGTATCTTCGTACGCTTCGACCAATGCGTTGAACAGTACGGACTGACCAAGATCAAGACGATAGGGGATACCTACATGGTGGCCGCCGGCATACCGGACCCAGATGGCCAACATGCCCGGAAGATCGTCGAGTTCGGACAGAAGATGCTGGAGATCGTGCAAAGCCTCGACGGTGTCGATCTGCGCATCGGGATTGCTTCGGGTGAGGTGGTCGCCGGGGTGATCGGTCAATCGCGGCAGATCTACGATGTGTGGGGCGATGTCGTGAACATGGCCTCTCGCATGGAATCCCAAGGCTTGAGCGGGCACATCCAGGTTTCGCAGGAGACCTTCGAGCTGACCAGGCAATGGTTCAATTTTGAAGCGCGGGGCGAGGTAGCGATCAAAGGCAAGGCGGAAATGCAAAAAACCTACCTGCTTGCGAAAGCATCGCAATCACTGCCGGAATGGGTCTGACACGCAGCCCCTTCCGGCAGGAAAAACTTATCTGCGGATCAACATGAACGCGCGCGTTGCACCATTGACGCTGGCAGATCCGACAATGTCGCCACTGTCATTGATCCCCGTCGCCGAGGTCAGTACGATATCGCTGCGCCCCAATTCGGCCGTCAAATCGACCAGGCGGCCATTGATCACCGCCACCGCGCGCTGGCTGCCCAATGCCATGCCATTGTAGGAATCGCCCACGGCATCACCGAACTTATTGACGCGCGAGAGGCTCGATACATTGTGCCCGGGCAATGCACCGATGCGCTTTGCTACCCATCTGCCGTTCGACGGCGTCCAGACCGTTGCCATTTTTCTCAGAAAACCCAATTCCGCCATATTGCCCACGACCACGCCGGCATCGTTGACGTCCTGCGCCGAAGACCAGGTATCGCTCGATGGCTGCGACAAATTGATGACCGTCGTGCCGGTCTGCACAAAGCCGTTGGTCGCCCTGCCCGAAGCCGGCGGATATTGCCAGCCTACGATCAGGCCGCGGGTATTGATGGCAGTGCCACGCCGATAGATGCCGGCTTCGACAAGGCCACGGCTGGGCTTCTCACCCGTCCAGCTCACCGTCGCCTGGGTTTCATCGCCGTCTTGCGACATGCCGACCACCACGCCACTGCCGTTGACCGCGTATGCCAAGCCATAGGCCGAATTGCTGGCCAACAAGGGCAACATACGGAAGGCGCCATGACTATAGATAAACGGCCGGTTGTTCGACAATGTAATGCCATCGCTGCCCACCACGGACACTTCTTCATCGCCGACAATCACGCCCTGCTCATTGATACTGCGTGGCTGGGACATGGCGCCGCGGGGACTGGCGTTGCCGAGATCGGTCATTTTGCCGCCGTGCCACAAGAATACGAACTGGCACGGCTGCATCATGCCGCTGCTGTCGCACTCGGGATTGTCGTTGCGTGTCGAGCGGCCGACCACTTGGCGCTTATTATTGATGTCGATGGCGGCGGAGAACGAACCGCCTAGCGTACCCAGGTCGACGAAGGTGTAGCGGGCGCGCAGGGAGACGGGGCCGTCCGCTTCGGCAGCCACAGCCGGCGCACTGACAGTTAGGATTGCCACGGCGGGCAACAAATTACAGGCAAGCAAATTCAGATGCCATTTCGACTTCATGGTATTTATCAACACCTTATGTTGAGTTGGAAAAACCCTGCTCGTGACAGGGTAAATTGCTGATGGAGTTAATATAAAATTAATATTATCAATTCCGAAAGCGCGCGCACTTTATCACAGCAATTTTCGGTTTGAATTTTTTTCTATGAATAACATTAGGAAGTGCTAAAATACAGCTCGGGATTTAAACGTCGCCGCAATACCATCCATATAATGACAAAAGAATAATATTGTATTTCGTATGCATTAATTAACATACATTTCAACTGGTTTTCATTTTCAGCAGCTTCAGCTGCCTCCCAGATAGCGCCCTTGTCGCCAGTCAATTAGGACGTCCGTCTAATTTTCAGACAGCCCCTTCCACTGCCTGCCAAAAAATGGAAAGTCTCGGGTAAATTCGGAAGGTAAGTCGCCAAGCCAATTCCAGCCTTCAGACTCGCTGGTACCCGTCTCGGCTTGCTCGCCGGCCTGCACACTTCCCTACGCTTCCCATGATGGCAATGCGGTAGATCAGGCACGTGAGGAGCTTTCCTGGTAATTGGCCAGTCATCCGCTTTTAAAAGCGACTGCACGCCTCGAGGAGAAAATTAATATGCCTTTGATTACACATATATCCAAACCACAACCTGGCGACTGGAGTGAACGGCCTGCAAGCAATAAAAACGAAAAACTGTGCAATGATATCAAGCGCCTATTTGAGCACGACCCTGCCCTGAATGCGGTCAATCTAGCCACTTATATGTCGGGGAGTAATACACTTGGCGACTGCGATTTCCAACTCTTGACTGCTGCGATTGCAAGCAACCCGTACGTAACCATGCTCGATTTAGGCGCGTCCTTGCGGGGCCATCCCGCTCGAGTGCCCATATTGGTTGATGCGCTTGCAAGTAATCATGGCTTGATCTCACTCCACCTGAATAACAGCGAGCTGGATGATCAGGCGGCAGTACAGTTGGCCGATGCCATTGCAGTGCACCCGAGCCTGGCTGAGCTCGCCTTGAACGGCAATCGTATCGGCGGCAAAGGGGCAGAAGCCTTGGGCCGCATGCTGAGCCGAAATCATTCCCTGACCACGCTCGATCTGCGCAACAATCGAATCGATGCGCACGGCGCGAAGTCGCTAGCCAGTGCGCTAGCGCAAGACTGTCGCCTGGCCACGCTGCAATTGGGGCGCAACGCCATTGGCGATGAAGGTGCCAGGGCTTTGTTCAACATCCTGGAAAAAAACCACTACCTGGTCTCGCTGGACCTGGAATCGAATCTAATCGGACGCGCCGGTTTACAAGCACTGGCCAAAGCCAACGCGCCGACTTGCAAACTCTCGACGCTGAACTTGAAATGCAATCCCATTCGCGATGAAGGTGCCCTGACAATCGCATCCGCGCTCCGAAACAACACTGGCTTGACTTCGCTCGATCTATCCAGCACCAGCATAAGCGAAAATGGCGCGCGTGCACTGATGACCGCACTCACCGAGCATCCCGATCATAGCCTTGGCACGCTGACACTGGACTGCAATACGCCTATCGGCGCCAACTGCGGAAAGGAACTGGCTGGCTTGATCGCGCAGAAAAGTACTTTGACCACACTAAGTCTACGCCGATGCCAAATCGACGGCCATGCGGCCAGTCTGTTAGCCAAAGAACTGGCAACGAATACCAGCCTGGTGCAACTCGATCTGACCGGGAACACTATTGGCAACGAGGGCGCCAAGGCCTTGGCGGAAGCGCTGGCAAGCAATTTCACCCTCGCAGGGCTGCAATTGGATTACAACAAGATTGGCAATGAAGGCGCAATTGCGCTGGCGACGATGCTGGAAAGAAATAATAGCCTTATCCATCTCGGCCTCGGCGCTTCGCTGATCGGCGCCATTGGCGCGCAAGCTTTGGCGGCGGCATTGAAATCCAATTCCAGCCTCAACAAGCTCGATTTGAATTTCATGGACATCGATGACAAGCAAAGCCAGGATTTAATAGAAAAATCCCTATCGGTCAATACCAATGAGAAAGGCATATGGCAGCGCATTAATGCGCAACTTGAGCAAAGCCGGCAGTTAGTCGATCGTCGCGATTACCGCCAGGCCTATATCGAATTGTCAAAGTTGCTTCAGCTATCCAGCGCCCAACGCAACAATGCGATCCTGGCTTCGCACGAGCATGCCCGCCAGCTGGTAAAACAGGCAAACCAGCTTTCCCATAAAGGGCACGTACATCTTCTGGCGCAACGATATCCGGAAGCCAACACCGCATTCGAGCAAGCCCTCGCGCTATGCCATGATCACGTGTCGGCAAGGCAAGGGCTGCAATCCCTACCGCATACCAGTATGCCGCATATACCGCCCAGCGAAGCCGATCTTACCGGGTCTCCACTCCGGTTCACCGTCGGGAAAGGCACGCTACAGCGAATGAATCGCGCGTATTGCCTTGTCGATACGGACGCCTGGGACAACGCTGCCAGTCAATTCTGGGGCGAAATTTCGGCCTTGTTAGTCAAGCAACTCGACATTTTCGATATGGCGGACTTACAAGATGTAGTTTGCCCCATGATACAAGCTGCCATTTTCAAAGAAATTACCGTAAAACATAGGCAGCGGATGGTCACTAAACCCGAAGCCTTGTTGTCGGGCGACTATTCGAGGCTTGCCGGCATTTCGGGCCAAGTTGCCGCTTTGCTGGCAAACCTGAGTCTCGATCCAATGCATGCCACACAGCCGCAAGCACCCGGAGTCGATTCACGGATAGTGACCCGGAAGGGACTTTTCGATTTGGAACTCGTCGTGACGCCGAGCCGCACGGAGTCCGGCGAACGATGCGAAGTAAGGTGGTATCTACTCAGCGATCGTTTCACCAAGGAAGATAAAGCTCGTTATACCGAAAGGGGAAAATGGCTTGTCCTTGATCAGGGCGGCTTCGAGGTCATCGTCCAGGCCGAAATTTTCCCGCGCTGAACGGCACCCAATCGACAACGCTGGTGACGCACGCTTCAATTCTCTAAAAAACGGAGCCAAACGGCAAAGCGTTTGGCTCCCGCGCTGCCAGGAAGGAGATTGCCCTGCAGCAAAAACTTACAGCCTTTCACCGTCGCAATAGCCCTAAAACCCTACCCGTATCACCCAATATAAACTGTTGCATCCGCTCGATCCCCAGCGCAACCATTTCACTTGCTCCTGTAGCAAGCACGCCCTTCACGGCACGTATCCCGTCCGAACTCATACCTGTTTCCGCCAGAAAACGGCTTGCGACCTCCCGCCTCATTTTCAAGCCTGCTTTCGAAATATAACTAACTTCGCCTACCAGCTTTGTCGCGACTTCGTCCTTGCTTATCCCTTCCTTTTCCGCTACATATTTGCCACCACCCAGATGGTGAGCAATCACCGCCACCATAATGTAGGGATTCTTCTGATAGTTTGCATTAATCAGGATGCTTGCCTCCAACTCCGCAAGCGAAGGTGTTGGTTTTAATAAGGTGTCGGCTTCGGCCCGCAACGCGTTGTCCAGCTCGCTTGCTTCCTGCAGTTCCTTACGTTCTCGCCAGGCGTTCTTACCCGCTCGTGCCAGCCATGCCACGCCCAGCGCACCCCCTCCTCCCGCAATGATAGGCAATCCGATTGACGCACCCGCTCCTGTCGCGGTCAAGCCCAATCCGACGCCTGCCAGTACGACGCAGATACCGCCGTAGATAATGCGAATAACGGCGTTTGATTTCAACGCCTCTTGAACCTTACGCTCCTTGAGGTGATTGGCCTTAAAGTGGCTAAACATAAATTCGTACATTTTTTCTATTTGTTTAAACTCCGCCGCACTCTCCCTCTCCGTGGCTTCAAGCGTCTTTAGGTACTTATCCAAATGGGTGCTACGCGTGCTATCCGTACCGACCTGCCCATCCAAAATTCCAGGGGCCGGGGACATATGATCGTCTTTTACTCTTTCCACGTCTTTAGCGGATTGAAAGGTACTCAATATCGGTAAATTCCCGGCATCTTGACAGTGCGATATTCGTGCGCAGTGCCTATCCACGATCGCCAGCTCTTTCAAGGCATTGCAATATTCCGCAATGCCTTGGCCGACCTGTAGTATCGCACTGATGAAACCGAATATGGCGCCTCCAAGCGATGCCGCTGGAACGGAAACATTCACGGCGGTATTGATTGTTTCGGCAACGACTGCGGCACGCGTTCCCACACTGCCAAGCTGGAGCAGGCCATCGCGACCAAACCCCAGGCCCTTGGACAGGAGGGTCTTGTTTTGCCTGATTTCATCGATTCTCGCTTTATCGTGCCTAAGAAAGGCTGCGCAATCATTTGTCTTTTCAGAAAAAGTCCTCATGTCGGCCATTTTATGCACGCACCCGCGCAGATGACGATTCATACCGTCTCTGTCTTGTTCCTTTTGTTTTCTGATATCCAATCTCTTTTCAATTCCACCGGCGAGCTCGTGGTTCGAAGCGGCGGATTCACCGGCAGCCATTACGCCTTTAGCGATAGTCAGCACTACGTCGCTCGCCATATTCAGCGCTGGAGCAGCATCACCATTGAAGATCGCCACGACCGCACTCACTGCGGCGCTAACACCAGAAAGGATGGACCAGCTATAAAAAAACACACAATCCCGGGTATTCCTTTTAATATCCCGTTGCGTTGAGGACATGGCGACTTTCTTGTGGCCAGCCTCGGATGTTGCAAAGTTCGTGAACGTACGTCTGAATGCGGCGGTAATAGCCGGCAAGCCCATGGCGAGACTCCTGCTTAATCAGGTAGGTGTCTGGTCAAGTCATTGCGCGGCTCGATGCCGACATACATTCACAACTGATCTGAATACACGCTATCAAAAAATCGCACTTGCTATCATTTCTCTCTCAACGCCTCATTTCGACTGCCCGTTTCGCTTGCAGCCGGCTGATCTGTCCTGACGACCGGTGTGCGCCTGGATCGGGCAAGGTACTTGCTCACCTTGCAAACCCCACCTAAACCTTGCAAGGAGCAGTCACCATGACCGAAGACCCTATTCACAGCTTGTTCGAAACAGGCCGACGAACCAACGCCATGTTTTTCACCACCGCCCGTACGCTATGCGCAGGCATCGCTGCGGCGGGACGACCATTTGCCGCTGAAGCGACACCATCGCAAACCAAGCCGGAAAAACCATGGCATGACGTAGCCAATCTGCCCGCGTGGTGGATCGAGTACTGGCGGCACACCACCGAGACGGCGATGAGCGCGCTGCTGGCGGGCTTTCGCTCGGGCGAATCGGCGGTCGGCGGAGATCGACAGCAATTACTGTCCCTTTTCCATAATCGCTTCGACCATGCGCCTGCGGGGGATGCGCCTCCCCATCGCGCGCCCGATCCCTTCCATGGACGGGCCACCATCTATGCAAGACGTTTGGGACAGTTCAAACCTTAGACGGGAATGGGCCCATCGTTTGGGGCGGTGCCTGTGCCGGGAGATTCAGGCATCGCCCCCGCCAAAAAACGCTGTACATACTACGGTTTTGTTGAGATTGGCGGCTGATGGCCAAGGGAAAATAAACGCTGAATCCGGGCTTTAGCCGCGCGAGCAGAATATTTCCGTCATTCCCCCAGATGAAGGATGCGCCTGCCGAGCCCGCTGTTTAGAGTCTTGTTAAAGTGACTTCCCCCGAGCGGCCGCCATGAAAATCTTCGCCCCACTGGACAATATCGACGATGCCATCGATGCCATCTTGACGCATGGCATCGCAGCCATCGAGGGCGAGAAGGCCCCGGTTATCGCCTATGCGGTACGGCTGATGCAGTGCCTGGAACCCTATCGCGACGTTGCGCCCATCATTTCGTACCAGAATGTACCCAACAACGGTTACCTCTATTACGTTTTCGATAGCAATCGCTACGCAACCGGCGATGAAGAGCTAAAACAGGCCGTCTTCAACCTCGATACCATCTGCTTCAACGGGATTCCCAGCTAGGACGCGTTAACTTATCGCGCGTACTCGAACTGCGGCTCATCAACTGGCAATACCGGCACTCCCGAGAGTGGGTTGTAGGGCGCTGAAACGCCCACAATCGCGCTCTTCCCACGCGCGTCAGCGCATTGTGCCAAATCCCGCCATACCTCCAGGGTCGCCCGCCGCTCGCTTCGAGGAAGACAATGTAGTCAACAAGATACCCAATATCGGTTTCACTTGGGATGACGACGACAATATCGTCCAAGGGGAATGGGTGGCGCGGAAATCCGATTCCAGCATCCTCAACGGCTCGGGCGGTTAGATCGGCTATATGGACAAAGGCGAAGTGGATGGCAACGTCAAGATTGACTACGCGCAGTAGCGGGCGTCGCCCCGCGCGGCCCGGATTGCCGAACCCGGAGTAATTATTCACAGCTCATCCACATGAGGGATGCAGCGACACAAGCCGCTCACATACAGTCGGCGTATTGCCACTACCCGAGCGTGCCATGAAAATATTTGGTCAAAGGGACAATATCTACGATGCCGTGGATGCCATCCTTACGTATGGGGTGGTTGCCATTCACGGAACCAAGACGCCCGCCAGCCTTTATTCCGAGCGGCTGATCAAGTGCCTCGGCCCCTACCGGGGCGTCGAACCCGTCTGCGCCTACCAGACCGTGCCAAACAACGGCTATCTGTACTATGTGTACGACGCTCGCCGCTATCACCCGGAAGACGAAAAACTGCGTCAGATCATCCTGGATCTCGACGCCCGTTATTCCCAATCGCAATTCGCCCGCCACGGCGCCCACCCAGCCTGAAGCGCCTTGCCCCCTCCACTGCGCGGCAGCGGACTGCGACATAAAGTCGCATCCGTCGCGCGCATGGGCGCCATTAAAATCCTGTCCCTTCCACTGCCCGCCCAACGGCAGTCCCGGCAGTCCGTCTCCCTTACCGTAAACACGCACCTTGACCACTCATACCCGCAATACCAGACCGCGCTTCTACACCCTGGCCTGGCGCTGGCATTTCTATGCCGGCCTGCTGGTGGCGCCCATCATGGTGATACTGGCGATCACCGGCCTGATCTATCTGTACAAGCCACAGCTCGACGCAGCGATGTACCGCGCCGAGATGTTCGTGAGCGTCTCCGGCCGCCCGCTACCGGCCCAGCATCAACTGGCGGCGGTACGGCAGACATGGCCGACCGCGGAAGTACGGAAATTCACGCCGCCGCCAGGCGAGGGACGAAGTAGTGAATTCCTGCTGCAGACGCCGGCCGGGCCGCTGACCGTCTTCGTCGATCCCTATCGCGGCAAGGTACTGGGCAGCCGCGACGAGACGCGCAATCTGCAAGCCATCGCCAAGCGCATACACGGCACGCTATTGCTGGGCAAAAGCGGTGATCTGCTGATCGAGCTGGCCGCAAGCTGGGGCTTTTTGCTGCTGATTTCCGGCATCTATCTGTGGTGGCCGCGCAATGGCGGGCTGGGCGGGGTGCTTTACCCGCGCCTGCGCCGAGGCAAGTATCTCCTGCTGCGCGACCTGCATGTGGTCAGCGCTTTCTGGAGCAGTCTGCTGCTGGCCTTCATGCTGCTGAGCGGCATGCCCTGGACCGGCGTATGGGGGGATCGCTTTGCCGCCATCTGGAGCCGCTTCCCGGCCCAATTGTGGGATGCCGTGCCCCACTCCAGGCCGCCCGCCGCGACCCTCAACCTGGCTGCGCAGACCGTGCCCTGGGCGGTGGAGCATAGCCCGCTACCCGCCTCGGCGGGCCACCACCATGAACAGGGCGCCTCGGCGCCGGCCGCCCAGCCGCTTATCCCCCTTGACCGGATCGTCGCCATCGCGACCGCCCACCGGCTGCTGCCGGGCTACAGCATCAGCCTGCCGAACGGCGCGGATGGGGTATATACGATCTCGATCTTCCCGTCCGACCCCCGCGACGAGCAGACCCTGCATATCGATCAGTACAGCGGCCAAGTCCTGGCCAAGGTGACCTTCCAGGACTATGCCCTGCTGCCCAAGGCGGTCGAGATGGGTGTGGCCCTGCACGAGGGCAAGCTGTTCGGCCTCGCCAACCAGTTGTTGATGACCCTGGCCTGCCTGCTGGTATTGCTGGTGGCGGTCAGCGGAATATGGATGTGGTGGCGGCGCAAGCCGAGCGGACGTCTCGGCGCACCGGCCCCTTCGCGTCATTTGCCGAACTGGAAGCTGGGTATGGCGGTACTGGGCGTGTTGGCGCTGATTTTCCCGCTGTTGCTGGCTTCGCTGTTGCTGCTGTTGCTGATGGACTTGCTGCTAGGGCGGCTGCCAGGGCTCAGGCGCGTGCTGAACTAATACCTGCTCAGCCAAATACGCCGCGCTTGTAGAACACACTGAATACCAGGCAGGCCACCGCGAGCAGCAGCCAGGCAACGGTACGTAGATTGCGGCGGCCGATATTGTCGGGAGAGGGTTTCATGGACTTCCTTTCGTTCGCTGGTTTGTATGCGTATCGCTCAACTACGTAGCAGTCGCAGGCCGTTGCCGACGACCAGCAGGCTTGCACCCATATCGGCGAAGACGGCCATCCACATGCTGCCCATGCCCAGCAGCGTCAACACCAGGAAAACCGCCTTGATCCCCAGGGCGAGGGCGATATTTTGCAGCAGCCGGCGGTGGGTTGTCTGCGACAGGCGCACAAAACGGGCAATCTTGCGCAGATCGTCGTCCATCAAGGCCACATCGGCCGTTTCGATGGCGCTATCGCTGCCGGCCGCGCCCATGGCGAAGCCGATATCGGCGCGGGCCAGGGCCGGCGCATCGTTGATGCCGTCGCCGACCATGCCGACCATGCCCAACTGGGCAAAGCGGTCGATGGCGGCGCGCTTGTCATCCGGCAATAGATCGCCATGGGCCTGGTCGATGCCGGCTTGAGCGGCGATCGCGCTGACGGTGTGCGGATTATCGCCGCTGAGCATCACCGTTTTGATGCCCAGTTCATGCAAGGCCTGGATCGCCGCGCGGCTGCTGTCCTTGATGGCGTCCGCCAGCGCGAACAAGGCCAGCACCGCCTTGCCGTCCCCCAGCGCGATGACGGTCTGTCCCGCTTGTTCCAGCGCAGCCAGCTGCTGCTCCAGGGAGGGCGAACAAACCCCCTTCTCTTCGATCAGGCGATGATTGCCCAGCCACCAGGTTTCTCCCTCCAGGCTGCCTTGGACGCCACGCCCAGGCAAAGCCGTGAAATCGGTGACGGCCAGCAAGGGAATGCCGCGTGCCTGGCCGGCTCGGGCCAGCGCCTGCGAAACCGGATGATCGGAGCGTGCCGCCAGGCTGCAGGCCCGTTGCATTGCCTCGTCCTCCCGCTGCGGGTCGAGCGGCAGGACCTGGCTCAAGGCGGGCTTGCCATGCGTGAGGGTACCGGTCTTGTCCAGCGCCAGCCATTTCAGCTTGCGGCCTTCTTCCAGATAGACCCCGCCCTTGACCAGGATGCCGTGCTTCGCAGCGGCGGCCAGCCCGCTGACCACGGTAACCGGCGTGGAAATCACCAAGGCGCAAGGACAAGCGATCACCAGCAGGACCAGCGCTTTGTAGATCCAGTCATGCCAGTCGCCACCCAGCAGCAAAGGCGGCAGCAGCGCCAAGGCCAGCGCCGCCGCAAAGACCAGGGGCGTATAGATACGGGCAAAGCGCTCGACGAATCGCTGAGTAGGCGCCCGTGCGCCGCGTGCCTGCTCCACGGCGTGGATGATACGGGCCAGTGCGGACTTTCCCGCTTCCGCGACGACCTGGTACTCGAATGATCCGGTGGTATTGATACTCCCGGCAAACACCGGGTCGCCCTCGGCCTTGTCGACCGGCACGCTTTCACCGGTGATAGCGGCCTGATCGACGGCCGAGCCGCCGGCTACCACGGTACCGTCCAGGGCGATCCGCTCACCGGGCTTCACCCGTATCCGCTCGCCGACCTTGACCTTGTCTGCCGCCACTTCCAGCCATTCGCCGTCGGCTTGCCTGACCGTTGCCTGTTGCGGCGCCAATTGCAGCAAACCATCGATTGCATGGCGCGCCCGGTCCAGGGAGCGCGCCTCGATCATTTCGGCGATGCTGAACAGGACCATTACCATGGCGGCTTCCGGCCATTGACCGATCAGCATCGCGCCGGTGACGGCAATGGTCATCAGCGCATTGATGTTCAGATCGCGATGCTTGAGGGCGATCCATCCCTTGCGGTAGGTGCCCAGGCCGCTGCCAAGCACGGCCGCCAGCGCCAAGGGCGCCACCAGCCAAGGCGAGAAGCCGGCCCAATGGGCAATTTCCGAGGCCAAGGCCAAGCCACCGGACAAGGCCAACAGGCGCCAGGGCCGATGGGGCACCTGCGTGCTCGCCCTTTCAGCCGCGGGTGTCTGGCCGGTGATTTCCCTGGCCGTCATCCCCAGTTCCGTTATGGCGGCAACCACACGCGGCAAGGCACCCTCGGCGTGGACCACGCTCAGTTCGCCCTTCAGCAGATCAAAGCGCATCGACTGTACCGACTTCATGGCGGCCAACTTCTTGCGTATCAGCGCCTCTTCGGTCGGGCAGTCCAGCTGGGCGATATGCAGGCGGCTGCCGGTATAGCCCGCCTCGAGGGCTAGTCCAAGCTGCTCGGCTGGCGCGGGAGCGGATGGCGCATGGGCATGCCGCAGCGGGCGATAGCGAATCTTCCCCTGTTCCTTGGCAGCTTCGGGCGAGGATGGGCATTGCGGTTTATCGGGACAGCAGGCAGACATGGCTGGTGATCCTTTTGACGATTGCTACATCTAACAGCCTAAAGCTACTATAGGGTCAAGCGCGGCAACGCATTTGCAGGGAAACGCACAATGAAAATCGGTGAACTGGCCCAAGTGGCACGCTGCACGGTGGAAACCATCCGCTACTACGAAAAGGAAGGCCTGCTGCCCGAACCGGAGCGGACTGCAGCCAACTACCGCAGTTACGGCAATCCCCATGTGGAAAGGTTGCGCTTTATCCGCAATTGCCGAGTACTGGATATGACCCATGAGGAAATCCGCGCGCTGCTGACGCTGCGCGACGGGCCGGCCATCGCCTGCGGCCAGGTGAACCAACTGCTCGATGCCCATATCGGCCATGTCGACGCGCGCATCGATGAGCTATTGCACCTGAAGCAACAACTAAGCACGCTACGCCGGCAGTGCCAGGCCGAACAGGCCCTGGCCGACTGTGGCATCCTGCAGGGCTTGGCCAGCATGGAAACCGAGGCACGGGTGGAACGCCATACCCATCTTGGTTAAGCTGCCGGCAGCCCGCCCCGACCGGGACGGGCCTACCAGCAGGAGTCGTGAATGCGCATTGGTTTTCCATTGATGGCGGCAGCCTATCTGTGCCTGGGAACGGCACATGCCGACCGGGTCGATAAGGTGGTCAGGCAGGAATTGAAGGCGCAATCCATTCCCGGTATCGGCATCGCCATCATCAGGGATGGCAGGATCGTGAAAGAACAAGGCTACGGCCTGGCCAATATCGAGCACGGCGTGCCCGTCACCCCGGCGACGGTGTTCCAGTCCGGTTCCATCGGCAAGCAATTCACCGCAGCGCTGGTCATGCTATTGGTGGAGGATGGCAAGCTGGGCCTGGACGACCTTATTTCCACCCATCTATCGGTACCGCCCCACTGGGGGAAGATCACGGTGCGCCATCTGCTGACCCATACCGCCGGTATCAGCGACGAGCCCGTCGATCATATCGACCTGCATCGCGACTACAGCGACGAGCAACTGCTGCAACTGGCCGGTGCGGTGCCGCTACTGTCCGAACCGGGCGAGAAGTGGTCCTACAGCAATAGCGGCTATCAGGTGCTTGGCTTCCTCTGCAACAAGCTGGGCGGCAGCCACTACGCCGAACAATTGCAGACTCGCCTGTTCAAGCCGCTGGGCATGGCCACCCGCCTGATCAGTGAGCGCGATATCGTTCCCCACCGCGCGGCCGGCTACGATATTGTCGAGGGTGCCGCCAAGAACCAGGACTGGGTCTCCCCCACGCTCAACGCCACAGCCGACGGCAGTCTCTACCTGACGGCGCGCGACCTGGCCCGCTGGGATATCGCCCTAAATGGCGACAAGCCGCTGAGCGCGGCCAGCAAGCAGGCCGGTTGGACACCGGTGAAACTGAACGACGGCAGCAGTGCCCCTTACGGTTTCGCTTGGTCGGTGCTCGAGCTCAAAGGCCACCGCGTAGTCGAGCACGATGGTGCGTGGCAGGGATTCACCACGCAGATCAGCCGTTTTCCGGACGACAAGCTGACGGTGATCGTGCTGACCAATCGCTCGGATGCGGATGTGGCGAAGATTGTCTATCGGATCGCGGCGGTCTATGTGCCGGGGCTGGGGCGCTGAGCAAGCCAGCCCGGCGGAGCGGGCGGCCTTGGCGAACCTGCAATTCGCTACTCCCGAAACCGGTAGGTAAACGCCCGGCTCACGCCTAATCTCTCCTCGCTGCCTTTCAGCAGCACCACCATGCGTTCGGCGTCCAGGCGCTCGGCCGCGGCAATGGCATGCACATTGACCAGGGTGCCACGGTGGATCTGCCAGAACAGTTCGCTGTCCAGCCCGGCCAGCAGATCCTTGAGCGGGGTACGGATCAGGGCTTCGGAGTCGGCCAGCACCACCCGGGTGTACTTGGTATCGCTCTGGAAGAACAATACGTCCTCCACCTTGATCAGCTTGATTTGTTTCCCCACCGTGGCCTTCAGCCATTTCAGCTTCTCGCGCTCAGGGGTGGGCGCGGCCGTGGTGAGGCGGCTCAGCAACTCGCTCAGGTCGGCCGGCGGCGTGGCCAGTTTCTGGCGTATGCGCGCAATCGCCTTGGCTAGCCGATCGGCCTCGATGGGTTTGAGCAGGTAATCGACCGCCCCGGCCTCGAAGGCGTCGACGGCATACTGGTCGTAAGCCGTGACAAACACCACATGGGCGGCCGTACCGATACGGGCGGCCACTTCCAGCCCGGAAAATCCCGGCATGCGGATATCCAGGAAGACCACCTGCGGTTCGAACTCCAGGAAGGCGTCCCAGGCATCGTTGCCGTTTTCGGCGGCCGCCACCACCTCGGCGTCGGGCCAGCTCCGCTGCAGCAGATCGAGCAGCCGTTCGCGCATCAGGGGTTCGTCTTCGGCGATCAATATCTTGGTGCGCATGCTGTTCCTTGTCTCCATCCTGGCGCAATGGCCGGTTTACTCCAACGGCAAGCGGAGTGTGGCCGTAAAGCCCTCGATCTGCGCTTCCGGTATCTGCAGTTCCGCCTTATCGCCATATTGCAGGCGCAGTCTCTCGCGGATATTCGCCAAGCCCACGCCACCATCGGATTGATTGCTCACACCTTGGCCGGTGTCGCTGACCTGGACATGCAATTGCCCATCCGAGGCAAACGCCTGGAGATCGATGCGGCCGCCTCGCAGCGCCGGCTCTATGCCATGTTTGATGGCGTTCTCCACCAGGGTCAGCAGCATCATGGTCGGAATCCGCTGTCCTGCCAATTCCTGCGGCAGCGCCAGGGCAAAGCGCAAGCGGTCGCCCAGGCGGGCTTGCATGACCCGCAGATAGGCTTCCACCAGGATGAAGTCTTCGCCTAGGCCGACCTGCTCGGCGCGCATTTGCGCCATGCTGCCGCGCAGGAAATGTATCAGGCTGGCGGTCAAGGCAGACGCACGCGGTGCGCCGGCTTCGGCCAGTTGCTGCACGGCACCCAGGGTATTGAAGAGGAAATGCGGTTCGATCTGCGCTTGCAGCAGTCGTAAATGTGCTTCGCTCAAGCGCCGCGCCAAACGCTCGCTCTCGGCTTCGGCGCGCAGCAGCTCCTGCTCCTCGTTGCGCCGCAGCTGGCGGCGATGCGCCACCAGCCTGACGGCCGCCACCAGCAGCAGGGTACATAGCACGGTGAGGAACCCCGCCATGGTCAGCACCGATATCGCCGAATGCCACCCCTGCCGGCTACCCATCACGAAAGCCGCCAGTACGGTAGGGACCAGTGCGACACCGACACTCTGCAATAAGTAGTAGCGGAATTTCCCCAGGTACTTGCGGTAGCCAAGCCAGATATCCAGCACGCACCAGACCAGCACGGGAGCGAGGATACCTGCCCGTAACCAATCCGCCGCGGTGGGCGCCGCCCAATCTAAACTGAACCGGGACTGCAAGCGACCCTCGACCCGCCATAATGCGACTTCATCCACCACGATGGCGTTGCAGAGGAGTATCAACAAGCCCACGCTCAATACCAGACCAAGCGCAAAACCCAGCGAACGGGGCGAATGGGTCACGCGGTCGAGGATATCCACGTCGCGCTGCTCCACGCTGGAGCGGGACCGTATCATCCACGCGCCATACGCATCTCCCCGCAAAAATAGCCTGCTCAACCAACTGCCCGGCTTGACGACCTGCTGTTCCATGCTTGCTTCCCCTGTGAGGCAAGCCCGCACGCTATCACGGTGCCGATGGTGGATAAAAGGGGAAGGGATCAAGCGACGAATGCGTGGGGACGGAAGATGTGCAGAGACGGACGGGATACGATGGGAATCGTATTGTCCCAAATGTCAGATCGCCTGGCTATTCCTTACAAGCTTCGCGAAAATCCAGTTGCATTTAACCTCAGAGCTCATCACTTCACTCGTAGGCAATATCCTTGCGCGCCGCTGCAAAGGCTCGATTGATCTCTTCTCGAGAAAATCTCGTCTCTCGAATAATTTTTATACCTTGCGGCGACAAACCGGACAAATCCAGCGTCTTGCGCTCCATCAATTCTCTGTTGATCCGAGCACCTTCGCCGCGGCTGAAATAAGTAAACATTTTTAACCTCACATCGCCCTCAAGCTGAATTGAGAAGCGGAAATATCGCTTTCATCCTGGCAGCTTCGCGCCAATCCAACCGCCGACGACGAGCGCCAGCCGACCACCGACTTCATAGAGACACCAGCCTTTGCGGATGCGTTCTCTACCCGCTGTCAGCGTCCAAATTGTACTGCCACGAACCTGCTCGCCGGTGTGCCGCCGTATCAACGTGTCCCCAACGCCTCCGACAAAATGGCGGGCAGCGCCGCCTCATCGACCCGATGATAAAGGTCGCCGCCCACCACCTTGATATTCGGACCGATCTCGCACAAACCCAGGCAGGGAAAGCGCTGCACCTTGAGCGGCAGCGCCTGGCTGGCGATCTCGGCCTCCAGCCTGCAGGCCAGCGCTTCGCTACCACGGCCGGCGCAGGATGGCTGGTCTTCGAAACGGCGCTTGATGCAAACCATGATGGTAACCATGCGCCTATTGTACGGCGTGCTACTCGGGCTGCGGCGCCTCGGCCTCTTCATCTGCCTCCGCGCGCGTCTTTTTAGCCAGCCGTACATAGCGTTGGCGAATCTTGTCCAGTTGTTCTTCGTCCAATTCCTCCAGGTCCAGCAAGGCGTTGTTCGATTCTTCCAAGGAGTAGATCAGCTCGTCCAGCTTGATCTGCAAGGCTTCGGTATCGCGGTTCTGGGTGTTCTGGATCAGGAACACCATCAGGAAGGTGATGATGGTCGTGCTGGTATTGATCACCAGTTGCCAGGTGTCGCTGAAATCAAACATCGGTCCGCTGATCGCCCAGACCAGGACGAGACCCAGTGCGACCGAGAAGGTAACCGGCTTGCCTGTGAACGAGGCGATCTGTTTCGCCAGCTGGGTAAACCAAGCAACTTTTTTACCGGACATTATGTAATCCTTTCCTGGAGGGAAACTCAGCCGAATGGCGATGTGGCGTGGTACCACGCCGCTATACGGCGAATAGGCATGGAACGTGCCCGCCTTGTCCGGCATGGAAGCCGCTTGAAATGCCCTGCGGCCTCCCCCATCTCTAAAGCCATATGTGACCGGGCGCGCTGCGCCGCACACCAGGAGATCCGACCATGCGCTACGACAAACTGACGACCAAATTCCAGCAGGCGCTGGCCGAGGCGCAAAGCCTTGCGCTGGCCAATGACAATCCCTATATCGAGCCGCAGCACACCCTGCTGGCCTTGCTGAACGATGCCGACTCCGGTGCGGCATCGTTGCTGGCCCGTGCCGGCGTCAATATCAATCCCCTGCGGACCGGCCTGGAAGGCGCCATCAAGCGGCTGCCGCAGGTATCCGGCACGGAGGGCGAGATCACGGTATCGAAGGAACTGTCCAAGCTCCTGAACCTGATGGACAAGGCCGCCACGCAGCGGGGGGACCAGTTTATTTCCGGCGACCTGTTCCTGCTGGCGCTGGCCGAGGACAAGGGCGAAACCGGCCGGCTACTGAAAGAGTACGGCGGCAAGAAGGAGGCCATTACCGCCGCCATCGACGCGGTACGGGGCGGCGAATCGGTCAATAGCGCGGACGCCGAACAGAAGCGCGAAGCGCTGGGCAAATACACCCTGGACCTGACCGAGCGGGCGCGCCAAGGCAAGCTGGACCCGGTGATCGGCCGCGACGACGAGATCCGCCGCGCCATCCAGGTGCTGCAACGCCGTACCAAGAACAACCCGGTGCTGATCGGCGAGCCGGGCGTGGGCAAGACCGCGATCGTCGAGGGTTTGGCCCAGCGTATCGTCAATGGCGAAGTGCCCGAGTCGCTCAAGCACAAGAAACTGTTGGTACTCGACCTGGCCTCGCTGTTGGCCGGTGCCAAGTACCGCGGCGAATTCGAGGAAAGGCTGAAGGCGGTCCTCAACGAGCTGTCCAAGGATGAAGGCAATACCATCATCTTTATCGACGAGATCCATACCCTGGTCGGCGCGGGCAAGGCCGAAGGCGCCATGGATGCCGGCAATATGCTCAAGCCGGCGCTGGCCCGTGGCGAACTGCATTGCCTGGGCGCCACCACGCTGGACGAATACCGCAAATACATCGAGAAGGATTCGGCGCTGGAGCGGCGCTTCCAGAAGGTCCTGGTGGGCGAGCCCAGCGTGGAAGACACCATCGCCATCCTGCGCGGCTTGCAAGAGAAGTACGAGGTCCACCATGGCGTGGAGATCACCGACCCCGCCATTGTCGCGGCGGCCGAGTTGAGCCATCGCTATATTACCGACCGCTTCCTGCCGGATAAGGCCATCGACCTGATCGACGAAGCGGCTTCGCGCATCAAGATGGAGATCGATTCCAAGCCCGAAGTCATGGACAAGCTGGAGCGGCGCGTCATCCAGCTGAAGATCGAGCGCGAAGCGGTCAAGAAGGAGAAGGACGAGGGCTCGATCAAGCGGCTGGGATTGATCAACGATGAAATCGCCCGCCTGGAACAGGAATATTCCGACCTGGAAGAAATCTGGAAGGCGGAAAAAGCGGCCGTACTGGGCTCCCAAGCCATCCGCGAGGAAATCGAGCGTATCCGCCACGCCATGGAAGAAGCACGCCGCAAAGGCGATTGGCAGCAGATGAGCGAGCTGCAATACGGCAAGCTGCCCGAGCTGGAAGCCAGCCTGCATGTGGCCGAGGCAGCAGAGGGCGAACCCAAGCAGAACCGCTTGCTGCGCACCCAGGTGGGCGCCGAGGAGATCGCCGAGGTGGTGAGCCGCGCCACCGGCATTCCGGTCAACAAGATGATGCAGGGCGAGCGCGACAAGCTGTTGCAGATGGAAGACGCCCTGCAACGGCGGGTCATCGGCCAGGAGGAAGCGGTACGGCTGGTCAGCGATGCCATCCGGCGCTCCCGCTCCGGCCTGGGCGACCCGAATCGCCCTTACGGTTCCTTCCTGTTCCTGGGGCCGACCGGTGTCGGCAAGACCGAGCTATGCAAGGCGCTTGCCAGCTTTATGTTCGATACCGAGGAACATATCATTCGCGTCGATATGAGCGAGTTCATGGAGAAGCACAGCGTGTCGCGGCTGATCGGCGCCCCGCCGGGCTACGTCGGCTACGAGGAAGGCGGCTACCTGACCGAGCTGGTGCGGCGCAAACCCTATAGCGTCATCCTGCTGGACGAGGTGGAAAAAGCCCATCCCGACGTCTTCAATGTGCTGCTGCAAGTCTTGGACGATGGCCGCTTGACCGATGGCCAGGGCCGCACGGTGGACTTCAAGAACACCGTGATCGTGATGACTTCCAACCTGGGCTCGCAGCATATCCAGGCCATGACCACCGACGACTATCAATTGGTCAAGCTGGCGGTGATGGGCGAAGTGAAGGGCCATTTCCGGCCGGAGTTCCTCAACCGCATCGACGAAGTCATCGTCTTCCATGCCTTGGGCGAGGCACAGATCGCCGGGATCGCCCGTATCCAGCTGCAACGCCTGCAAAGCCGGCTGGCTGCCCTGGAGATGGGCTTGACCGTCAGCGAAGCGGCACTGAACCATATCGCCACGGCCGGCTTCGACCCCGTCTATGGCGCCCGCCCCTTGAAGCGGGCGATCCAGAGCGAGATCGAAAACCCCTTGGCCAAGGCTATCCTGGGTGGCGAGTTTGTCGCCAAGGACACCATCGTGGTGGACTACCGCGATGGGGAACTCAGCTTCGGTAAGCCGAACTGAGCGCGGGTTCAGGCAATGGGCAAGGGTGCATGTCCGACTTCGCGTTCGGGCAACACGCCCCGCTCGACCAGCAAGACCCGTAGCCGCTCGGCGCACCTGGCCGGGCTGAGCGTATGGGTATCGAGGACCAGGGCAGGTGCCAAGGGCTGCTCGTAAGGCGCGGAGATACCGGTGAAGTCGGCCAGCTGCCCTGCCCTGGCCCGCGCGTACAAGCCCTTAGGGTCACGCGCCTCACAGCTGGCCAGGGGAGCGCTGCACCACACTTCGAGGTAGTCCTGGCCTAGCCGTTCGGCAAACTGGGCGCGATGGGCCGCCAAGGGGGCGATCATGGCCACGATCACGATCTGGCCCGCCTGGTACAACAAGCGCGCCGCCTCGGCGGCACGGCGCAGGTTCTCCATCCGGTCGGCCGGGCTGAAGCCCAGGTCGGCATTCAGTCCGGTACGCAGGTTATCGCCATCCAGCACGCTAGCATGGTGGCCCTGCGAAAACAGCAGGGCATCCAGCGCCTGCGCCGCGGTGGATTTACCGGCGGCGGGCAGGCCGGTCAGCAGCAATACCGCCGCGCCATGGCCGTTGCGGGCGGCGCGCATGGCGGGTGTGATGGTCACGGGATGGGGAATGATCAGCCGCGGGGGCATGTGCATGGCGGGCGTTCCTTTCGGCAGGCGTTGAAGTGGCAGTCTAGAATGCCCTCGTCGCCTTTGCCGGATTCGACCATGTTGACTTCCCTGCCCCTCTACGCGCGGCTGCCTCTGGTTTTCGAGGTGGAGGCGATGCGTGCCGCCATGCAAGCCATCCCGGCGGACCACTGGCAAGCGCACTTCAATAGCGGCTATTACGAGGGCGACTGGAGCGGCGTGGCGTTGATCGCCCCGGCGGACGCACCCAGCGCCCTGGCGCCCGGTGCAGGCCAAGCCGCCGGCGTGGCCACCCCGCTTTACGATGCCTTCTGGCAAGGCTTGCTGGGACGGCTGGATCTGGACCTGCGCAGTGCCCGGCTGCTGCGGCTGGGGCCGGGTAGCCGAATTCGCGAGCACTGCGACCCGGACCTGGGGATGCCGGGCAGCGATATGCGCCTGCATATCCCCATCGTCAGTCCCGTCGGGGTGGAATTCCTGCTGGATAACCGCCGCATCCCCATGCAGCCCGGTGAATGCTGGTTTCTCGATCTCTCGCGCCCGCATCGGGTGGAAAACCGCGCCGACGAAGCGCGCGTACACCTGGTACTCGATTGCCGCCCCTCGCGCTGGCTGTACCAGATCATCGAGACCGGCTTGGCCAGCACGCCAGAGGCAGCAGCCAGCCATGGTACCGAATTGTTCCAGGCCTTCCGCCGGCTCGTCCACGACGACGCCCAATTGACCGCGAAGCTGGCCGACATAACCGACGCCGGCGATTTTACCGCCGCCGTCGTTGCCTTGGCAGGCGTCTATGGCTTGGTACTCGCACCCGACGATGTGCAATCCGCCATGCGCCAAGGGCGCCGCGACTGGATCGAACAATGGATGGCCTGAACCCGTACAGCGAAGATTTCCTGGACTGGCTGCCGATACGCGTCGCGCCGGAAAGCGGCGACTGGCGCGTCGATTGGTGCCGCTTCGGCCGGCAGGCGCTGCGTGATCCTTTTTTCCGTGGCAGCGTCGATCACGCCCTGCGCCTGCCCTTCAATCAAGCCTTTCGTCGCGACACCTCCATTACCGCCTTGCTGGATTGGCAGCAACGCAGCCCCGGCCGGCCGCCCACCTGTTTTATCTTCCATGCCTCGCGCTGTGGCTCGACCCTGATGGCGCAGATGCTGGCCCGGCTGGCCAGCCACACGGTCCTGTCGGAGCCGCCCACGCTGGACACGGTACTGCGGGCCCATTACTTCTCCCCCTTGACGGGCGACACCCAACTGGCCTGGACGCGGGCGCTGCTGTCCGCCTATGGCCAGCAGCGCCTGGGCAGCGAGCAAGCGCTGGTGGTCAAGCTGGATGCCTGGAATATCTTCGACCTACCGCTGTTGCAGCGGGCTTTCCCCGATACACCCTGGCTCTTTCTCTATCGCGACCCGCTGGAAATCGCCGTCTCGCAGCTGCGGGCGCCGGGCGCCCATATGGTCCCCGGCATGATAGGCCCCTCGATGCTGGCCTTCCCGCAAGCCGAGGCGCTGGCCATGTCGCGCCCGGAATTCATCGCCCGTTGCCTGGGTCGCATCCTGGCGGCCGGGTTGGCGCGTTGCCAAGCCTTTGGCGGCCTGGCGGTCAATTACGAGGAACTGCCGGATGCCCTCACCGGCCGCCTGGCTCCGCTATTCGATTTGCGCGCGGCAGACTTGCCCATGGCCGAAGCCGCCGCCCGCCAAAACGCCAAACAACCCGACCTGCCATTCGAGGCCGACCGTGAGCGCAAACGGCGCGAAGCGGCGCCGGAATTGATCGCCCAGGTCAATCAATGGGCGCGAGGCCCTTATCAGGCATTGGAAGCGCTGCGGAAATCGCAGTTGGCGGAATAGTAGCGATGACTCAGGAAATGGTTTCCACCTTCAGGCCGCTACCCTCTCGCAGCTGCTTGTTCAGCAGCTTGTAGATATCCGCATCGAATTCACCCGGCGGTGGATTCGCCAGCAAGACTTGCATTTCCGCTTCATTGGCTGCGCTGCCCAGGTAGCGCCAATGATCGATCAAGTGCAAGTCGCAGGCAGTGCTACCGGGGTTTTGTTCGCGTATCAGCACAGCGCCGGCATAAGGCCAGCGCGCCAATGCCAATTTCGCCAGGACGGCGCTGACACGGGCTTGGTGGGACAAGGCGGTTTCCTTGCCCACACAGGCGCCACGGCAGCGTCCCAGCGGCATGGCCGAGCAGGGCGCGGCGCGACGACGGCCCGCTTGTTCCAGGCCCAGGCGCACCAGACACAGCTTGTGGACCTCGGCGATCTTGCGCAAGGTATGGTTGGCTTCACGCGGATTGGCATACAGGCCGTAAAGCCCTGCTTCGCGGCCGAAATCCAGCTCGGCGGCATGGACCAATTGCACTTGCGCGCTGCCGTCGGCATTCGGCAGATAGCGCCAGGCGCATAGTTCCGCCTGGCCGCGCCTTGGCGGATTGAGGCTGGGTTCAAGCGACTTCAATAGCTTGGCTTCGGCGAGCATGGCACCGAACTCCCCGGCGGTCGAAACCCACTCGATACGGCTGATGGGCTGCTGGATGCGCAGTGCCTTGTTGCCGCGGCCCGGCGGTGCGAAGTGGGCCAGCACACCGCGCTGCAACTGCTTGCTACGCCCCACATACAGCGGCTGCCCGGCTTCGCCGAAGATCAGGTAGACACCTTCCCCATCGGGCAGGCGATCGATCATCTCGGCATCCAGCCCGGCCGGTGGCCCTGCTTGCCGGCTGATATCGGCCAATACGCCGGCCAGCGTGTCTTCCGGTAGTTCCTGCCTGAGCTTGACCAGGAATTGGTGGATCAGGCGGGCATCGGTCAGCGCGCGATGCCGTACCCCGTCGGCGCTGAGACCGTTGCGGGCGGCCACCGCGTCGAGATTGTGCTTGTACTCGCCCGGAAACAGCTTCCTGGACAGCTTGACCGTGCAGATCACCCGCGCCCGGAAATCCAGCCCCGCGCGCTTGAATTCATTGCGCAGAAAGCCATAGTCGAAGCGGGCATTGTGGGCGACGAACACGTGGCCTTGCAGCCGCGCCATCACCTCGGCGGCAATATCGGCGAATGCCGGCGCCTGCGCCACCATGGCATCGCTGATGCCGGTCAGCTGGCAGATAAAGGGCGGGATGGTGGTCTGCGGATTGACCAGGGTACTCCATTCGCGTGCCTCGCCGCCCTCCCAGGCCACCAAGCCGATTTCGGTTATGCGGTCACGCTCGGGATTGGCCCCGGTGGTTTCCAGGTCGACAAAGATAAAAGGCTGGTCCAACGAGAAAGACATCGGCTACTCGGAAAGAAATCAATCAAACACCCATGAATACAGCACATCGGTGGCGCTGGTCTTGCCGGCGGTCAGGGCAACCGAGACCCGCTGGGTCAACTGGTAGGTCAATTTTACCGCGTAGCCGACACCGTCCAGGCTTTGTTCGTAGCTGACATAAGCCCGCTCGGACAGCCGCTTGCCCAGACTGACGACGCGGCCGGACAAAGCATTGCCGCTGCTGTCGGTCTTGCTCGAATAGGCATCCGAGCGGCCGATGCTGACGTCGTCCAAGCCCAGGCGTCCGGCCATCTGCTGCCGCAATCCGACCGATTCGCCGGCCGAGAACAAGGCATCGGCGGCCGTCAGCAGCAGGTCGGCATCGCCGCCGCCACTGGCGGAACCCCGTCCAAGCACCAGCCAGGACAGCTTTTCCGCATCGGCCATCGGCGTATCGGAGGTCAGCGAAACCCGTGGCAACAACGCGGTACCGACGATTTTCACCCCCACTTCCACCGGCAGGTTCTTGCGGATCGCGTGAATATCCAGCGCCGGATTATCCAGCGGTCCCTGAAAGGTGATGATGCCGCGGGAGATGGCCAGGTTCTGGCCGTAGGCGGCGTAACGGCCCTCCTCGACCTTCATCGCCCCGCTGGCGGTCAGGGGCTGGCTGGGGCTGGACGCCAAGCGCACCAGGCCGGACAGGCGGGCATCCACGCCCTGCCCCTTGAAGACGAATTTCTGTCCCAGGTCCAGATCCAGCCGCAGGGTCAGCGGCGTGGGCTTGCCGCGCTTGCCGGCCGTTGCGGGTCTACCCTTGATCACCACATCGTCGCCCAACACCGCGGCGGTGCTCTTGGGCAGTTCGATCAAGCCTTCATCGGCGGTCAGCTTGCCGGTAAGGGTCAGCGCCTCGCCCTGTACGCCCAGGCTGGTTTCGCCCGACACCACCAGGTTGCGGTCCGGCAGGGTCAAGGCGCCGAAGCGCTCAAAGCGGACTTGCACCGCGCCTTCGGGACCGGCGTCGCGCAGCGACATGCGGCCGGAAGCGGTGGCACGCCCCTTGCCCGCCTGCAGCGACAGCGTGGCAAGCTGCGCGGTATCGCCATCCAGGGTGGCTTCCAGCTGCCCTTCGCGATAATTGATGCCGCTTTCGGGCAAACGCAGCGCGACATCCTGGGCGTGGAGCTTGCCGAACCAGCGCGGTGCGCCCACCACGCCGCCTGCGGTCAGCTCGGCCGACAGCTTGCCGGCCACCTTGGCACTGGGGCCCATCAGCGGCCCCAGCCAAGCCAGCGACGGCATCTGTGCCTGCAGATGTCCTTCCAGCGCCGCGCCATTCGCCAGTTGCCAACCCGTCGCGGTCTTCTGGAAATGACTGGCCAAGCGTCCCGACACGGTGCCGAAGGACGCCGACTTCAAATCCACGCCCAGGCTTGCCTTATTCCCGCTCAGATCGACTTGCAAGCGGGCATCGGACAACTTGAGCGGCATGGGCTTGATGGTGGGGTCCTCCACCGACAATTGCAGGTCGCCGGCCTGCCGTTCCAGCACGACGCTGCCGGCCAGGCTGTCGTCGCCGCGCAAGTCGAAGCGGGCGGCCAGGACCAGGTCGGTGGCGACCCGTTTTTTCAGATTGGGCAGGCGGGCCAGCCATTCCGCCAAGGCGACGTCACGCAATTCGCCTTGCGCGCCAAACCGGCCGGCGTGCCATTCAGCGTGCTGGATGCGTATCTTCGCACCGACCGCGCTGGCATCCAGCCCCTGCACGCCACCGCCGTCGGCGCCGATCGCCAGTTGGGCAGGCGCATTCAGCCGCACCGGCCAAAGGCCACGGTTTTCCAGCACATCGATGCGTCCGCGCCAGGCTTGCGCGCTCAGCTCGCCACTGCCTTTCAACACCAGGTCGAAGGCCTGCTCGGCCAATTTACCCTTGCCGTCCAACTCCACCGTGTGAGCGGCCTGGGTACCGGCGATATTCAGCCTGGCATTGGCCACTTCCGTTTGCGGCGCGGTCAGGCCGGTCAACTCCAGCTTCAGCACCAGCGGACTGCTGGCCGGCTTGTCGGGAGCAGCATCCAGGCGTGCCGCCAGCTTGGCGTGACCGACCGCGATCTTGCCCGGCAGGCGCAGGTTCTCGCCACTGGCCGTGCCTTCCAGGTGAGGCCGCTGCAGGCTGCCGGATAGCACCAGGTCGGCTTCCAGGCGGCCGTGGAAAGCGGGGCCGAAATCGCCGACATCCGGCAATTGCAGATCCAGCTTCAGATTGTCGCCGGGACGCCCAAAACTTCCCTGTGCATTGAGCCGATTGGGACCCAGCGCCAACGCCGCCTTGACGTCGCTGAGCCGGCCGGCGCGCCAATCGCCTTGCAGTTGGCCCAGCAGGGCCTGGCCATTGAACTTACTGGGGCGCAGCGTCACTTTGCCGGCCAGCGCCAAGCCATCGGCCAGTTGGCCGCTCACCTGCAGATCGGCATTCAGCTCACCGGCCGGAACCGGCCGCGCCAGCGGGGTCGACAGCAGGGCAGGATCGAAACCGGCCAGATTGCCCTTGAGCGTGAACAATTGCTTACCTGCCAAACCCAGTTGCCCGCTGAGTTCCAATTGCCCCTGCGGGCTGGCCAGCTTGAGGCGCTTGGCCAGCAGCTGCGCTTGTTCGCCCTTCCCTGCCAGGCCGGCATCCAGTTCGATATTCATGCGCCCGTCACTCAACTGGCCCAGCAACCGTGGCTGCTCGGGGCTGCCTTGCAACTTGAGCTTGCCGGAAAGCGGCCAGTTCGGGCCACCGAAGCTTTGCGGCTTGAGCTTGTCCAGCGTGGCGGTAAGGTCGAGTTTTTGCAGGCCGGCGCTGCCGGCCAGGCTTAGCTGTCCACCGGCCAGGCTGGCATCGAAACGCTGGATGCGGGCCTGCTTGGTGTCGAGCAGCAGCGTCGCTTCGACCTTGGACAGCGGCAATCGCCCGGCCGGCCAATCTCCGGCCAGGCTGTTAACGATAGCCAGCTGGGTCGAAACGCCTTCATCCTTGCATACAGTCTTGTCCGGACCTTGGACGGGCCCGCAGATCTGTGGTTTCGCGCGGAGCTGGATGTCGAGCGCGGTACGGGGCAAGTTGGGAGACAGCACGCGCAGGTCGAGTGCCTCGGTCTTGAGATGGCCGGCTTGCAGCATGGCATAGGGCGACGCGGCAAATGGCCGCAACGCCAGGTCGAAATCGGCCAGGAAGGGCTTGATGCCGCGCGGCCCGCCACTGCCCTGCCCCTTCAACTGCAATGCTTCCAGGCTATTGGCCAGGTTCACGTCGATATGCCAGGGCGCCCCTTCGGCGGCGCCGATCAGGGCCAGCTTTCCAGCCAGGCGAAAAGGCCGTGCGCCGGCCAGCGTCAGGCGTCCCTCGCCGCTGAACCACGGCGTCTCGGCATGCACCAGCTGCAATTTGTGCAGATCGCCGTCACTGTCGAGTTTGACCGTGGCGCGGCGCAACACGAGCTGGCCATCGATCTGGATATCGTCCAGGCTAAGCTGTCCCACCCGCAAGGCCAGCGGTAGATCCAGCGAGGTGGGTACGGTGGTCGGCTCCGTGGCGGGTTGGCTGGCAATACGTACGCCGCCAATGGCCAAGCTGTCGATATCCACCTTGCCGGCCAGTAGTTGCGCGGGCTGCCATTGCAGCTTGAGGCGGTCCAGTTCCACCGTGGTATGCCCTAAGTCCAGCCGCACATCCAACAGGCCCAGTTCGTGCCAGAGGCTCCCCTCCACATGGCCGACACGCAGTATTCCGCCAGACAGTTTGCTCGCCACGGCGAACAGGCCGCGCGTACCGGTGGGACTGGCCGCCAGCAGCACAAAGGCCGCCAGCGCCGCCACGCAGGCAAACAGAAACAGTTCCAGCCACAATGGCCCCAGGCGAAAGCGGCGCCGCGGCGGCGGGGCGGCGGGCTCGGCTTGCGCCTGCTTATCCGGTTCACTCAATTCAGAACCCCACGCCTAAGGAAAAATGCACGCGGACCTTCTTGTCCGTGGCGCCATAGGCCACATCCAGCGCGAACGGCCCTACCGGGCTGGCCCAGCGGGCACCCACGCCATAGCCCTTGTGCGCTTTGAACGAAAGCCAGTCGTTGGCCGCGCCGCCGACATCGGCGAACACCGCGGCCCGCCACTTGCCGACGATCTTGTGCTGGTATTCGGCGCTGGCCGTCGCCAGCACCCGCCCGCCCTCGACCGCGCCGCTGGCGGTCTTCAAACCCAAGGTCTGGTAATCGTAGCCACGCACCGAGCCTGCGCCGCCGGCACGGAACAACCAATCGTTGGGTACGGCGGCGGTATCGTCGCTGACCACCTGGCCGGCCTCGCCGCGCAGCAAGAGCAGACCGTCTTCTCCCAGGGGGTGGTACCAACCGACCCGCCCCCAGGCGCGCACGAAGTTGGTACTGGAAAACAGCGTCTTGGCCGCCCCGCCCAGTTGCCAGTTCAGCAACAGGCCACGGCGTGGATCGGCCGGATTGTCGACCGATATCCGGGACCAGTCCTGCGACAGGATCAGCGCCTTGTTGCGCTGCTCCGGCTTATCCTCGGTTTTTTCGTGGCCCATGGTGTACTGCAGGGCCTGGGTGATCTCGATCTTGCCCTTCTGCCGGCTGCGCTGCACCTTGACGGTCTGGGTAGTGGTGTTCACGCCGGACACATCCTCGTGCTTGAGCACGAAATTACCGGCATAGCGATAGCCATCCGAATTCGGCGGAAATTCCACGCCGGCATTGAACGATTGCTCGCGGCGTTGCAGCTTCAGATCCACCGTGCCGATCCACCCCCGCCGCCGCAGATTGCTGTCGCGATAGACCACGCTGGCGCGCGGCCCCTTATCGGTATCGAAACCCAAGCCCACTTCCGTCTTGTAGCGTGGCGCCTCGACCAGTTCCAGGCTGACGGGCACGCCATCCGGCTTGCTCGCGTCGATAGGCACATCGACGAATACGCTGGAGAAATACGGCGTGTTCTGCAAGGCGGTCTGGAAATCGAGCAGCTTCTGTTGGCTATAGCCCTCGCCCGCCTTGAAGGTGGAGAAACGTTCTATCAGCGTGCGCGGATATTTCTGCAGACCCTTCACCTGCAGTTCGCCGAAGGTAAAGCGGGGGCCCGAATCGTAGTTGACCGTCAATTCGGCGCTGGCCTTGGCCGGGTCGATCTCGGCCCGGCTCTGGCTGATGGTCGCGGCCGGGAAACGGTCGATGATCAAGGCCTGCAGCCCGCGCCGCTTGGCGCCGCTCCATTCGGACTGGGTGAAGTTACCGCCGATGGGTAGCGGCCACACTTCGAGCAGCTCTGCCCAGCGGGCGCGAAAGTCGGGCTCATTGACGATGGCGCCCTCGACCCGTACGTCCACATCGTGGACCATGGCCTGCTCGCCGGGCTCCACCGTGAACTGCAATTGCCAGCCCTTCCGTTCGAGTTTGATCGAACTTTCGATCTTGGGCTGGAAGTAACCCTGCGGCGCCAACAGTGTCTCGATCTCTTTCGGGGTGGCCTCATACAGGCGCTCCAACTGCTCCCGGTCGATGTAATCGTTACCTTTCCAGCGCAGGATGCCGAGGTTGTGGCGCAACAACTCGGCCAACGGCGCGGGGGCGTTGATATCGACGTGGTAATCGAGCCCTGCCGCAAATGCCGGTGCGGCCATCAGCAAGGCGAGCAGACGGGGAGTAAAGGATGGACGTGGCACGGCAGGGAGTTTAACCAGCCCCGGACGGCACGTCATGAACGGATTGGATGTCGGCACCTTGATCCATTTGGAAACAATTACTTAATAATGGATTACCGACGCGCGGTCATGCCATCGCGACGGCAAGTGGGTAAAATCCGGCTTACATGCGTTGATTATAAACACTGGCCAACCGGGGAGCCGCCACGCATCGCTGCGGGAGCGGCGGACCATGGCAATGATTCCCGGGCAAGCCAGTTCCACAGGGCTGAGCTTGACCATGACGCTCTCCGGCGTTTCCAGCAGCAATTATCTTGCCGCCACCAGCTTAAGGCTGCACGCCGCCAGCTGCGGCTGCACGCAATGCGCCGCCCAACGGGTCGAAACCAGCCCCGCCCCGGAGGATATCCAGGCGCGGGACGGCAATTCGCCGCTGTCGAAAACCGATACGCAACTGAGCCAGGAAGAACAGGAGCAGGTCCGCAAGCTGCAGGCCCGCGACCGTGAGGTGCGCCAGCATGAACAGGCGCATCTGAGCGCGGCGGGCGGTATTACGGTTTCTGGCCCTCATTACAGCTATCAGCGCGGGCCGGATGGGGTCAGCTATGCCATTGGTGGCGAGGTCAATATCGATGTGTCGCCTGGGAGTACGCCGCAGGAATCGCTGCAGAAGGCGCTTAGTATCGCTCGTGCAGCACTGGCTCCACGCGATCCGTCCGGCGCGGACCAGGCGGTGGCGGCGCAGGCTGGGAGGATGGCACAGGCGGCACGGATTGAGATTGCGGCTGAGGCAAACGGGACGGGTGACGACAGCAAGGACTCGGCGGAGCGGGTTCGGCAGGCTTATCAGGGGGCGCGGGAGTCGGGGCTGCCTAATAATTTGATTAGTGCTTATGCTTAGGCACCGAGCGCACAAGCCGCGGTCACAATGGCATGGCCCGCCAACAATTGCATCCCGCGCATTGAACTCGCCAGATATCGCGGGTCTTATACAGGACGGACGCATATCAGCGTCAGACTGAGGTGCCGGCCTGGATTTTTTGGGGGATGGCCGCACGACCGATTTCCGTATAAATCATAGGAAGTCATTTATGCTGTTCAGTTGGGCCAAGCCCGCGTTCACTTCCACCTTTAAGTGGGATCATACTTGGGTAACGGATTTCGATAACAGGGTGCCCGTGTATGCAGACATTTCTACTGTGATCGCGGCGGGATCACGTTATTAGGTACTGTTGGGGCGACTTTCATCCGACGGGCGGGACACCGTCGCTTCCAGATGGACTGATAGGTTCCGCCGCAGGTAATAAGGCTTTGGCCGAATGCTTGTGCAAACCCAATATCCCTTCAGGCACGGATCCGCAGGCCTGCGGGACAATCTTTGTCTATGGAGTACACGGCGTCTGTCACCAGCTGTCGAATCAAGTCCTATGGGCAACAGGGCAAGGCAGCTCGCCCCCCTTGACGGTACATTTGGCACGAGGCTATGGTGTCACAAGCGCTTTGTATGGCGACTACGGTAACGTGCCTGCAGACTGGGAGGCACGCAAGTTGCATTGCCATGCATCACCATCGCGGACGCATGGTGTTCAGGCTCACCGGAGAGAAAGTGCCATGCAACATCCCAAAGACAACTTTGAACGAAAGGTCGATTCGGTGCTCCGAGAGACACCTCGTGCGCACAAGATCGATAAGTTACTGAAGCTGCGTCGTCATCATCAAGCGAGCCTGCTTCAAATCGGCGAGGGCGCAGGTGATGGCCGCACGTCGGTACCGTCTGCCGAGATGTTGAATGCGCTGAACAATAACTTTCTGCGTCAAGCGGAGGAGTTATTGGGGCAAGCGGATTTCCAACGGATTTTCGACATACCGGCCGGACAAATCGTCAATGTCGTTGACCAAACGATTTTGGATCAAGCAAATCTGGACAAGCTGCATGTCTGATGGACGCACGGCAGTTACAGGTTCCCTACCCTTCCGTATCCGCCCATCGAACCTCTGATCAGCAAATTGCTCCACGCCAAATGCTATCCAAGCCAGGCGGAGGCGGCACACCAACCGTTCCGCGCAGCCACTCGCCTCACTTCGGCCGCGGCGGCTTGGTCGCTTTATCTGGCTGGCTCAGGGTCCCGGCGCGCAGTGCCTTAACGGCATTCAACACCGAACGGGCCACATTACGCACTTCTTCCTGCACGTCCTCGTCCTTATCGAGCACATCGTGGCTGCTGTAGTAAGGCTCGTAATAACCTATATAGCGATCGAGCTTAGCGGCCGCGCCTGCGTCGATCATGCCCATCCATTCCAGCCAATCGACCAGGCTGCGCCGGTGCGGCTCCACGCCAGCCACATCACCGTGTACCACCACGCCGAAGACCCGCCCTGCCACATGCTTGGGATAATCCCAGCCGGCTTGCTCCATGCGTTTGGCCTCCACCACCTGTTTACCGTGCGTGGTGGTCGGGTCCGGATTGCCGCCGTCCGCGCAGACCATGCGATCTATCAGCAACTTGAGTGGGCTGGGTGATTGGTACCAATAGGTGGGCGCCAGGATAATCACCGCATGCGCGGCCACCCAGCGCTCATAGATCTCGGCCATCCAGTCATCGGCTTGATCCTGTGCGTGGTTGGGATAGCAGGTGCATGGCCAGTGGCACAGCGGCATCGCACTCGATACGCAACCCTTGCAGGGCTGAATGGTGCGGCCGTATTCCGATGTGACCAGGCTCAAATCCAGCACATCCGCCTCGACGCCTTCCGCCTCCAGCACCTGCTGGGCGATCCCGGTCAACCGCCAGGTCTTGGATATCTCGCCGGGACAGGTGCCATCGTTGCGCGCGCTGCCACACACCAACAACACGCGTGATGGCGTGGCGCTGTCATTCCAGCGCTGCTGGGCCAGCCGCAGGCGCTTGCGTGTTTCCAACCATTGCACGGATATCTGATAGCTCGGATCAGCGAATTCCGGTCCCGCCGGCTGGGTGATTGGCGCCTTCCGACCTTCCTGGAAGGCCTGCCAGGCAATCTCTTCCAGCCGTGCAATCGCATCGCGCTCGACTGCATAGGCCGGGTCATAGAAACGAACATTGAAGCGAGCGTGGAACTGCTCGCGCGTGAGTGGCGGCGGTGCCTGCCCTGTTCGGATATCGGTCATTTGGGCTCCAGCGAACAATGCTTTAAAGCCAAGCAGATAGCTCGCAACTCGTCGTATCTGAATAAAATTTTTTGGCAATTAATGTGCCTGAGGAGCCCATTACCGCAGCACAGCAGGTCGCGACGTTGAAATTTCCTTGCCACTTCCGCGCCGAACTGATCGAGCAGGTCACCAGCCTGGCCAGCTTTTCGGCGGAACTGGACGGCATGGCCAAGGGGGTGGCGGCAATCGCCAACCAGACCAACTTGCTGGCGCTCAACGCTGCCATCGAGGCGGCGCGGGCCGGCGAGCACGGCCGGGGGTTCAGCGTGACGGAGAACCAGCAGACCGGTGCGGCGCTGAAGATGCTCGATGCCTCGCTGGACGATTTCACCGTCGCGACCCAGCGCATGGCGGATATCAACAGTAATTTGAAGGCACACGGCAACCAGGTCGAGCAGGAATTGAACCAGAACCTGGTGGCGATGCAGTTCCAGGATAGGGCCTGCCAGATGATGGACCATGTCGTACAGGACCTGGCCCGCATGGAGGAGCACTTGGCCGCCGTATTGCACGACCCGGACGGCAAGTCGCCAGCCGTGTCGCCGAACGACTGGCTGCGCCGGCTGCAAGGTACGTATTCCACCTTGGAACAGGCGCATCTGCATGGTGGCACTACCGCGTCCAGCGCTTCATCGGGCGACGCCGAATTCTTTTAAAGCGCGTGCCGCCGGCACAAGCTGCTTAGAGGTGTTCCATGGCAGAATCTAGGATTCCACATTTCGCATAAAATCCGCCGTCCGCATAAACGCCTGTTCCAAATGGAGAGCCTGTCACTTCGAGCGTTGAACGTTTTGAAGTCCGGGTGAGGCCGATAGCCAGTCCCATCTGGTTTGGGCTGAATAAATGCAGACCAGATACCATCCAGTTTCGGTGGTGCGACGCAGGACCGGCCGCTTAACGCACCGACAGCACGAAAATTCTGCTGCCATCAGGCTTGCAGGAGTGGGAGGGATTCCGACAACGGGTTGCGCAGAGACGCGAAACGAAACCGAGGTGGGGTATTTGTAACTAGCGGAATCTCGCGGGTCCGCAGACCCGCAGGTGTTGTAATTCGGCAGGGATCCCGAGAGGTTCATTGGGCTTCTGGCCAATCCTCGCACAAGTTAAAGCATCAATCGAGATCATACCCGTCCCATGAAGCACGACTGGCGATTCTTGCCCATGAAGTCTATAAAACAACGAGATGCAATTCGTCATCGCCTGGTTCTTTAGTCCGACCTGGCGAGATCAAGCGTAGGCTCATCAAGATCGTCAGGTACATAGGCGGGAGGTAGTGATGCGACTCACTGTAACTGCCCGGATCGCAGGCGGCTATGCCGTCGTACTCTTTTTGGCTGCTGGCATCCTGATTGTCGGCATGCTCGGTTTGAATAGCGTCAATGACAGTCTACTGGTGATTTCCGACAAATCGGCCCCCATGATTTCGGCCACCAGCCGCATGCAGTCCAGTCTATTGCAGGCCAAGCTTGCGGTGATGCGCCATTTTCAACTAAGCAATCTGGGGGAATTGAGTCGCCTGGAACAGGTATTCGACGAACAACGCAAGCAGTACGAACAAGCACGCTCGACACTTCAATTGCTTACCAAGGAGCAACCCAGGCTAGAACAGGCGCTCACCGCCGCTGACGCAGCTAGCACACAAGTTTTCCAGCAAGGCCCAGCTGTCATGAAAGCACATCGTGTAGATACCGAGAAAGGCATCCACCTGGTTAAGCAAAAGCGTGAGTTCGGCGATATGGGCGATGAATTGACCGGACTGCTTTCTGAGATAAAGGGTGCGCCGGCTCAGGCAAAAACCTGGGGTAGTCTAGCTGATCAGATAGCCCACAGTGTCAGCATTGGGCTGGAAAAGAACCTGGAATCGGCGGTGTTGGCGGTAAGGAGCGAAGTCGAGACTAAGTTTGGTGAAATCGACAAGCAGGCTGAAGCGATTTCCCGTGCTGATCCGGCCCAGTTAAAGGCGCGACAAAGCACGGATCGCATTAAGGCCGCTTCAGTGGGAGAAAGTGGTCTTCTCACGCTTTATGCCGCGCAACTCAAATTGCGCAAAGAAGCAGCAGGCGCGTTGGGACAGATTGATGAATCCAGTGTGATCGCCTTGCAGCAAATCGGCGCAATGACCAAGGTGGTGGACGAATTAACGGCGAGCACCAAGCAGTCTGCTGCTGCAACGATGCAGAGCAGTACTGGCCTACTGACCGTCTTTGCCTTAGTCGCCCTACTTGTTTCTGTCGTGGTTGCGGCTTGGATCATTCGGGCGATCAGTAGCCAACTGGGTAATCTTTCCGGCTCCATGGTGGCTATGGAACATGATCTCGACTTCACGCGGCGAGTTACGATAAAGGGAAACGACGAACTGACCGTGGCGGCTCGCTCATTCAATCGCCTTGTGGCAACAGTGCAAAACGCTTTGCATGAAACCCATGAGGCATCTGCCGAGATTGCGGGAGTTGCACGCAAGTTGCTCAACACGGCGGGTCAGGTCGCCAATGGTTCTGCAAAGCAGAGCGATGCCGCTGGTGCCATGGCGGCATCCATAGAGCAGTTGTCAACCAGCATCAGCCACGTAACGGATGGGGCGAACCAGGCGCGCAGCTTTTCGCGCGACGCAGGGGAAAGGGCACGTAGCGGTCGTGAGGTAATCGACCGTACAGTCAATGAAATGAGCGGCATTTCCACCGAAATTAACCTGCTTGGTGGTTCAGTGGATGAGTTGGGTCGACGCTCCCAGGAAATCTCCAGCATTGTCCAGGTCATCAAGGATGTAGCAGGGCAGACTAATCTTCTGGCACTGAATGCCGCCATCGAGGCCGCCAGGGCTGGCGAGCAAGGTAGAGGCTTCGCCGTAGTGGCCGACGAAGTGCGCAAGCTTGCAGAGCGCACTACCGGCGCGACCCTGGATATCGCAAGCAAGATAGGCGCGATCCAGTCCTCCATAGAGATCGCAGTGAAAGCGGTGCGTAGTACGGTTGAAAAGGTCGAGAGCGGTGTAACACTGACCCGCCAGGCAGGCGGTGCCATGCATGCCATTACAGCCGGTACGCAGGAGGTCGAACAGCAAGTCAGTGCAATCTCGGGCGCTTTGGTCGAGCAAAATATCGCCAGCCAGCAAATTGCAGTTAACGTGGAACAGATTGCCGACATGACCGAGCAAAATTCCCGAGCTTCAAATGAAGCATCCTACTTGGCAAACGAGCTGGAAACGGTAGTACATCGGCTGGAAGCCAGTATTAGCCGCTTTCGCAATTAATAATTTCGAAAACGTACTAAACCCAAAAAGGAGTAAACTTTCCATGGAGAAACCAATCATCAAACATTTGTTTGGGCTGGCACTCTGCTTATATTACGGCAACGCTCTGGCAGCCGGATGCGAACTGCATGTTACTCGGACTGCCTGCGCTGGCAAGGAAGCCATAAGCTATAAGAAGTGCGAAGGCAAGGCTGCCTGTACCGAATTTGTTGATGCGGCGGATGCGAGTGCCTGTAAGAAGGCAGCACTGGAGGCTTGTGAAAATAAGCGCCTCTCCATCACCAAATCCAAAGTGATCAGTGCTAAATTTGACGGTAAGGAACTGAAATCCGATAAAGGGGATGCCGATTTTTGTAAAGCTTATCTAAATCGCGCGGCCGAATTTGACAAATGCTGATAACGCGTTAACAGGCTGGTGAGAAACTCGTCGGAGTCCCACTGTACTGCAGGAAAACTGTGGAAATACGGGATTTTGTTCAAGAATCAGGCAATTTTCGCCTATTTTTTGAGCAAACCTCCCTGATCTGGTCGGATTTTCCCACGCAGTCGCTGATGCCGGGAGTTTCTCACCAGCCTGTTAGGAGAACCCCACACCAACCATGCCCGCCTTACAAAGCGGGGTACATTGCGGGGTTCATTTAGCTACCTACAGTTCCTCATAAAATCCGCAGTCCGCATAAACGCCTGTTCCAAATGGAGTTTCAGCGCAGGCCGATCCCCCAACTGCTCATCCATCGCCTTATACATGCAGTACAGCCACTCATCCCGCATCCGTTCGTCGATACGAAATGGCAGATGACGTGCCCGCAACATGGGATGGCCGTGCTTCTCAACATACAAGGCCGGACCACCCATCCAACCGACCAGGAACAGGTAGAGCCGTTCGCGCGCTTCGGATAGATCGGCCGAGTGGGCAGCGCGTACGCCGGCGGCGACCGGGTCGCTGTCCATGATGTCGTAGAAGCGTTGCACCAGCAGGCGTACGCCGGCTTCCGCGCCTATCACTTCGTAGGGAGTACCTGCCAGGATTTGACTCATCGTGTTTGCTCATTGCCACCGCAGCGCGGCGTGGTAAATGGATATCCGCCTGCTGGCGGTAGGTGATGCTTCAAGGCGAAACCGGCTGATCGGCGCTGATCGGCAAGGCGTCCAGCGTAGCCTGGCCGCGAATCTCGCGGAATAAGGCGGTGGCTTCCGGATAGCTGCGGCGCAAATATCCCAGCCACTGCTTGAGCCTGCCCGGTGCATAGCTAGGGGCGCCGCTACCGATCAGGCCGGCATGGAATTGCCGCACAATGCCCAGTAGTTCAGGCCACTCCACCGTGTCGGCCGGTTGGCCGGCCAGCTCGGCGCGGATCTGCCGCGCCAAGTCCGGCCGCGAAATCAGGCCACGTCCCAGCATGACATCGTCGCAGTTTGATTCGCGCCGGCATTGCAGATAATCCTGCACGGTCCAGATTTCGCCATTGGCGACCACGGGCGCCCTTACCACTTCCTTGATGCGGGCGATCCAATGCCAGTGGGCCGGCGGCTTATAGCCATCGACCTTGGTTCGGGCATGCACCACCAGTTCGGCCGAGCCGCCTTCGTCCATGGCCCGCGCGCAATCCAGTGCCAGCGCGGTGTCCTCATAGCCCAAGCGCATCTTGGTAGTGACCGGAATGGCAGCGGGCACGGCGGCACGCACCGCGCGCACGATCTCGTTGAGCAGCTCGGGCTCGTTCAACAGCACGGCCCCGCCTCGGTGGCGATTGACCGATTTGGCCGGGCAGCCGAAGTTCAGGTCTATGCCCGGCGCACCCAACTCGGCAGCCCGGGCGGCATTGTCGGCCAGGCAGGCGGGATCGGAACCGAGCAATTGCAGCTTGAGCGGGACGCCGGCCGCTGTCCGCCAGCCATTGGCCCACTCCGGCGCCACGCGCTTGAAATAGCGGGGCGGCAACAGGGTGCTGGTGACCCGCACGAACTCGGTGACGCACCAGTCCACGCCGCCTATCTCGGTCAACGCGGCGCGCAGCGGCGCATCGACCAAGCCTTCCATGGGTGCCAACGCAATTCGCACAGTCAATTCCAAGCCTTTGAAAAAACGCGGATTCTAGCAAACTCGACCGCTTATCGACGCATCCATGCAAACAGACCGACAGGCGGCCCGGATATTTCATATGCTTTAACAGGTACCTTCGGGCGATATCCCGGTTTATCAAGATCGCAGGCGTCTTCAGGGAGTAGCAAGCATGAAGAATTTCAGCTTTGCCCTACGCATCATCGCGGGCTTCGGCTTACTGTTGCTGTTGATGGTGGCGGTCGCCCTGACCGGCTCCTGGGGCGTGGAAAGCCAGTACCAGCGGGTCAAGCTGCTGGTGGAGGGTGATATCGCCCTGAATACGGCCGCGAGCGATGCCCGCTATCACGTCGGTAATCTACGCCGATACGAGAAAGACAGCTTTATCAATATCGACAAGTCCGACAAGGTGCAGGAGTACCGCAAGAAATGGGATGACACCATTATCAAGGCGCAGGATAGCATCAAGCGCGCCGAAGGCCTGGCCGACGATGATACCAAGAAGCAGATCGCCGAGCTGCGCAGCCAGATGGACAAATACGCCGTTGGCTTCCGCCAAGTCGCCGGCCAGTTGGGCCAGAGCCTGACGACGACCGCAGACGCCAACAAGGCCATGGGCGAATTCAAGGGCCATGTGCATGGCATGGAAGAATCGCTCAATGGCTTGCTGAAGGTCACCGAGGAGAAGGCCGGCCGCGTTACCGGCGAATTGGCTGCCTCGCGCTCAAGTACTCAGCAGGCCTTGTGGGTACAAGCCATCCTGGCAGTCTTGCTGGGCATTGCGGTAGCCAGCGGGGTGGCCGTTTCCATCCGCCGGCCGCTGGATGCTACCCAGCAGGTGGCGCAGCGTATCGCCGCCGGCAATAACCTGACCCTGGCCCTGCCCGATGCCGGCAGGAACGAGGTCGGCCGCACGATAGGCGCGTTCACGCAGCTATTCCTGGGATTGCGCAACCTGGTGCGCGAAGCGGGCCACAGCGCCAAGCAGGTGGCCAATTCCGCCACCGAAATGGACACCATCTCCGAGCAGGTCGCCGTGGCGTCGTCGCATCAAGCCTCGGCTTCCGCGGCCGTCGCTGCGGCCATCGAGGAATTGACCACCAGCATCGCGGTGGTGTCGGATAGCGCCGACAGCGTGCGCACCGAAGCCTCCAAGGCGGTTACCCAGGCCGATGACGGCGAAAAACTGGCCAGCCAGGCCGCCGAGGAAATCGGCCGCATCGCCGATGCGCTGGAGGCCGCCGGCGTGGCGATCGAGGCGCTGAATGCCCGCTCCGGAGAGATCGGCGGCATTGTGCGGGTGATCAAGGACATTGCCGAGCAGACCAATCTGCTGGCGCTCAATGCCGCCATCGAAGCGGCCCGGGCCGGTGAGATGGGTCGCGGTTTCGCCGTGGTGGCCGACGAGGTACGCAAACTGGCTGAACGTACCGCCGGTGCTACCGCGGATATCTCCGGCAAGATCGACACGGTGCAGCGCGACACCGCCCAAGCCCATAGCCGCATGCAGGAGGCCAGTAGCCGTATCGATTCCGGCGTGGCCTGTGCGCAGGCCCTGGCTACCACCCTGGTCAATATTCGTAGCGGCGCCAAGGGTACGGTCCATACCTTGACCGAGATCTCCACCGCGGTAAGGGAACAGAAGATCGCCTCCAACCAGATCGCACAGAACATCGAGCATATCGCGCAGATGAGCGAGGAAAACCACGCTTCGGTCTCCTCGGCCAATCTGCTGGCTAAACATCTGGGCGAACTGTCGCGGAACCTGAATCTGCAGATCGGGAAGTTCGTGGTGGATTGATAGGGGGCGAGGCTCCGCTTGCTTGCAAGTCAGCGGAGTTGCTTACCCATCCAAACGCAACCGGGCTGGCGGAATAACTCGGTGAAACCGAATCTTCCATACCAGCCCAGCGCGCGTACATTGCGCGGGTCCACGCCCAGATGCACCGCCGGGACCGAGGCCTCGGCCAAACCGGCGAGGATACGCTCCATCAAGCGGCCCCCAAGCCCCTGCCCTGGCAGCGCGGGAGCAGGTCGATATGCAGATGGCCCGGCCAGTCCGCCAAGCGCGGATCGAGCGTGAATGGCGCGTGCAGGCGATCCAGCAGGCCCTGGTCCAAGGGTGAGATCGCTGTCTGGTATTGCCGGCGCAGCGGCGGCAGCCACGCTGCCTCCATGCGGGCATAGAAGGCGCTTGAATCATCCGTGGCCAGGGCGTAAGCGCAGACACCCTCCCCGTCTTCCGCCACCCAGGCGAAGCGTGCTGCCAAATCGAGGTAAGGGCCGGCGTAAAGATGGCCATATAGCTCGCCCTGCCGGCCCGGTGCGCCGGCATCCTGGCCGGCGTCGGCCGTGGCGAGACAGATAGCGTAGACGGACGCGATATCGGCCGGGATCGCGAGACGTAGTTGCGTCATCCCCCCGCTCGCCTCAAGACTTCAGCAAACGGTCGAATTTCTCCACCACCTTGCGCACCTTGGGCGCGACCACCGCTTCGCAATAGGGCTGGCGCGGGTTGGCGTCGAAGTAGCCCTGATGGTAGTCCTCGGCCGGCCAGAAGGTTTCGGCCGGCACCACTTCGGTTACCGGTGCGTCTGGATAGACCCGGTCGGCGGTCAGGCTGGCAATGGCCATCCGCGCCTGCCTTTCCTGCTCCGGCGTATGGAAGAAGATGGCCGAGCGATATTGGGTCCCCACATCGTTGCCCTGACGGTTGAGCGTGGTGGGGTCGTGGATGGCGAAGAATACTGCCAGCAGGTCGCCATAGGTAATCCGTACCGGGTTGAAATAGACCTGCACCACCTCGGCATGGCCGGTGGTACCGGTACAGATCTGCTTGTAGCTGGGTTGCTCCACCTGCCCGCCCATATAGCCGGACACGACCTTTTCCACGCCGGACAACTGCAGAAATACAGCCTCTAGACACCAAAAGCACCCGCCCGCCAATGTGGCGACATCCTGTGCGGAATCTTGCATATGATTTCCCCCCTCTTCGGTAGCTGTCGATTGGATCGGCTACGACACCAGATTGAAGCGCTTCACCAGCGCACCTGGCAAGCAAACACTTGCGCAAGCACGCGCGCCATAGCTTCCCGGATCTACCAGCATTTCCCGCTCCCGGGTCAATGCTTCCAGTTCGCTACCCAGCAGGCGATAAATGGTGTCGTCGAAACGCATCACCGCCAGGGGCGCCACGATCTTGCCCTGCTCCACCCAGAAGCAGGCGAAGCGGGTCATGCCGGTGATACGGCAAGCGCTTTGCTCGGAGAAGTTGAGATACCACAGATTGGCGATATACAGACCGGTGCCCAGCGCCGCCAGCACGTCGGCCTGCGCCAGTGTCCCCGCCGCCAGCTCAAGCGACCGGCCCGCCTCGTCGCCCTCGGCGGCGGTACCGGTGATACCGTATTCGCTGGCGCTACGCGGGCTGACCAGGCTGCCGGCATGACGGCCGGCCGTGATCAACTCGATACGGTCCGGCTTGATAAACCCTTCGGCCTGGAAGCCCGGCGTCATGCCGTTGGCGCAGTCCTCAGCCAGGTGTAGCAGCGGGGACAGGCTGGCCTCTCCCTCTACCAGCCGCACCAGTGGACTACGCTTGGCCCGCTGCTGCTTCTCCGAAAAGCCGTCCAGATTAAGCACTTGCAGCAGCTCCGCCACGGCGGCCGGCGTAAAGTAGGCGCGGTAGCTACCGGGCATCGGATGGCGGGGTGTTCGCGCCAGCAACGCCAGTTCGGCGCTGGCATGGGCGAATTCGGCCCGCAGGCGTTCGGCCGACCAGTCGGTGCCGGCGCTGCCGCGCTTGACCGCCTGGTTGCCCGGTCCATGCAGGCTCCAGTCGAAATTCCAGCTTGCCGCTTGGTGCCAGTTGGACTGGCCCAGGCTGTTGGCGAAGCCATGATAGATCGGACCGGCCGCCAGGATGCCGACCAGATCGCAGCCGGCGGCCGCCGTCACGATATCGTTCAGCATGTCCGCGGTGGGCGGTAGCGTGTCGGCCAGTACCCTTTCACTGTCGCGCGGGGTGCGATTGAGCAGTAGATAAGGATCGTCCGGCACGTCGCCCAGGGCACTACGCAAGTCGGCCACCACCTGGTCCAGCAAGGCAAAGTCGTCGTCCTTGCCACTCAGCGACAGGTTTTGGCTGACATGCTTATTGCCCAGCAGCAGCTTGAATTCCAGATAGACCTGCTCGACCCGGCCGGCCTGGCGCACCTTGCCGCCATTGAAGCGGACAAAGTCGCTCTGCTCGGCCACCAGCCACAGGGTGAACTCCTCGCTGCCTTCGAGCCGGGTCCGCAGATGATCGGCCAGGCGAAAAAAATGTTCTCGCATCAGCCCTCCCCGCCGAACACATCGACATCGGCAAACACACAGGCCGGCGAGGCATGTCCCACCCTGATGGCCTGGTTCGGCTCTCCCTTGCCGCAGTCCGCCGTCCCCATCACCTGCCGGGTGGACGCATCGCCGACCGCCTTGAGCGAGCGCCAGAAGGTGGCCGATGTACCGCGGTAGCCGGGATTCTTCACCACCGGCCCCAGTTTACCATTCTCTATCAAACGGCCGAATTCGCAGCCGAACTGGAATTTATTGCGGGTATCGTCAATGGACCACGATGCATTGGTATCCATCAACACGCCTCGTTCGATGCCCGCCACCATTTGCGCCAGGCTATGCCGGCCCGGCTCGATATTGAGATTGGCCATGCGGTCGATGGCGGGACGGTTCCAGCCGCACGCGCGGCTATTGGCCACGCCTTCCAGGGCGTAACCGGCAGCCCTCGCCCGCGCTTGCGAGATCGCGCCGCCCAAAGGCCTTCGCAGCACGCCATTTTCGATCAGCCAGACCTTGGCGGCGGGGCTGCCTTCGTCATCCCAGCCGTAGCTGGCGAATTCATTGCGCGGCCCGGGATCGTAGGTCACGTTCAGCAAGTGCGAGCCATATTGATAGTGACCGAACATATCCAGGCTGACGAAGCTGCTGCCGGCATAGTTGCGCTCGTCGCCGAGGATGCGATCCAGTTCCAGCGGATGGCCGATGCTCTCGTGGATCTGCAGCATCATTTGCTCGGGCATCAGCAGCAGATCGAATCGGCCGCTGGGACAGTTGGGCGCCGCCAGCAGGGCCAAGGCTTCGTCCGACACCCGCCGGCCGGCGCCGATCAGCCCCGCTTCGGCGACGATCTCCATGCCGCCCTGCCGGCAGATGCCGTCATGTACACCGCCCAGGCTGCGGGTCTGCGCCTCGCCATCGGCGAAGGCGGTGACCGACAGGCAGGGCAACAGCATCTGGAAATCCTGTTCGATGCTTCCCCCATCCAGCGTGATATAGCGCTGCCGCACCGTCAGCCGCGACAACTGCGCCGACCAATCGGCAATGCGCGCATCGCCGGCCTTGGCGGCCGCCGATTCGTCCAGCAGCAGATCGTAAAGCGCCTTGCGGTTCCAATCCAGGGGCTGCCCCACTCCCGGCCCCTGGTATTGTCCCTGGAGCCGTGGCATGTCGATCCGGCGGTAGTCGAACAGGGAATGTCCCGCGGAAGCTGCAGCCCAGGCGGTGGCATGCGCCAGTGCCGCGCGCAATCCCTCGGTCGAACAATCGGACGTGGCGGCATAGCCATAGCCGCCCTGGTGCAGCACGGTAATCATGGCGCCGCGATCGAGCCGGCGTCGCAAGGGTTCGGCCACGCCCTGCCGTACCGACAGGATTTCGGTCTCTTCCTCGACATAGCGCAAGGCGCAGAAATCCAGCCGCGGCTGCAGGGATTTGAAGCGCTGTTCCATGGTTTCCAACATAGGGAAGATCCCGGCCCGGGGCCAGCCACATGGCTGAATACCCGATCATACGAGCAGCCATTCAGCCCGTCATGACGCAGTGCGGCGTGGCGCGCGATTCCCCAGCCAGGCGCCCGCCAGAATCAGGCCCAGTGCAACCGCCGCCTGCCAGCCAAAATGTCCCCCGCCGAACAATGCCAGCAGGCTGGTGGACAACAGCGGAGTCAGGTAGGCGAGCGTGCCGATGGCACGTGTATCGCCGCGCTTGAGCGCCATATCCCAGCAGTAAAAGGCAGCGCCCATGGGCCCGGCGCCCAGGAGCGCCAGATAGCCCCACTCCGCGCCGCTCGGGGTATAAGCCGGTTCCAGCAAGGCATGGGCCAATAGCGACAGCAAACCGGATGCAAGGCAAAAACCGCCCACCGCGGCGGTGGGGAACGGCGCAACCCGCCGGGTAAGCAGCGAATAGCTGGACCACATCAGCGCAGCCACGGCGGCCAGCGCATAGCCCAGGCCGTGCTGGCCGGACAATGACAGCTCGCCCTTGCCGGCCACGATCAAAATGCAACCGCCCAGGCCCAAGGCGCCGCCCAGCACATGCCGGACACCCAAGCGCAGATCCGGCAGGAACAAGGGCGACAGCAGCACGATCAGCAGCGGCCATAGATAGTTGATCAGATTGGCTTCCAGCGCCGGGGCGTAGCGCAGGGCCAGAAACAGGCAGAAGTGATAGCCGAACAGACCATAGCAGCCAAGCAGCAGGGTCTTGCCCGGCACCCGCCAGTCACGCCAGCGCGGCAGGCCGACCAAGCCGCCCAGGCACAAGGCCAAGCCCACCAGCAGAAAAGGCGGCACGGCCGTCAGGCGTACCGACAACAAGGCCAGGGAACCCCATAGGGCGATGGCGGCGAGCGCATAACAGGTGGCTGGCTTCATGGGCGGGCAAGACAAGCGGATGGGCGGACGAGTGTAGGTAGCCCGTCAGGACTAGGCAAGGCGGCTTCCCCTGATTTTCGACAATGGCGTACCGGTTTACCGAAGGGCCCCGCCGACGGATGCATCTTGATCGATAGGTCTGCCGTCCATTCAATGCTGCGCGGCAGATCCGGTTTTTCCCGATACCGGATTGCCATTCGAGTCCCGAGGAGATGGAACATGCCGAGAGCCATAAATTTCAGTTTTCCCAATTTTTCGCTCTTCAACGACCGATCCAGCCGCGTGGTGGACCCCGAGCTGCATCATGTCATCCGCCGCCTGCGGGAAAACAGCGCCTGCCAGAACCATTGCGAGCTGTTCAGCACCCAGGGTGGCCGGATGATCGAGGACTGCGACGCCCAGGTGCTGGGCAACGCCGTGGCGAATCACGGCCACCTGACCAAACTCAGCCTGTATGGCGCGCAGTACGGCGACGAGGTATTGCGGGGGCTGGCCGAAGCCATCAGCCGGGAAGGCAGCAGAAGCAAGCTGGATACCCTCTGCATGGTTGATATGAACATCGGTACGAACGGCGCCCGCGCCTTGGCCACGCTGCTGCGCGCCTATAACGGCCTGCGTACGCTGTCGCTCACCGCATGCACGATAGCCGACGATGGCTGGCGTGAGCTTACCCACGCACTGGTGAACAATACCCAGCTCGACACACTGCTGCTGGATGGCGCCAAGCCCGGTACCGATGAGAAAGTAGACGTCCCGCTGCCTTGCAACGCCATGGAATGCCTGGCCGAAATATTCTTTCACAATAAGGGCCTGACCAGCCTGACCTTGCGGCAATGTGGGATTGGCCCCGTGGAAATGGCAAGGCTTGCCCGGCTCCTGGTGGAAAACCGCACGCTCGAGACGCTTAGCCTGGAGGGAAACAAGCTGGGCGACGATGGCGCACGTGCATTGGCCGCTGCCCTCGCCCCCCAGCCGGACGGCGGTGTGTCCGCGCTTAACGAGCTGAATCTGAGCCGATGCGGCATCGGCTGCGACGGCGCAATGAGTTTGGCCAGGCTGCTGGAGGGGGAATACGATACATCCCCAAAAGAACCAAGGCTGATTACCGAAGCCAATCTCACCCTGAACAAGCTGGACCTGGGCAAGAACGGGATCGGCGACGCCGGTGTCGAGGCCTTGTTCCGCGCGGCCTTGATAAATGGCCAAAAGACCCACAGCCTGCCCGCATTCATCAAACTTTGCGAACTTATCTTCGAGCGTGGCCTCCCAGGCGTCCCGATGCTGCCGGCGTTCAACAAACTCACCGTGGGCCTGACATTCCTGGATTTGCGCAATAACGACATCGGCCCGGGTGGCGCGATCAGCGTCCTGCACCTGCTGAAGGGCGCCTTGAGCATGAAGCAGGAACAGGCCGACGATGATGATGCCGAGGCGCTGTATGGATTTTTCACCCGCTGCCGTCTCGACAAGCAAATGGATCTCTTCGACTGCGAGGATGCCGCCCAGATCAACGAAATCCTCGCCCGCTCGGTCCCGCTCGGCAAAGCCTATGCCCCGATATTGATGCGGCTGGCCAGCAAATCAGCCGCCGCAGGGGAGTATCAAACCGCGCGGCGTCTATACAAGCAGGCCTACTACAGCGGCAACGATTGCGAGATGCATGAGTTCCACGGCAGCAGCGATACCTACCTCCAAGTCCGGCCCATCCTCGAATCGCTCCGCGAAAAACACCATAATGCCGCCCAGGCAGGCCGGCTTGCGGTGGCTCCCCAAAATAGGGCAATCCGTCACCGCCTGGGCAACTAGGCAAGCAAAAGCGCTGGGCAGGACGGGCCTGTCCCAGCGCTTTTCATGCCCTACATCATGCCCAGGTACGTCGGCAGCCAGGTCGAGATCACCGGCACATAGGTAATCAAGCCCAGGAAGCCCAGCATGGCGAGCAGCCACGGCCAGACCGCCACCGTCAGCTCCGTGATTCCCATGCGGGTAATGCCGGAAGCGACATAGAGATTCAGCCCCACCGGCGGATGGCACATGCCCACCTCCATATTGACCACGATAAGGATGCCGAAGTGGACCGGGTTGATGCCCAGCTTGATGGCCACCGGGAACAGGATAGGCGCGAAGATCAGCACGATGCTGGACGGTTCCATCACATTGCCGGCCAACAACAGCAGCACATTGACCGCCAGCAGGAAGGCTATCGGTCCCAGACCCATGCCCAACAGCCAATCAGCCATGGCTTGCGGAATATTCTCGTGGGTGATCAGGAAGGAGAACAGCACCGCATTGGTGATGATGTACAGCAGCATGGCGCTCATGCTGGCCGAGCCGACCAGTACGCGCGGCACATCGGACAGGCGCATATCGCGGTAGACGAATACCGCCACGACAAAAGCGTACACCGCGCTCATGGCAGCCGCTTCGGTGGGCGTGAACAGGCCGGTATAGATACCGCCCATCACCACCACGATCAGCAGCAGGCCCCAGGCGGCACGGCGAAATGCCGTCCAGCGCTCCAGCCAGGTGGCCTTGGGCATACGGGGGTAGTTATGCTTGCGGGCGCGCCACCAGGCGACCAGGCCCAGCAATACCGCCAGCATCAGGCCCGGTATCACACCGGCCATGAACAGGGCGCCGACCGAGGTATTGGTGGCTACCGAGTACATCACCATCACGATGGATGGCGGGATCAGGATGCCCAATGCGCCCGAGGTGGTGATCACTCCCGCGCCGAACTGCTTGGGGAAGCCCTGCTTGACCATGGCCGGCAGGATGATCGAGCCGATCGCCACCACGGTGGCCGGGCTGGAGCCCGAAACCGCTGCGAACAAGGCGCAGGCCATCACGCCCGCCAGGCCCAGTCCGCCATGCCAATGCCCCACCATGGCGGTGGCAAAGGCAATCATGCGGCGCGCCACCCCGCCATGGGTAAGGAAGTTACCGGCCAGGATAAAGAACGGGATCGCCATGATCTCGAACTTCTCGATGCCGGTGAACAGCTTCAGCGCCACCGATTCGATCGGCACCTGGGTCATGGTGAACAGGAAGGTCAAAACCGTCAGGCCCAGGGCGATGGAGATGGGCATGCCCGTCAGCATCAAGCCTATCAGGAGACAGAAAATCAACGCCTGCTTGCCCAGCAGCAAGCTGGCCGCCACCAGTACCGCCGCGATACCGATGGGCCATTTGATCGACAAGGGCTTGCCTTGAGGGATGCTTACGGTGCTCATGCCGGCACTCCTTCTTCTTCCAGGCCATCGACATGGCCATGATCATGGTGCGGCAGCTCGCCGGTACGCCAGAATTGCCAGCCCACCTGCAGAAAGCGGAAACACATCAGGTAGGAGCCACAAGGCACCGCCAGGTAAACCAGCCACATCGGCACTTCCAGGTCGGACGAGGTCTGGTCGGTATGGGCGATTTCCCAGACGAAGGTCGCACCCAGGGTGGCCACGATGCAGGTGAACAAGACGCCCGCGCCCAGGGCGATCAACACGAACATCTTGCGGTAGCGCTCTTCAAGCCGGTTGGCCAGCACATCGACGCCGACGTGGATACCGGTACGCACGCCGTAGGCCGCGCCGAATTTAGCCATCCAGACGAATAGGTAGATACACAATTCCTGCGCCCACGATAGGTTGAGCGACAGCAGCCAGTCCTGCACATGCGGTATGGAAAAGCCGGAAAAGTAGCGGTGCAGCACGGCGACGAAGATGATCAGCGTCGCGGCCGCCATCAGAGTGGCGATAAACCACTCCTCAAGATGATTGAGATACTTCATGGGGACTCCCGGAAAGAGGGACGAAATCAGCCCGCCGGGCACGGATTCGGCCAGGCAGGGAAAGACGGTTACGTGGGGCGGCCATCCGTGGGGTGGCCATCCGTGTGGCAGCCATCCGCGAAGCATCCAGGGTGGCCGGCGAGAGCCTGGCCACCCTGGATGTCAGTCTTACTGGACGTAACCGGTTTCCTTGTAGATCGCCTTGATCAGATCGCCACCGATCCGGTCGGCCATCTGGGCATGCACCGGCGCCATCGCCTTCTTCAACGCGGCGCGCTCGGCCGCCGTCAACACCACGATCTGGGTCTTGCCGGACTTCTTCACATTCTCCAGGTCGCCGGCGTTTTCGCTCTTGGCGATATCGTTGGCGTACTTGGTGGCATCCTGCATGGCGGTTTCCAGCTGGCTACGGACTGCGGGCGGGAGGCCGTCCCAGAAGTTCTTGTTGACGATCACGGCATAGCCCAGATAACCATGGTCGGACACGCTCAGGAACTTCTGTACCTCATGCATCTTCTGCGTATAGAAATTGGAAGCCGGGTTCTCGGCGCCGTCCACCACACCGGTCTGCAGACCCTGATAGACCTCGGAGAAGGCCATTTGCTGCGGGATGGCGCCCAGGGTGCGCATTTGCGCATCGAGCACCTTGGAGGATTGGATACGCATCTTCAGCCCACGAAAATCCGCCGGAGTACGCAATGGCTTGTTGGCGCTGAATTGCTTGAATCCGTTATCCCAGTAAGCCAGTCCGCGGATCCCCTTGCCTTCCAGCTTTTTCAGCAGCATGGCTCCTACCGGACCTTGGGTGACCTTATGCAGTTCTTCATAGTTGTCGAAGATAAACGGCAGGTCGAAAGCTTCGAATTCCTTGACGCCAAGGGGTCCGAACTTGGCCAGCGAAGGCGCCAGCATCTGGATGGCGCCCAGCTGCAATGCTTCCAGTTCTTCTTTGTCCTTATACAACTGGCTGTTCGGATAGACCTCGATCCGCACCGCGCCCTTGCTGCGCTCTTCCACCAACTTCTTGAAATACAAGGCAGCTTTACCCTTGGGCGTGTCATTGGCCACGACGTGGCTGAACTTGATCACGATGGGTTCCGCGGCCCAAGCGGTGCTGAAGGAAAGAGCGAGCGCAAAGGCTGCGCCAAACAGGGTACGGCGTTGCATGTTAAGGTCTCCTTGGTGTAATACGCGCATTCTTGGCCTAGCGGCAAGACTGCGACAATTGTGGCGGCCCGATTGTGGTTGACCACAGTGTGCCAAAGCAAGCACTGCTCTACGATTGAGCCATGTTTCCCCGTTCCCCCTCCTTCTCCGCCGCCGGCGGCCGCCAGCTTTGGTTGCTACCTCGTCTTGCCCTGGTCCTGTTCGTGGCCGCGGTGATAGGCTTGCTCGCCTATGTACGGATGAGCGAGCGCGAGGAAGCTCGCCTGGTGCTGGTCAGTGATGTGCTGTGGATGGAACAGAACCTGCGCTTTCAATTCGAACAGACCGAAGAACGGCTGGCCGCCATGCTGGAGTCGGCCCGGGACGGCGGCCTCGGCGAAGCCGATTTCCGCGCCCGCGCCCGCCTGATCGCGCAAGCGAATCCGGCGCTGGTCGGACTACATATAAGCGGTGCGGTTGAGCCGCTGGATTATGGCCAGGTGTTGGAGAGCAGCCAGATCGCCGATATGGTGCGGTTGAGCCGCGCCACCGGCCGTCCCGCCTATACCGATGTACTTGGCAACAACCTGTTGGCCGTAGCGATCAGCGATCAGGGGCGCGATCTGGTCGCGCTGATGGCGCTCCCCAAAATATTGAACCAGCAGGTGCCGTGGTGGTTCGCCAATAAATACCGGCTCACCGTGCTCGACGGGCAAGGACGGCAGATCGCCAGCAAGTCCGGCGTCAGTACCGATGATGAGGCGCTAAGCTATCAATTGCCCTTCGATCCGCCAGGGCGGGGCATGATATTGCGGATTACCGCCTATCGCACGCCGACCGGCACGGTGCAAAAAGGCCTGATCGCCGGGGTGGTGGTGCTGGCCGTCATGGTGCTGCTCAGCTGGCTGCGCCTGAATCGCCAAGTGCAAGGCCGGCTCAACGCCGAAGCGGCGCTGCGCGAAGAATATGCCTTCCGGACCGCCATGGAGGACTCGCTTTCCGTCGGCATGCGCGCCCGTGATCTGGATGGCCGCATTATCTATGTCAATGCCGCCTTCTGCCGCATGGTGGGCTACAGCGCCACCGAACTGATGGGTTCCATGCCACCCTATCCCTATTGGAATCCGGCCGATATCGCCGGCCACCAGGCGCAGAACGAAGCCGTGCTGGCAGGCCGGGCGCCGCAGGGCGGCTTCGAATCGACCGTGCGCCACCGCAATGGCCAGCTGGTGGCGACCCGCGTCTACACCACCCCCTTGATCGACGCCACCGGCCGCCAGCGCGGCTGGATGAGTTCGGTTGTGGACATCACCAGCCAGAAGGCGGCCGAGGCGCGCGAACACGAGCAGGAAGAGAAGCTGCGCCAGACCGGCCGGCTGATCGCCATGGGCGAGATGGCCTCCACCCTGGCACATGAATTGAACCAGCCCTTGATGGCCATGAGCAGCTACGCCAGTGCCGCCCGCAACTTCGCCGGCCGGGGCGAGCAGGATATGCTCGACTCCACCCTCAACAAGATCGCCGAACAGGCACAACGGGCCGCCGGGGTAGTGCGACGCATCCGCGAATTCGTCCGCAAGCATGCGCCGCATCGCGAAGAGTGCGACCTGAACGAAATCGCCCGCGACACCCTGGAATTGATCGACCCCGATGCCCGGGCCCGTGGCGTTCGGCTGGTTTGCGAATTGGCCCCGGACATGCCTATCATCGCCGCCGACCGGGTGCTCTTGGGGCAAGTGATGGTCAATCTATTGCGCAACGCCATCGATGCCTGTGCCGAGCAGGCGGCGGACCGGCGCGAAGTGGTGTTCAGTACCGGCTGCACGGCGGACCAGGTCGGCTTCAGCGTGGCGGATCGCGGTCACGGCATTCCCGCCGAGATCGTGGAACGGCTCTACGAAGCCTTTTTCACCACCAAGACCCTGGGCATGGGCATAGGTTTGAATATCTGCCGCTCCATCATTGAGCAACACCATGGCAAACTCCACCACCATGCCCGCCCCGACGGCGGCACTCAATTTCACGTAAGCCTGCCACGATGACACCGCTACCTATCTACCTGGTCGATGACGACGCCGCGGTCCGCGACGCCTTGGGACTGCTCTTGCTATCGCATGGCTACACCGTCAGAGCGTTCGAAAGCGGCGAGGCCTTCCTGGCCGCGCTGAACGGCGATGGGGTGGTGATCCTGGATGTGCGCATGCCGGGCCTGAGCGGCCTGGATGTGTTCGACCGCCTACGGGCTATCGATAGCGAACTGATCGTGCTGTTCCTGTCCGGCCATGGCGATATCCCCATGGCGGTCCAGGCAGTCAAGCAAGGCGCCTTCGACTTCCTGGAAAAGCCCTGCAGCGAACGGCAATTGCTGGACAAGATCGACGACGCCCTGGCCGTGGCCGACGCTCGCCGCCGCTCGCGGGGCGGCCAGCAGCAAGCGGACAAGCGCCTGGCCACCCTGTCGCCGCGCGAACGGGAAGTGATGCAGCTGGTATTGGCCGGCAAGCTGAACAAGCAGATAGGCGATGAACTGAATATCGCGGTACGTACCGTCGAAGTCCACCGCGCCAGCGTGTTCGCCAAGATGGGTGTGCGCTCGGCATTGGATCTGGCGCAGTTGTTGGCGGGTCGATCGGCGTGAAGCGTACCGATAAAGGCAGCATCAGGCTCGCCTGGCTATTCGGCGCCGCGATCATCGTCGCGGCATATGTCCTGTGCCTGGCCCTGAAGACATGGAACCTGCTCGGCAGCGCGGCGATGATATTTCTCATGGTGTCGCCCATACTGGGCGGCGCAGTCTCCGCTTACCTGGCCCCGGTGTCGCCCGCCAGAAAAATAGCGGTGGCGATCTCCATGGGCGGCGTGGCGGCAATTGCCGCCGGCGTGCTCAAGATCCTTTTCCTGTGGACCGACAGACATGTGAACGTGCCGAACGATTCCGGGGTGGTCGCGACGGTTTTGGGTACCTTGCTGTATGGCACGGTATTCGCCGCCATAGGCGGGGTGTTCGGGACTGTCCCAAAGGTACGGAAGCCCTCAAGAATGTGAGGGGTAGGCATTCCGTCAACTTACCCCCCGGCAAGCGCGGGAGAGATTGCGCCAAGCATGCGGGATGAAAAAAGTGTCGTCGATAATTTTAATTGTCATCATCGCATTGCCTCGCGCAAACAATTATTCTCCTTTCAATAATTCTTGAAATCGGCCGGGCAAGTAACCGTACCACCCCCTCTTGCAACAGGGGGTAAAACACATACGCCCGAATTACCCGGGTTAAGCTGCGCAATGTTGTCCCACATCTCGTCATTCCAGGCGAGCGAGCCTAAATTGTTGTTATTGATTTTGGGAAAAGACTCCCCGTAGGGGCTAGGCGCCCAAACCAGGGTATTGCCATTGTGAAAGACAGCAGGGTATCCGCGCTTGTCTGTTTCCAGATTGAAATAAAATGTTGACGGCTGGGCGCCGAACCTGCCATACCTGCAGCTGGAACTGTTTAGAAAATAATCCATGGCGCGCCGTTCATTTGCGTTCATCGTCATAAGAATTCTATAGCTGGCGTAGTAGCAGCTCTTTTTCACCCCCCCGTGCATCGTCGCGTTGAAGAGGATGGGAATTACCACCTGCGCCGGCCGGATGCGACCATTCTCCCAGGTTGCGGGCGGCACATGGATAGCGGCGAATTTACAGCCGAGGTCACCCTGGTCACGATGGCAATTGTAGGAGTAAGCACCTCTCCCCACGCTCCAGGTGGGCGTCCTGAAGTCGCGGTGATCTTCGCCCTCCGTAATTTCCTTACCGTCATCCGTCACAGGATTCCCAAGGTCCAAATCGAAAGAGGAGGCGGTATCGAAATTGAGGAACACGAACTTGGTCGACCATACCGGACTAAAATACCCCGCGAATGCGGGAGAAACCGTGCAAAGCATGCCAGACAACAAAAGCGCAACCGATAATTTTCTCTTCAACATAAAATTTCCTTAGCGAATAATTATTAACGGATAAGCCAAAGCCACCCACAAGGGATAAAGAAGCAGGAAACCCCCACCTATCAAATCGCGCTTACATAAAACAGCGCCGCTTTCGCACTTTACATACAGTCATTGCTACGCAGCCTATGGCCTGTGCCTGGCTCTGAATACTTGGGACCTTATGGGCCGACGGGAATCCAGGCTTACCCAACTATTCCGAAGCGATCGCGACGATATTGGGCGCCTTGTTTGTATGGCGTGGTCTTCGCTGCGGTAGGCGGGATGTTCGGGACTGCTTTCAAGGTACGGAAACTCTCAAGAATTTGAGGACTGGAAACCGCTCATACCGGCTGCGCCTCCGCGAGTACCTTGGCCCGGAACTTCAGCGGCAGGTGTCAGTATTTTTTGGATATAATATTGCCCCGCGACTGTCCAACATAGACTTCGCTTCGCGAATATCCGTACGTTCACGCTGTTAAGTAGTTGAAAATGAAAAGATTTTTCCTTTATAACGAAATAAAAGGCACTGTCCCAGGTCTCGATGCGCATCATGTTGGGCAAAAAGCTCTGCTTGCAAAAATGATTCAGGGCTACGATGCAGCAAGGGCGCCTGCAATTCTTGTGCCAAAAGTTGGGCACACGATTAAAGGGCCTAATGGAATTGTATCTCGCGCATTTGCCGATCTAACCACTCCGCACGATGTTTTGGCTCGTGACATAAAGGAGCTTCGTCGAGTTTATTCGGACATGCCAAATGGCCAGTTGCAGAAATTAATTGAAATGAACAAAGAAGCATTCCCCGGTGCTTTTTCCAAGAAAAGGTGAAACTCATGAAGCCTCAAGAATTTGCAATTAAGCTGCACGCTGCGGTTGTGGAGGAAAATACCGTGGCGTACAGGGATTTGTTTTCGAATTCAACGATAGAAAACACGTCTGATGCATACTGGAAGCGTGCGCTAGCGTTCTTTAGCTCTCTAGAGCCATCGCAACGCGAAGTCTTTTTTGAAATACTCAGGCAGGTCGCTGTTGATACGACATCCAATATTTTAGGGGTAATGGATGGAGTCAACTCGCTAGAGGGCGGGGATGTGGAATTTCAACTTATTGCCAACGGGGATGAAGAATTGAATGGCGATCTGCAGAGTATTTTCTTGGCGGAGGAAGAGAAAAGAAATATCGAATTGCATTAACTCTGAGTAATAGAGCTTCACTCTGCATATTTGCGCCCGGCTCGGTGGGGCCCAGACGCCGACAACCAACCGATCTTGGCTGGGCAGGGCGAACCATTCGGTAACACACCGCCGAATGAGTATCCGGAATGGACGGGCACCTCCTTTGCCTACCTTAACCGCTCGTCCCACCTGGCCGGGCCTCTTCGCCCAAGTGCATGGCGATAGGTAAAAGCACCGCTACACCGAAGTCCAGTTTGCTGAAAACACGAATCTAGGGAAAGCGGATCGCGGGGGTAGGCGTAAGGGTTTGTTGCTTATTTAATTTTGAGTGAACATAAATGTCAGCACTAGAAAAGCTAATTGAGATAGGCAGCCCACCTCTTATAAAGAGCGTACCGGTGCTGGGGGCAGGCATTGAAGAAATGGCCGGATTATTTTCGGGCGATCTCCTTGCTTTGCTGGGAAGAAAGAATGGGCTCTATGCTTTTGAGTCTGCGTTACATATTTTTCCGGCAGGCTTTCAGAATGGAGTAATGGATATCTCCACCTGGAACTCGGCCGAGCTGTGGCGGAGCTATTACCAAGACTTGGCGGATGGCCATTTATTCTTTGCGGAAGATATTTTTGGATTCCAGTTTTCCATAAGAAATGACGGAATTTATTCTTTTAATTCAGAATCAGGTGCTGCTGAGAAGATCGCAGATTCGATTGAGGAATGGGCGGCACTGGTGTTGAATGACTACGAATTTCAAACCGGATTTCCCTTTGCCCATGAGTGGCAATTGGCAAATCGACCGCTTCTTGCGCACGAGAGGCTTTTCCCAAAATATCCGTTTGTTTTGGGGGGCAAGTATGAGCTTGGAAACCTGGTTAGTTCAAATGCTGTATACGGCATGCAATTTAGGGGCTATGTGGCGGATCAGATAAAGGATCTGCCGGAAGGGACTCGCGTGGAGCTTGTTTTTAACCCGCAATGAATTAAAAGAGAAGCAATAGGATCAGGCAGCCCGCCTGGCTGCCAGGGCTTTCGCACTCGGATGTCATTAAATAGCTGCTGACGATATTATTTAGAAAGAGAAAGCTTTGCCATTTTACAGCAGGGAATCTACGTTAAGCTGTGTCTGATTCTGGCCATGTGAATGTCCGAGGCGGCAATCCATGGCCCAATCGGTTGTATCACCTCGGCACGTTCCGTGAAGGGGCGACAAGCAACGTTGGAAGTACGCTACTACATCAGTTCACGGGATTTGAGCGCCACCGAGTTGGCGGAGGCGGTTAGAGCCCATTGGGGTATTGAAAACCGGCTTCATTGGATGCTCGACGTCAATTTCTCGGAAGATGGCGCGACTGTCCGCAAAGATAACGCTCCGCAAAACTTGGCGTTGCTCCGTAAGATCGTGCTCAACGTCACTCGGGCTGATACGACTGATCCTCACAAGGGAGGGCCCAGCAAGAAACGCAAGCATGCCGATTGGGACGATGGCATTCGTGCAAATATGCTTGGACTCACGCTTCTATGACGTCCGAGTGCGAATGCCCTGGTCAAGGCCCGGCCTCACGGCAACCGAGCGGTTGCTCTTATGAGGAAAGAAGCCTCAGGGTGTCGCCAAGTGAATGTCACCGCCCAAAAGGAAAAGACCCCGCACGCAGGGTCTTTTCCTTTGTAACTGGGGGCTCGAGCCTTCTAGATTGAGCAGTAAAACCGCCGCTTCCGTCCGGGTCTTGCCCCGCTAGACGTTGGGCCAACTACTAATAGCCGTTGAGTTAATATTACATCCTCATGCTAAACATAGTCAATCCGCGAGACGGCCTCGCCGCTTGGAGGCTGCTGGAATTCCTGTCTGAGCGCACCCCATGGCAGCGATCACTGTGGGGGATTGGTGTGGTGCTCGCAATGGAGGAGCTCTTCGAGGCATGCGTCGCGTCCAAGCAGGGGCACCTGAGCGAAGGTTCCATCAAGCGGATGGCCTCATATCTTCAGAAGCGTGTGGGAGTCCACCCGGCCTTCAAGGACTCTGAGAAGCAGTTTCTAAGGCTGCAAGTCCAACAGATCCCCAAGGCCGACGGGCCAGCCCATTTCGGCGTACGCGAGCTGTCCGAGCGGGTCTCGAGGGACTACCTGGCTCGCTGGGGTCAAGCGGTGGCTGCAAGCAACGTGGCGGTGGAGCATTTTTCTCGCAGCGTTGCGGCTCACCTCCTCGACGCTGGGTTCTCCGGTGCGTATCTCTACGATTTTATCAGGTCTAGGGTCGACGCACCCGAAGCGATCACACTGCCGCAGCTGTGCGAGGCGTTGCAGGCGGAGCTGCAAGTCCGCGCCGTGAGTTCGAAGTTCTGCTGGCGTTTGCTGAAACACCAGTCATGCCCAACGGCGTCCCATTGAGCTGGCTTCGCGGAAACGAGATCACGGCTTGGCTACAGGAAAACGGATTTTCGACTACCAACGTTCGCGCTTCGGTTGCCATGGTCCTGAAGGTACAGGCTCGCGATCATGTAGGTGCGGCAGGCGCGGCAAGAGGAGAGGCGGACCGGTATGCCGCACGATCGCTGATTGCCACAGGCAATCAGCTGAGACAGCTTCCGCTGCTATGGGTGAAAGGTGCCCCGTCGCCGGCACCGATGAAAGAGGCATCACGAGGGGTGGGAGTCAAGGAGCTATTCCGTGAGGACCGGGTGTTCTCGACTGAGGCCAGCCAGAGCGTAGATGCCGCACTGGAACTACTGGCGCACCTTGACGGCAGTTCGCCACCAGCTGCGATTGCAGGAGGCTGGGGCGCAATCGAGGGTCTCCTGGCGGATCCGAGCGACAGGTCCTCGGCGGCAGACAACTTGGCTACGCTGATGACGTGCTCGTTTCCGCGGGCAGAGTTGACGACGCTTTCCTACCGCTGTGAGAGACAGCACCCAGAAGCCTCTCAGGACTTGGCTGGGGTGACTGGGAACAGGGACCGAGCGAGGGCTGTAGGGCTGATGATCGTCGAGGGGCGCATGCCGGCCATGCGCGGAGAGGTTGATCAGGCCGCGATCGCTCGACTGAAGAAGCTTCTGGACAACCCAGGGCCGGAGCTGCAGACGATCCGCGACGCGATTGGGGAGTCATTCCACCGACTGTACCGGCAGCGCAATTTGATTCTACACGGGGCCAGGCTGGACAGCGTGGCGCTCGCTGCAAGCCTACGCACGGTAGCCAAGCTTGCCGGCGCCGGCATGGATCGCATCACGCACGGCTGCTATGTTCAACGACTAAAGCCGATGGAGCTGGTGGCCAGGGCAAACCTCTCGCTTGCACTTGCTAGCCGCGAAGAGCCCTTGTGCTGCGTTGATTTACTGGAAGCGAACTAGCGCGCTTGCGGCCAAACCCGCCGCTGAACTGCTATGACTGGAGGGCTGTTCCCCGCCTTTGGCGGCCGTTGCCGAATGACGGCTTCGGTTCAGAAATCTGCCGCCCCATGATAGACGGCGCCAATGACAGCGAGGGGTCGATAGCACGCGTTTGACCGTAGCGAACCGGACGTTGCCTGACACTTGGCCTCGTAGGTCCGCTTTGCGACCATAAGCACCTTGGCTGCGCAGGATTTAGCAAATGCAAGTGACCGAAAGGCGATTGGATTTTCTAACTTTTTAATTTTGATAAGAAAACTGGCCAACCATTTGTTAGACGGTATAAATCCGGCGACCCGGAAATACTCTCGCCGAGCCAAAGCAGGAAAAAATAATGTTAAAAATGCTAGCCCGTCTTTGCTCTTTTTCAATGAGCCTTGCTGTTGTTGCGTATGGAATTGTACTTTGCCAACGGGCTAGCCGCTGGACGGGAAGCACCCGGATAGGAGCGGATACATTGATGTATGCCTACGTACTCGGGGTGCTTGCAGTCATTGCGGCAGTATTTGCATCAAAGCGGTCTTCAGACTCGACAGCCGCTTCCATGGTGAAAAATTGGGCGCCGCTAGCGTTTGCTGTTTCTGCCTTGGCATTTATATTGTTTCTGCATATGAGTGGCGTGGTAACTGCAATGGGGCACGAGTAATAACTGGTTCGCTTGACGAATATCATGCGACGCCCCCGCTATTTTACCTCGCCCCGCCCAAACGCCTTCGGATACTGCTTGCCATACCAGCCAATCACCGCCGTATGGTCCAGCGACAGGAACTCGCGGTAGCGCGGTATCACGAAATAGCCGAAGGCCGAGGCGAACACGGCCAGGCCGAATACGATATAGACCGGGCCGATCGGAAAGTGCAGCAGCGTCACGCCGGCGATGCCCGGCCCAAGGGTGCCGGCGATTTGCGCCACCATGATGCCGACGCTGGTCATGCGGGAGCGGAAATCTTCCGGGATGGCCAGCATGCGGTGGGTCTGGCCGACCAGTTGCACCACCGACAAGCCCAGGCCGATCATGGCAAAGGCGAATACCAGTACCAGCGGCTGGCGGGTGTAGCCTGCCAGCGCCAAGGCCAATCCTTCGACCATGATGGCGAGAATGACCACGCGGTAACGCCCCAGACTTTCAGCCAACCAGGAAGAGCCCCCCAGAAAACCGCCCAGCATGCCCAGCGACAGGGCCGCCTCGCAGGCGCCCAGCCAAGCGCCGGATAGTCCCAGCGATTGCACCTTGAGCGGCACCAGCATGCCGACGCCAGGGGCGTAGAACACCATGACCAGGAAGTTGATGGCTATGCGCCCGCGCTCGATCGGCACATCCCAGGTGGCGCTCAGTCCGGCCCGTATATCGCGCCACCACCGATCCGCGCCGCCCTTGCCCGGATGCTTGGGGATGAAGGGGATACGCCAGGCCAGCATGCTGGCCAGCATCACCAGGCCCGTATGCAGCCATAAGGCGCCGGCGGTACCGGATACGGCCAGCATCATGCCGCCAAGCGCCGGGCCCATCAGGCGGCCGGCAGCCTGGGCACTTTTCTGCAGGCTGATGGCATCGGCCAGGCGATGCGGCTCCACCAAGTCGGCGGCGATGCTGAGGGACGCCGGCAATATCAGCGACATGGCCACCACGGTAATGGCTTCCAGCGCGATCAATAGTCCCAAGTGGTAGAAGCCCAGGCTGGCCAAGGCCGCCATGAACAGGCCTTCGCCGACGAACATCAGCAGGCCGACGGTAATCAGGCTGCGCTTGGGATAACGGTCGCCCAGGGGCGACAACAGCGGCATGGAGACAAAGGCCACCATGGCCATCATGGCGCCATAGATGGCCAGGTGGGCCGCGCCGCCTTCGTGGGCGATCCACCAGGGTACGGCGACATGTCCCACCATCAGGGACATGATCATGAGTACATCGCTGGCCAACAACGCGCGAAATGGCTTGCCGACGCTTTTCAAACGCGCCTTGGTACTACTGTACATGCTGTCCCTTAATTTGGCCGTCGTACCTACGCCGGGACGACGGCTCGGCTATCCGCCGACACGCTTCAGTATAGCCCGGCGCATCCCTTATGCGATCAGGGTAGCCAGTGCCGCGGCGGCACGGTGGAGCTGTGCCTCGCTATTGAGCAGATCGGGACATAGGCGCAAACCGGCGGCGCGGGCGTCGCCATTGATCCCCAGCTCCTTCAGCGCTTGCGCCAACCCCATCGGGTCGGCATGGGGAATGGTCAGGAAGGCGCCGTAATCCGTTCCCTCGCCTTGTACGGCGATCCCGCGCTCGCGCAGGCTGGCGGACAGGATGGCCTTCTGCCGCAGGGAATAATCACGCAGGCGCGCGACGCCCAGGGCGGCGACCAGGGCCAGGCCCGCCCTGGCTTGGTAGAAGCCGAGCGGATTGAAGGTGGATTCCAGCCAGGCGTCGCCGCCTTCCGAGAATTCCGGCGGCATGGGCCGACGATAGGCAAAGGGATCGCGCTTGGCGAACCAGCCGGTATCCAGCGTGGTATGACCCGCCGCCAGCATGGCCGGCGAGACATATAGCCAGCATACGCCAGGGCCGCCGCGCAGGTATTTGTAGCTGCCGGCAATGGCGTAATCGACCTGCAAGCCGGCCAGGTCGAGGGGCAGCACGCCGTAGCCGTGATAGACATCGAGCAGGACGCGCGCGCCTGCCGCATGGGCGGCGGCGATCAGCCGGGGCAGGTCTTGCAGTATTTGCCCGGTGGCGAAGAAGACTTGCGACACGACCAAGAGGTCTATCCCGTCGAGCCGGGCGATCAGGTCGTCGACCGCCACCAGGCCGTCCGCGCGCGTGTTCGCCGAACGCAAATGCGCCCTGCCCTTGGCCGCGTACTGCTTGAGGATATGGTCGATGGAATCGAACTCGGCGTCGCTGCTCAATACGCGCGGCGGCCGGTCGTAGCTGTTGAGCACCGCACGCAGGCCTTGCCCGGCGCTGGTCTTGGGCACGATGCAGTCGGCCCGGGGCGCCCCTACCAGCGCGGCGGTATGGGCGCGCCATTGCGCCATTTCCTGCCACCACGGCGCCCAGGCGCCATCAAGCTGGGTGAACCAGGCCTGGCTGGCTTCGGCGATATGTGCGGCTGTGGCGTCCAGGGGCCGGCCCAGCGAGTGATTAGCCAGGTAGATTTCACGCGCATCGCGTGCCAGCACCTGGCTGAACAAGGGAAAGAGGTGCTCGGTCAGCGCCGCTTCACGCAATGCGCCCTCCCCCAGGCCGGCAAGCACAGCGGAAAGGTCGAAGGGGGCAAGGGCGGCAGATGGCACGGGCATGGCGGACTCCGATGGCGGCCGTCAAACCACCCGACGCGACAAGGCGGGCAGCGCGGCAAGCCGCCATCCTATACGGACTGGCGCTCGCCGTGCAGTAGGCCGGACGGCATGCGGTAGTCGGCGGCTTCCTCGCCCCAGATGATCGCCATATTCACCGGGCTCGGCAGTTCCATCGCGCTCAGCGATTCCCGGATCGCGTTGCCGCCCTGGCGGGTGTCGCGCAGCACCGGCTCGGCCAGCGGCGCGCCCAGCTCGCCGAACAGGCTGCATACCCAAGGTGCATCCAGCTGTTCGCTCAGATCGCTCACCACGCCGATTTCACCGCGCGCCAGTTGCACCACGGTGCCCACCGGATAGACGCCCAGTGCGCGGATCAAGGATGAGGCGATACGGATATCGACATGCGCACCGTGTTCGATCAGCACGTCGCGCAGTACCGCGCGCGAGGCGCCCGCTTGGCGGCTGCCGGTCTCGTCCAGGCTGGCGCAGAGCAGATCGGCCAAGGCGATCAGCTGTGCTTCGTCCGATAACTGCTTGTCACGCAGTCGCAAGGGCTGATCGTCTTCGTTGAGGATGCGCTTGGCCTGCCGCACCGTATCCAGCCAGACCGGGTCGCGCACTCCGCGCCTACGCAGGCCGGATACGCCATCGACACCGGCGCGCGGCAGCAGCGCCCCCAGGCGGCCCAGCGGGCGGGCCGGCAGGGGCTGTTCCAGATGCAAGCTAAGGGCGGCCGCCAGCACCGATGCGCCGTGTGCTTCCGGCATGTCCATGCAGCACAATACCCGCAGGGCAACGCAAGCGGTGTAAACCGCCTGGCGGGCCGCCTGGTCGCCATCGCGGCAAAGCATGACGGTGGCGGTCATCACATCGCTATCGCGCCGCCAGGCCTCGCTGACCAGGGCGGCGATCGCGGTCATTTCGTCCGCGAAGGCCCGCGAATTCTCCACCGGCGCCTGTTTAAGTTCGGTGAGGCGGACAATGGCATGCTGCACACATTGGCGGGCGCCACAGGGTGCTTGCCGCCAGAGCAGGCCTACATCGACATACAGGCCGCCATTCAGCCAGCGCGGCCAATTGGCATTGGCGGCGGGAACGCTGCCGGCTTCCAGCACACAGCGGCCGTTGACGTCGTGAAGTGGATAGGCCAGCGGCGCGGTTGCGTCGATATCATCCCGGCCGATCTTGCGCATGGCGGGCTCCGTGGGAATGGATCAATCGGCTTGTTTTAGTTCGCCATGCAGAGATACGCAATGTGGCGTGCCGAGTTCGATATGGGATAAGGTCAGATGGAAAAATCGACCGCCTGCCGCCGGGCTTCTTGCTGGCCGAGCTGGAAGTCGTGCGCCTGTTCGCCCCAGATGGCTTCCATATCGATGGGCACCCCGACGTCGGTGGCGCTCAGTGTCTCGACGATGGTCAGGCTGGTCGGCTGCGTGCTGCGCCGCAACGGCGGAATATGGGGTGAGCCGTCCGCCGCCAGCAACGCGTGCACCCATGGCGTATCGACCCGGTCGGTACGGCCGCTGACCACGCCGATCTCGCCGTTGGCCAGCAATACCACGGTACCGATGGGATAGACGCCCAGCGCCTTGATGAAATAGGCCGCCAACATGACATCGAAGTGGCGTCCCCGCTCGATCAGCACGTCGCGCAGCACGATCTTGGCGCTGTCGGCGCGCCGATAGCCGCGCTCGCTCACCCGGGCGCAGAACAGATCCGCCAGGCCCAGGAGCTGCGCGGACGGACAAATGCCGGGACCGCGCAGGCGATGCGGATAGCCGCTACCGTCGATGGCTTCGTGATGCTCCAGCACCGCCCGCAACCAGGTTTCGTCGTTGACGCCGGCCTTGCGCAGCCGCTCCAGGCTGGCCAGCGGATGGCAGCTCACCCGAACCTGTTGCGAAGGCGTCAATGGCTCCGTCTGACGTGCCAGTACGTCCTGCAGATCCAGCATGCCGAGATTCATGGTCAAGGCGGCCGCCAGGGTGGATTCGCGTTCGGGCGCGGCCGGTCCCATGGCCTGCAACACGCCCGCCACCACACAGGCGGTGTTGACGGCATGCCGAACCGCGTAGCGGCCACCACGCCGCAATACCACGGTCGCCATGACCACGCCCGCGTCCAGCTGCCAGGCGGTATCGATCAAGCGGGCGATATTCAGGACCTGCTCGCTGAAGTCGGCGGGCGGCACCGGTTGCTTGAGCAGCACGGCCAGCCGGTAACAGGCGTGCAGCACGTGCTGCAGCGCGGATTCCGGTTGTAGATGCCAGGTCAGGGTGGATTCGATATAGATGCCGAGTTCCAACAAGCGGTCCAGCTGATCGCCGGACTGGATATGGTTACCCTCGGCCAGCAGCAGGACACCCTTGTCGTTGTAGACATTCCAGGGCAGCGGCTGCCCGATGGCTACTTCTCCTCGACGAATACGGCGCTGTATCATTTATACGTCTCCCCCGCTTGACGTAATGGCGTGCCTTTTTGGTGGGGCCTGGCCAGGCCCACCCCCCGATGCTATGCGTTTTCTTTCAGAACAAGATCATAAGCCACTGATTTTCCTACCAACGGTCGAATTTCAGCCCAGAACGGTGCGTACCTGGAACAGTTCCGGGAAAAAGGTCAGCTCCAGGGCCCGTTTCAGGAAGGCGACCCCGCTGGAACCGCCGGTACCCTGCTTGAACCCGATAATGCGCTCCACCGTTTTCATATGGCGGAAGCGCCAGAGCTGGAAGGCTTCTTCGACGTCCACCAGCTTTTCCGCCATTTCGTAGGCATCCCAATGGGCATGCGGGTCCTCGTAGATACCCTTGAGCACCGCCACCACCTCGTCGTGGGCGATATAGGGCTGGCTGTAGTCGCGCAAGACCTTGTCCATCGGCACGGCGAAACCGCGGCGTCCCAGATGGAGCAAGAACAGATCCCACAGGCTGGGCGCATGCAGATCGTGCTGGATCTGCGCATACCGTTCCGGATCGTGGCGGAACACTTCCGCCTGGCCGGCGTGCTTGTTGCCCAGCAGAAACTCCAGCGTACGGTATTGGTAGGACTGGAAACCCGACGACTGGCCCAAGGCCGGCCGGAACTTGCCATACTCGGACGGGGTCATCGTCTCCAGCACCGCCCACATATTGAACAACTGCTGCTGGATCAGTTTTACCCGCGACAGTATCTTGAAGCAGGGTTCCAGTTCGTCTCGCGCCACATACTCCATCGCGGCGCGCAGCTCGTGTATCAGCTGCTTGAGCCATAGCTCGGAGACCTGATGCTGGACGATAAAGAGCATCTCATCGTGCTGGAAGGGCTCGGACAGGGGTTGCTGGGCGTCCAGCAGCTTGTCCAGGCGCAAATAGCCGCCGTAACTGAGCCTTTCGGCAAAGTCGGTCTGGATGGTGGCTTCTAGGTCGCGCTGATTGGCTTGCATGCCGAGTCTCGTTGTTGAAACCTGCGATGATGCGCGCGAGTCGGCGCCCGCTCAATACGCAGTGCCGCATTTTACGGTTCCGCCGGCATGGCGCGCTCGCCGGAACTGGTGGGATAAGCAAGGATTACGCCAATATCAGGTATCCGACAGGCGATATACCGGCCACCTGTCGCACAGGAGACCATGGTGCTTGACCGCTACCTGCGGTACCGCCAGGCGAAAATCGTGGGTAAAGAGTACTTCCCCGCCGCACGCCAGATCTTCGCCCAATTTGGAAGCCGCATTGACCTCGGCCCCCCAGACCTCGTGTTCACCGATACGCAAAAGGTCGCCGTAGCCGAGGCCGATGCAGACCTCGAAACCCGCCGCATTGGATGCGGCCACCATCGCGCGGGCCGCCGACAACGCCGGCAAGGCGTGATCGAACAGCACCAGCAAGGAGTCCCCTTCCCGCTTCAGGCACTGCCCGCCATGCTGAGCGACCAGGGGCAGGAATAGCGCTTCGGATGCTTCGACCAGTTGCAGGCCTTCCACGATGCCGTACGAGGCGGCCATATAGGAAAAACCCACCAGGTCGGTGAACATCACGGCCTGGGTGCGGCCAAAACGGGCAAAAATAGCCGCATCGATGCCGGCCTTGTCCGCACCGGGCAGCCGTCGCCGGGCCAGCCATTGCGCCAATTCGTCCGCGTCAGCCACGCTCCACCTCCGCGATCACTTCGCGCGCGGCCCGCATGGCATCGATGCTGAGCGGCACACCGGCGTAGATGGCCGCGTGCATCAGTACTTCCCGTATTTCGTCCACGCTGGCGCCGTTGTTCAAGGCGCCGCGCACATGCCCTTTCAATTCCTGGCTACGGCCCAGCGCCGCCAGCATGGCCAGGGTAATCAGGCTGCGTGTCTTCAGCGCCAGTCCCGGCCGATTCCACACCGTGCCCCAGGCGTGCTCGGTGACGAAGTCCTGCATCGGCCGGGTAAAGTCGTCAGCATCCGCGAAAGCCTTTTCCACGAACGCCTCCCCCATCACCTGCTTGCGCATGGCCAAACCACGCTCGAACTGCTCGCTCATCGTTCCACCTACGAATTCCACCGTCGTTTATCAGGCATAAATCATAACGCGCAATGCCGGCCCGTCCGACTGTCGCTTTGCAGCCCTCCACTTGCAGCGGCAAGATTTGCCGCTTTTTCTTGCCTAAGATGGAAATCGTTGCCGCCCAAGGTCATCGCCGGGCGCGGCTTGACCATGCCGCCCAGCTGTATATATTTAATACAATTCGGAGATGATCATGAGATTCCATCCCTTCCCGACACTCCTGCTGTTGTGCTGCCCGCTGCTCGTTTCCGCGGTGGAGGTGCATATGGCCTTCGGCGAAAAGATTCCGCCCTTCTGCTTTCCGCAGACCAATTCCGGCATCGAGTTGGAAATCATCGGCGAAGCCCTGTCCTACCGTGGCCACGTGCTCAAACCCGAATACTTTCCCTTTGCCCGGGTGCCGATCGCCTTCAAGAACCGCCTGGTGGACGCCGCCATGACCGACCTGGGCGAGGATCTGGGGCCCTTTGGCGCCCACTACGGCGACCCGGCGGTTTTCTACGACAATGTGCTGATCACCTTGAAGGAGCGGAAATTGCAACTCAAGACGCCGGCCGATCTGAAAGGTCTGACGGTCATATCCTTCCAGGGAGCGGCCAATCGCTATCCCAAGTGGCTGGACGGGGTAAAGAAGGATGGCAATTACTACGAGCAGAACGACCAGGCCATCCAGGTGATGACGCTGGATAAGGGGCGCTACGATGTGGTGCTGAGCGACCGCAGCATCTTCAAGTACTTCACCTTGCAGCTGAAGAAGAACAACGGCGTGGTCGTCAAACCGGTAGACGAGCATCGCTTTGTGGAATTGAACCCGATGGACTACCGGCCGGTTTTTCGCAGCAAGCTGGTGAGGGACGATTTCAACGTGGGACTCAAGCACTTGCGGGACAGCGGCCGTTACCAGGCCATCTATGACAAGTATCTGAAGGAGTGACCGCAGCTACATGGCTGCCTGCGCGAGCAAGGGGTTGATCGCCCCATTCTTGCGCAGTGTCTCCAGCACGCCGTTCATTCGCTGGATGAAATCCTGCTTGTACCCCGCCTGGAACAGCTCGCTATAGCCGATAAAGGCATCTTCCCCGGAAAGTACCGCGGCCTCGTGCAGAATCAGCGCCTTGATGCTGTCCGGTGCATTGGCCGCCGCGCGTAGCCGCTTGGCCGAATACAGGACCGAGAGCCTGTCGTTGGCATAGCAATCTATGCGCTTGCTGGCCAGTTTCATGATATTCGCGTTATTGCCCTTGGCCTCCTCGATGGCCAGCTTGCCTTGCTTCGCGGCGACCAACATGGGTTCGGAGATGATAAAGCCCAGGTTGACGCCGATGGTCAGCCCCCCAAAGTCCTCCGGAAACCGCTTGCGCGGGACCTTCATGACCTTTTCGGTACAGAACAGCACAACCACCTCGTGATAGAGCGGCGCGGAATAGGGTTGGATATAGGGCCGCGCATTCGGGCGGAAATAAGGCGGAAACAGCCCCAGTGTGCTTCCCAATTCAAGATCGCGCAAGCCTCGCTTCCACGGCGTGGGTTTTAGCTCCAACTCGTAGTCGGGCGCCAGCAGCACGGCCGCCTGGCGCAGCAATTCCACGTAGATGCCCTTGAAACGGCCGTCTTCCACGTAGGAATAAGGCGCGTAGTCATCGTCGCCATACAGGACGATCTTTTCGGCCGCACCGGCTACCCCCGTTAGCAGCGAGGCCAGCAGGGCCGGTAGCACTTGGCGAAGCATGGATTGCCTCCTTTACCAACCACGACAGGCGACAATCGCCGCTCCCCACTATATATAGCGTAAGCCCGCAGGGGGTGCATGCACGCGCCCGCTTCAGCCGCCCACCGGCAAGGCCAGGGTTTCCTTAACCTCTTCCATCACCACATAGCTGCGCGATTCCACCGCGCCGGGCAGGTTGAGCAGAATGTCGCCCAGCAGCATGCGGTATTGCGACATATCGGATATCCGTGCCTTGACCAGGTAGTCGAAATCGCCCGACACCAGGTGGCATTCGACGATATTGGGCAGCTTCATCACCTCTCGCCGGAACTGGTCGAAGATCTCGGCCGACTTGGCCGCCAGCCGCAATTCCACGAACACCAATTGGCCGCAAGCCACCGCCAGCGGATTGACCCGGGCGTAATAGCCGACGATCACCCCTTCCCGCTCCAGGCGCTTGACCCGCTCCGACGTGGGGGTGGTGGAAAGACCTACCTTTTCTGCCAGTTCGGTCAGTGCCATGCGCCCATCCTGCTGCAACAGGGCGAGAATCTTGCGGTCGATACGGTCAAGCTCACGCGAAAAGGTCATAACAGGATTTATTCTCGTAAATTTTGATTTATGCAGCTTTTTTAACTGAAAAAATGACACACAATGGCGACACTTTTTACTGTTTGCTCAATACACTGCGCGAATTCTCTAATACTAAGTGCAGACAGGTAAACCATGAAAGTAATCGTGCTGGGCGGCGGCGTGATCGGCGTGACCACGGCCTACTACCTAGCCCGGGCCGGCGCCGACGTAACGGTGCTGGAACGGCAGCCTGGTGTGGCGCTGGAAGCCAGTTTCGCCAACGCCGGCCAGATCTCGCCAGGCTACTCCACTCCCTGGGCCGCGCCAGGCATTCCGCTCAAGGCACTCAAATGGCTGTTCCAGCGCCATGCGCCGTTGGCGGTCAAACCGGACGGCAGCCTGTTCCAATGGCAGTGGATGGCGCAAATGCTGGCCAATTGCAACGATGCCGCTTATGCCATTAACAAAGAACGCATGATGCGTCTTTCGGAATACAGCCGCGATTGTCTGCGCCAGTTGCGTACCGAAGTGGGCGTGCAGTACGAAGAGCGGACCGGCGGTACCTTGCAACTGTTCCGTAGCCAGAAGCAACTGGATGGCGCTGCCCGCGATATCCCGGTATTGCAAGCATGCGGCGTACCATTCGAATTGCTCGACGCTGCCGGCTGCGCCAAGGCCGAGCCGGCGCTGGCCAAGATTTCCGGCAAGCTGGCCGGTGGCTTGCGCCTGCCGAACGACGAAACCGGTGATTGCCAGCGCTTTACCAGCGAGTTGGCCAAGCGTGCCGAGCAGTTGGGTGTCAAATTCCGCTTCAACTGCCAGATCGATCAACTGCTGGTGGAGCGCGGCCGCATTGCCGGCGTCGCGCTGCCGGGCGAACGGCTGGAAGCCGATCATTATGTCGTCGCGATGGGCAGCTTCAGCCGCCAGTTGCTGACCTCGCTGGGCCTGAATCTGCCGGTCTATCCCACCAAGGGCTATTCGCTCACCCTGCCGATCACCAACCCCGCCGGCGCACCGGTCTCCACCGTGCTGGACGAGACCTACAAGATCGCCATCACCCGCTTCGACGACCGCATCCGCGTGGGTGGCATGGCCGAGTTGTCCGGCTATGACCTCAGCCTCAACCCGCGCCGGCGCGAAACCCTGGAAATGGTGGTTACCGACCTGTTCCCCGAGGGCGGCGATGTGGCGGCGGCCAGCTTCTGGACCGGCTTGCGGCCGATGACGCCCGATGGCACCCCCATCGTCGGCGCCACGCCCTACGCCAATCTCTCGCTCAATACCGGCCACGGTACCCTGGGTTGGACCATGGCCTGCGGTTCCGGCAAGTTGCTGGCCGACCTGGTCAGCGGCCAACGCCCGGAGATCAGCACCGAAGGCCTGGACATCGGTCGCTACGGCCGCAAGGCCGTCGCCGGCCATCTGACTGGCCTGCGCCCAGCCAAAGCCTGATCCAGACAGCTTGAAAGCAACCGGCCCTGGCTGTATCGGGCCGGTTGCCTGCTTTTTGGCCGATAATCTTTCTACCTCCCAAAGCAATACGCCCCTCATGAGCCGCCCGCTAACCGCCACCATCGATCTCTCCGCCCTGCGCCATAACTATCAATTGGCCAAGCGCCTGCACGGCGGCCGCGCCCTGGCCATCGTCAAGGCCAATGCCTACGGCCATGGTGCGGTTCGCTGCGCACAAGCCCTGGGCGATATCGCCGACGGCTTCGGCGTCGCCGCGATCGAAGAAGCCATCCAGCTGCGCGAAGCCGGCATCCGCCAGCCCATCCTGTTGCTGGAGGGCTGGTTCGAATCCAGCGAACTGGCCTTGATCGACCAGCATGACTTGTGGACCGCCCTGCATAGCCTGGAACAGATCGACGCCATCGAAGCCGCCAGCTTCGACAAACCACTGCATATCTGGTTGAAGGTGGATAGCGGCATGCACCGGCTCGGCATCCACCCGGACGACTTCGAAACCGCCTACCGGCGCCTGATGGCCAGCGGCAAGGTCGGCAAGATCGTCGCAATGACGCACTTTTCGCGGGCCGACGAACTCGGCTGCGACACCACGGCCGAGCAGATCGCCCGCTTCCAGGCCGCGATTGCCGGCCTGGCGCTGGAAACCAGCCTGTCCAACTCCGGCGGCGTGCTGGGTTGGCCCGGCGCCCGTGGCGATTGGGCGCGGCCCGGCATCATGCTCTATGGCGGCGCGGCCCTGGACCGGCAGCTGCCGGACTGGCCCAAGCCGGTGATGCAGCTGGACAGCCGTCTGATCGCGGTCCGTGAATTGCCCTGCGGCGAAGCTATCGGCTATGGCGCCCATTTCGTTACCAGCGCGCCGGTTACCCGCGTCGGCGTGGTGGCCTGCGGCTATGCCGACGGCTATCCGCGTGTGGTGCCGACCGGCACCCCGGTACTGATAGACGGCCGCCGCAGCCGCATACTCGGCCGGGTGTCCATGGATATGATCGTGGTGGATCTGAGCGGCTTCGACGATGCCGGTGTCGGCAGTGCGGTGCGGCTATGGGGCGAAGGATTGACGGCGGATGAGATCGCCTCGGCGGCGGGGACCATTGCGTATGAACTGTTTTGTAATGTCAAACGGGCTAGGCTGGTGTATACGGACTGAGCTGGTCCATTGAAACTATACTGACCACTTTTCCTCAAAACGAAACTCGTCAAGAAAGGAAGCCTGTGCGACCGTCCCTTGTGCTCGACATGCAGCGTAGTGCAGTGCGCGAAGCAGCCGGCCGTTATCGCACGACGAACCCTCGCATCTTCGGCTCGGTGCTGCACGGCACCGATAGAGACGGTAGTGACCTCGATCTGCTGGTCGATGCACTTCCCGGCGCGACGCTGTTCGACCTGGGAGGACTGCAAGACGAACTGGAATCGCTGCTTGGCGTCCATGTCGACCTACTGACCCCTGCTGATCTACCGCCGAAGTTCCGGGACAAGGTGCTCGCGGAGGCACAGCCGGTATGAATGACATCCACCTGTCTGACTACCTCGATCATATGCTGCAAGCCGCGAAGGATGCGTGCGGCTTCGTGGAAGGATTGGATAGAGCAGACTTTCTGGATGACAAACGTACCCAGCAAGCGGTCGTCATGAGCCTTATCATCATCGGCGAGGCCGCCACGAAGGTGATGGACAGCCATACCGCGTTCGCACAGACACACGATCAACTGCCATGGCGCAATATGCGTGGCATGCGCAACCGAATCGCCCATGGCTACTTCGATATCAACCTCGATTTGGTGTGGGACACCGTGCAAACGGCACTGCCGCAGTTGCTGGAGCAACTGCATGGTCTGCGCCAGGATGCGGCGAGGACGAACGACGGCAGTTGATCGTACACTAGCCACCAAACCGCTTAGTCAGATGCCCATCCGCCTTGATGATGCCGAGCTTTCTCAAGAACGCGCGAGCTTCTTCAGGGTTGGCCTTTAGCCTGTCCCTCACTTTCTCAAGGCCTTGCACCGTCCGGTCAGATTCAGACAATGCGCAGCCGACCACACGAGGCTCGACAGATGCAGCCGTGTGCGATGCCATACGAATTCCTTGGGGAAGTTAAAACACATTACAACTACAAGAAGTCGGTGCATACACTTTCGCATTTGCTGCCTGGTTATAGCTTTAGGGCACCTCGAAAAACGGCGAAACCATCGCTTAGTGCTGTTCGCCACGCCATAACGTCCCAGCGCCACAAGGGTCCCGCTGCAGTGGTTCCGCCACCGCAGCGCCCTACCCCGTTATTTTCGGCAACTGGCGGTAAAGTCGAACTCCCGCTCATACAGCTTGGTCTCCACCTGCAACATCCCCAGGATGGAACTGAACACGTAGTCATGGCTCAGCGGTTCGTCCGCCTTGCGCTTCAGGCAGTCGACATCCATGCCGCGATTGGCGGCGAAGCCGTTCGACGCCCACATCACCATGGGAACATGGGTCTGTTCGGATGGCGCGATGGCATAAGGGAGGCCGTGCAGGAATATCCCCTTTTCACCCAATGACTCGCCATGGTCAGAGACATACAGCATGGCGGCATTGTGGCTGGTCTGCGCCTGCAATTGCTTGATCGTCTTGGCAAGGAAGTGGTCGGTATACAGCAGTGCATTGTCGTAGCTGTTGACGATGGCCTCGCGCGAGCATTTACCCAGATCTGACGTGTCGCAGGTCGGGGTAAAGCGGCGCATGTCGGCAGGGTAGCGGCGGTAATAAGAAGGGCCATGGTTGCCCAACTGATGCAACACCACCACCAGGCTGCCCTTTTCCTTGCGGATACGCTCATCCAGGCCATCGATCAGGATTTCGTCCAGGCACCGTTCGCCATCGCATAGCTTCGGATGCTTCGCACTATCGAGCCACTCTGTTTCCAGCCCGGTGCAGACGCCTTTGCAGCCCGATTGATTATCGCGCCACAGGACCTTCAGCCCGGCGTGGTCGAGTACATTCAAGAGCGACTCGTGCTGGCGGATCTTGTCTTCGTCGTAATTGCGCCGGCCGAAGGGAGAGAATAGACAAGGTACCGACACCTCGGTATTGGTGCCGCAGGATTCGACCCGGCTGAAATTGAGCACGCCCAGGGCCGCCAATTCCGGCGTGGTCTGGCGCGCATAGCCGCTCAGGCCCCAGTTGGCTGCCCTGGCCGTTTCACCCACCACCACCACCAGCAGGGTGGGCTTGTCATGCTGGCGCCAGGCAGGCGCCAGGCGGGCATCCTTGCCCAGGGCGAGGCGCGGACCGGCAGCCTTGACCGTATCCGCCTTCAATACCTTGATCAGGCCGACGATATAGTTACCCGGCGTAATCAGGTGCCGCATCTCGCGGTGGTTGCGCATCAGCGCCGAAAAATCCTGGAATACCAACAGGATGGCGCCCACCGCCACCAGCAAGGCCGCCAGAATAATGACAATGCGCCTCTTTATGGCCTGGCCCCGGTTTGTCAGTTTCAGATCCACGCGCCAGACCAGCAAGCTGGGAAGTACACCGTAAACCAGCAGGTGCGGCAGCACGGCCAAGCTCATCAGCTCGCGCGATTCCTTGACGTCGGTAGCCAGTACATTGCGCACCATGGTGGAGTCGAAAAACACCCCGTAGCGCTGCATATAGTAGGTCGCCATGCCGGTAACCATCAGCAACAGGATCATCACCGGCTTGACCACCCAGCGGTTGAGCACCAGGGCGAAGGCAATGAAATGCAGTGCCATCAGTCCCACGGCGACGGCCGAGGCAAATAGCCAGGTCGCCGGCTGAGTCCACTCCCGGCCTTGCAAGGCCTGTTGCCAGAACATCTCGTTGCAAATCAGGATAAAGAAGGCGCAGCACAGCAAGAGCAGTGTTTCCACACTCAGTTGCGGACGAAATGCGCGGACGCGATCCAGCATTGAAACGGCGGGGCGGAGGGAGGTATTCACGGTTCGGGGCTCGACGAATGCGGCTGGGGCGGCAAAGCCCGACATTCTAGCGGGAAACACCGCCCCCCGCGCCGGCCGCTTCAGGTATCGCGCCCACCCAGAGCGCCAGCAGCAACACCGCACCGGCGGCGCACGCGCTGGATACGGCAAAGGCCGTCGGCGCACCGTAGCCATGGTAAAGCCAGCCGAACAGCAGTGACGCCGGCAACAGCATCAACCCGGTCACCAGATTGAACCAGCCGAACGCTGTCCCCATGCGCGCCGCCGGCGCCAGATCGGCCACCAGCGCCTTCTCGGCGCCCTCGGTCGCCGCCATGAACAAGCCATAACAGCCGAACGCCGCGAATATCAGCCACGGCGAGTGCGCCGCCATGCTGCCCATGGCCAGATAGAACAGGGCAAAGGCCAGCCAGCCGGCCATGATCAGGCGCGAACGGCCGATCCGGTCCGATAGCGCCGACAAGGGGGTGGAAAAGACCATGGCAACGGCCGACATCAGCGCCCAGGCCAAGGGAATATGCGCGTCGGGCAAACCCAGTTCGCGGGCACGCAATAGCAGGAACATATTCGAAGAGTTGCCCAGCGTGAACAAGGCCACCACCAGCAGATAGCGCTTGAAGACAGCCGGCATATCCCGCAGCGCCCAGTTGAATACCGGCTTGACCTTCGGCACGGCGGTCACCGGCTCTTTCAAGGCCATGCTCAAACCCAGACAGGCAAGCGCCGGCACGATGGACAGCAGGAATATCTCGCGCAAGCCGACGCCCTGCCCCAACAGCAAGGCTGCCAGCAACGGCCCCAGCACGGCGCCGGCATTGTCCATGGCGCGGTGCAGGCCAAAGGCCAGGCCCCGTCCTTCCGGCGCCACGCTGGCCGCCAACAGGGCATCGCGCGGCGAACTGCGCAGGCCCTTCCCCACCCGATCGGCAAAACGAATCGCCAGCACGGCCGGCCAACTGCCGGCCAGCGCCAGCAGCGGACGGCCAAATCCCGCCAGCGAGTAGCCCAGTACGATCAAGGGCTTGGCGCGTCCGCTTCGGTCCACCAGTACGCCGGAAAACAGCTTCAACAAACTGGCGGTGGCCTCGGCAATCCCTTCGATCAAGCCCAGCACACGCGGCCCGGCCATCAGTACCGAGGCGAGATAGATAGGCAGCAAGGGGTACAGCATTTCGCTGGCGGAATCGTTGAGTAGGCTGATCAGCCCGAGCAGCCAGATGGTCGAAGGTAAGCGGCGCAGTTGTTCGAACATGCAGGGTTCTTTAAGCTCGGTGGCTACATGCGCCTGAGTCTCAGACTTGGTTCACAATGGGCGTCATCGGCGCGAATTGCTGCGCGATGTTGGCGTACAAATCCTGCTTGATCGTTGGCGCCTCAATCGACACCAGCAGCGCATACCTGGCCGACCGATTGAATCGTTCATGACTGGGTCGGTTACGCCACCAGCCCATGCCGGGGAAAACAGCCAGTTGACCACGGTTGGCCAAGTCGGCGGCGGTTCCAGTCCAGCAATCGGAGAGCAACGATCCGCGAGCTCGCAAGCGTTCTCCGATTGCCCAACCAAAATCACCGCCGCTGTTACCAATAATTCCTTGTTCCTCCACCGCAGCCTGCGCGTTGATACGTGTGCGGAAAGCCGTTTCGGTTTCCAGGGAGCGTCGCACGGCAAACCGCAAGGCATGAGATTGATAGGCGTACTTGTCGATGCCGCCCCGCTCGCCAGGGTTGGGCTCGATAAAATAGGAGCGCGTGACCCGCAGGGTGACTTGCATTTCTCCTAAACCCTCAAGGATATCGGTTGGCCACGGCAATTCGTGCAGGTTCATTTCGTTGGTCTTCACGGTACCGTTCACTTTGTGATACGGCTGAAATTGGTCCTGCACGACCATCGTCAGCGAGTTGCCGGCGCTATATAGCGCCCGCTCAAGACTAGGTACACCGTAACCACAATGGCGTAGGCGCTGTAGCATGTTTACTCGGTTGGCTACACCGCCCACGGTGGGCGCATCACGCATGGCCTTGGTCCATCGTGCAGAGTGAACCATTTGTGCGCGTACAGTCTCAGGCCAGTACTCCGGATAGGCCGCTTGAATGCGGGCGGCCATACCGGCAGCGAGCGCCGTTGCCGCACTGGTCGCCCAACTTACCGTAAATAGCTGCTGGTGCGGTTGATGGCAGGTGGTTAACAGTGAGAGGCTATCCAACGCGCAGGCGAAGTTACAGGTTTTGTCGAACGCGGCATTGCCACCTTCCATGACAATATCAGGCTTGAATGGCCACTCTTTCTGCCAAGTGACCGACGTCGTCGTATAGGGGCTGAGCCCACCTACCGGCGCAATAGCCTGGTATTGCTTCATGCCAATGCCGGAAATGGCGGTGAATTCGGTGCAGGCGCTGACGGTCAAGGCATTCCAGGCTTGCCCCGGGTCGTGCACCGTATTGGTGGCCAGGCTGGCGGGATATTCAGACCAGGCGCCACCATCCTGCGTATTGCCGGCACTCAGCACGAACAGCCGGGGTGATTCACCCTGCCTGTCGTAATCGCAGGCAAGTCGGTCTATTTCGGCCGACCAAGCAGATGGCCGGCCTCGGTCCCGCCCATCCGTAGACGAAATTGCCATTGCAAAGACTCGCCGACGTTTCGGACCGCGTATTTCGACGCGTGCGACGGCTTCAGCCGTAATCGCGCCGTAGGACTCTCCTTTGTTGCCGCCTGGCTGCGAGAGGATTTTTACCGACTCTAACCGGTGAGGAACATCTAGCGGCGCACCGGCCGCTAGCGCCTGGGTTAAATCGCCCACGAGGGACAGACCAGCTAGTTCGGTACCGTGCCCGTTTTGATCGTGTAGCCCCCAGCCAGGCTCGATACTATGACAATCCCCACTGGTCACCATTGGCATCAGCAGCGGATGGCCATGGTTCACTCCCGTATCCAATAGCGTCACGTAGGTATCGCCCGTGTGCGCAGGTGTCAGTCGGCTTTGAAGTTCTGCTGACCACTCGGATTGTTCGTCCAATGGTAATGCATTAAAGAATTCGGCCGTCGTCTTGGCGCGCCGCAACTCGGCAACCATATTGAGTACCAGTACTGCCTGAAGCAGCTGACTCTTGCTTCCGTATAGGTGTATGACCGATCGTTCAGGAAAGTGCAGCTCACGTTCGCTCACCGCCAGGCTGGCCATCTCCGCCAGCTTGCGGAAGTCGGTCAGGCGCAGGTCTCGGTGCTTGCCTGCTGGCAGCCACGCTTCCCACCAGACTGCCTCGTCGTCATTTGAAGGCAAGGCGTCAGTGCTGTCTGTCCACAAGGACTGGAAGGTCGCCACGCGCACTGCGCGAATTGCATCAATCAACGACTGGTGGTCGCGAGGCTTACCGTTCCTGTCCGCCTTGTGGTCTACGTAGTCAGCGATGAGTTCTTCGAAATGCGGCAGCTTGCCTTGAGGAACAAAAACCGTAGCCAGCACCTGATCGCCAAGGTGGCGCACATTCATAAGCTCAATGCCTTGTCGGTCTCGTGCAAGGCTCTCGGCCGCTAATTCGACGCCGCGCCGGCTCTCGAACTCAACCTGAATACCGATCGCAGCCTGAAGCCCGGCGGCTTGTTGCTGGACGACCCGTTGCTGCTGGGCGCTCGTAACCTGTGCCAATTGAGCACGCAGGACGAGCGCATGTGGTTCACGCGGCAATGCCGGAACAGAGGGAGCGCTGCCACCGTGTCTCGCGGTATAACCCTCGCGGGTGCGCGTATTTTGTGGGAAGAGGTGGGGCCGTCGCTGCTGTTCCTTGGTGGCCATCCCGGACCCCGCCCTTATATTTTACCGACGGCCGTGCGCTGACGTATGGTTTGCCGCTGTTGTAGCAAACATTGCAGGGATTCGGCCGGCACATTGGTCTGGTCGTACATGACTGCGTCTTTAATCGCGTCGTCGATTGCCCGCGAAATTTCTGCGTGGCTTAAACCTTCTGCCACTGCAGCGAGATCCGCATGCGCCTTGGCTGACTTGAGGTAGCTCGCCAATCGCATACGTAGCAGCGCCTGGATTTCCTCACCTGCAGGCACGTGGTATTCGATTACGTCGTCGAAGCGTCGAAACAGTGCCTCGTCCAGGATGCCCGGGTGATTCGTGGCCGCAACGATCACACTGCTCGACTCGTCCTGCTCGATCATCAACAGGAAGCTGTTCAGGATGCGGCGGATCTCGCCGACGTCATTGGCCATGCCGCGTTGGCTGCCGATCGCGTCGAACTCGTCGAAGAAGTACACGCCACGAGTAGACGACATGGCATCGAACACCTGGCGCAGCTTCGCAGCCGTTTCTCCCATGAATTTGGTGATGAGGGCATCCAGACGGACGACAAACAAGGGAATGCCCAACTCGCCGGCGAGGGTGGCGGCCGTCATGGTCTTACCGGTACCGGACGGTCCCACCAATAACAACTTTCGCCGTGGCTGGAGACCGTGGCTGCGCAACTTGGTCAGGTGCCTTTGCTCTTTCAGTACTCGCTGCAACGCATCGAGCAAGGGTTGGGAGAGCACCATGTCTGGCAGGCGTCGGGATGGATAAGTGACGCTCAGCAACGAAGCCAGCTCGCCTTTCGGTCGAGCGATGGGAATTGCACGATCAGTGGCGTTTGCGTTACGGCGCCCTTTGGCAGCATCAATCAGCTCGCGTAGATCCTCCGCCAGCTTGCCATGGCCCTGCTTGGCCTCGTGGGCAGCCATCTGCATGGCCACCGAGTAGAAGTGACGGTCGTCGCCCTCTGCAAAGGAGCGCAGTAGCGCCTTGAGTTGATTGCTGTTTGCCATGATGCGCGGGATTGTCTCGTACTTAGGTAGTGAATGCCTAGCTCGCGTGGCGGTATTGGTCGTTTCACCCTACGGCATGCCAATCGGCTTTATCGTAGGTTTTCGCAGCGGCGGTGGCACAGAACGCTATTTGCCGGTACGCGATAAGATCAAACCACCATAGTTTCGTCGATGAAAAAACAGCGCTATTGAATCTTGACGATTTTTGTCGGTATTTGCCGAATCAAATCAAGGAATACAGGCAGAACGCCCGGCTACTCGGAATATTGCACGTACTCAAACCGCAGCTCGCCACCCGGCAACACCCGCAACGACGCCTAAGATTAGCGCTTCCTTAGTTGAGCCATAGGCCTGGCCGGCTACCATCGGTCGGCGGCTGGCGTTGCGGAGCCACGAATGATCGTCAACAGGCGACAACGGCCCACAGCCTGGTTTTGCGCGGGGCCTTCTCGCTGGCTGATAGCTGAAATTGCTTGAACGGCCCGCGACCAAGGTTGCTAGGTATCGGCAACTCCGGATTTCGCTAAGCTTCCCTTAAGCACAAGATCGTAAACAGGGTCTTGGTACTTATCTGGATAGGTGTGACTGCCGGTTTTAATTTGAGACAGCTGAACGAGGTAAAAAATGGGGGCCAAATGGGCGTTATCGGATGAACTTTGGGACCGCATCAAACCCTTGCTGCCGGTGGTACAGAGCAAGCCCCATCCCCTGGAGTGCCACCGCCAGCGCGTGGATAATCGGGCAGCGATGACGGCGATCCTGTTTGTGCTGCATACCGGTTGCTGCTGGAATGCACTCAATTCCACCGGCATCTGCTCGAGCAGTTCGGCCCATCGGCGCTTTCTGGAGTGGCTGGAGGCCGGGGTATTCGAACGGTTCTGGCAGACGGATCTGCTGCAATACGACGAGGTCAAGGACATCGACTGGTCTTGGCTGGCGACGGACGGCGCATTGGGCCAAGCCCCTCGGGCCGGTACGAAAAAACGCGTACCGACCCGGCGGACAGGGGCACGGAAGGTTTCAAGCGCGGCGTCCGACAGGCATTGAACCCGCGCCTACCAGGACTCGAATGTCGATTGCAGTTTGACGAACCATTCCCGGCGGGTCCGGCCGTCGTTGCGGTCCCATTGCAGGCCGGTGCTGACTTGCCAGGCGGGGTTCAGGCGGTGGCGCCAGAGCAGGGAGCGGTGGCTGCTGCGCTCTACGCTGGCGGGCTGGTCGGCGTGGGCTTCGCGTTCGCTGTGCTCGTGCTGGAGGATAACGCGCAGGCTGCTGTTGGCATTGAAGTGCAGCAGTCCGAGCAGGCGCAGGCCGGTTTCGCTATAGCCGGGCGCCTCATCGTTTCCCTTGATTCGGACGCCGCTGAAAGCGGGGTCGAGTTCGATACTGCGGCCGCCTGCCAGTGGCCAGCGCATACGGGCGCTGGCCGACCACCAACCGCCCGAGCCGACCCGATCGAGCTCGCTATCGAGCTGACGCCCCACGTTGCCTTCAACCGACAATAGCGCAAGCCAGGGCCAGGGGCTGGTTTCCAGTCCGCCGTGCAAGCCCGGGGTGGCATGCAGGCGGCCGCCGCTGTGGGCCCGCTGCTGGTCGGCACCCGCATCTAGCCATAGCGAGCTGCGGCCGGGTGCGCTGATCTCGCCGCCCAGACGCACTTCCCGCCGGATGACTTCATTGCCCGGCTCGTTGCGCGCGGCATCGCGCAGGCTTCTCACTTCCTTCAGGCCCAGATGCAGTTCGGTTTCGTGCAGGGGAAAACCCTGCTCACCCAGCGGGAGCTGCTTTGCCCCCAGCTGGCGATTGAGTTCGAAGCCGGCCTGCCAGAGGCCGGCCTGATCGCTGAAGCCCAGCAGATTGACGAATTCGGGGCTGACGAAGGCGAATTCGGCGCTATTGCGCCAGTCGTCGTCGTTGTGCAGGCCCTTGAACCAGGCGCGCCAGCCGCGTTCGGCCGAACGGGCCAGCGCGGCGGTGCGTCCCGAGCTCCCTTCGTCTTCCAACGCGATGGTGTTCTGGCTGGTCATGACATTCCATTGTGCCTGCAGGTGCCGTCCATCCTGACTTTGGTGCCAAAGACCATCGATGCCTGCTACCCGGTTGTAGCGGGCACTGTCGAGCTTGCGCTGACCGGCCATCAGCCCGTGGGTAAGGCCGCCATCGGTCTGCGGCTGCTGCGAACGCGCCCGCAGCAGTTGCACCTGGCTGTGGCTATCGAGCACCCAGGCTTCGGTCCCCCAGGGGCGTCCGCGCAGTACGCCGGTTCCGGCCCGGTCTTTCAGCAGCAGCAGCGAGGCGTCGGCCGCTTCGCCGCGCCAGGTGCCGCGCAGGCCCCAGCGCAGGTCGCCGACGGTACGCGAGTAGAAGGCCGGCAAGGCCAAGCCCAGCACATCGGCACTTTCCAGGAAATAGCGGCGCTTTTCCGGCAGGGCCAGGGCGAGCGACCGGTTGCCGCTCGCTTGCGGCGCATCGATCTCGACCTGGGCAAAGTCAGGGTTCAGGGTGGCGTTGAACACCCAGTCGGCCCGCGGCCGCCACCAGCCTTCCAACCCCAGATTGCCTTCGCGGCTCTCGCTGCCGGGCTGCTTGACGCTGCGGCCGGTCCACTCGACCACGGCCTGTCCTTCGGACTGGCGCCGATGGCGGTTCAGCGTCTCGGCCGTGCCTTCAAGCGGCAGGCTCGCATTCAGGAAGTTGAGCGCGTTGTCGTCGGCCTCGCCGCTGACCAGCATCAGGTCGCCGGCGCCGGGAATAGCCCGCACCATGGTCATCTGCCATGGCGTGCTGCTATCGAACGGGTAGCGCAGGCCGGCCAGCGGCAAGCGGATTTCCATGCTGTAGCCGTCGTCCAGGCGTTGCACGCCAAGCTGGACCGGGTAGTCCGGGCCCGTGTCTTCTTCATCGTCGGCGCCCAGATACATGCCGTCGGTCACCACGCCGGCAAGGCTGGCCTTGACGAACATGGCCGACTCGCGGCGGCCGTTGGGGTCGAGCCAGACGCCGATCAGGTCCTGGTCGCGCTGCACGGCATCGCGCCGGGAAAGGACCACGCGCGGCGCCTGCTTGTCCCAGGCGCGGATGCCGATCACGACGGCCTGGCCGTCCAGGATGACCCGCGCTTCGGTACGCAGATGCTCGGCATACGGGGCGCCAGCCGTGGGCGAATACTGCGCGAACCGGTCATGGCGCGGCGCCTGTTGCCAGGCGGATTCGTCCAGCCGGCCATCAACGGCAATGGGCTGCTCGTCCTTGCCCAGCGTATAGGCCTTGATGGCTGACGCCTGCGAGGCAGCCGGCAGCAAGGCCAGCAGAACCATGGCACAGGACTGGCGTAGACGGGGGCGGCGTAGCCGACGTGAATGGGTGGAAAACGATGGTTTCATTGCATCCGGAAATAAGTAACCCCGGCATCGCCGGGGGTTTTTATGGGAGTTGAACAGGCTCCGAGCGCTTAATAGCTGTAAAAGCCCTTACCGGACTTGCGGCCCACATGGCCGGCATCGACCATATTGCGCATCAGCGGGCATACCCGGTACTTCGAGTCCTGGAACAGCTGGTACAGCACATCGAGCGAATTGACCACGGTGTCGATACCGATCAGGTCGGCGGTTTCGAGCGGTCCCATCTTGTGGCCGAAGCACTCCTTGAAGATCGTATCGACATCGGCTGGCTTGGCGATCCCGTCCTGGATGGAAAATGCCGCCTCGTTCATGAACAAATGCGAAATGCGGTTGGATACGAAGCCGGGGCCATCCTTGACCACCACCGATTTCTTGCCCAGTGTCGCCAGCATCGCCAGGCAACGGTCGCGGGTCTGGTCGGACGTGGTGAGGCTGACGATCACCTCCACCGTGTGCTTCATGTAGACGGGATTCATGAAATGCACGCCGATCACCTGTTCCGGCCGGCTATGGAACGAGCCTAGCTTGGTGATGGGAATGCAGGAGGTATTGGCGGCCACCACGGCATCGTCGGCGATAAAGCCGGCCATGCGCCGGTACAGCGCCTCCTTGAGCTCGATATTCTCGGGAATGTTCTCGACCACGAACTGGCAATCGCTGATGGCTTCCAGCTCGGTGGTCCAGACGATCTGGCGCAGGATATCTTGCGCCGCCTTGCCCTTGGCCAGCGGGCTGAACAACGGTGCGTAGCTGGCGGTCTCTTCGATGCGGGCCCGGCTTTGCTCGCATGCGTCGGCGTCGCGCTCGACCACGACAACCTGCTGGCCGCGCAGGGCGCAGTCAAAAGCCAGGCTCGAACCGATATTGCCGCCGCCGATGACGGCGATCTTCAGATGTGACATTACTATTTTCTCTTGTGCAGGTAGGCAGCAGCGCTGGGGACGTCTGAAATATTGCGCGTGCTCAAGCTGCGGCTCACCACCCGGCAAAGCCGGGTGCCGGCGGACCGTGATAAATCAACGATTCCCTCGCTGTTTTATCCCACTCCCCCCGCCCTCGCCCTCGCGAGGGAGCCTCGCTTTCGCTCGTTAGCGCATTAAATCAGTGTTTCCCTAGGCACCGCTGCCGGTCAGGGGATTGTTTTATTCGTCGGAGCCGGATGCCATCACGTCCCAGGTGCCATACAGGCTGAGGCCGGCGGACTGGGCGAGCGCGGCAGAGGCGGTATTGTCGAGCTGGCAACGGAACTGCGGCTCGTAGCCCTGGGCATAGGCATGGCGGCTGATGGCGCGGACCACGCTGCGGGCATGGCCCTGGCCACGGAACGATGGCAGGGTCAGTACGCCTTGGTCGGCAATCTGCTGCTCGTCCCACGGGTACATGCTGGCGGCGCAGACCAGGCGGTCTTGCTCGAAAGCGCCGAATACCGCCCAGTGATCAAGCTCGACATAGGCATCGTCCAGGTCCTGCTCCGAGGCATTGCCCTGGAATTCGGCGAAGACTGCTTCATCGGCCTCGCTCAGCTGGCGGATATGGCCGGGCTGCGGCTCCTGCAGCAAGTCCTGCCGTGCCGGCTCGTTGAAGTAGAACACGTAGTCGGCGCCGTGCAGGGCGATGCCGGCATCCTGCAGCTTCTGGCGCAGCAGCGCGGGGGTCAGCCCGGTCTGCAGGTAGAGGCCCAGCTTGTCGGCCAGTGCCGGGGTCAGTGCCATCTGCAGCTTGCCGGCAGCGGTTTCCAGCAGCATCAGCTGGCGATCGGCGCCAAGGTCGGGATTGGCGCAAATGCTTAGCGCGTCGCTGCTGAAAATGATATCGCCGCTAAGAAAAGACGATTGCCAGAACGACTCGACGGTAGAAGAAAATTCGGACATGGGTGGACTCGACTTGGTTAAAGGATTGCAGCTTGCGGCAGGCTCGCCCGCCCCGGTACGGCAAAGGCCAGCTGGCTGGCCTGCTGCTCGATCCAGGGGATGATCTGCACATTCGAAAACAGGTAGAAATGATCGCCGGCGAACTGGCTCAGCCCGACCGGCCCGGCAAACGCGCGGCCCCAGTCGGCGAGCTGCTGCGCCGGTACGCGGTGATCGGCATCGCCCCCCGCAACCTCGGCCGCTATCGGCAGCAGCGGCTTGGGCAGACGGCATAGCGCAGCCAGCAGTGCCATGTCGTTACGCATGACACCGACCACGTAGCGGCTCAGTTCGGGATCCGTCAGCACTTCGTCCGGCGTGCCGCCATAGGCTTGCAACAATCGCAGGATGGCCGCATCGGTCAGCGTCTCATCCGGCACCCCAGGCGGCTGCCGACTGACCGTAACGGGGTCGACGAATACCCGGGCCGACAGGATAAGCCCCAGCGGCATCGGCAAGGAACGGGCCAACAGCCGCGCAGCAAGCTGGTAGGCGAGTTCGGCCCCCAGACTGTGGCCAAACAGCAACAGCGGCTTGCGCTGACCCAGGCCCAGCCGCTCGACCGCCGCGACGATGGCCGCCAGCGTCGGTTCCGGGTCGGCCTGCAGCGGCTCCAGAAAGCGCGAGCCGCGCCCGGCCAGCTCCAGGCAAAACGGTTCGATGGCCGGCGAGAGCTGGTTGCCCAGTTGCAGATAGGGATAGCTCGATCCTCCGGCATGGTGCAGGAACAGCAGCTGTACCGCCGCATCCGGCCTGCTTTGCGCCGGGGGCAGGATCACATTGGCGGAGAGAGGATCAGGCAAGGTGCAGCTCCTTGTCGGCCGGGGCGGCGGCGGTGCCGGCGCCGCCCCGGTAGATCCGTTCGAACTCGGGCACGGCCGAGATGGGCGAACCGGCGATCCAGCCCGCGCCACGCGCCTTTTTGTAGCGGAAGTATTCCTGCCACTCCCCCTTGGTCACGAAGTTGTAGGTCAGCGAAATGCTGGGCGACAGCGTATGCACTTCGTGGCTCAAGCCGCGCGGGATCAGCATGATCTCGCCCGGCATCAGGTCGAAGCGCCAGATGCGGTCCGCCGCATCGTCGCCATGGCCGGGGAAGTCATCGGCGGGCTTGCCTTCCGCCGCGCAGCGGGCTGCCCCTTCGAGCGAGGGCGAAAAGATCCAGCCTGCCTTGGTGCCGGCGATCTGGCACAGCACGGCATTGCTGCGCATGCCGTCCACGTGCAGGCGGGTGCAGGCACCGGGTGCCGAGAAATACAGCCCCCAGTCCTGGCACATCCGCTCGTTCGGCTGCAGCTCGCCCACCTGTACCCAGGGAATCCGGTAGCCGCCGGCCGGCAGGAAATACGGCCGGCGCCATTGCTCGCGGATGCGCTGGAAGGCCACGAAGCTGAAGGAATCGGTTTTCACCCGGTGACCAAAGCCCCAGGTGAACAACAGATGCTTGAAATACGAATCGTAGGTGTAGCGCAGGTAATCCAGATCCCGGTTCAGCTCACCCAGCGCCACGGGCGGCCGGCTCGCTACCTCGGCCAGATAGCTGCCCAGCTTGGCCTTTGCGCCGGGGCGAAAGCCGGCGTCCTGCAGTTGCACCGTCATGTCGCCGAACTCGCGGCTGAAAGAGTCGAAGCTCCAGCCATCGCGCGCCGGCCAATCGCGCAAACCATCGGTCACGATCACCGGCTGCCGGCGCATCAGGTAGCGCTCGGCGAAATCGGCGGCCGATATATCCTTGACCCGCTCAACTTCGCGATATTCGGCCTGTTGCAAGCGCTGCAGCGCCTCGGCCTTGTCGATGGGGGACGCCGGCTCGCGCGCTTGCCGGTAGATGCTGACATCCTCGTACGCCCATAGTGCCGCGTCACCCAAGGCATTCCATGCCTTGCCGATAAAACTCATGGTTTGTCCCATCATCAAAAGTCGAACTCCTGATCCACGTCCTGCGCGCTGATGCCCGCCTGGGCCGAGGCGGATTGCAGTGCCGGCAACAGCTGGCCCAGCTCGGTCTCGGGGTCGGCCAGCACCGAATCGACCAGTTCGAAGAAGTAGTCGAATACCGCCGTGATGGTCGCCTCGCTGAACAAACGTTCGCGATACTGGATCTCGCAGTCGAAGGCGTCGCGGGTTTCGGACACCTCCAGCAACAGATCGAACTTGGCGGTGTCGGCCGCCAGCTCCAGCCGTGCAAAGCCGCCGTCGTCGCCCGCTTCGGTGCCGCCATTCAGGCTGAAGGGCAGATAGCCGAACACCACATCGAACAGCGGATGCCGGCCCTGCCGGTCCTGGCAGTACGGCTCGCCGCGCAATGCTTCCACCAGCTCGCCCGGCGCGCAGCGTTGATAGGGCACGCTTTCGTTCCACTGCGCTTGCAGGTCGAGCAGATAATCGGCCACCGCGAAGTCGGGATCGACCTCCATCTTTACCGCCAGCAGGTTGACGAGATACCCCACCAGCGCAAGTTCCTCGGGCTGGTTGCGGCCGGTCACGGGCACGCCCAGCAGCACCGACTCGCTATGGCCGATCTTGCTCATCAGCGCGCCGAAGGCACCCAGGAAGAAGATGAACGGCGACACCCCCAGTTCTTCGCACAGCGCGCGGATCTTGGCGGCCAAAGGCGCCGGCATCGACCGCAGCTGCGTGATGCCGCGATGGCTGTCGGCATCGGCCTGGCCATGCGCGCCCGCTTGCAGCGGCAAGGCCAGCGGCTTGGGCAGGGGCAATAAGTTGGCCAGCCAGTAAGCCTTGTCCTTGCGGCTTTGTTCGGCGCTTTCGGACTTCTGCTGCTGGTGGCGATAGGCGGCAAACTGGTAGTCCGCTGCCGGCAGCGCATGGCCTGCCAGCAGGCCCTGGAAGTCGTTGGCCAGAATGCCGAGCGAGACGGCATCGCAAACGATGTGATGGACCACGATCAGCACCTGGTGCGCCACTTCGGGCCGGGTCGATTCCAGCAATAGCGCCCGGATCGGTAGATCGACGTGCAGGTCGAAGGGCTGGCCGGCAAATGCCTGCAGCCGCGCGGTGTTTTCGGCCTCGTCGGCGGCGGCATGCGCGACGGTCAGGCTGACATCGCCGGCGAGTTGCGGCAGCAACAGCAGCTGGCCATCCCGCCGCGCGAACAGGCACTTGAGCACCGGATGCCGCTCGGCCACCTGGCGGATTGCCGCGGCGACCGCCACTGCGCTGAACCGTACCGGGCAATGGAACGCGACCGGCATGTTGTAGCTGGCATCCGCGAAGGTGGTCTGGTGTACATACAGCGACTCCTGCGTGGCGCTCGCGACGATAGGCGCGGCCGGGTCGATTTCGACCACGGGCGCGGCATCGGCCCGGTTGCCTTCCAGCAGGCATTGACGCTCCAGTTCGCGGATGGTGGGCTGGACGAAGAATTCCTGGATGACCACGCGCTTGCCGAGCTTCTTGTAGACCTTTTCCGCCATCACGATGGTCTTGAGGCTATCGCCGCCCAAGTCCATGAAGCGGTCGTCCACGCCAATGCCTTCCACGCCCAGGATCGGGCTCCAGATGGCTGCGAGTTCGGTCTGCAAGGGCGTGGACGGCGCCAGGTAGGCCGCCGTCACGGTGGCCGGACGCGGTTTGAGGCGCAAGCCGCCGGCTGCCGCCGGCTGTGCGGACGCTGCCACGCCGGCCAGGCGACCACCCCAGGTTTGCAGCCGATCGACGAAGCGGCCGGCCGAGAAAATCTTCTGCCCTTCGCTGTCGTGCTCTCGCAGGCTTTGCTCGAACAACGCCGGGAAGTCGGCGCCGGCCAATGCCACCTCGTTGGCGCCCCAGGTCGGCGCCTCGCCCTGCCGATGGGCGTCGAAGTGCACGGTCTCCCAGTTCACCACCACCCAGCGCGGCCCGATTGCCTGCCGGTTGCGGCTACGGCCCCAGCCGTCCAGGAAGAGATTGGCCGCAGCATACGGCGCGTGGGCGATCCCGCCGAAGAATGCCGACATCGACGAGGTGACAAAGCAGTACTCGACCGGGATGTGGGCGAATACCGCTGCCAGCACCTGCGCCGCCCGGGCCTTGGGGTCGAGCTGGGCGCGGTAATGGCGGGCATCCAGGCCGGCCAGCGGCGAGAACGAATCCCCGTCGGTCACGCCGGCGGCATGGATCACCGCAAAAATCGGCCCCAGCCGCTCGCGGATGTCCGTGAATAGCGCTACGCCATCGGCTTCGGTCGCCAGGGTAAACGGGAACACTTCGACCGCCGCCGCACCCGCCGCCAGCAGGTCGGCCCGCAGCGCTTGCATGGCGGTGGAGTCAGCCGCCTGCCGGCTGACCAGCGCCAGCCTGGCGCCGTAGCGGCGGGCCAGCACGCCTGCCATCACCTTGGCCATACGGCCGCCCGCGCCGGTCAGGACATAGGTCTTGCCCATGAAGCGCTCGGCATCCAGGCCCTCGCTCTCGTCGGCATCGGGACTGCGGAAATCCTCGACGAACAGGCCCTCCGCCGAGAGCTTGAGCGGCCCGGCCAGCGGGGCCTGCAGCAGGCGGGCCAGCGTTGCCTGCGTGCTTGCCGCATCGGTATCGGCCAGTTGGACAAAGCTGCAGCGGATGCCGGGCACCTCCTGCGGCGCCACCAGTGCCAGCGACTTCAAGGCCGCTTCGGTGAAGACGGCATCGGCATCCGCCGTGGCGGTCGTTGTCGGTGCCAGCAGGTACAGCTGGGTGGAGGCGAAGCCCGAGAAATCGGTCGATGCCAGCATCCGGCCCAGCTCCGCCAGCCGCGCCAGTGCATCGTCGGCCAGGGTAAAGGCGGTGGGCGCGAAGGCGAGCGCCAGGACCAGCGACTGGCCGGGCTGTGCCTCGGCGGTCAAGCGCGCCAGGGCGGTGCGCAGGGCGACCGGACACCGCAGGTCCACGCTGGCCGCCTCGACCTGCCGGCCTGCCAGGCCCTCGACCAAGGCGGCAAGTGCCGGATCGGCCAGCAGCAATGCCCGCGGCGGCGTCTCCGCCGCGCTTGCAGGCCGCACGGGCCGCCAGAATGGCAGCAGCAGCCCCGCTTCGTTCTTCGAGCGTTTGCCGCCCTCGGAGCCGGTCAGCAGTTCGGCGATCTGCAGCCAGGTCTTGTCGGCGATATGGCCGATGCCATGCGACTCACGCTCGAACGGGTAAGCCGGCAGGTCGAGCAGCGGAACACCCTCGAAGTAGGCCAGCAGCGCGGCCGGCAGTTCCTGTGGTTTGCCGGCCAGCCAGCCAGCGGCGGCGGCCAGTTGGTCGGCAGCGTTGTTTTCCAGGGCTGGACGTATAAAGTCCAGGGCTGCCACGGCCTCTTCCTGCGCCAGATAGCGCTTGATCTCCCGCAGCAGCGCCGCGCGGGAATCCGCCGCCAGCAGCAGGCGGCAAGGCAGGCTGCGACGGCGTGCCAGCGTATGGGCCAGCGCCGCCGGATCCAGGCCTTCCTGCGTCACCAGCCATTGCGCCATCGCCTCCAGCTGGCGACCCAATGCGGCAGGATTGCGGGCCGAGAAGGGGAACAGCAGCGTGGCCGAGCTGGCGGGTACGGACGGCTCGGCCGGCGTCACATACTGCTGCAGCACGATATGGGCATTGGTACCGCCGATGCCGAAGCTGCTGACGCCGCCCAGGCGCGGCTTGCCGGGCCGCGCGGGCCAGGGCTGGGCGTCGCTATTGATGTAGAACGGCGCGCGGTCGAATTGCAGCTGCGGATTGGGGCGCTGAAAATGCAGGGTGGGCGGAATCACGCCATGGCGCAGCGCCATCACCATCTTGATAAAGCCGGCCACGCCCGCGGCCGAATCCAGGTGGCCGATATTGCTTTTTACGGCCCCCAAAGCGCATTGGTTCGGCACGGCGGCATCGTCGATGCGGTCGCACTGGAATACCTCCCGCAGCGCCATGAACTCGATGCTGTCGCCCAGCGCGGTGGCCGTGCCATGGCACTCGATGTAGTCCAGATCGGCGGCCTCGACTTCGGCCAGCCCCAGGGCGGAACGGATCACTTCGGCCTGGCCCTTGACGCTGGGAGCGGTATAGCCGACCTTGCGAGCACCGTCGTTATTGATGGCCGAGCCCTTCAGGATGGCCCAGATCGGATCGCCATCGGCGATCGCATCCCCGGCCCGCCGCAATACCACGGCGCCCAGGCCGCTGCCGAACACGCTACCGCTGGCATCGGCGTCGAAGGCGCGGGTCTTGCCATCGCGCGAGAACAGCATGCCTTCCTGGTAGGTGTGGCCGTTCTGCTGCGGCAGCAGCAGGCTGACGCCGCCGGCCACCGCGAAATCGCACTCGCCGCTCAGCAGGCTCTGCACCGCCTGGTGAATGCTGACCAGGCTGGTCGAGCAGGCGGTCTGCATGGTAAAGCTCGGCCCCTGCAGGCCCAGCTTCCACGAAATCAGCGTGGCCATGGCGTCCTTGTTGGCCAGCTGCGAGGCCAGAAAGCCGCCGACATTGTCGGCCAAGCCCGACAGCATGGCCTGCATGGTCCATTGCACCGTGCTGCGAGCGCCCAGGAACAGACCGATATTGCGTCCGCGCTTGTCGGGATCGACCCCGGCATTTTCCAATGCGTGCCATACGCATTCGAGCATCAGCCGGGTTTGCGGATCCATCACGGCCGCTTCGGCCTGGCTGTAGCCGAAGAACTCGGCGTCGAAATGGTCGGCCCCACCCAACACGCCGTTCACCGGCACGTAGTCCTTATTGCGTATCTTGGCCGGGTCATGGCCGGCAGCCAGCAACTCCTCCTCCGAAAAGCGCGAGACACAGTCCACGCCCATCAGCAGGTTGCGCCAGTACGCCTGGCAGTTATCGGCACCGGGAAAGCGGCCGGCGAGGCCGATCACGGCAATGTCCAGGTCTTCTCTTATTGCTGCGCTCATATCGATTTGATTACCTTATTTAAACAAGCGAGTAGCGGTCCGCCGCTACCCTGTGGTCATGCATCAGTTCTTGGGCGTCGAGGGCCAGCAGGAATCCGGTGTGGCTGCCGGCGAACTGCCGCAGCCAACCATTCCGCGCCAGCTCGGCAGGCAGGCCGGCCATTGCAGCGGCATCGGCTTCGTCCGACAGCAGCACGGACACGGCCGTGCCGGCTTGCAGCAGCGCCGGCACCCGCGCCGCAAAGCTGCGGCCTGCCAGCAAGCCGTGCTGCAGCCGGTATTGGCGCCATTCGCGATACAGCGCCGGCATGCGCTGGCGCAGGCTGGCTTCGGCTATACCGTCCAGCATCCCGCCCAAATCTTCGGCTTGGCCCAGCTCGCTGAAGAACTCGATGAATTCGGCGAATAGTCCGGGGCCCTCGAACAGCCGGGTATCGAGGTTCGGATCGAGGAACACCAGCCTGTCGATCCCATCGGCCAGTGCCGGATGCCGCTCGAGCAGCGCCGCCAGCATCTCGGCCCCGAGCGAATAGCCACCCAGCCACACCGGTCTGCCGGCTGCCGCCAGCAAGGGCTGTAGCGTTTGCAGCAAGGCGGTTTCGAAGGCGGCTTCCGACAGGGCCTCGGCCGCTTCCGGTGCCAATGTCAGCACCGATACCGCTACCTGGCCCGACCAGCGGTCGGCCAGCGCCTGCAACTCCTGCAGCCCGCCCAGTGCCGGCGGCAGCAGGATCAGGCTCGGTGTGCCGGCCACATCGGCATTCAGCTGCCGCACGCTGACCGGCGCCGCCGATTCGCCCAGTCGCCGCGCCGCGATCAAGGCCTGCTGGCCGGCAACGGTGGCATGGCGGAAGACATCGACCGGGCTGAAACTCACGCCGAAGCGGGTTTCGATCTGGCCGGCGAGCCGGACGGCGCTCAGCGAAGAACCCGACACCAGGAAGAAGTCGGCATCCCGTCCCAGCGGGCCTTGGTAATTCAGGCAATCGCGCCAGCACGCCATCAGGGCAAGCAGGTCCTCGTCCTGTTCGATTTCGCCGGAGACCGGCTGTGCCCGCTCGCGCCAAGCGTGGAACTGCGCCACCACGCCTGCCCGGTCCAGCTTGCCGGTGTCGGTACGCGGCAGCTGGGCCAGCGGAAAGATCGCCGAGGGCAGGTGCGAGCGGGTGTAGTGGCGGGCCAGATGCTGCTGCAGCCCGCCCAGGCTGTCGGGCTGGCCTTCCACCGCCAGCACCAGGCAGGCTTCGGCCATGCCGGGCCAGGCAACGGCCGCCCCGGCAGCCAGCACGCCGGGGTACTGGCTGGCCTTGCCTTCCAGCTCGCCCAGGCCGATGAAATTGCCGCGGACCTTGCAGCTGTCGTCCATCCGGCCGCGCAGGAAGTACTGGCCATCATGGCCGGCCATCGCCATGTCGCCGGTACGGAAGTAAAAGCCGTTTTCGTCGCTGCCAAAGCGTTCCGCTGTCCGCTCGGGGTCGTCCAGATAGCCGTGCCGGGCAAAGTCGCCATGGATCAGCAGCTCACCCCATTGGCCGGGCCGCAGTCGGCGGCCTTCCGCATCGACCACCGAGAAGGCCACGTGGGCAAACGGGGTACCGATCGACAGCGTAGCGCCGGCCTGGACCTGGCTGCAATCGAGCATGGAGGCGGCAATGCAGGTCTCGGTCGGGCCGTAGCTGTTCCATATCTGCATATGCGCGCGCAGCCGGTTGATGTCGGCCGGCGCAAGGAAGTCGCCACCGCTGATGCAGACGCGCGGAAGCGGCTGCAGATCGCTTATGCGGTTCCATGCCGACAGGAGTGCCGGCGCCGCCGAGATGACATCGGGCCGCCGTTGCTGCAGGAAGGCGCGCGCCTTGCGTTCGTCCAGCAGGCTGTAGCGGTCGACGACCAGGCTGGTCCCTTGCATGGCCCAGGCCAGCAGCACTTCTTCGAGATAGCCGTCGAAGCTGGGCGAGAATTGCTGGGTGACACGTACGCCGGCCGGCAGCCGCAGTCGTTCGACCAGCGAGGCCAGATAGGCGGCCACGGTCTCGGCGGCCACGCAGATGCCCTTGGGCCGGCCGGTGGTGCCCGAGCTGTACAGGATCCAGCCGGTCGGGTTGTCCGCCAGCGTCTTGACGCTCTCGAACCCTGCCCAGTCGAAGGCGAGCGGGGTGACGGTTTCGCGGCCGGTGTCGATCACCAGATCCGGCGCTGCGTGCTGCCGCACTTCCTCCACCCGGGCCTCGGGCGTGCCGTCTTCCAGCGCCAGGTAGGTGGTACGGGTCAGGAAGCAGGCGGCCAGGAAGGCCTGCAATTGACGGCCGGTCGTGCCCAGGATCAGTGCCCGCCGCACGCTAGTTACGTTCAGGCGTTGTACATAGCCGGCCGTCAGCGCGGCAAACTCCTGCCAGGACAGTTCGCCCGCATCGTCGATGACAGCCGGCCGCCCGCCCAGTTGCAGGAAGCTCTGCCGCAGGATGGCATCGATGGCGGGGCCGGACTCATGCCGCACAGCGGGACGGAAGCTCGCCGTGGCGCCCACCCAATCGTCCACCTTCCAGTCGGCCGGGGCATGGCTGGCCAGCTGCTGCAGCAACTCGCGCCAGCATGCAGCCAGCCGCTCTATCCGGGCGGCAGTGAAGAGGGTTGGCTGGTATTCCAGCGCCAGCCGGCATTGCCCGTCGCCGTGCTGGATCGCCAGGCTAAGCGGCCCCTGTGCTTCGACGCCATTGCTGTCGGTCGCGACAGTCGGCTCGGACGCCCCCCCTTCCAGATAGGAGTAGGCCACATTGAGCAGGGGGTTGCTGCCGAACCGGCGCGGATCGGGTTCCAGCAGCGGGAATACTTCTTCGACCGGGAAGAACAGCTGTTCCATTACCTGCCACTGCGTATCCGCCAGTTGCCGTGCGTAATCGGCGAAGCTCGGGTTATCGCGGCCGAAACGCAGGCTGCAGGGCACGAGCGAGACGAACATGCCGACCGTCTCCAGCCCTTGCCGCGCACCGTAGGCATTGGCAACCGAAATGGAAAAGGCGTCGCTGCTGCCTTCCCGCGCCACCACCAGCCCCCACAGGGCAAGAAAGAAGCTGGCCGGCGTCAGCTTGAGTTCGGCGCACACGCGCTGGCAGGCCGCCTGCTCGGCGGCGCTCAGTTGCCAGCTCAGGCTGGCCATCCGGCCGCCCTCTTCCACCGCGCCGTGGCCGAATGGGTCGAATGCCAGCCCTTGCAGGTAATCGCGCCAGAAACGCTGCGCCGTCTCCCACAAGGGCTGGCGGCGTGCTTCCGCCAGTGCCAGTGCGTAATGACGGTAGCCTGGGCCGGTAGCCGGCAGGGTTTCGCCGTCCAGCAACCGTTCGAAATCCCCGCGCAGGGTCGCCATGGCCGGTTCATCGACCAGGATGTGATGGATCTGCAGCTGCAGGCAGCCGCCCTGCCCGTCGGTCTGCATACAGGCGCGCAGCAAGGGCCCTTCTTCCAGCGCGAAGGGCTGGTTCCGTGCCAGTGGCCAGGCCGCCGGTTCGACCAGCACGTCGCTGGCTGCCAGTTCCGGCAGCACTTCGGCATACGGCGTACCGTCGGCCTCGACCCGGTAGCGGGTACGCAGGATATCGTGCCGCTCCAGCAAGGCCTGCAAGGCCGTGGCCACCGCTTCCTGTGCTATCCCGGCCGGCAGGGGAATCGCCATTTCCAGCAGATAAGCCAGCGATTGCGGATACAAGCGGTACTGCGCATACAGGCGCGCCTCCTGCGAGGACAAGGGGCCGCGCCCCGCCTCGCCCGCCGGCACGCTCGCCAACAATCGCTGAAAGCTCGGGCCGGCTGATCCGACGGCTGGGCCAGCCGGGCTTCGACCAAGCCGGCGAGGCTGGCGATGCTGTCGTTGCGGAAGAATTCGAGCAGCGGTACTTCGACCTGGTATGCCTGCTGCAGCTCGGCCAGCATGCGGGCCGCCCGCAGCGAATGTCCGCCCAAGGCAAAGAAACTGCGGTCTACCGACAAAGCGGCCAAGTCCATTTCCAGGGTGCGGGCCCAGCACGCGGCCAGCCAATTCTGGATGGCGCCCTGTGGCGGCACGACCGCCTCGGCCGCGGCTTCGCTGAGCAGGGCTTTCAGGCGCGGGCGATCGAGCTTGCCGTTGCGGTTAAGCGGCAATGCCGCCACCCGCGCGATCTGGCCCGGCACCATATAGGCCGGCAGGCGGGCGGCCAGCAAGGTCCGCACCTGCTGTTCGCCCAGCTCGGGACCGGCCGCGACGACGGCGCCAAGCCGGGCATGGCCCAGCTGGTCGGCCAGGCCGATCACGGCCGCCTGGCTGACGCCCGGTAGCTCGCACAGGCAACGCTCGATCGCATCGAGCTCCACCCGGAAGCCATTCACCTTGAGCTGGCGATCGCGCCGGCCCTGGATTTCCAGCTCGCCCTCGGCATTCCAGCAGCAGATGTCGCCGCTGCGGTAAAAGCGTCCGCGCAGCACGGTTTGATCGACGTCGATAAACGACTTGGCCGTCAGGTCCGGCCGGTTGAGGTAACCCAGTCCCACCCCTGCCCCGCCGATCAATAGCTCGCCCGGTACGCCCAGCGGGCAAGGTTCGACCGTGCCGGGGAAGACGATGGCGCACTGGTAGCCGCCGATGGGCTTGCCGATGGTGATGCGCTGGTGGTTGGCATGTATCGGCGCACAACTGGTCAAAACGCCCGTTTCGCTGGGGCCGTAGACATGGAACAGCTGGTAGTTGTGCTTGCTGAAGCTGCGCAGGCTCTCGCCGCCGAAGAACAACTGCTTGAATCCGGCGATTTCTCCCTGGGCCATGATGTCTTCGGCCAACACCGTGGTGGCGAACAGTTGGTCTATCCCTTGTTCGCTGAGGAAGCGCACGCATTTGACGGCATCCACCCGCGCTTCCTGCGGCAGCAGGACCAGCTCGACATCCAGCAGCATCGCTTCGACGCACTCCAGCACGAAATAGTCGAACGCGTGGTTGCTCATCGATGCCACGCGGGACCGGCCGGGGCCATACAAACTGCCTTTTTCCTGCGCCAGGTTGAGCAAGGCCCGGTGGGTGGCGATGCAGCCCTTGGGCTGGCCTTCGCTGCCCGAGGTCATGACCACGCACAGGCTGGCATCGGCTTCGACCGCGAGGCCGCGTTCCAGCCAGGCTGCGTTCGCGCCGGCCGGCGTGTTGGCCTCATCCAGCGCGGGCAGCAGCAATACCTGGCAGTTCCTGGCCTCGAAAAAGCCTGCCAGCGCAGCGCAACCGGCCTCCAGCAACACCACGCGGGTCCGATGTACCGCCATCACGCTATCGAGCTGCGCCTCCGGTTGGCTATCGGGCTGCAGGCAGAACGGCTTGCCGATACGCATGCAGACCAGCGCGGCCAGGGTGGTTTCGGGCCCTTTGGGGCCGACGATCAGGATGCAGTCGCCCAGCGCATCCCATTCCGGCCAAGCCGGGTCGGCCAGCAGGTGATCGGTATAGCGCGCAAGATCGGCAAAGCGGGTGGATTGCTTATCCACCTGCAAAAACGGGCGATCGGGCCGCGTGCGCAGCGCGGCGGCGATCGCGTGGGCCAGGTTGGGATAAGGCAAGGGGCCTGCCGGCATGGGGCTCGACAAGGCGGTGATACGTGCCTGCTCGGCTGCCGGCACCCAGGCCATCGAACCCAGGGGCGCCGCCGGTTCCGCCGCCATGCCTTGCAATAGCAGCATGAAACGCTCGGCGATCAGCCCGACGATTTCTTCATCGACCCGCTGTTTGGCAAAGCACAGCTGCAGGCGGGTGGATTCGGGCCCGGCCGCGATGCCGATCGCCAATCGATAATCGGCCAGCTTCACGCCTTCCAGCGGGTCGCCGGTCTCGGCATACGCGACCAATACTTCGGGCATGGGCGCCAGTTCGCCCGCGAGGACATCCGCCGCCAAGCCGCTGCACAATTCGGCCGCCTGCCGCCACAGCGCCAGCTCGCTGCCGAACAGGCGCTTGACGGGTTGCTCCAGATCGGCGGCATCGATCTTCCAGGCTAGCGGCAGGCAATGGCCGTCCGTTTGCCAGGCCAGCACGCCTTCCGCCTCTCGGCAGTGCAGGAACGCGAGGTATTTCAAGCAGGCCGAGAACAGCGACTGGCGATGCAGGGCCGACGCGGCTGCCATGCTGAAGATGCGCTGATGGAGCGCGGCCGGCAGCAAGAACGTCAGTTTCGTCGGTACGTCCGCTGCGCCTGGCTGGGCGCTGGCGGCAAAGAAGGGGCAGTCCCGGTACTCGGGGGCGGCCTGTTGCTGCATAAAATCCCTCAACGCCTGTTTGCGGGCATTGAGGGCGATGGGGTCATGCTTAGGCATAGCTGGGGGTTCCTGCCTCAGTGGTGCGGATATTGATTGCCAACGCTTCTTCGAGCAGTGAACGGAACAGCGCTTCCCAGTCGGCGTTGCCGTCGGTGGCGCGATACCCGAGTGCTTCCAGCCGGATATCGAATCCGCCGGCGTGTTCGGCGATTTCGCACGTCAGCTTCCAATGCGCTTGCGCGCCGCCGATGGCGGGTGTCTCCAGCTGCCGGCACGCTTGGCCGGCGATATGGCCGGCAAAGCCCGCGCGCTGGAAGTAGCCGAAGAAGGCGGGTGCGAACAGCGCATCGTGGGCAAGCTCGGGGCAGCGCGCTGCGAGGGCTTCGGCGTCGAACAGGTAGTGGCGGCAAGCCTCGCGTACGGCGAGGCTGATGTTGCCGATATCCGCCGCGCTCAAACCGCTCATCGGCACCGCTGCCCGCACGGGTAGAACAGCCATCAGCGGCGCCAGCACGGCCTGCTGGGCGAGTTCGTCGCGGCCGTGGAAGATCATCGAGGTGAGTTGATCGGGCGACTGTTCCAGCCTGGCCTTGAGATTGAGGAAGAGCGCCATGAAAAATTCGGACAGGCTGATCCTGAGGCTGCTGGCCAGCGCATCGATCTGCGCCTTCTGCATGCCATCCAGGCTGAATTGCCAGCTACCGTTGCGGGCGGCGGCCGCAGCGGGGGGCGTAGCCGCTTGCCAGCCCTGCAGCCGCGCTTGCCAGTAATCGGCATGGCCATGCCGCAAGCCGGCAAAGCGCGCACCATGGAAGGCACTCGAATACGCGCTCAGGCTGGCCTCGGCGGGTGCTTCGGTATCACCGCTGGCGAGTTCTTCCAGCAGTTGGGTCATCCCCGAGCCGTCGATCACCGCATGGGAAATATTCAAAAGCAGCAAGGGTTGTGCGGCATCGCCGATCCAGCGGCCTCGTACATTGATACCGTCGTCGAGCGAGAATGGCTGCACGAAGTCGCGCAGATCCTGTTCCAGCGAACCCAGCGTCTGGCGCTTCTCCAAGCGGAACAGAAAACGCGGCGCGGGCTGTAGATACACCTCGTCGTTATCCAGCACGAAGCGGGCGCGCAAGCCCTCATGGCGAGCAAATACCGCTTGCAGCACATTGCGCAGCACTTTTTGGTCGGGCTCGGCCTCGAATGCCAGCGCCAGGTAGCTGTTGTTGGACAAATCATGCGGATCGAGCCGAATCGCCTTGAAGATGGCTTTTTGCACCGGCAGCGCACGAATCCGGCCATCGCCGGCCGGTCCCGCTGCCGCAACAGCCGTCTCGCCGCGAGCCAGTTCGGCGTCGATCAGCGCGGCCTGGGCGGCCAGTTCGGAGTGGGCGACGATGGCGCTCAAGGAGAGATTGACGCCGAATGCCTGGCCGATGCCGGCCATCAGCGCCACCGCCAATAGCGAATGCCCTCCCGCTTCGTAGAAATGGGTTTGCGGACCGATGGCGTTGTGGCCGATCAGTTGCGCCCAGACCTCGGCCAGCCGGGTTTGGGTGCCTTCGGCCAGCGTGGCGGCGCTGGCATCGGGGTTGGCCATTGCGTGCGGCGACGGCAGCGCCTTGCGGTCGAGCTTGCCATTCGCGGTGACGGGGAAGGCATCGAGCCAGACCAGATTGCCGGGCACCATGAAGGCCGGCAAGCTGAGCAGCAGATGTTCGCGCAGCGACTGCTCGCTGGCGGTTTCGGCGGCCGCTGGCGTGAGGTAGGCCACGAGCCGTGCATCCCCCAGGTCCTGGCGCAGCAAGACCAGGCATTCCTTGACGGCCGGATGGGACTGCAGTGCAGCCTCGATTTCACCCAGTTCGATGCGGAAGCCGCGCAGCTTGACCTGGAAATCATTGCGTCCCAGATATTCGATCGCACCGCCAGGCAGGTAGCGCGCCAGATCGCCGCTGCGGTACATGCTGCCGCCGTCCGGGTGGAAGGGATCGGCAATAAATTTCTCGGCGGTCAGCTTGGCCCGCCCCAGATACCCGCGGGCCACCCCAACGCCGGCAATATGCAGTTCGCCCGCCACGCCAATCGGGCAAGGTTCGCCCCAACCGTCGAGGATATGGATGCGGATATTGTCGATCGGGCAACCGATGGGCACGACCCCGGTGGGGGCCGCATGGCGGCAATCCCAGGCGGTGACGTCGATGGCCGCTTCGGTCGGACCGTACAGATTGTGCAGTTCGACCGTTGGAAAGCGTTCAAAGAAACGGCGCACACTGGCCGCCGGCAGTGCTTCGCCGCTGCAGAACACCTGGCGCAGGCGCGTATCCGCTTGCACTGTTGCATGGTCGAGGAAGGCCGACAGCATGGATGGCACGAAATGCAGGGTGGTAATTCCGCGCGCTGCAATCGTTTCGCTCAGATAGGCCGGGTCTTTGTGGCCCTCCGGACGCGCCACGACCAGGCGCGCGCCATACATCAAGGGCCAGAAGAACTCCCATACCGAGACATCGAAGCTGAACGGGGTCTTTTGCAGCACCGCATCGGCCGAAGTCAGTCCATAGGCTTTTTGCATCCACACCAGCCGGTTGACGACGCCGCGATGCGCGTTCATCACACCCTTGGGGTGGCCGGTGGAGCCCGAGGTGTAGATGACGTAAGCGAGCTGGTCTGGGCTGGCGCCGCTAGCCGAGCGGGGCAGATCGCTCGCATCCAGCCCTGACCAATGCGCACGACCGGTCTCGAGGTCAAGCACACGGGCCCCGGTCTGGGCGCTGTAACTGCCCAGCACGCTGGCTGCGCCGGCTGGAATCGCCGCGTGCGACAGCACCACCACGGTGGCGGCGTCACGCAACATGTAGTCGAGCCGCTCATCCGGATAGTGCGGGTCGAGGGGTACGTAGGCAGCGCCGGCTTTCAGTACGGCCAGCAGCGCGATCACCATTTCCAGGCTGCGCTCGGCACAGACGCCGACCAGGCTATCCGGCCCCGCGCCATAAGCCTGAACCAGGTGGCGAGCCAACTGGTTGGCTTCGCGGTTCAGTTCGCCATAGCTTAAGCGGCTTTCGCCGAATTCAAGCGCAACCGCCTCGGGTGTGCGCTGTGCCTGGGCCTCGATCAGTTCATGCAGACACGCCTGAGCGGGAAAGGCCGCCTCTGTCAGGTTCCAACCGTGCAAAATTTGTTCGCGTTCCGCTGCCGGCATGGCGATCAGGCGGCCGGCGACCTTGCCGGGCGCCGTGGCCAACGCGTCGGCAATCGATTGCAGCGCGGATTCGACCCAGTCGCCGATCCGCTGGGCATCCTGGCCCTGCTCGACCTGGGCATTCAGGACAAAATCGTCGCCCAGATCATCGACATTCAGCGCCAATGGATAAGGGGTGCGATCGTTGACGCCCGAGTAGCTGATGCCGGGCACCGCCGACGGCGTGTCCGCACAAAATGGCTCGGCCGACAGCATCCGTTCAATACCGCTGTGGCGGAAGTTGAGCAAGGCGGTAGCCAAGGGGGTATTGCCTGGCAGTTGCGCCGATTTTTGCGCCAGTGCCAATTGCGCCTGCTCATGCTCGATCAACTGCGTCAATGCATCCTGGGTGCGCCACAGGCAGTCGAGGACCGAGTGTTGACCCAGCTGCAAACGGATAGGCAGCGTATTGATAAACAAGCCCGGCGCGGTCTGGGCCGCTTCGCCCAGTTGCAGGCGACCCAGCAGCACGGTATTGAATACCACGTCGTCGCGTCCGCCCAGCCCGGTAAGTACCTTGGCCCAGGCCAGGTGGAAAATGGCCGCGACCGTGACGCCATGCGCGCGCGCCTGTTGCCGGATCCCGCCGGCCAACGCGGCAGGCAGGCGACGTTGGGCCTGGACCACCACCGCATCGCCGGCCAGCACCTGGCTTGCCCCCAGCGGCGCGGGAATCGGCTCGTAGCCGCCCAGCATGGCATCGAAATATGCCTTGTGTGCCGCTTGCCGGCGCGCCCGATCCGGCTCCGGCTCGGCTAGGGCCGCGAAAATCGCGAGCGGCGGGGCTTCGGCCAAGGGACGGCCCAGCAGACGCTGGTCGACTTCCTGCTGGATCAGTTCCTCGGTCGCATGGTCCATGGCCAGATGGTGCATCTGGTGCAGCAGCACCCATTGGCCGGACTGAGGGTCATGGCACCAGCTACAGCGCTGCAGCGGAGCCTGGGCAAGATCGAAATCCTTATGCGGGGCATGGGCGCGTTGTTGCAGTTCACGCACGCCATCCGGGCCGCTCAGGGTTTCAACCACCAGCGGCGCCGTACGCCAGACCACCTGCAGCGCTTGCGCCAGACCCTGGTGCACGATGCCGACCCGCAAGGCGGCATGGCGCGCGATGGTCGCCCGCAGCGCATCGAGCCAAGCATGCAGCAAGTCTTCGCGCGCAAAGCGCACCACTTGCCACAGCACGAAGGGATCGCCTTCCGGGTGCGCCAGCAGATGGAACAGCATGCCTTGCTGCATCGGTCCGAGCGGACCCGCGGCTTCGATATTGGCCAGCCCGCCCGGCACGCTTTCGGCAAGCACGGCGAGCGCGGCCGGATCGAGCGCGGTCAGCGCACCGCTCGCCTGCGGCAAGGCCGGCGCGCCGACCATCTGCGCCGTCGGCTCCGGCAACTGCAAGGCCAGTTCGGACAGAAGCGGGTATTTGTACAGGGCATGCATCTCGACCATGACGCCGCGCCGCCGCAGCGCCAGCATCACATTGACGATCTGCAGCGAATGTCCGCCCAGATTGAAGAAATTGGCGTTGCGGCCGATGCCGGTTATCCCCAGCTGCTCCCCCCACACCTCGACCAGCATCTGTTCCGGCGCTGTCCGGGGCGGTTCGAAATCCAGGCCCGAGTAAGCTAGCTGGTCGATTGCCGGCAAGGCGCGGCGGTCGATCTTGCCGCTGGTGGTCAAGGGGAAATGCGGGAGAACGGTAATCACGGCCGGGCGCATGTAATCCGGCGCCTTGTTTTGCATATGGCGGTGCAGGTGATCCAGCAGGCCCGCTTCGCTCTGGTGTTGCAAGGCCTGTGCCGAGGCGATCACGTAGGCAAGCAGGCGATTGCCGCCGGCTTGTTCCTGCTGGGTCAGTACCACCGCATTGAGTACGGAGGGATGTTGCATCAACAGGGCTTCGACCTCGCCCAGCTCCACCCGGTAGCCCCGGATCTTGACCTGGAAGTCCAGCCGGCCAAGGTATTCCAGGGCGCCGTTGGGCCCTAGGCGCACCAGGTCATTGGTGCGGTACATGCGGCCGTTCGGCGCCAGCGGGTGCTGAATGAATTGTTGCGCGGTCAGTTCAGGACGCTTCCAATAGCCCATGGCAACCCCGGCACCGGCGATGCAAAGCTCCCCTTCGCCTCCATCGGCGACCGGACGCAGATCCTGGTCCAGCACATGCAAGCTGGTTTCGGCGATGGGCTCGCCCAGGCACACCGACCGATCCGGATGGACTTGATCGATCGCCGACCAGACCGTCGTTTCCGTCGGGCCGTACATATTCCAGGCTTGGGTGCCGGTTTCGACAAAGCGCTGCTTCAGCGACGACGGCATGGCTTCGCCGCCGCACAGGGCCCGCAGTCCCTCGGCATTGCGCCATCCGGCCAGGAACAGCATGGTCCACAGGGCGGGCGTCGCCTGCATGATGGTCGGCTTGACCTGGGCGATGCAGTGCATCAGGCGTTCGACGTCGCGCACCGTTGCCCGGTCCGTCAAGTGGCAGCGCGCGCCTTGCGTCAGCGGCAGCCACAGTTCCAGGCCTGCAATGTCGAAACTGATGGTCGTGATGGCAAGCAATACGTCGCTTGCATCCAGTCCGGGCCGCTGTGCCATCGAGCGCAGGAAATTGGCCAGCGCGCTGTGCTGGACCATCACGCCCTTTGGCTTGCCGGTACTGCCGGAGGTGTAGATCACGTAGGCCAGGTTATCCCCGCCGAGTGCGACCGGTTCCAGCGGCGCATCCGGTATCGCCGGCAGATCGTCGATCAGCAGCAGCGATACGGTTTGCAGCACATCGCCCAGCAGGGATGCGACCTGCTCGCGCTCGGCCTTGCGCGTCAGCACGATACGGGCATCGCTGTCTTGCACCATATAGGCAAGCCGTTCGGGCGGATGCGACGGGTCCAGGGGGACATAGGCCGCGCCCGCCTTGAGTACGCCGAGCAAGCCCACCACCATCTCCAGCGAGCGATCGGCCAGTACGGCGACCAGCTCGTTCCGGGCGATGCCCCGCTGGCGAAGCACGGCTGCCAGCTGCGTGCTGCGCTCGCTGAGCTCCCGGTAGGTCAAGGCCTGCTCGCCGAAGGAAACGGCCAGGCGGTCGGGCGTTCGTGCTGCCTGGGCATCGATTTGCTCGTGAACCCACGCATGCCCACCCAGCGACGTCATGTCGGCTCCGGCATGGTCGGAATGGTTTTCCAGCAAATGGTTAACAAACATGGCTCTCTCTGTGTGATTCGATCATCTGACCGTTTTTCATGGTGATCAGGGCGTCGGCCTCGGCAAAATACTCATCGTCGTGGGTGACCACGAACACGATGCGGCCCTGCGCCTTGAGCAGGGGGAGCCACTCCCGGTAGAAGGTAGCCTTGGCACGGGGATCCTGGTCGGCCGCCCATTCGTCGAGCACCACGACCGGGCTGGGGTCGGCCAGCAGCATCGCCAGCGCAACCCGCTTGCGCTGGCCGGTAGAGAGCCGGATGCTGGTAAAGGCGCCATCGGCTTCCAGCGCGGTCTTGTCGGCCAGGCCCAGGGTGGCGATGTTGTGATTGATCGCCTCGCGCGCCTGCAGCAAGGCAGGGTCGTAGACGCGCCGCAGCAGCCAGTTGTCGCTGAAAATCGTGCGGGTCAGCTCCTGCAGCTGGCCGGAGGACACCACGGCGCCATCCACCTTCAGGGTGCCCTGCTCCGGCGCATACAGGCCCGCCAGGATCATCGCCAGGGTGCTCTTGCCCGAACCATTGCCGCCGGTCAGGAAATAAGCCTTGCCGCGCTCGGCCCGCAACGACACCGGCCCGATGCCGAAGCTCTCGCCGTCGCTGGTGGTCGGGTAGTGAAAACGTACCGCCGACAGTTCGAGCGTGCGCACCACGCTTGGCAGCTGCGCCGCTTGCCCGGTGGCGGCCGGTTGGATCGACTGGCGGAAGGCGACCATGCTGCGCCGCAGGCTTTGCAGCCTGACCAGCTCGGGCACGGGGCTCATCACCCCGTTGAGGGGGCCGATCAGGTACAGCAGGATGATCAGGTACTCGCGGGCGGCCGCTCCGTCGAAGCCGGCGATCAGGAAGGGGAAGACCAGGGCCACCGCCACCAACAACACGGTCAGCAGCGATTCGCCGACGAAGAAGGCCCCCAGGAAGCCCTGGTCGTAACGGATGCGGAACTGCTTGAAACGCTCCGATACCGCCAGTGCATGCTGGTAGAAAGCCCGCCGCACCACGTCCCGCCGCAAGCCCTTGTAGCCCTTCTGCAGGTCTTCGACCGTATCCATGAACTCGCTGCGGCTTTGCAAAGCCTGCGGCATGATGTGGTCGGCCCGCTCCGACACGAAGTGGTACAGGATGATCATCGGCACCACGCAGGCCAGCAGCACGGCCGTGGCCACCAGCGACTTGAAGATCATCAGGTAGGCGAACAGGAAGATGATGGTCAACAGATTGGTGAAGAAAGGCACGAAGGCCAGCACGCTCTTGGCCAGTTCCTGCGAGTCTTCACCGACCACCGACTGGATCTTGCCCGGCGAGAGTTGTTCCAGGCTGCGATAGTCGGCGGCCAGCAGGCGGCGGACGATCTCCATCCGCCAGCCCTGCACGAAGGCGTGGCCAAAGTGCATGATCTGCTGCTCGGCCGCCTTGCGGCAGGCGATATAGAAATAGACGCAGCACAGCAGTAAAGCGGCACTGGCGATGAGATTGACCTGGCCGCCGTCGATCGCCTGCAGGATGCACAGGATCAAAGCCGAGTTGAGCAGGCCCGATACCAGGGTCAAGCCCACCACCCTGACCACCATCAGCGTCGAGAACACTCGGCTGTCGAAACGTTCGCTCTGGCGTGCGGCCAGAAAGAAGAACAGGCTGACCGCGTTGGTCAGGAACACCAGCCCGCCGGCCGCGAACGGCAGGCTGGCTGGCCCCCACACCAGCATATTGGTCCAGCCCAAGCCCCATGCCAGCGGCGGTGCCGTGGCCAGCAGCAGCCCAAGCGCCAGATTGTGCGCCAGCATGCGGCCGGCAAAGGCCAGGCCGCTTTCCTTCCTGGCCGACTGCACCAGGCTCTCGCGGATGATGCTGGCCTCCATCCGGCTGGCCAGATCGCCGCCCTCCTCAGGCGCGGTGGTGCGGCGCCGGCACAGCCACCACAGCGGACCCAGGGCTAAGCCCGTCAGCCAGGTCAGCACGGTCAGTACGCTGGCGGCACGGTCGCCGCTATCCGCCGCCAATTTCTGCGGTAGCGGCTGGGCGGCACCATGGCGCAATTGCTCGAAGGCGGCACGGCCCAACTCGATCACCTGGGGGCTGTTGCTGTTGCCGAGCAAGGCCACGCCCACGCCGGTTTGCGGGTCGAAGGCCACATAGGCGCCACCGTCCGGGTTCTGGCCGGGGTGGCTCCAGCTGGTGGTCTGGCCGGGTTCGACATCCCAGCCATAGGCATAGCCGGCGGCACCGGCGGCCGCATGCGGCTGCTTGGCCCGCTCGCGGGCTGCATACAGGCCAGCCAGCCCCGCATCGCCGGCCGGTACCGGCCGCAGCAGGAACTGCAACCAGCGCCCCATGTCCTCGGGCGTGCTCACCACGTAGCCCGCCGGCGTGTTCTGCCGGTAGCGCGGCGCCGGATAAGGCCGGGCGCTGCCAAAGCCGATCTTGTAGCCGGCGATGCGAGAGACCTGTGCCCCGACCGGGTCGCCATCGACGAAGGTCTGCGGCATACCGAGCGGCAGGAACACCTTTTCCCGCAGCAGGGCGGCAAACGGCTTGCCTGCCGCCCGTTCGGCCACCAGCCCCAGCAGGCTGTAATTCAGCGTGGCGTACTCTTCCTTGCTGCCGACCGGGTGTGCCAGCGGCACATCCTTGAGCAGGGTCGGCAATTGCGACAACGCATCGGCGCTGCCGGCGGGCCGCAGCAGATCGAGCGTGTGCTCGGAGATACCGCTGGTGTGGGACAGCAGGTGGCCGAGCGTTACCTTGCCGTAGCCGGACTTGGGGTTGGCGGCGAGTTCGGGCAGCCAGCGGGTGACGGCGTCGTCGCGGCTGAGCTTACCCTCGCCTTCCAGCACGGCGATCAACAGGCCGGTCACCGCCTTGGAGCAGGAAGCGAGTTCGAAGGCACCGGGCTCGGCCCGGCCAAGCCGCAGGCTGCGGACCTGGTCGCCGACGACCAGGCTCAGGCCGCCGGTCGGCACCTGCGAGGCATCCCAGCGCTGTTGCAACTCGCCGATCAGCCGGTCCGGGTCGGCGACAGGCTGGGGAGCCGCCGCCACGTGCAGGCAGCAGCCCAGCAGCAGTGCAAGAAAGTGCTGCAAACGAAGCTTATTCATCGACTTCGCTCTCCTGCCGGGTGCCGGCGCCGCGCAGCTTGCGGCGGGCCTGCAGCGCGCGCCGCTTGTCGTCCAGCGCTGGCGCGGCGGCGGCTGCCTCGGCCGCCTCGGCCGGCGCGAGTTCCTTGCTCAGCTCGCGCAGCGATGCCGCCTTGAACAGCAAGGCCACCGGAATCTCGCGCCCCACGCGCTGTTCCAGCCGCTTGGCGAACTGGATCAGATCGAGCGAAGTCGCCCCCAGGGCAAAGAAGCTGGCATCCACATCCAACCCTTCCACCCCGAGAAAGCCTTCCAGCATGGTCGTCATGGCCTGCAGCAGGGTGTCGGCATCAGCGCCCTGCAGCGATTCGGCCGCTCCGGCTGCATCGGCTGCGGCGGGGCCGGCGGCAAACAGCATCTGCCGGGTGCCGGCCTGCTTTTCGAGCACCAAGCCGATCGGCAGCTTCGATACGGCGACATAAGGCACCGCCAGCTGGGGTACCAGTGCAGCCATTGCCATCGCGATCCGTACGCCTTCGGCATCGCTCAAGCCCTCTTCGCGCAGCTTGGCGGCAAAGCCGTGGGCCTCGGTCCGCTCGGGCATGGCGATAACGAGCTTGCCGACATGCTTGCCCTGCGCCATATGGCGGAACGCCTCGCCGACCTCGCCGGCCGGATAGACGCGGGTGGGCATGGGCCGCAACGCCTCTTGCGCCAGCAGCTCGGCTACCTCGGCCCAGGCGGCGGCATAGGCTGGGTGCTCGGCCCCTGCCTGCACGGCATGGAAGCTGCCGCCCTCGGCAAAGATACCCAGCCCCAGCTGCCAGTTCTGCAGGATGTCGCGCAGGCCCAGTTCCAGGAAGCGGCCCTGCGGAGCCAGCAGCGATACGCTCTCTTCCAGCAACTCGCCCGCCAGGGCGTTGAGGATCACGTCGAACGGCCGCTCGCCCAGCTGCTGGCGGAAAGCGGCGCCGAATTCCCGGCTGCGCGAATTGGCGGCGCCCCGGGCACCCATGCCCAATAGCAACTGGCGTTTTTCCTCGCTGCCTGCCGTTACCCAGACTTCGGCGCCCAGGTAGAGGGCAATCTGCATCGCCGCCATACCGACACCGCTGGCCGCCGAGTGGATCAGCACCCGTTCGCCGCGCCGCAGGTTGCCGGCGTAGCGCAGGGCGATCCAGGCGGTGGTAAAGGCCACCGGCACCCCGGCCGCCTGGCCGAAGCCCAGCACGGCCGGCATTTTGGCCACGACTCGCCGGGGCATGAGCACGTGCTCGGCAAAACAGCTATGGCCGGCGCACATCACCCGGTCGCCCGGCTTGAGGTCGGTCACCTCGTCGCCGACACGGGTAACGACGCCGGCCGCCTCCTGGCCAAAAGTCATGGCAGGATCGGTGGGTTCCGGCAGTACTCCGACTGCAATCAGCACATCCTTGAAATTGAGGCCGGCCGCACGGACTTCGATTTCGACTTCCTGCGGGCCGGGCTGGCGGCGGGCTTCATGGCGAGTCGCAAAGTGGAAGTCCGCCCGCAATTCGGGCTCGGCCGCCAGGCGCATCACGCCGTGCCGGCGGACTTCCGCATCCCGCAGCGCGGCCGAAGCATCGACCAGCAGCAGGTCATCGATGCCAACCAGCAGTTCACCGGCTGCCGAGCAGATCTTTACCTGCAGCAGCTTGTTGCCGCCGAGGTCCGTCACCTGCACATGGCTTTGCACGCGGTCGGTCATTGCGGCGTAGCGGGTAAAGCCGCCGATGGAAACCGGTGCGAACTGCACATCCTCATCCAGCGGCGAACCGATCAGCGTGGCGGTGTCGAGCAGGGCCACGTGCACATCGCAGGCCGCGGCTTCGCCTTGGTAGGCAGCCGGCAGCTGTAGCTGGCTGAGAATGGCGTCCGGCGCCAGTCGATCGACCGCCACGACATTGCGCCAGCGTGGACCGAACTGCAGTGCGGCCTTCGGGCTGATTCCCACGCCATCGACGGCACGGAACAGGCTGTCGGTCGGTGCCGTCAGCACGGGCACGGCGGGTAGGGGCTCAGCGAGGCGGACCTTGCCGCTGGCGTGGCGCTGCCAGCCGCCCGGCGAGAATTCGCCATGGCCCGAGTACAACTCGAAAGCATCGAAATCGCTGCTGAAGCTCACCACCACATCGGGTTCGGCACCCTCGACGGCGACCAGGGCTTGCTCGATGGCAATGTTCTGCAGGCTGAGCGGCGTGGCAGGAGCCGGGTGCGAAGCCAACAAGGCCTTGCGGACCAGCGCCACCATGCCCATCGCCGGCATCACGGCGGTGGTGCCGTCAAGCCGGTGCTCATCCAGCCACCAGTCTTGCCTTGCGTGCAGGCGGTCGCGCCACAGTACGCCTGCAGCCGGGGCTTCCAGCGCCTGGCCCAGGGCTCGGTCCAGCTGGTGGGCGGAACGCGTTGCCATGCCGGACTCGGCCCAGTCATCCCAGGCGATCGCCAGTGCCCGCCCGCCCTCGCGCCGGACCTGCCCGGCCCAGGCTTCGAGGCAGGCATTGGCGGCGACATAAGCTACCTGGCCGACCTTTTCCTTGGGCAGCAGATTGCCCAGGCTGGAGAACAGCAGCAGGGCCGGATTGCCCAGCAGCTCGCGGTTACGGCACAGGAAGCGGGTCCCGGTGACCTTGGGCGCCAGCGTGGCCAGCGACTCGGCTTCGTTGCGCAGCTGGATCATCGCGCCTTCGCCACGGCCGGCGGTATGAAAGACATAGTCGATGCGGTTGCCGCCGGCCACCAGGCGGAATACCGGTGCGAACGCCTTGGCCAGGCCTGCTTCGTCGGCGAGGTCCGCCGCCAGCACGATGACCGTGCTGCCGGCGGCTTCCAGGGCCATCACCTCTTGCAGGAAGGCCGCATCCGCGCCCTCGGCGGCGATCCGTGCCGGCCAGTCGGACCGGGGCGACAGCGGCTTGCGTACCTGCAGCAACAGGGTGCAGCGGTAAACCTCGGCCAGATGGCGGGCGATCGCCCGGCCCATGCCGCCGTTGGCGCCGGTAATCAGCACCCTGCTCTGCCGGCTGAAGGCCGGCAGCGTGCGGTCCAGCGGCTGCTGCTGCAGCCGGGTACCCACCTGGCGCTGCCAATAGCCGCCCTGGCGGTAGCCGTACAGCTGGCCACCCTGCCAGCCCTGTGCCAGCAAGGGTTGCAGGGCCTTGGCGATGGCGGCGCCGGTCGCTTCGGCCGGCAGGATATCGAGGCAAAGGGCACGGAGATCCGTAAACTCTTCAGGAATGATTTGCAGCGGGCCCAGTAGTTGGGATTTTTCCGCATCGACCTGCTCGCTCGCCTGCCAGCCGGCCACGCCACTGGCGGGGAACAGCAGGCGCAGGCTGGGTGCGACGGCTTGTGCCGCGCTCCAGCGGGCCAGCGCCAGCGGTAGCCAGAAGGCCCAGAATTGCGCCTGCCGCGCGTCCAGCTCGTCGAGCAGGCTGGTCACGATCATGTCCATGGCCGGCGACGACACCAGTCCCAGCTGCGCGAGCCGCGCCTGCAGTTCGCCGTCGATCTGGTTGAAGTCGCCGTCCCAGTCGCCGAGTTCGACGATGTGGCTGCCGGACTCGCGGCCAAGGTCGGCCAGCAAGGTCCGTTCACGCTCGCCGGCCTGGCGGCACAGCAACCAGGTCGCCGGCGCCGCACCGGTCGAGGCGGCTGGCCGGGCCGGCGCCAGCGGCGCCCATTCCATGCCGTGCAGATGTTCGCCGAAGTAGAGCGAGGCCACGGTCTTGCCGGGCGTGGCAGCGCCGGCCAGCGGCGGGCAAACCCGCCGTTCGAAGGCATGGCCCGGCAGGTGCGCGCGCGGCGCCTCGCTGGCGCCGGCTGTCTGGAGCTTAGGCCAGGCGAGCTGACCGCCACTCTTCCAGATCGTCGCCAGACACTGCAGGCTGGCTGCGACTTCCTGCTCGGCGCCCTGGCTGCCGAGCGTGGGCAGCAAGCGCTCGGGTGCGAGCGCCAACCACTTGCGGGCGTTCTGCAACAGATCGGCGCCGGCGCCAATCTGCATATAGAAACCGGCCGGCAGATCGTCTTCGGCCGCCCGCAGGGCAGCGCCCAGCTGTACCGGCGACAGCATCTGGCTGACCCAGTAGCCGGGGTCCGTCATATCGGTAGCGGCCAGCTTACGGCCCAAGGCCGTGGAATAAATGGCGCAACGGGCCGGCTGCAAGGGGTAGCGGCGCAGCACCTCGCCAAAGGCATGGGCGGCGGGCTCGATCAGCGGGGTGTGGAAGGCATGGGAGACCGCCACCCGGCGGAAGGTAAAGCCCTCGCGGTCCAGCCAGGCTTCGACCTCGGCAGCATTGGCTTCAGCCGTCGCCAGCGTCCAGCTGCTGGGGCTGAGTTCGGCGATACGCCATAGCATGGCCGGAAATTCGCCGTCGAAACCCTTCTTGCGGCTGGCGGCAAACACGGCGCCGCGCGGCATCGATTCCATCAGGCGCGCCCGTGCCACCACCAGCTCCATGCCGGTTTCGGGGCTGAATACCCCCGCCACGGCCGCCGCGGCGAACTCGCCCAGGCTGAAGCCGCAGACACCGTCCGGTGGACCGGCCAGTTCGCTCAGCCAAAGTCCCAGCGCGGTCTGCAGCGCATACAGGATGGGCTGCAACTGCAAGGTCGATAGCTGCTCGGGTTGGCGAACGCAGTCGACCAGATAGCCGGGCGCCAAGGCCAGCAACTGCTCGGCCTGCGCCAGCAAGCCAAGATAGCGCTCGCCGAAAACCGGAAAGCGCTCGGCCAGCAACAGGCCCATCCGGGGCGATTGCGAACCCTGGCCGGGGAATAGCCAGACCTGGCCCTGCCGTGGCGTGATGGCGCCATCGAGCAGGGACCAGGCCTCCAGCTGTTGCTGCCAGCCGGCGCCATCGCCGGCAATAAAGGCCGCCCGGCTGGGGTAGGCCAGCCGCTGTCCGGCCAGCTGGGCGGCAATGCGGCCCATATCGGCTTGATCGAGCGGGGCGAGCGCGAGCTGGGCCGACCAGCTGGCGACCAGGCTGGCCAGCGCCTGCGGGCTGGCGGCCGACAGCGGCAGCAACTGCGGCAAGGACGACACCGTCCGGTCGCGGTCGACCTCGACCGGCTCGGGGCCTGCTCCAGCAGCACGTGTACATTGGTCCCGCCTATGCCGAAAGAGCTGACACCGGCCCGGCGGATAGGCTGGCTCGCCGGCCAGTCTTCCAGCGTGGTCGGTACCCGGAACGGGGTCTTTTCAAGGGCAAGATGGGGGTTGGGCCGTTCGAAGTGCAGCGAGGGCGGAATCTTGCCGAAGCGCACGCTCAGCGCGGCCTTGATCAGGCCGGCGATGCCGGCGGCGGCATCGAGGTGGCCCATATTCGATTTGACGCTGCCGATGGCGCATTGGAACCGAGCCCGCTCTTCGGCCGAAAGCAACTCGCCGGCCACCCGGTTGAGCGCCTGGATTTCGATCGGATCGCCCAGCACCGTGGCGGTGCCGTGGGCTTCGATCAGGCCCAGCGACGAAAACGGCACCTCGGCCAGCTCGTAGACGCGGCCGATGACCTCGGCCTGCCCCTGCACGCTGGGCGCCTCGAAGCTTACCTTGCGGTCGGCATCGTTATTCATGCCCGATTCGACAATGATGGCGTGGATGGGGTCGCCATCGGCCAGCGCGTCCTCGAGCAGCTTGAGCACCACCATGCCGGCCCCGTTGCCGTTCACGGTGCCATTGCCTTCATCCGAGAAGGTCTTGCAGTGGCCATCGGGCGACAGGATCATCCCGTCGCGGTACAGGTAGCCGCCGGCCACGGGGTCGGTGACGCAGGCGCCTCCGGCCAGCGCCATCCGGCACTCGCCGGCCAGCAGCGCCTTGCTGGCCAGGTGTACCGCCGCCAAGGAAGTGGAGCAGGCTGTCTGCACATGGACAGCCGGCCCGTTCAGCTTCATGCGGTAGGCAATCTGGGTGGCGAAGGCGGCCGGGTCGTTGTAGTTGCCCACATCGAACATCTCGGCAATATCTCCACCCACACCGCCGAATTGCTGCATCCGCTCCAGATTGAGGGTGGAACCCAGGAACACGCCCGCATTCAGCAACTGCTGGCCGGGGGTGATGCCGGCATCGAGCAGCGCGTTGTAGCTGACCTCATGCAAGACCCGCAGTTGCGGGTCCATCTTTTGTGCTTCGCGCTGCGAGTAGCCGAAAAAGCGGTAATCGAAACAGTCGGCATCTTCGAGGGCGGCCTTGGCCGGCACATAGGCGGGCTGATCGACCAGCTCGGCCGGCATCCCGTTCGCCAGCAGCGCATCGCGCGAGAAAAACGTGATCAGTTCGCGCCCCTGCACCAGGTTGCGCCAGAAGCTCTGCCAGTCGGGGCTTTGCGGAAAACGGCAGGCGATGCCGATGATGGCAATTTCGCTGCCGGTATATTCACGATTCATGTCACAGAACTTTCTTTTGCTTTTTGTCGGCGCATATCCAGCCGGCTCTTGCCGGTCCGGGCCGAAGACAGCTGTTGTTCGCGGGAAGTCGAAGCCGGGTCTGGCTGGGCATCCGGATGGGAATCGGCTGCGGTCTCGCTGCGGCGAAGCCAGTCGGCGAAGGCGGCGATGGTCGGGTGCTCGAACAGCACCGTCACGCCGATCTCGCGGCCGAAGGCAGCCTGCAGCTGCGATTGCAGCGCGATGATCTTGAGCGAGTTACCGCCGGCATCGAAGAAATTGACGTCGCCCACCACGACCGCGCCATCGAGCACCTCGCGCCAAACGGCCTGGACCTTGGCGGCAATCGGGTCGACCAACGGCGCGGCATCGGCTGCCGGCAGCGTGGCTTGGGCCGCCAGTGCCAATAGCCGTTGGCGATCGATCTTGCCGGTGACGGTGCGGGCCAGGCCATCGAGCACCAGCATCCGGGCCGGCAGCCAGGTTTCGGGCAGGTGGCCGCGGATATGCTCGCGCAGGCGTGGCAGCAGCAGCTCGCTTTGGGTGGCGCTATCGACAAACAGCTGCCATTGCCGCTTGCCCTCGCTGGTGGTGGCCGGCAACAGGCTGGCGGTGCGGACTTCGGCCAGCAGTTCCACCACGCGCTCCAGCTCGCGTGGTTCGATCCGTACGCCGTTGACCTTGGCCTGGTCATCGAGCCGGCCCAGATAGCTGAAGCCAAGCTCCGGCGAAAAGACCACGGCATCGCCAGTGCGGTAGAAACGGTGGCCGCCGTGCTCGACGAAGCAATGGGTAGTCTCGGCGGCGTGGGTGGTGTAGCCAAGGGCAACGGGCACCCCGCCTACGCGCAATTCGCCGCGGATGCCGGCCGGCAGGGGCTGGCCGAACGCATCGGCGCAATAGGCCAGGGTGTTCTGCACCGGCCAGCCGATGGCAACGGGCTGGCCGGCCACCTGCGGCGCGCACAGGCAATCGACCGTGGTTTCGCTGGGGCCGTAGTGGTTGCGCACGGCGTAACCCTGCGCCAGCAACTCATCGCGCAGGCGGCGGGGCAATTCTTCGCCGCCGAAAATCCATAGCCGCATGGCCGGCAGCCGGGGCGCACCCTGGATCAGCTCGGCAATGGCGCCGGGGATGAAGTTGACGAGGCTGACCGCCTCGCGCTGCATCAGTGCGATAAAGGCTGCCTTTTCCTGCAGGACGCGGGCCGGCGGGTAGATCAGCGTCGCGCCGGCCGCGAGGCTGCCGAACAGGTCTTCCACGCTGGGGTCGAAATTCAGGTCGGTCAGGCCCAGTACCCGGTCGCCGGCGCTGAGGCCGCAGTCGCGGACAAACCAGTCGAGCAGGTTGGCCACCGACTCGTTGCGGATGGAAATGCCCTTGGGCGTCCCGGTGGTGCCCGAGGTGAAGATGAAATAGAACTCGTCGGCCGGCCGGCGATGGGGCCAAAGCACCAGCTCGGCCGCGCCGGGAGCGGCATCGACGGTCGTATCGAGCAGCAAATGACGGCCGCTGAAGGTAGCGGGATCGAGCTGCAGCGAGGCGGCATCGAGCACGATGCCGCAGCCTGCCAGCGTCAGCAGGCTCTGCTTGCGTGGCAGCGGGTCTTTCGGGTTGAGGTAGACATAGCTGCCGCCACCGAACACGATGGCCAGAATGGCCTGGGTCGACAGCAGGCCCTTGTCCATATGGATGGCTACCCGGTCGCCGGCAACGAAGCCGGCCTGCCGCAGCCGTGCCTGGATCGCGCCGATCCCGTCGACCAGCTCGCGCTTGCGGACCGGCCGTTCGCCATCGACCAGGCCAATCGCGTCGGGCGTCTGCAATAGCCCTTGCCGTATACCGGCCAGCACGGCGTTGATATCGGGCAACTGCGTGTTCACGCGGCCGGCTACCGGCAGGGTCGGGGCCGCAGCAGGCGCCAGCTTTAGGCTGAGGCTGCCGATGGTGGCCGCCGTCGGCAGCGCGAGCAGGTCGGTCGCCTGGGCCTCGAACGCGGCCAGCACGGCTTCGATCGCCTCCGGCCGCCCCCGGTACTGCTCGCCGCTCATCAGCTCGACCCGCCAGTCCTCCAGGCCCGACACCGTCAGCGTCAACCCGAAGTGGGTGGTCTCTTCGCTATGGAGCGCCTGCACACTGACGCCCTGCCTTGCGTCTTGCAGGCCGGCGTCGATGGGGTAGTTGTCGAACACCACCAGCGAGTCGTATAGCTCGCCGCGCTGCCCGGCCGCTTCGCGCACGGTCAGCGGCGGCGTCTTTTCGTGCTTCTGGGTCTGCAGCAGGGTCTGGAAAACCGCTTGCAGCGCCGCCGCCACGCTCCAGCCGCCATCCAGCGCCACGGCCAGCGGCACCGTGTTGGTGAACAGGCCCAGCGGCTGGCGGTCGGCGTCATGCGCCAGCGCGGCCTCCCGCCCCGAGAAGGCGCAACCGAACACCACCTGCCGGCGATAGGTGAAACGTGCCAGCATCAGCGCCCAGCACAGGTAGAAGAAACTGGCGGGTGTCACCCCGGCCTGGCGGCAGAGGGCTTCGACCGCCTGTTTGCGGTCCCTCTCCCACTGCCTGCCGATGCGTAGCGGCTGGGCGGGCTGGTCGGCGGCGCTGTCCGGGCGGAATAGCGGTTCGGCCAGCAACAGGGTGGCGGGCGCTGCACCCGCTTCGCCAAGCTTGGCAAAAGCGGCCTCCCAGTAATGGCGGCTGTGCTCCTGCGACTGCGGGTCCAGTCCCTGCCACAGTTGCTGCGCGTATTGACGGGCATCCAGCCCCGTCAGCAACTGGCCGCGCAAGCCCTGCACCCACTGCGAGATCAGCAGCGAGCTGCTCCAGCCATCCATCAGGATATGGTGGAAGGAGAAAGCCAGGTCGAGCACACCTGTTTCGGCATCATGGAAGCAGGCAATGCGGAAGACTTCGCGGTTGAGCGCGAACGGGGTGGCGCGGGAATTCGCCAGCCATGCCAGGCAGCGCGGCCCGACCTCCCCGGCATCGGCAGCCAGCGTAGTGGCGGCATAATCCAGCGCGATGCGCGGCGCGGCATGGATCAGTTGGTGCGGGTGTCGCAGACCGCGCCAGGCGAATACCGACCGCAAGGCCGGCTGGGCCAGCTGGATGCGATGCCAGGCAGCGTGGATCTGTTCGACCGATGCCGTCGCCCGCAAGCGGCAGGCTACGCCGATATGGTAGGCACTATTGCCGTCCTTCAGGGCGTGGAACAGCAGGCCGCCGGCTTGCGGCGTGGCCTGCAGCGCTTCTTCGAGGTAGTTCGCTGCTTGCATGCTCAGCGCCCCGCTGCCTGGTACAGGCCGTGCAGCCGCAACCGGTCCGCCTCGCGGGAGGCGCCCGTGCCGGCTTCCGCCAGCTCCAGCCACCGCAGGCTGCGCTGGTAGAGGAAGTCGCGCTCGGCGGCGTTGGCCGGTGCAGCCGGCAACTGCTTGTGCACTTCGCTGCGGATTTCGCGCAGCTGGCGGCTAGCCGCCGGTTCGAGCACCGGCAGGGGTTCGCCGTACAGATGCTGCCAGCAGCGCTGATGGAAGCGCTCACCCCGGCTTTGTGCGCTTGCCAAGCGCTCGACGGCGCCAGCCAGTTCCTGGGGACCGTACAGCGGCTGCAAGGGCAGCTCAGCCCTTTGCACCAGATAGGCCAGCACCGACTTGGGCGAGATTTCCAGGTAGCGCGTCACCCCTTGGCCGGCCAGATACTGCATGCTGTGCAGCCACTGGACCGGCTCGACCAGGTGATCGAGGATGGCGGACCTGAGCCCGTCCACCGCCAGTTCGCCCGCACCGACATTGCAGACAAGGCGCGAATGCAGGCGGCCGGCGTCGGGGCTGGGCAGAAAGTCGAGCGCGGCATCCAGCTGCGCCCTGGCGGGCGCCATCAGCGGCGAATGGAAAGGTCCGCCGATCCGCAGCGGATAGACCAGGCCGCCCAGCGCCTCGATGCGGCTGGCGAAGCGGCGGATCTCGGCCATCTCGCCCGATATCGTGGCCTGATCGAAGGCGTCCACGGCCGATACAAAGATCGTGATGCCGTCTTGTCGGGCCGCGGCGACCTGTTCGATCACCGTTTCGGCCGGCAGGTGCAGCACCCAGCACATATCCCCCTGCTCGTAGCGGCCGGCGCAGGCCTCGACGGCCTCCGAGCGCAGGTTGACCACACGGGTGACGGTGGCCAGGTCGAGGTAGCCGCCGGCACACAGGGCCGGATATTGGCCGAGGCTATGGCCCATCACGAAGTCGGGCAGCAGGCCGCATTCCTCGCGCAGGATGCGGGCAATGGCCACCGTAGTGGCCGTCAGGGCCAGCTGGGCGACGCGTACCTGGCCCAGGGCCTGGCGGCCTTCGCCATGGATGATGTCTTCCAGCCCGACACCGGACAGATCCGATACCTCGTCAAGGCAGGCACGGTAGGCAGGAAAGGACCGGAACGCGGCAAACATGTCCGCTTGCTGGGCACCCACGCCGGGAAACAGAAAAACGGTTTTCGCAGAGTCAAGGTAGGCACTCATACAGTGGCTCCATCAAGAATGAGGTCAAGCTCCGGCTGGGTGAGCTGACAAAAGGGAAAGTCAGCCGGCAATAAGGCTTGCCGGCCGAGTCGATCGGGCTGTTCCTGCTGCAGGGCGGCATGCAGCGCCAGCAGGCGGGCATCCAGCCGCCGCAGGCTGTGTCCGGCCTGCTCGCGGCCGGCGCCGGCCACCGTCAGCTGTATGCTCACCAGGCCGGAGGGGTCATCCTGCAGCAGCAGGTCGTAATGGGCGCCAGCGGCCTCGGCAGGATGGCGATAGCCCCCCGACAAGGTCGGATCGAGCCGAAAATGGCGCCAGTCGGTCTGGCCGGCCAGCCCGTGGCCAATGTCGTTGAGGCATAGCAGCGGCGTCGCGCCATCGTGACCCGGACCCAGACGGTCGAACCACTGGCGGCCAGCCGCATGGCGACCGGCTTTGAGGTCATGCAGCAGCCCACCCCCCGTGCCGACCGGCACGGCGATCCGCTCGAAGCCGGTAAACCAGCCGACGGCCGCGTCCAGCGAACGCCGCCAGCTCGCGGGTACGCCGGCTTCATCGAAGACGCGTCCTGCGTTTTCCAGCAACACCACCGGCTGTGGCGGCAGGCTGCCGTCTTCCCGCATCAGGTCGAGCAAGGCCGCCGCGATCAGCTCGGCGCGCTCGGCCTTGAGCCGGTGCGCCAGCTGCTGCAGCGAGGACTTGGGCAGGCTCAGCGCCAGGCTGGCCATCTCGCCGGCCGGCAGTGCCACTGCGGCGGCCGCCACCGGCACGGACCAGGCAGGCTGCGCTTGCAGCCACTGGCCCCACAGGAAAGCGCCATACTCGGCGCGGACCGGGCTGCTACCGGCGATTGGCGCAGCCAGCCATTCGTCGAGTTCATCAAGTAGATGTACCCACGAGTGCACATCGCACAGCAGATGGTGGCAGACCCATAGCAGGTAGCACTGGCCGGCGTCGGTAACGACTTCATGCACGCTGGCTTGCTGCTGCATGGTGACTTCGGCCTGCAGGGCCAGCAGCCGTTGTTCGAGGGTTTCTCCAGGCGCCAGCGCGTATTCCCGCAGCGCCTGAGCGGAGCCGGCCAGCCGGTATTCGCCGCCGGCTGGGTCGCCGCGCAGCGCAAACACCCCATGGCGGGCCTTCACCGCCTCGACCGCCGCATGGATCTGCCCGGCACCCTGCCCCTCGGGCAGCGCGAGCACGACGCCCTGCTGCAGCCGGTCGCGATGATGCAAGGGCTGCCGGTGGAACCAGCGGCTGGCCGGCAGCGCGGCGATCCAGTCGGCCTCGATGCTGTCGGCCGCTACTTCAGGTGCCGCGGCGGATGCCGTGGCCGCCGTGCTGCAGGCGGCTTCCAACACCGCGCCCAGGGCACGCGCGGTCAACAGCTCGGCCGCGCCGATGCGCACGCCGTGCCGGGCCAGCAGCGCCGCCAGACGGATCGCCTTGATCGAGTCGCCGCCCTGCTCGAGGAAGGAAGCATGCCAGTCCACCCGGCTGGGCCAGATCGGCCGCAGAAATGCTTCGTTCAGCCAGTCGGGCAGTTGCCAGTTCGGCCGGCCGGCCGGCGCCGCGACGGCCGCATCCGCATCGCTGACGGCAAGCCGGGCGGTGACGGTGGCCTGCAAGGCCGCGGCATCGACCTTGCCATTGGCGTTGACGGGCCAGGGCTGCACCGCGCAGAAATGCGCCGGCCGCCAGGCTTCGGGCAGGGCTGCGTGCAGGCTGGCCATGAATTCGGGATGGCTCGCCGGCAGCGGCTCGTTGCTGCACAGCACGATGCAATCGGTCCCGCCCAGCGCAAGTTTCAGCGCTTTCAGCTCGCAGCGGCGCTTATCCACGCGTGCCAGCGCCGCTTCAACCGCTTTCTCGATTTCCGCCGGATGGATACGGTGACCGCGCAGCTTGAACTCGTCGTCGATGCGGCCAAGGCAATGAAACACGCCGGCGGCATCGAGCAAACCCAGATCGCCGGTGCGATACCAGCGGCCATGTCCATCCGGCCCCGCGACGAAGCGGGCCGCCGTCTGGTCCGGGTTGCCGACATAGCCGTCGGCCAGCACCGGGCCGCCGATCCAGATTTCGCCCCGAAAGCCAAGTGGCAGCGGCTGGCCCAGGCTATCGCGGATCGACATGCGGGCCGTGCCCAGCGCAACGCCGATCGGGGTGATGGTGCCGGCCGCCAAGCCTTCGGCGGCTGGCTGGCTGACGGTGTGGATACAGCAGCCGACCGTGGTTTCGGTCGGGCCGTATTCGTTGACGATGCGGCTGCCGGGCGGGAACACCGTCAGCGATTTGTCGACCAGCGAGGCCAGCAGGTTTTCTCCCCCCACCACGAAGGTCAGGGGATTGCGCCGGGGCAGGCTGTGCTCGGTCAGCAGCGACAGGTGCGAAGGCGTGCACTTGACGCCGGTCAGCGCCTCGTCGGCCAGCAAGGCCTGCAGCATGCCGGGATCGTCGCGCAGGTCGTGTTCCCAGGTCTGGATAAAGCCACCCGACAGTACGGGTACCAGCAGGCTGGTCTGGGTCAGGTCGAAGCCGAACGAGGTGAACAGCGGCGTGCTGAACGGCCGCTCGCCGGCATAGGCGGCGGTGGCTGCCAGGGCGTAATGGGCCAGCGCGGTCGGCGAAATGGCAACGCCCTTGGGTTCGCCGGTCGAGCCCGAGGTATAGAGAATGTAAGCCGGCCGGCTAGCGGTGGCCGCAGCGGGTGCGGTCACCGCCGCGAGCTCGGAGGGCAGCGCCAGGCTGACTTCAAGCAGGGGCAGCCCCAGCGATTCGGCGAGTTGCCGGTCGGCCGCCGCATGCACGCACAAGCCGGCGCCCGCGCTGCGGAGGATGGCTTGCAGCCGGGCCGGCGGCGTGGTCGGGCAGACCGGCACCACGGTGATGTTATCGATCAGGCAGGCCAGATAGGCCAGCGTGGTTTCGGGCAGGCGTCGTCCCAGGATCAGTACCGGCGCGTTACAGCCATCCGGATAGCCCCGTTGGCGGAGCGAAGCCCGAAAGCGGCTCATCCAGGCCCAGCCGTCGCGGTAGCCAAGGCTGCCCTCGCGACCACCGTACTTGAACAGGCATTGGTCGCCGTATCGCTCGAACGCCGCCTGTAGCGCCACGCCGATTGGCGCGACGTCCGCCTCGTCGGCGTCCTGGCCGGCCGGATCGGCTTCGCCCAGCACGTCCCGCGCGACCGATACGGCCTGGTCGAGCACCGCCTGCAGGAAGGCCTGGCACTCGGCGGCCGACCAGCGCCGGCGGAAATCCGCTTCGAGCCGGAAGCTGCCGCCGTCGAAACGGTCATGGATATGAATGGTGGCGAACAGCGCCTCGACCGCCTGCAGATGGTCGATGTCGACCTCGACACCCGCGACGCGACGGTCGAACGCACCGGTCTGGTACGAGACGCCAAAAGCAGGAATGGCTTGCCGCCAGGCCGGCGATGCGAACTCGCCCCAGCGGGCGCCAGGCGCAAAGCGGGAGTGGACCACCGCTTTCTGCAGGGTTTTCTTGAGCCGGTGGTAGCAAGCGGCGGCGGTTTCACCCGCAGCGCGCGAAACGGGCACCAGGACGGGCGCCACGGCCATGGCCAGCGTCGCTTTTTCAGCGTCGCTCCAGCGGTTGAGCATGGGGGCCTGCAACAGTACGCCGTCGCTATCCTCCACCACCATCTGGCAAAAACCGACCGCTGCGAAAAACAGCCGAAAGACCGAGCCGCCGGCCTCGCTAAAGCGACGGAGGATGGCGTTGTCGGCGGGGGCTAGCGTCGCCCGCACCCGCATCGAGCGCGGCGATTCCTTGCGGTAGTCGCCAATCGGCGCCCTGGCTTGCACAGCCGGCGCAGCATGGTCGGCGGCTTCACCGAACAGGCTGCGCCAGTAGTCGGCATCGCGCACATGACGGCTGCCGGCTTCATAGTCGCGCTCACAATCGGCCAGCAGCGAGAAGGCCGGCGAGGCATCGCAACGGCCGGACTCCAGGGCTTGCGAAAAGTGGCTCATCACCAGCGCCAGCGTGGCGCCGTCGGATGCGGCGTGGTGGGCTTTGACAAACCAGCCCAGTTCTTCCTTGCCGAAGCGCACGACAAACACGCGGACCGGCTGCAACGCCAAGTCTTCCTCCAGCAGTAGCTGGCGCTCTGCCCAGCCCTCGAACGCGGCTTCCGGGTCGGCATGGTCGCTGAAGTCGACCTGGCCGATCTCGGCCTGCGGCTGCGCGTGGCGAACCCCGTACCAGAGGCCGCTATCGGCATCGGCCACAAAGCCGATGCGGAACAGCTCGTGGCCATCCTGGGTCAAGCGGGTAGCCCGGACCAGCTCAGCCAGCGCCAGCTTGCCGCGTAGCCGTGCCACCCCGCCCAGATAGAAATGCTGGCCGGCCAGCTGGAAGGCCTGCATCGTGAACACGGCCTGCTGCGACCGCGATAGCTCAAACCTCTGCATGCTCATGCCTCACACTGCATTTCCGGAAAGAACTGGCTCCGCATGCCGGCGGCAATCGCCTTGCGGTCAAGCTTGCCCGAGCTGCTGCGCGGCAGCTGGCCGGCTTGCCAGTAGCGGGCCGGCAGCATGTAGGTCGGCATCTGCATGGCCAGGAACTGGCGCAGCAACTGTGGATCGAGCGGCTCGTCCGCGACGATGGCAGCCACCAGCCATTGCTCGGCGGCGGTGTCTTCGATCACACAGACAACGGCCTCGCTGATCGCCGGATGGCTCAGCAGATGGTGCTCGATCTCGCCCAGCTCGATGCGCAGGCCGCGCAGCTTGACCTGGGTATCCTTGCGTCCCTGGCAGAAGAAGCCGCGATCGGCCTCGTACCAGCCCAGATCACCGGTCAGATAGATGCGTTCGCCCAGTTCGGGGTGGACCAGGAAGGCCTTGGCCGTGAGGTCGGGCCGCTGGTAGTAGCCTTCGGCCAGACAGATGCCCCCGATGGCGATCTCGCCGCGCTCGCCCGCGCCCTTGAGCGCCAGCGTGTCGGGATCGACGATATACAGCTCGCAGCCGGTCAACGGCTGGCCGATGGGCACCGACAGCGGCGCCGGCTCGATGCAGTCGTAGAAGCTCACATCGATGGCGGCCTCGGTCGGGCCGTACAGATTGGTCAGCCGGCAGCGGCTACCGAACTGCTGCTGGAACTGATCCACCAGGCTGGGCGGTAGCTGCTCGCCACTGACGTAGACCTGCCGCAGGCCGGCCAGCGCTTCCGACGCGGTATCCTGCAACTCTTGCAGCACAGGCTTGAGCAGGCTTGGCACGAAGTGGACGATATTGATCGCCGCATCCTCCAGCGCCGCGGCGATGCCGCGCGGGAACGATTCCAGCCCCGGCTGCAGCAGGTAGTGGCTGCCGCCATTGAGCGCCGGCAGGAACACTTCCCATAGCGAGACATCGAAAGTCAGCGCCGTGCGCTGCAGGATGGTATCGCTGGCCTGCATGCCGCTATGGTCCTGGTGCCAGACCAAGCGATTGATGAGGGCGCCGTGATTGACCAGCACGCCCTTGGGCGTGCCGGTGCTGCCCGAGGTAAAGATCAGGTAGGCCGGATCGGTCGGCGCAAGTATCGGCAAGGGCTCGGACAGCTTGTCGGCCGGCAGGAACTCGATCTCGCCGAACTGCTCGCGCAGGATCAGTTCCAGGCCCGGCGCCGCCTTCAGCAGGCCAGGCACCTGTGTTTCGGCGCAGAAGGCAAGCCGGCAACGGGCCGTCGCCAGCATCGACGCCATGCGGGCCGGCGGTGCCTTCGCGTCGAGCGGAAAGTAGACGCCCCCCGCAAGCAACACGGCATAGGCGGCAATCACGAACTCCGGGCAGCGGTCCATGGCGATGGCCACGCACTCGCCGGGTTTGAGATCCCGCTCGTGCACAAGATGCCGGGCCAGCAGCCTTGCCTTGGCATGCAAGGTCTGCCAGGCCAGCACTTCGCCCTTGCCCCAGCGTATGGCAGGCGCCGGGTTATTCCGCGCCATCCGTTCGAAGGTCTCGGTAATAATGGAAAAGCTATTTTTCATGGCTTAATTTCCTCCTCGTGCACACTCGGACCAGCTGTTTCGACTCCCTCGCCAACGGACGCCAGGCAAAGGGCGGCCCTGACCCGGCGATGACGGGCATCGGCGGGCGCATTCCTGCTGGCATGGTTGTGAAGTAGGCGGCCGGAAGCCGTTTCCAGGATGCACAGCCGCACGCCGCCCTGCCCGCACGGATTACGCGTGCGCAGCTCGACAGCCGCCCGGGACAGACCCTGAATCGGTTACCTGGACCACCTTGCCGCCCAGCCGTGGAACTGGCCGGGATCGGTGGTTACAGCGATTATTTTTGTGTGTTACTGATAGCGCTCGCAGACGGCGCGGCCGATCAGCATTTTCTGCAGCTCATTGCTGCCTTCGACCACTTGCAGGATCTTGGCATCGCGGAACAAGCGGCTGATGCCGTTGGCCTCGTCGCAACCATGTCCGCCGTGGATCTGCACCGCCTTGTCGGCCGCCTCGCCTGCCTGGCGCGAAGCAAACAGCTTCGCCTGCAGGATCTGCTCCAGCGCATCTTCTTCGCGCGCTTCCTTGGCGTGGGTAGCCGATAGGCAGACCATTTGCGAAGCCAGCAAACTGCCCGACATTTCGGCTAGATAACCACGGATCAGGCCTTGGTCGGCCAGCATGACGCCAAAAGCGGAGCGCGAGCTGGCACGGCGTGCCGATGCAGCCAATGCCGCCTGCTGGATGCCCAGCGCAGCCCAGGCCACACTGATGCGGCCATAGTCGAGGGCGCCGGTCGAGATCAGGCTCTGGCCAAAGCCAGGCTTGCCGACGATATTTGCCTTGGGAACGCGGCAATCGGCAAAGTCCAGCACGGCCAGATGCGCGCTCTTGAAGCCCAGCATATTGTGCTTGGGCGTAATGGTGAAACCCGGCGTGCCCTTGGGCACCAGCACGGCGGTATCGAGCCCCCCCAGCTTGCCGAAGACCATGAACAGGTCGGCGGTCTGGGCATAGGTGATCCAGGTCTTCTGGCCGGTGATGCGCAACTCGTCGCCATCTTCTTCGAATCGGGTCTTCAGATTGCCCGAATCGCCGCCTGCCGATACTTCGGTCTGGGCAAAGGCGCCGACCAGCTCGCCACGTACCAGCGTTGGCAGATAACGCTGCTTTTGCTCCGCACTGCCCCAGTCTTCGATGGATTTCAACACCATCGAATGGACGTTGAGCAGCCCCGTCAGCGAGCCACTACCGGCGCCGACAGCCATATTGAGCAGGCCAAAGGTGGTGGCATCGAAACCCAGCCCGCCATTCTCGCGGCTGGCGAGACCGCCCAACCAACCCTTGCGGGCCAGTTTCTGCACGATGGACGAAGGGGTCGCTTCCTGCCGGTCCCAGTCATCGGCATGCGGGGCAACCTCGGTAGCGGAGAAGTGTTCGAATGCGTGCAGGTAATCGTTTTGCTCAGGCGACAGAAAGCGCTTAAGCATTGACGGCTACTTTCCTGTCCAGAAAGCCGCAAACGGCCTGGATGCTGCAGAAGTTGGCGCGGTCGAGGTCATCGAGACCGACCTTGAACTTGAAGTTCTTCTCCAGGAATGCGATCAGCTGAATGGTGGCCAGGGAATTCACCAGGCCAGTCTCGAAAATGTCGACCGCCTCATCGAGCTCTTGCCGTCCGGCAAGCTTACAAAGGTAGTCAGACACCAGCTTATTTCGAGCGAACACGTCCATCATTGCTTCTTCCTCCAACCATTGCCAAATAAACGACTGTCACGAACAATCGGGAGGCCGCCTACGACCTCGATTGCACCATGCAGCCTTCTTAGAAACTTGGGCCAGTCACACTACACGGCCATCTTTGGATGGCTCTTGAATTGAGACGGGAGTCTATCATTTTATCGCGGGTTTTCCCGCATTCCGCTCACTATATTCTATCCCAATAGGCGTGCGGAAGCGCCTTGCAGCGCTTCCCACCGGTTCAATGCCTGCTGTTGTCTTCCAGCGTTTCGAGCAAGGCAATCTGCAGGCGCGCATGGATCGCCACCATGGCGCGGTGCAGTACCAGGAGCAATAGCAGCGCAATGGCAAGGACCAGCCACAGCAACTCCCACGGCGGCAGGATGGCCGCACTCAGCGCCGCGATGCCGAAGCCGATCCCGACCAAGGCGGCCAGGGGGATCAGGCGCGATACCAGTTTGCGCACCTGCGGGGTGTAGGTGCCGGCGCGGTTGTCGGCGATGCCGATCTCGGCCAGCAACATGGCCAGGGCAACCAGCTTGCGGTAGATCGCCACCAGGAAAGGCAGCGACAGCAGCAGCGCCGCGCCCCAGAGTACGGCCTTGTACCAATTGAGCAGGTGGCTGAGGTGCTCGCCCAGCCACGCCCCGCCCAGGAAGATGGCCGCCACCAGCATGCAGTTCACCGCCACCTGCAACAGGATGCGCCGGATCATCCCGGCCAGCACGGCCTGATCGCCTTCCAACCGCAGGCTGGCCAACCATTGGCTATATACGCCCAACACCTCGGCGGTACGTCTTGGCATCAGCTTGCCCAGCACGTTGCCGGTCTGGTCGGCACCCTTTATCAGATAGGGCGTAAGCAGGGTCGTGATGGCGGAGACGGCTACCGCGATGGGATAGAGGAAATCGCTGGTCACCTTGAGGCTGGCGCCGAGGGCGGCGATGATGAAACTGAATTCGCCGATCTGCGCCAAGCCCATGCCCACGCGCAGCGAAGTGCGTGGATCGTTGCCCGAGATAAAGACACCCAGCCCGCAGCTGACCACCTTACCCACCACCACCACGATGGTCAGCAGCGCGATGGGCCACGCGTACTGCACCAGTACGGCCGGGTTGAGCATCAGCCCGATGGCGACGAAGAAGATCGCGCTGAACAAGTCGCGTATCGGCTCGATCAGGTTTTCGATGGTCTTGAGATGCTCCGATTCGGCCATCACCGCACCGATGATAAACGCGCCCAGCGCCACGCTATAGCCGAGCTTGAGTGCGAACAGGCAGAAACCGAAGCAGATGCCCAGCACGGTCACCAGCAGCATTTCGCGGCTGGCGCTCTGCGCCACGTAGGCCAGCAGGCGCGGCACCAGCAAAAGGCCGGCCACCAGCGCCACGGTAATGAAGATGGCCAGCTTACCCAGGGTAGCCCCCACCTCCTCGATCTGCACCGAACCGGTCATGGCGATACCGGACAGCAAGGCCAGCATGGCGATTGCCAACACATCCTCGACGATCAGGACGCCGAAGATCAGCTTGGCAAAACCTTCCTGCTTCAGTTTCAGCTCATCCAGCGCCTTGACGATGATGGTCGTCGAGGAAATCGACAGCATTGCGCCGAGAAACAGCGAGTCCATGGTGCGCCAGCCGAAGGCCCGCCCCACCTCGTAACCTATCCAGACCATCAGCACGATCTCGGCCGAGGCCGCCACCAGCGCGGCGGCGCCGACCTTGGTCAGCTTTTTGAGACTGAACTCCAGGCCCAGCGAAAACATCAGGAACACCACCCCCAGCTCGGCCAGGGTATTGATGGTGGCTTCGTCGGTGATCAGGGTATATGGCGGCGTATGCGGCCCGATGATCAGGCCTGCGATCAAGTAGCCGAGCACGACAGGCTGCTTGAGCTTGTGGAATAGCACCGTGACCAGCCCCGCCACCAGCATGATGACCGCGAGATCCTGAATAAAATGCGCGCCGTGCATGCACTCTCCTTTGCGATGAAGCGATGCGATCCGGAGCGGATCGCGCTTAGGTCCGGCTGATTAGACGGGCGTGGCGTTTTCCTCGGCGAAAGCATGCACCAAGTGGTCGATGAACACCCTTACCGCCGGCAGTAAACCACGCCGATGCGGATAGACGGCCAGCAGATTTCCACCGGGCATGCGCCATTCAGGCAATAACTGCACCAGACTGCCGTTGGCGATTTCCGCATCGCAATTCATCAAGGGCAGCATGGTGACGCCCAGCCCGGCCAGCGCCGCCGCCTTGCGCAGCACGAAATCGTCGGTGGCGAAGCGGGCTTCGAACGCCAGCTCCCGGACTTCCCCCGCGGGGCCGACCAGATGCCAATGCACGCGCCGGTCCAGTTCGGTCGCACCTAGAACAGGAAATTGCGCCAACTGTTCCGGCCGGCTGAGCGCCCGTCCCGCCAACAATGCCGGCGCCGCCACCAGGATGCCGTTAGCCGGCCGCAATCGGCGCGTCACCAGCGAGGGCTCTTCGTAGCCGGCGGCCCGGACCCGCAAAGCCACGTCCACCCCCTCCTCCACCAGGTCAACCCGCCGGCTGGTCAGCAGCATATCGAGCTGCACTTGCGGATACGCCGCCAAAAAACTGGACACGACATCGGTCAGCATGGGTTGCGCCACCGAGACCGGGCAGGATACTCGCAGCCGTCCGCGCGGCTCCGCACTCGCGGTCACCACCACTTCTTCGGCGGCTTCGGCTTCCTGCAGCATGGCCTGGCAATGCCGGAAGTAGCGTTCGCCCACCTCGGTCAGCGCCAATTTACGGGTCGTCCGCTGCAACAGCCGCACGCCCAGGCGTGTTTCCAATTCGGCCACCCGCCGCGACAAGCGCGACTTGGGCACCCCCAGCAAGCGCCCCGCCGCGGCAAAGCCACCGGCTTCCACCACCCGGGCGAAGTAATGCAGATCGTTAAGGTCTTGCATGATTGTCCTACCAGTAGAACGAACCATCGCATTTTAGCGGTCTAGTGCGTTATTCGTGCGAAAAATACTATTCATCGCAACAGAGCCGCCACGCTGACGGCTTGAAGCAAACCCTCTTGGAGCCTGCCATGAAACTGTTGCAAATCGATTCCAGCATCCTGGGCGAAGCCTCGGTATCCCGCCAGTTGACCCGCGATGTAGTAGAAGCCTGGCGCACCGTCGAACCCGGCCTGGCCCTCAGCTATCGCGACCTGGGCAGCGAGGCGCCGCCGCATCAGTCCGGCGCCAGCCTGGCCGCCTACGGCACCCCGGCGGAACTGCGTGACGCCGCGCAACAGCATGAAGCCGCCCTGTCGGCCGGCATACTGGACGAATTCCTGGCCGCCGACGCCATCGTGATCGCCGCGCCCATGTACAATTTTTCCATCCCCAGCCAACTCAAGGCCTGGATCGACCGCATCTCGGTCGCCGGCAAAACCTTCCGCTACGGCCCGAATGGCCCCGAAGGCCTGGTGGCCGGCAAGCGGGCCATTATCGTCGCCACCGCCGGCGGCAAGCATGCCGGCCTGCCCTCGGGCATGGGCCATGTCGATTTCCTGAAGGTGGTACTGGGCTTTCTTGGTATTACTGACATCACGGTGATCCACGCCGAGGGTTTGAACATGGGTCCAGCGCCGCGCGAAGCGGCCTTGCATGCCGCCGGCGCCCGCATCCGCGCGCTGGCCGAAGTGCGATTCGGCACGGAAGAACCGGCTTTAGCCATGTAAATCATCGCCTTTCGACTCCCGCCGGGCTCCCCTCGACGCCTCCAGGCCAAGCAGCCTGGAGGCGTTTTCCTTGCTGGCTTGCGGCCGAATTTTGGAAGCCGGCTTTCGTCGGCTAAAATATACAAATATGGAGTAATCGCTCGAAATGCCGTGACCGGCATGGTGCATTTCACTACAATCGCCAACTCAAGCGCTTGATCGAATTAGAACGTACTAATTTTCAAATTCGATATCAACACAGGAGAAACCATCGAAATGCGCCCAACGTCACGCTTCTTATTGCCTTTGCTTACCGCCGGATTGCTCGCTTCTGGACAAGCCGCAGAAACGGTAACCATCGGACACGTTGGGCCGGTTTCCAGCCTGCTGAAGGAAAACGCCGTAAGCGCCGAGAACACCTTGAGCGCCTACTTCGAGGAATTGAACAAGAAGGGCGGCGTAAACGGCCTGAAGATCAAGATGGTCTTCGGCGACGACGGCTTCAATCCGCAAAAGTACGCCGAAGAAACCCGCCGCATCATTCAGGAAAGCAAGCCCATCGCCATGCTGGGCGCCGCTGGTTCGGCCGGCCCGCTGGAGCTGATCAAGCAGAATATCCTGAGCGATGCCAAGATCCCCTTGATCGCACCGATCTCCGGCGCGCCCGCGCTGCGCAGCAACCCATTCATGTTTCATATGCGCGCCAGCTGGGTCGATGAAATGAACAAGCTGGGCCAGCAGATGGCCTCGCTGGGCCATCAGCGCATCGGCGTTTTCTTCCAGAACGACCAGGACGGCAAGTTCGGCCTGTTCGCCGCCCGCCAGGAGGCCAAGAAAAGCAATCTGGAAGTGGTGGCCACCGGCAGTTACGAAAAGAATACGGTCAACGTGGATGCCGCCGTCAAGGCCATCAATGAACAGAACCCGACGGCCGTACTGCTGCTGGGTACCGACGATGCCAGCGGCGCTTTCCTGAAGGCCTATCGCAAGGCCGGCGGTTCGGCCCAGATGTATACGGTGTCGGTGGTCGGCGCCAAGGAACTGATCGCAGCGGCCGGCATCGACTCGGCCCGCGGTACCGGCATCAGCCAGGTCATGCCTTATATCTATTCCGACTCATCGGCCCTGGTCAAGGAATACCGCGCCTTCGTAAAACGCAATAAGCTCAAGCTCGGCTATGTCGAATTCGAATACTTCGTGGCGGCCAATGTCGTGACCGAGGCATTGAAAAAGGTCGATAAGCGCGAAGTGAACGGCGAAACCCTGATGGCCGCCATCGAGGCGCTGGGTACCGTCAACCTGGGGGGCTACCGGCTTACCTTCGGGCCTAACCAGCATGTCGGCTCGAAATTCGTGGAAGTCACGGTGATCGGGCCTAGCGGGGAATTGATCCGCTAGGGTCACAGCCGGTCTACGGCTCCCTGCCGTGCCCCAACGTTTCCTGGAGAAAGGCGATAAAACTCGCCAGCTTCGGTGGCATGTGCGCATCGGGCAGATGCACCACATGGATGGGCAAGGTCTGCGCCGGCCAATCGGGAAAAAGGCGGACGAGCCGACCCGCATCCAGATCTTCCTGCAGCATCATCCGGGGTTGGAGAATGATGCCCAATCCCGCGAGCGCGGCCTCGCGAAGCGCGAGACCGCCATTGACGTCAAGACGGCCGCGCACCGCGATGCGCTCCACGCCGTTGCCGTCGGGACGTGAGAAACGCCATTCGTGTTCCGGACCCGTTGCGACCATAAAAGCCAGGCAGTTGTGCTGCGCCAGATCGGCGGGCGTCCGCGGCTGCCCATGGCGCGCCAGATAGGCCGGCGACGCACAGACAATACGCGACGAATGGGCCAACGGCCGCGCAATCAAGCCCGAGTCCGGCAGCACACCGACACGGATGGCGGCGTCAAAGCCCTCTTCCGCCAGATCGACGAAGCGGTCGTTGAGGGACAGCTCAACCTGGACCTCGGGATAGCAATCGAAGTATGCAGCAAGCGCCGGTACGAGCACGCGGGTGCCGTAGATAACCGGACAACTGACCCGCAATCGGCCACGCGGGCTGTTCTGCATCTCGCGCGCATCCAGTTCGGCGGAGTCCACCAGCGCCAGGATTTCGACGCATCGCGCGTGATAGCGCTTGCCGAGTTCGGTCAGGCTCTGGCGTCGCGTGGTGCGATTCAGCAAACGGCCTTTGAGGTGCCGCTCCAATTCGCGAATATGGTTGCCGACCATCGTGGGCGTCATGCCACTGCCTTCGGCCGCAGCGGTGAAGCTGCCGCGCTCGACCACGCGTGCAAATATCGCCATGCTGCTGAATCGATCCATTCGCAAGCCCTATTAACCAGTGTGCAAAGAAATGGTGTATTTATCAAACTTATCTAACGAATAATACTCGGGTCCTGGCTTTACTCACAACCCACAGCAAGGACCCGCAATGACTATCGCAATCACAAACCTTCAGCATCAACACGTCGTCCTGCTGGGCGGCACCTCGGGGATCGGCCTTGCCACGGCCCATGCCGCGCTGGCCGCCGGCGCCTCGGTGACCGTGGTTTCATCGCGCAGTCAGCGCGTCGCCGAGGCCGTCGCCAGGCTCGGCGACCGGGCAGCGGGGTACACGGTCGATCTGAATAACGAAGCCGCTGTGCGTGGCCTGTTTGAACAACTCGGACCGTTCGACCATCTGGTCTACAGCGCCGGCGACTCGTTGCAAACCGGCGCGCTCGCCGACATGGACCTCGATACGGTCCGCCAGGTTTTCGATGTGCGCGTCTTCGGTGCCATTGCCGCCGTCAAACATGCGGCGTCGTATCTGCGTCCCGGCGGCTCCGTGGTGCTAACCAGCGGTATCGCCAGCTTGCGGCCACAAAAGGGTTGGGTGGCGCTGGCCAGCGCCTGCAGCGCGATGGAAGGCCTCACGCGGGCACTGGCGGTGGAGTTGGCGCCCATTCGCGTCAACCTGGTGAGTCCCGGTTTAGTGCGCACGCCGCTGTGGGCCAACTTGTCCGAAGCTGACCGCGAGGCACTCTACGCCGCGAGCGGGGCGGCCCTGCCGGTGGGTCGTGTCGGCGAGGCGGAGGACCTCGCGCAAACTTATGTCCATTTGATGGCCAATCGCCATGCCACGGGACAGGCCATCATCGTGGACGGCGGTGGCGTGCTGGTTTGAGAGGCATTCCGCTCGATTTATACCGCTAGAGACGAGGATCTCTTTCCCGAACGTCGATCTTGACTGTTCAATCCTCTCGAAAGGTGCAATTCGCGAACGGCCGCTTCCGTGTTGCCAGATTGTGCCCCCCGGGAAATTGTCCAACAGCCTGTTGGACAATTTCATTTGGGATCGGCCAGCCAATGGGCAAAGCCCTTTCGTCTTCGCCCCATGTGCTCAACCATGCGCGCACTTCCTGACCGGTCAAGTGCCGGCCGGTTTCCCGATAGGCCGCCCAAGAGGCTAAGGCTACCTGCTTGAAGTTTTCTCGGGCTTTCACGCGCTCGACGTATTGCCGGACGGCTTCGAGCTTGATCCAGTGGGACGAGCGACGGCTGGTGAGATGTTGGACGCGGCCTTTGAGCGTGTCGTCGATCTTGAGGGACATTGCCATGGCGGGTCTCTTATCGCATGGTAAAACCAGGTGAAAATGTAGCCTCCCCGCCCTTGCCCCTCAAACGATGGGATAGCCTGCCACGCAAAGCAAAAGACCACCTTGAACGATAAAGGTGGTCTTCTGTAAATCGCCCTGCAGCTTACACACGCATTTCCGGCACATGCTCCGGCACATGCATGGCCCCGGCGGTCTTCGCGACAATTTCCTCCACGCTGACGCCCGGCGCCCGCTCCAGCAAATGGAAGCGGCCGTCGGAAATGGCCACCACCGCCAGATCGGTCACCACCTTGCGGATGCAGCTGACGCCCGTCAGCGGCAAGGTGCAGGCCGGCAGCAGCTTGGAATTGCCGGCCTTGTCGGTGTGCTGCATGGTCACCACGATATTCTGGGCGCCGGCCACCAGGTCCATCGCGCCGCCCATGCCCTTGACCAGCTTGCCCGGAACCATCCAGCTGGCGATGCTGCCATTGACGTCCACTTCGAACGCGCCCAGCACGGTCAGGTCGACATGCCCGCCCCGGATCATGGCGAAGGACTCGGCCGAGCTGAAGAATGCGGCGCCGGGGATGGTGGTCACGGTCTGCTTGCCGGCATTGATCAGGTCGGCATCGACTTCCGCATCGGTCGGGAATTGACCCATTCCGAGCAGGCCGTTCTCGGACTGCAGCATGACTTCCATACCAACGGGGATATAGTTCGCCACCAGGGTGGGAATACCGATCCCCAGGTTGACGTAATAGCCGTCGCGCAATTCCTGCGCGACGCGCATGGCGATTTGTTCGCGGGAAAGTGCCATCTGATTCTCCTTATGCCTTCCGCACGGTGCGTTGTTCGATGCGCTTCTCGAAGCTACCCTTGATCACACGGTGCACATAAATGCCGGGCGTATGGATATGCTCCGGGTCCAGGCTGCCGGCCGGGACGATCTCTTCCACTTCCGCCACGGTGATACGGCCGGCGGTGGCCATCATCGGATTGAAGTTCATGGCCGTCTTGCGGAACACCAGATTGCCGTATTCATCCGCCTTCCAGGCGCGCACCAGCGCGAAATCGGCCGTCAAGGCGCGTTCCTGCACATACATGCGGCCGTCGAATTCCGCCGTGGGCTTGCCTTCCGCCACCTGGGTGCCGTAGCCGGTCGCCGTGTAGAAGGCCGGGATACCGGCGCCGCCGGCGCGGATCTTCTCGGCCAGCGTGCCTTGCGGTGTCAGGATCACTTCCATCTCGCCCGACAGCAGCAGCTGTTCGAACAAGGCATTCTCTCCCACGTACGAGGCGATCATGGTGCGGATCTGGCGCTTCTCCAGCCACAGGCCCAGACCGAAGCCGTCCACGCCGGCATTGTTGGAAATCACGGTAAGACCTGTGTGGCCGGCCTCGTAGACGCTGCGTATCAGCCCTTCGGGAATGCCGCAGAGGCCGAAGCCGCCCACCATGACGGTCATGCCGTCCTGGAAGCCGGCCAGCGCCGAATCGAGGCTGTTAACGACTTTATTGAACCCGGACATGGGGTGTTGTCTCCTGGGAATGGGGCGAATGCGCCCGCTCGGTATCGCAATGCGGCCGGACTACCGCCGCCGGACCATAACCTTCGGTCATGGTTGACGTGTACGTCAATCGAATTCTAGCACGACGAGCCGCCCGGCAAGCGAGGCGGCGCCGGCCCCTGTGATAGACTGGCCGCCGCCGTCGGTTGCATGCCGGCACAGCTTAAAGTCATTCGTTATTCCACGAGGGTGCATCATGTCGGGTAGTTCCTTGGGTCTGTTGTTCACGGTTACCTCCTTCGGCGAGAGCCACGGCCCGGCCATCGGCTGCGTGGTGGACGGCTGCCCACCGGGATTGGCGATCTGCGAGGCCGACATCCAGGCGGAACTGGACCGCCGCAAACCCGGCACCAGCCGGCATGTGACGCAGCGGCAAGAGGCGGACCGGGTCGAAATCCTGTCCGGCACCTTCGAGGGCAAGACCACCGGCCATCCCATCGCCCTGCTGATACGCAATACCGACCAGCGCAGCCAGGACTACGGCAAGATCGTCGAAACCTTCCGGCCCGGCCATGCCGACTATACGTACTGGCATAAGTACGGCATCCGCGACTATCGTGGCGGCGGCCGCAGCTCGGCCCGCGAGACCGCGGTGCGGGTCGCCGCCGGCGCCATCGCCAAGAAATGGCTGAAGGAACAGTTCGGCATCGAGATCCGCGGCTATATGAGCCAGCTGGGCGAGATCGCCATTCCCTTCAAATCCTGGCAGCACATCGGCGAAAATGCCTTCTTTGCCCCGAACGATGAAATCGTCCCGGCGCTGGAAAGCTATATGGACCGCATTCGCGCCGAGCGCGACTCGATAGGCGCGCGCATCGAGGTGGTCGCCGAAAACGTTCCCGTCGGCTGGGGTGAACCGGTCTACGACAGGCTGGATGCGGATATCGCCCATGCGCTGATGAGCATCAACGCGGTCAAGGGCGTGGAAATCGGCGATGGCTTCGATGTGGTGGCGCAACGCGGCAGCCTGCATGGCGACGAACTTACGCCGGCCGGTTTTGCCAGCAACCATGCCGGCGGCGTGCTCGGCGGCGTCTCCACCGGCCAAGCCATCCGTGCCAGCATCGCCATCAAGCCCACCTCCAGCATTCCGCAGCCGCGCAATTCGATAGACAAGCAAGGCCAAGCGGTCGAGGTTTCCACCACCGGCCGGCACGACCCCTGCGTGGGCATACGCGCCACCCCCATCGCCGAAGCCATGCTTGCCCTGGTGCTGATCGATCACGCCCTTCGCCACCGGGCGCAAAACGCCGACGTAGCGGTCGCCACGCCGAGAATCCCCGGCCGGATCCAATAAGCCATCGTTGCTGCAGCGCAAATGAAACGCTGCTGCACAGCAAAAAAGGACGCATAAGCGTCCTTTTTTGCTGTGCAATCGCCGCTTATAGAGACAGCGCAAGGGGGCGATCGAACAGGCAACAAAAAGCCGACCCACAGGTCGGCTTTTCTATACTGCCAACTACTAAGCGATTAAGGCTTAGGAGCGTCAGCTGGCTTGGTAGCGTCAGCTGGAGCAGCTGCGGGAGCAGCAGCAGGAGCGGCGGCTGCGTCAGCCGGAGCAGCTGCAGGAGCAGCAGCGTCGGTAGCAGGAGCGGCAGGAGCTGCAGCGGCAGGAGCTTCAACAGCAGGGGTAGCAGCAGGAGCTTCAACAGCAGCTTCTGGCTCTTTCTTACCGCAAGCGGCCAGGCCCAGGGCGAGGAGAGCAGCGATGAGCAGGGTCTTGTTCATGGTTTTACCTTTAAAGGAAGTGGAGTTCACACAAAAAATAAGCAATCGACCGTTGATCGAGGGCTTGAAACCTTTGACGCATCAAATACGACCGACTGCAAAATTCTAGCAGCTTCTAGAGAAAAAACTAGGGAAAAGTGCGTCGCAGCATGACATAAGTTCGTAGGGAATAAGTTGATAATACCCAAACGCACCCGCCGACCCGCCACGCAGGCCATGCACACCCGGTCGATGCGCCAATCCGACGCCTCGCAACCTTGCTGCACCACGCAAATAACCCCACACAGCCACGACAGCCGCATCACTCGCCACCAACGGTGCCGGCAGCCATTTCGGACAGCCGGGACCGAGCGCCGAACTATAGCGTCGTCTCCCGCCAACAAGCAAGGCGGCAGGCATATAAATGGGTGGACTTGGCATTCAGGCAACACATCGGACCAAAGAACGCAAGCCGTAATCCTACCAGTGCGAAATGGCCCAGCGCAGCAATTGCAGGCCGCCGTAAACGACCAGCAAGCCGCCGGCCAGCCGCCTGACCCACTTTTGCTCCCGCAGCCGCCGCAATTGCCCGGCCGCCATGCCCATCGCCAATAGATTGGGCAGGGTTCCCACCCCGAATGCCAAGAGGATCAAGCCGCCATGCAGGGCCGAACCCGCCGCCAGCGCGGCGGTCGCGGCGGTATAGACCAGGCCGCAGGGTAGCCAACCCCACAGCGTACCGGCCAGCCAGGCGCCAGGCAGCGAGCGCAAGGGCAGCAAGGCACTGAAGCGGGGTTGCAATACGCGCCACAGGGGACCACCGACGCGCTCCAGCCGAGCCAGCAAGGGCGACCAGCCCGCCAGGTAGAAACCCAGAAGCATCAGTAGCAATAAAGAGAGTATATAGAGCGCCGTCTGGATAACCGCCGCTTGCGGCAGCCAGGCCACCAGTCCCGACAAACCGCCCAGCAAGGCGCCAATCAGCGCATAGCTGGATAGACGGCCCAGATTGACCGCCAATAACAAGGCAAAGCGGCGACCGCCGGCGGACTGCAATCCCAGTGCCGCGGCCAGGCCTCCGCACATACCCAGGCAATGGACACCGCCAAGAAAGCCGGCCAGGACCCAGCCGGCCAGGGAAATCAACAAGGGATAGCTCAACATCCCATGAGCTTAACACTGCTCCCGGTGCCTACACACCGACGCGCCGCCCGATGTGGGCGCAGGGATCAGCCAAACCACGCACTACGCAACGTTGCCGGGATGGCCGCCATGCGGCTTGCCGTAATCGACCGGACAGTAGCGGTTCACCTGCTCGCTATCGCGCTCGAAGAACAGGGTCATGCCGCTGGAAAGGCCGGCGAACAGCCAGCAGACAAAGAAGCCCACGGAATAGGCGAGCACGCGGCTTTCGAAGATCGGTTCGCCTCCGCTCATCAGCTCCAGGGGGTCGAACAGCGTAAAGAAAAGGCTATTCACCAAACCCGCCACGAGAAACGATGGCCACAACACCAAAATCGACTTCAGTTTCATACAGGATGTCCTCCCTATTATTAACCAGTCTAGTGCCAGTACTCTAATGCATCCTACCTCAGCAATTTGCACACGAAAACCCCATATCGAACAAGCATCTAGCCCGGAACGGAGCTGCTGCGGTGCAGCATTCTTCAGTTAAACTGATCAAAAATTCGGCAGAGCTCGCCAGCTGCTCCATAATGCAACTAGCATACCCTGCTCGCCTCGCCATTTTTCCGCTGCGGAACCCATCAAATGCGCCTCTCGCTTGATGCCTTGCTTGTACTGGATGCCATTGAACGCAAAGGGAGTTTTGCCGCCGCCGCGACCGAACTGCACCGCGTACCCTCGGCCATTACCTACACCATCCAAAAGCTGGAACAAGACCTCGACGTCCTGATTTTCGATCGCAGCGGCCATCGCGCCAGACTGACACCAGCCGGACAAGAGTTGTTGCGCGAAGGCCGCCCCCTACTAGATGCAGCTGTTGCGCTGGAGGCACGGGTCAAGCGCGTGGCCACCGGCTGGGAACCGGAATTACGCATCGCCGTCGGTGATCTGGTGGATTTCGACGTCTTGCTGGAGTCCGTCGCGGCCTTCGACCGCATCGGCGGCGCCACGCGCCTGCGCTTTACTCACGAAGCCTATGGCGGCGCCTGGGATGCGCTGTACACGGGGCGTGCCGATCTCGCCATCGGCGCGCCGGACGACGCACCGCCCGGCGGCGGCTTCAAGAGCCTGCTGCTCGGCGAAGTCCCCTTTGTCCTGGCGGTAGCGCCACAGCATCCGCTGGCCCAGGAGACACAACCCATCGCCATGCAGACCGTACGGGGACATCGCGCCGTCAGCGTAGCCGACAGCTCGCGCAGCCTGGCGCCGCGCACTTCGGGCCTGCTTACCGGCCAGCCCACCCTTAGCGTCACCAGCCAGCGCGAAAAACTGGCGGCGCAACTGGCCGGCCTGGGCGTGGGCTACCTGCCGCTACGGCTGGCAGCCAACCATATCGACGCCGGCCGCCTGGTGGTACTGCAGGTGGACGAGGGCAAACCGGTCCCCCGCCTCTATGCGGCCTGGCCCAGCAAATCGCGCGGCAACGCCTTGCGCTGGTTTCTGGACCACCTCGGCAACGAGGACGTGCAACGCCGGCTTTGCCAGGGAAGCGCCGTTTAAGTGAATTGGGTCCTACTGAATACGCCCGCCACCTTGGCGGCAAGGCTACGGCGGCAAGGCCGGCACATTTGCCACGTACCCGTGGATGCCACGCTGGAAGCGGCCCAAGCCCTCCCCTCCCCTCGCCTGTGGCTGCGCGCGGACGGTCCCGCACCGCAACTGGACAGCGAGGATCTGCTCCTGGACGGCTGCCGGTCCGGCCAGCATCCACACCCGCGTACGCTTAGCCTGGTGTGGCAGGACAGTCCATTCGCGGTGGAGCATGGCTTTCTGCTGGCCGTGGGTGGCGACAGGGCCCTGCTGCAGGCGGCCCAACCCATGCTCGATGCGCTAGCGCCGACGGCGGGTGCCTGGCTCCATGCCGGCGGGCGAGGCGCTCCGGATTTCCTGACCGAGATCCTGACGGATATCGGTTGCGGACTGAGCGGCCTGGCAGGATTGATGCCTACCGTCCTCGCCGGCGGCTATGCGCCGCTGTTGCATAGCCAACAGCTACTGCTGACCCGTTTGGCGGCCAAGGCCGAGGCCTACCTCGCAGCCAGCCACGGAGAAACCTGCCCGGCGGAGCAATCCTTGCCGCCCCTGTTCGCCTACACCCCACCCAATGCCTTGCCGCAGGATACCCCGGCACGCAAGCTGGCCTGCCTGCTGGTCTGGCTGAACGCGCACGGGCGTGAAAAAACCACGCCGTAGCGTGGTTTTTCTGCCACTTCCGCGCCAGCGAGCTGATAAAACCAGCGCTTCGCGGAATTGCCCGGTCGCTTTAAACGGCGCCGGCGGCTGCCTTATTACGGCTGGCCTTGGCTGCTGCACCCGCCGCGGCATTGGCCGAGGTTTCGGCTGCGGCCACGCCGGCTTCGGCGAAATCGCTGGTGACCTTCTTGGCGGTCTTGGCCACGGTGTCGTAAGCCGATGCAGCCGTCGCCACCGCCGTCTTCACCGCCGAAACGATGATTTCGGAACCGGCCGGCGCTTGCTTGACTGCCTTGTCCAGGGTGGAAACCAGGCCCTTGTTGAACTCGACGACCTGCTCTTCGACGAAGGCGCCGATTTCGGACTGCGAGGTGCTGGTGGCTTCATAGACACCCTTGGCAACCGCGAGGGCCTTGTCGATGGCCGGCTGCGACAGTTGCTGCTGCAAAGCCAGGAAGCCCTGCACGTCCTTTACCTCGGAAAAAGCCTTGGCCGTGGCCGTATTCTCTGCAAACAGATCGCGGGCAACATCCAACTGCAGGGCGACAAGACGCTCGACACCGGACAGGGCGATATTGGAAAGGCGAATCGATTTTTCAAGCTGGGCTTGCCCGAAGGCGGCGAAATCCGAGGTAGCAAACATATAGGTTTTCTCCTGACTGACTATCGATTAGGTGAGCGGTCGAAACAATATATCCATGCCGCAACGTGATCGAAGTATGGCTGCGTCGATTTGCCACGTCAAGCATTGTTTTGTGCGCCGCACAAAATAGTCACTACGCATGATTAGTGTTACAGAACAGTCACTTGACAAATAGAGCAATCAGCCTAATGCGGCACTGCACTTAGGTCCCGGCGGTGGGTGGCGTCTTTTGCCGTATCGCCAAAATAGCTTGATTTCTCAGGGTTTTACACAAGGAAAGCTCTTTCCGCCCCAAGCGCAAGCTGCTTCCGGCGGCTTTGTCGGCGTAGAACAAGCCTACGATTTTTTTATCGATGACGATCGGCATCAACAGAAAGGTGCTGCCCGCACCGATCTGCCGAAACCAATGCGGGATACGGTCACGGATGGCGAGGCTGTCGACGTCTTCGATCAGGACATCGACGTTGTTGGACAAGCTGACCCGAAAGACATCGGCGGTATCGTCCAAGGGCAGCGCGAAACGGGGCAGGAAGGCGTCGATATCCTCGCCGAAACCGAAGCGCCCGATAATGGCATTGCGCTGTACGCTGCGGGTCGCGATCAAGGCGCGGTTGACGCCCAGGCTGCGATAGATGGTTTCCAGAATCATCCGCAGCAAATCGTTGAGCCGAAAATCGTCCAGCAGGGTTTCGGTCACATCCTGGACGCAGCTGGCCAAGGCATCGACGACTTCCGGCCGATCGAACGTCTCCAGCGCCACAAAAGCCGCACCCGCCGTCTTGGCCAAGGGATCGGTCGCGGTTTGCGCTGCCGTCTCGGCTGGTGTTCTCGACGACAGGCCCGCCGCTGCAGCCGCTTCGCCGCCCTGCTGCGCCAAGGTCGGCAATCCCGCCAAGCTACGCAGGCGCGCCAGCACGCCGGAAGCCTGCGCCTCCAGGCCGAAGATGGCGGCTTCACGCAGGGTTTCACGCGCGGCATCGTCCACCGATACGCGCAGCTCGCGTTCGCTCAAGCGCAGCGCCTCGCCGAACTGGTCGCGCACTTGCAGAAACCCCTTGAATCGCGCCGGCTCGCCGTCGGCCAGCGTCGCCCGCGTCAGCAGATTGCCGGCATTGGCGAACAATCTCAGCCAGTCGCCGTCATGGCGCGGCGGACGTGGCTTGCCGGTTTCGGCCGCCATACTGCTGATCAGCTTGCCGGGCAGATTCCAGGCCTGCCCCACGCTCATACCCAGCTCTTCATAGCTGACGCCCAGTTGGCGCCTGGCAGCGCTATCCTCCGGCTCGCCGCCGTCCACCAGGCGGTTGATCTCCTGCGCCTCCCGGTGGAAAAAGAACAAGGTCAGCAAACGCCCCAAGAGATGGAACATGCCCGATACGCGGGCTTCCTCCAGATCGCGGTAGCCACTTTTTTCCGCCAGCTGGCGGGCCACCAGGCTGGCGAAAAAGGCGCGGGCGGCTTCATCCTTCAGCTCGCCGGCCTGCTCGTGGTCGGTCAAGTGTTCGATCAACACCAGCGACATCGCCATGGACTTGACCGTACCGAAGCCCAGGACCATCACCGCGCGCGAGATCGTACTGATGGAACCGCCGAACTGGCCGTAGGTGGCCGAATTGGCCAGGCGCAGCACTTTATTGGTCAGCGAAAAATCGCGCAGGATGACCGTCGCCAGCGCTTGCAGCTTCTCGGTATCGCCGTCGGTGATGCGATTGAGCGCGCCGATGGCACGCGACAAGGCAGGGAAATCCTCGGTTTTTTCCATGCGGCGCAGCAGCTGCGCACCCAGGCTGTCATCCTCTTCGCCAGGCCCGTCCAGGGCTTCCAGCTCCGCAAGATAGTCGATCAGGGCTGCGCGTAATTCCAGCAGATGTTCGTATTTCGGTGCGGCCGGCTCGCCCAGCGCACCCAGCACGATGGATTCCAGGCGGGGATCGAGATCGGGCACCAAGCCAGGCAAGGACGGCAGGGCGCCGCGCGGGTCGCGCAGCGGCGGGCTGCCTGTCAGCATATGGAAGAGCAGCGCGCCCATGCCCCGCAGTGCATCGTCGCCCGCTTCGCCGCGCGGCAGGATGGCCGCCAAGCGGGGCATATCGTCGCTATCGAGCAAGACGCGTTCGGCCGACACCGGCCCCAGCGGGTGCCCGACCAGACGGCCATGGACCGCCCCATCGAGCAATTTCAGGCCCAGCCTGACCGCTTCCATCTTGGCCATCGACCCGCCGGCCAAGCGTTCGGCCAGGCTCTCGCCTTCGCCCCAGCGATAGGCCAGCCAGCGTGTACCATCGATTTCCGCATCGCCCTCCAAGGGCGCCAATACGGCATGGCCACCGTCACAAGCCAATTGCGTTGCGATCAGCCCGGGATCCGGCACCAGCAGCGCCCAATGGCCATCCTCCGCTTGTGCCAGCCAGGTACGGCCCGCCTCGGCCACGAGGGTGTAGATCGTCTCTTCCGCCATGTCCATCCCATGCAAGCGCGGATGCGATAGGCTCCGCAACGCTGCTTCGAGCGTAGCAGACGCATGCCGGAAAACCAGCTGCGCTGGCAGGGTGTATGCCCGGTACTACGCGGGTTCCGGCAGTACCAATTGTCCCAGCTCGGCCAAGGGCGGCAACTCGCTGCGGCTTTTCAGGCCCAGATCGTCGAGAAAGGCCCGCGTGGTCGAGTACAGGCCTGGGCGGCCGGGCGTTTCGCGATAGCCGACCACCTCGATCCAGTTCCGCTCTTCCAGCACCTTGACGATATTGGTCGAAACCGCCACGCCGCGGATTTCCTCGATCTCGCCACGGGTAAGCGGTCCCTTGTAGGCAATGATGGCCAAGGTCTCCATCACCGCCCGCGAGTAGCGCGGCGGCTTTTCGGGGCTGAGCCGGTCGAGATAGGGCTGGAATTCCAGCCTGGCACGAAAACGCCAGCCGCTGGCCAGCTTGACCAGCTCCACCCCCCTGCCCTGCCACGCCTGCTGGATGGACTCCAGCACCTCGTTCAGCAGATCGGCCTTCAATTCCTCGGCAAACAACTTCTTGATATCGTGCAAACCCAGCGGCTCGGGCGTCACCAGCAAGGCGGTTTCGATCACGGTTTGCAGATGGCGGCGGTCGTGCAGGGCGGATTGCATGGCTTCAATGAGTCGCCGCCAAGGCAGGGGCTTCCGCGCCCGCCAAGCGTACATAGATGGGTTGATAGGGTTCGTCTTGCGTCACGGCGACCAAGCCTTCCTTGGTCAGTTCCAGCACCGCGATAAAGCTGACCACCAGCATGGGCACCCCACGGCTGGTGTCGAACAATTGGCAGAATTCCAGATACCGGCCACCGGCCAGTCGCCGCAGGATGTCGCTCATCTGCTCGCGCACGCTCAGCTCATCCGGCCGTACGGTATGGTGCTTGCTATGCTTGGCCCGGGCCAATAGCGACAGCCAGGCGCTGCGCAGGTCCACCGGCGTGACTTCGGGCAGCCGCACCACCAGTTCGCGATCGAACCAGGCGGCGGCCCAGTGGAAATCGCGGCCGGCCTGCGGGAGCTGGTCCAGCTCGAAGGCGGCCAGCTTCATCTGTTCGTACTCGAGCAAGCGGCGCACCAGCTCGGCGCGCGGGTCATGCTCATCCCCTTCCAGGGCGACTGGCCGAGGCAGTAGCATGCGCGACTTGATTTCGATCAATAGCGCCGCCATCAGCAGGTACTCGGCCGCCAGCTCCAGCTGTTGCCGATGCATGGCCTCGACATAATCCATATATTGGCGAGTGACCACCGCCATGGGAATATCGAGGATATCGAGGTTCTGCTTGCGGATCAGGTAGAGCAGCAGATCGAGCGGACCTTCGAAGCGCTCCAGCATCACCCGCAGGGCATCGGGCGGGATATAGAGATCCTGCGGCAGTTCGGTCACCGGCTGGCCGAACAGCATGGCAAACGGCGCGGCCGGGTGGCTCATTACTCGGTCCCTGGCTCGACCGGCGCGGTATCGTCCACACTGGGGTCGCGGCAGACCAGCACCTTGTCGATGCGTTTGCCATCCATATCGACCACTTCGAATATCCAGCCGTTCCAATCGAGCCTGTCGGCGGTCTGCGGCAAGCGTCCCAGCAGCAGCATCAACATGCCTGCCAGGGTGTGGTAGCGGCCCTTGTCTTCTTCCGGCACCTGGCGAAGGCTGAGCAGATCCTTCAACTCGGGGATAGGAATCAAGCCGTCCAGCAGCCAGCTACCGTCTTCGCGCTGCACAGCCCAGGCATCTTCATTGTCGCTGGACTTGAATTCGCCGGTAATCGCTTCCAATAGGTCCTGCAGCGTAACCAGTCCCTGGATCTCGCCATACTCGTCGATCACCAAGGCCATCTGCACCGAGGTCGTGCGGAAATTCTCCAGCAGTTCCATCCCGGTCAGCGTATCCGGCACATAGGCCACCTGTTGCAGGTGGGTGGCGAAGTCGGCCTTCTCTCCCCGCAGGGTTTGACCCAGGATCTGCTTGGCGGTGGCGATGCCCAGCACTTCGTCCAGACCGTTCTTGCACACCGGGTAGCGCGAGTGATCGGTATTGGCGATCTTGTCGAGGTTGGCGCCGTGCTCGTCTTCCACATCGAGAAAGACGATTTCCGAACGGGGCGTCATCAGCGAACCGATCTGCCGGTCGTCGAGCCGGAACACATTACGCACCATCTCGTGTTCCTGCTGCTCGATGGCGCCGGATTCGGAGCCTTCGGCCAGCAGGGCATGAATCTCTTCCTGGGTCACCGTATTGGTCTGCTCGTTGCGCACGCCCAGGGTCCGCAGGGTGAGATCGGTGGAGGCGGTCAGCAAGCGCACAAAGGGCTTGGTCAGGGTAGCCAGCCACTGCACGGGCCGCGCCACGAGGCGGGCAATGGGTTCGGGGTTGAGCTGGCCGATGCGCTTGGGCACAAGCTCGCCCAGCACGATGGAGACATAGGTAATCGATACCACCACCAGGACCAGGGCCAGGCCCTCGGCGGTCTTGGCTTCCATGCCCACGCCCTTCAGCCAGGTAGCGAACGGGCCAGCCAAAGCCGATTCACCGACGATACCGTTCAACACGCCGATCGACGTGATGCCGATCTGCATGGTGGAAAGAAAACGCGTGGGATTTTCGCCCAGCTGGATGGCGGCGCGCGCACCGGCGTCATCGCTCTCCGCCAGTACCTGCAGACGTGCGCGGCGCGCGGTGACAAGGGCGATCTCGGACATGGCGAACAGGCCATTCATCAAGATTAGTCCGAGTAGTAAGGCAATTTCCATGAAAGGATGATTGGAGTGACGAAGCCGCTAGTGTAACCGCCCACCCGGAATTGGGGCAGATTAGACAAGTCCCGATGGCAAAACTGTCGCGCAGGGCATGGCTGCCTGCCCACTTCGCCACATTTTCCCACCCCCTTCAGACAGCCTTGACAGCCGGGCGAGCAAGTAAATAGCGGCGCCCGCCTCGGTATTGCCTGTTTTTAAGGCAAGTTAACAACTCGCCTGACTGCTCAAGCGCTTGCTTAGATTATCCACAGCTCGCTCACAGGCTTATGCCTGCATGGTTGTGGGTAAATCAGACGCCGCTAATCAAGCCTCGCAGCAGTTCGGAGGCCCCGTTCCAGAAAATCTGCACCCCGATACACAACAGGATAAAGGCGGACAACCGCAGGAAGACGGTAATGCCGGTCTCGCCCAGGCGATCGAGTAGCCGGTTGGCGAAACGGTAACAGTAATACACCGTCAGACAGACCAGCACGATGCCGATGACGCCACCGGCCAGGTTCAAGGCATCGATACCGCCGCGACTGCGTAGCGCTACCCCCAGGGTGATCGCCACCGAAATCGATCCCGGTCCGATCGTGAAGGGAAAAGTCAGCGGAAAGAAGGCGCGCTTCAGATTATTGCGTTCGGCCGGCGTGGTCTGGCTTTGTTCCATGCTGTGGTCCTCGGCTTCCAGCAAACGCCAGCCGGCGGTAGCCACCACCAGACCGCCGCCTACCTTGACCACTTCAAGCGAGATGCCGAAGAATTTAAGCAGATAGGTCCCCACGAACATGGCGCCCAGCAGCATGAATAGGCCGTTGATGGCGATACGCTTGGCGATGGCCTTGCGCTCCCGCTCGCTGCTGCCTTGGGTGTAAGCGAGAAAGATGGGGGCGACACCGGGAGGATTGAGGATGGGAATCAAGGCGGTGAGCACCAAGAGGATGCTCTTGATGAATTCGACCAAGTCGTAGGCCATAAGGAAGCTCTGCAAAAGTTTTAATCTGAATCTGCACCGCAACACCCGGCAAAGCCGGGTGTTAACGGCCCGTGCACCGTCACCGTCGTTTCGCTGATTTACCCCACTCCCCCCGCCCTCGCCGCCGCGAGGGAGCCTCGCTGGCGCTCGTGAATGGACTTTTGCATAGTTTCCATAACAACACTTTCGAGTAAGTATCAATTCAATGTAGCAGCAAGGCGCTAGTGTCAAACATCCGCCCTGCCCAAAAAATAGGCGATCCGGAATTGGCCAATCGCATCAGCCACTTGCGGGATCTATGCACAGCCCGCCCACAAGCTTGTTCGCCCGGATGTGTGGACGAACACCTTGGCATGCGCGCAAGCCACCTAAAATAGGGGAACACCCGCATGCCAGATGCTATTTCCATCGTCAAAGTTCCGGGCAAACAGCATAAATACGTCCAATTCCGCGCATTGCCTAATTATTAGGCAAGCGTGGAAAACCCCATGCGTTCAGCCACTTGAATGGCTTGCCCACAGACCGCCCACAAGCTTGTTAGCCTTGGACTGTGTATATCGCCTGCGCCATCGCCAAGGGGAAATACACACCTACCTGCAGCCCTCCCGGACTGGTGAATCTCACCCTGGCGCCATGCAGGCTGGCTATCCTGCGCAAGATGGACAAGCCCAGGCCGCTGCCGGGCCTGCTCTCTCCCGCCCGGAAGAAGCGTTCGCCCAAACGCTCCAGCAAGCCTTCCGGAACGCCTTCGCCGCTATCCCGCACCGACAGGCAGATCTCGTCACCCTCGCGGGACAGGCGCACCGTTACGGTACCGCCGCGCGGCGTATGGGCAATGGCATTGTCGAAGAGATTGCGCAGGGCCAGGCGCAGCAGGCCGGGCGAGCCATGCAGTTGGCAGGTCTCGCCGTCCAATGAAAGTTCGATATCTTTCAGCAAAGCCACGCGGGTGCAATCGACCAACTCTTCGCGGGCGAGCTGCAGCAGGTCGCACCGCCCCGCATCGGGGACCGCATCCAGGTGATCCAGGCGGGCCAGCGTCAGCAATTGATCGATCAGGCGCGATGCCGCCACCACGCCAGTCAATGCTTGCCCCAAGGCATGCTGGCGCGCCACGGCATCGTCCTCGCCGACCGCCACCTCCACCTGGGCGCGAATGGCGGCCAGCGGCGTGCGCAGCTCGTGCGAGGCATCGGCGGTAAACCGCCGTTCCTGCTCCAGCGCGGCATCGACCCGCGCCAGCAGCAGGTTGATCTCGTCCACCAACGGCTGCGCTTCCCGCGGGGTGGCCACGGCGGCAACCGGGGAAAGATCGTCCGGTTTGCGGCCGGCAACCTGGCGCGACAAATCATACAAGGGCGCCAGCCCGCGCCCGACCGCCAGCCAGACCAGGGCGACCATCAGCACCAGGGAAACGAACCAGGGCACGGCCAGGCTGGCGGCCAGATCGCGCGCCAATACCGTGCGCTCGTGCGAGGGCCGCGCCACCACCAGCCAATTGCCGCTATCGGGATCCTTCACCCGCATCACCCGCCAGCGTCCCTCCGGGGTGCCCAGCGTCTGGAAGCGCGGGGCGTCGTGGCTATAGGGCAGCCTGGGGGCGAACTCGCTGCGGAACAACTGCGTGCCGTCGCTGGACCACACATACACGACAAAGGGATCTTCATCGTCAAAGGAATGAAAGCCGGGCGCATCGACCGCGGCCTTGATATGCGCCAGGTCCAGGGTAAACAGCGTGGCGGCGACATGTTCTAGCTGCTGGTCGAACAGCTTGTCCACTTCCCGCAGCATAAATACATAGGCGCCCAGGGCCAGCGCCAGCCAGACGGGCGCCAGCACGCCCAAGGTCAATACGATCAGCCGTCGCCGCAGCGACTTGCGCGGCACATTGCGGTCGCGGCTAACCCTTGGCCGGGTCGAGTACATAGCCCACCCCGCGCAAGGTCTTTATCCAGTCGCTACCCAGCTTCTTGCGTAAATGATGGACATGGACCTCGATGGCATTGCTTTCCACTTCCTCACCCCAGCCGTAAAGCGCGTTTTCGATCTGCTCGCGCGACAAGGGACGACCCGGTTGGGCGATCAGCAGGGCCAACAGGTCGAATTCACGCATGGAGAGTTCCAAGGCCTTGTCGCCCAGCGTGGTACGGCGCAGGGCGGGGTCCAGGGTCAGCTCGCCATGGCGGAACAGCGGCTCGCAACGGCCGGCGGCACGGCGGGCCAAGGCGCGCAGACGGGCGGCCAATTCGGCGATGGCGACCGGTTTGACCAGGTAGTCGTCGGCGCCGGCATCCAGCCCGGCGATCCTGTCCTCCAGCGCATCGCGAGCGGTCAACATCAGTACCGGGCTGGCGTTGCGCCGGCTGCGCAGCACTTTCAACAGGGATAGCCCGTCACGGCGTGGCAGGTTCCAGTCCAGCACGACGGCGGCAAAAGTCTCGGTCGCCAAGGCGGCATCGGCCGCCATGCCGTCGCGTACCCAATCCACCGTAAAACCGGACTGGCTCAAGCCGGCACGCAAGCCGTCGCCCAGCAGGGCATCATCTTCCACCAGCAGTATGCGCATTGCCCAGCCATCTCCCGCTCAATTTGTCTCACGATCCGGCCGTAGCCAGTAGAACACCGCCAGGCATACCGCCCAACATACCCAGGCGGACCAAAGCGTATGCGATAGAAAATGCGCCCCGCGCATTTGCTGTCCCCAGCCAAGCGCCGCGCCATAGGCGAATACGCTGAGCCCGACAATCCAGGCCACCTTGCGATCGCGCCCCAGCCAGAGCAAGGCCAGGCCGAACAGGCCGAAGCCGCTGGTCGCGTGGCCAGCCGGAAAACAACCGCCACGGGCCACGCCCAATTGCCCGCTGAACCAATAGATATGGTCCAGGGCCGCACCACCATAGCGCTGTAGATCCCAGGGACACTGCACACCGCTGAGCGGCTTGAGCGTAGCCACCAGCGCCGGCGCCGTTGTCATGGCCAGCGCAGCCGCCAGCCACCGCCTGCTGCCTGGCCGCCAGCGCGGCGACAGACGCCCCGCCAGCACGCGTAGCCAGGCCAGCGCCAAGACCGTGATGGCGGCCCGCTTCAGCCAGACATGGCTAAAGGTATCCAACCACCAGTTGCCGCGCCCGGCAAAACCTTGCCCAGACTGGTAATAGCCGTCGGCGAGCCGATAGTCCAAAGCGGTCAGCGAAAACACCAGGCAGAGTGCGACAGCCAACAGCAGCATTGATTCCCAAGCCCGCTTCGGCAAGGCGCTCATGGCTGGGCGCTCGATAAGCCCGGTACGGCCATGGAATCGGTCATCGGAATATTCAGGGAAAGCGCGGTGGGGTGGAAATCGGCGAGAGAAAAGAAAGAAGGCATCGGCTGCGGCATGAACATAGGAAGGAGCGATGATAGGCCAAGCGCCCCGGCTCAGCCATCGACGCGGATCTTGACCGCTTGCCCCGTTACCGGGTTCAGGTAGATCTCCACCTTGCGGCCGGACTTGTCCGTGCCGTAGATTTCATAGCAGTGTCTTACCACCTTGAATTTCTTGACTACGTAGCCATCCGCCTTGAGCCTGGCCCGCATGGAATCCTCGCTCATCCAGCGATTCCGCGGCTCGTTCGTGCATTCCGGCGCAGCCCATGCGGCACTGGCCAGACAAGCGGCGATCAAGGCGGGAATGGCAGCGTGCATAAGGGTGTACTCGAGACGGTGGTCGGATGCAGGATTTGACCTCTTGAACCTTAGGCCAAACTTAATGCCGCATAAAAAAGCGGGCCTGCCCTGTGGTTTTTCCCTACAAGGGCAGCGGCTAACCATGCCTGGCGTGCATTCCCGGGTGGAGAACAGCAAATCCAGAGGCTATGCTCCAGACGGTAGCAATCCGTATACCTCGCCGCTGCATCCTGTTCACGCATAGGGTAAAGAACGATGAGCCTGCCGCTCGATCTGATCGCCGACCTGCGTTTGTCCGACCTGGCCGCCGAGCCCTTGTGGCCGTCGGCCCTGGTCGCCGGCGCCGCCCACTATGCCGATGCGGACAGCCGCATCATGCGTTCACCTATCGATGCGGCGATTCTGGGCCATTTCGTCCCCGCCACGGCAGGCTTGGCCAATCATGCGGTGGAAGCCGCCCACGGCGCATTCCTCAAGTGGCGCTGTGTGCCGGCCCCCTTGCGCGGCGAATTGGTGCGCTGCATAGGCAACAAGATTCGTTTGCGCAAAACCGCCCTTGCCCGGCTGATTACCCTGGAGGCCGGCAAAATTTGCAGCGAGGCGGAAGGCGAAGTGCAGGAATGCATCGATATCTGCGACTTCGCCGTCGGCCTGGCGCGCCAGTTGCACGGCCTGACCATCGCCAGCGAGCGTCCCAAGCATCGCATGATGGAACAATGGCAGCCGCTGGGCGCGGTGGGCATTATCACGTCCTTCAATTTCCCCATGGCGGTCTGGGCCTGGAATGCCATGCTGGGCCTGGTCTGCGGCGACGCCGTCGTCTGGAAGCCGTCCGAGAAAGCCCCGCTCTGTGCGATCGCCCTGCAGCGGCTGGTCGAAGAGGCCATAGACGAGATGAACGACACCATCCCCGCCCATGTATGCCAGTTGATACTGGGCGAGCACGAGGCAGGAGAGCGGATCGCTTCCCACCCCTTGTTGCCCCTGATATCGGCAACCGGTTCGAGCCGAATGGGCCGCGTCGTGGCGCAAACGGTAGCGGCCAGGCTGGGACGCGTGCTATTGGAGCTTGGCGGCAACAATGCCCTGATCGTCACTCCCAGTGCCAATCTCGATATGGCGCTGCAGGCCATTGTATTTGCCGCCGTCGGCACGGCAGGCCAGCGCTGCACCACGCTGCGCAGGCTGATCGTCCACGAGAGCCTGATCGACCAATTCGCCGAGCGCCTGGTCCAGGGTTTCGACAATGTCCCGATCGGTCACCCCAGCGATGACGGTGTTCTGCTGGGTCCGCTGATCGATGCGGATGCCTATTGGGCCATGCAGCAAGCGCTACAGGCAGCGGAGCAACAAGGTGGCCAGCGTCTCACCGGCGGCCAGCGGGTGGAGCAGGGTGTACCGCTCAATGGCTTCTATGTCCGGCCAGCCCTGATACGGGTGGCGGGCAATCTCGATATCGTTCGCGAAGAGACCTTCGCCCCCATCCTCTATTTGATGCCCTATGCGGAACTGGATGACGCCATCGAATTGAACAATGCCGTCAGCCAAGGCCTCAGCTCCGCCATCTTTACCGATAGCGTACGCGAAGCGGAAGCCTTCCTCGGGCCGGCCGGCTCGGACTGCGGTATCGCCAACGTCAATATCGGCACCAGTGGCGCCGAAATCGGTGCGGCCTTCGGCGGCGAAAAGGACACCGGCGGCGGCCGCGAGGCGGGCTCCGATGCCTGGAAAAACTATATGCGCCGCACCACCAATACCATCAATTACGGCAGCGAACTGACACTGGCACAGGGGGTGCGGTTCACGCTGTAGACCGGTGAGAGCGTATGCGCGCGGCGATTGCGCTATATGCCCCCAATCCCGGCGGCGCGGATTTGCCTTACCGCGCCAAAGGCATTTTCTTTTTCGACATCAATATCTCCTCGAAACTCCTGGATAGCGTTTGAGTCGCCTCGCTCGCCCCATTGGCGGCAATGCACTGAAATATGCCGGTTCCAATATGATGCCGCTCATAGCCATACTCCCAGCGCACGAAATCCGTGTATCTCGCAGCCGCTTCGCAATGCACCGCTATACCCTCCAACACGGTCATCTTAAAATCGTATTTTTTATTTCGGCGCAATATTAAATCCATCGCTTGTGCTTGCAGCTTCTTGCCCGCATCGATTTTACCAATTAATGCATCCCGCAGCGTGGCCATAATTTTGATAACCCTACGCTCCGCCTCCGCCGCCTTATAATCAATTTTAATAGCATGGTTATTTTCCGAAACAAGAACTTCACCCTCCCCGACCGATGCCAATTTTTTACGAATCGCGCCTTTCCTCAACAGCCGCTTCGCCGTGTCAGTATCTTTCGCCAGTACGATCACAGGTGATTTTTTCTGGCCCCACAATTCGGCAACGCTGAGTTCGGACGGCAACTCCACCAGCAGGTCCGCTTCAGTCAGACCGCTCGATGTCCCCATGGGGTTGCTGGACCACACTGGCACCGGCTTATACGCAGGCACCTTCGAGTATGCCTCATCACTATCCAACGAGCCGGTCTCGATCCCCTTCCCTTTTATCTCGCGTACTTGCCGGTTCAATTCCGACGAAATAAACGCCGCATCGCTCTTTCTAAAAAGCTTCTTTACTCCTTCCGAAAAAGAAATCGCCAGACGTTCTACTGCATTGGTATCGATCAAATCCCGGCTTGCCACGAAAGACTTCTCATTTTCGCGATATTCAATATTGTAATCACGACCTTTCCCGATATTTAAATACCCTCCTGAGCGCTGAATATCCGCCATGCGCGATACCATATACTTGGCGGTTTGCTCCCGACTATCCCGACTGATGACATGCACCGGGCCTCCCAGCTTCTCGCGGCGCATACTTTTTCCAAATTCATCGAAATCCTTGGAAAAGAAAGAAACACCCGAACACGCAGCCATATAAGACAGCACACCCATATCATTCCCTCGCAGTCAAGCCAGTGATTAAAATGCACTCCCCCTTTATCCAACCATGGATTTCAGCATTCCAGATCCTCAAGTGTAATACCGCCATTAAAGCGGTCAGCCGCCCGCTGCATCACCAGTTTCTTCGAATAGGTGCCACGCACTCCGCACACCTCCTCATATTCTTCTTTTATATTGTCATACTCCTCCAGCTTCCCGCGCAAAGCCTGCAAGAATGGCAAAGCCTCGCCCAGCTTGGCTTTAGCCGAAATATCCGCCATCAATTGATGCCTGTTCCGACGATTTTCATCCACACGTCTGAGCCGCTCACGCTCAAGTGCTGCCGGCTTATACTTTAATTTGTACAATTTCATATCGATAGGCGTACCTTCCGAATCCGCACGCTCGACGACACAGGCTTCGCCACGTTCCACATGTGCCATCTTGTTTCGGTACTTATCCGCTATCTGGTTCTCCTCGGACCTTGTCAGCAAACAGATGCGGGGGCACACCCGCTTTTTCGCGGCGCCCGGGGCATGGCTCGAACCACTTCCACTTCCACTTCCACTTCCACTTCCACTTCCACTTGCGCCAGGCGACGAATCAAGCGGCGTCAAGCGCTTGCCATTCAGCGCCGATGCATAGGTGGCCGCGCTACCGATCCCCAGCCCATATTTGATGGTTTCGCGCACCGAGTAGAAAAAGCGGCTTACCCCCTTCTTGTCGCTCAAATTCCGTTCAACCTGAAATTTTTTACCGCTATATTGGATATCGAATGTCTTTCCATCGGCCAATTCCAGGACAGCGGCGTGCTCTTTTAAATCTTCACTTTTTCTCCGCAAGTAATCCGACGTGACCTGCCGAGTATGATCGCTGAATATCAGCATTCGCCCGTCAGCGAGGCACTGCTTTTCTTTTTGCTTTTGCAGAGCAATATCCGCCTTGCAACTGGAATAAGAAGGGCCAATTGAGAATAATGCCGAAATACACATATCCCACACCCCTTTACGACGCGGTCGCATGTTCATTATGTTACCCATGCGCATTACCCTCGCTACAACTTTTTGCGCTCGCAATTTTTTATTGCGCCAAAAATTTTATCGCTATCTTTTGAAAAAAAATCTAACCTACTGTTTTTCTAACTACGTGCCGTGCCAGCGCAGGCAGGATACGCAGCTACCGTTCATCGGCTCGTAGCCCCATGACTGAATGGATCCCGCTCCCATCCGGATCGATTGTCAGGCGCGGCATACCGCGAAGCCGGTTCATGCCATGCCGCCCGCATCGCTACGGCGGACCGCCGGCCATCGCCGGCTTCCCTCCGGTAATCACCCTAAAACCTCGCCGGCCCACTTTCTCGCTATAGTGAGAAAAAAGCGATCGAACGAGGGCGACATGCGGCGTAGCGAAGGTTTTACCCTGATCGAAATGGCGGTGGTGATCGCCATCGCGGGTGTCTTGTTGACGCTGGGGGTGAGCGTTGCCATGTCGCAATTGCAGAATGCGCAGCGCGCGGGTAGCAAGACCGCACTGGATGGCGCTAAGGATGCCTTGCTGGGTTATTTCGCGGGCAACCACCGCTTTCCCTGCCCCGATGATGATCGGGATGGCCTTGAGGATTTCAACGGCCCGATCAGCAATGGCCGTTGCGCCAATGCACTTGGTACCATTCCTTACTCCACCATGGGCATTCCCCGTGCCCAGGTGATGGATGGCTACGGCAATTTCCTCAGCTATGTTCTCAGCGCTGATCGAAATCCACCGCTGCCGGTTAATCCCGCCAATCCATGGATTTGGGCGAACCAGTTGACCACGTACACCACACCTACTCTGCCACAGGTGACATCTTGCAGCCGGGACGGCTCCACGCCGGATGTTGGCCCACGTGGCGAACTTGTGGTCGAAACCGCCCCCGGCACCGAAGTGACCATCCCGGGCAACAATGGCGACGGCCGTATACGCGCCGTCCTGGTATTAATTTCGCACGGTGCGAACGCACTAGGTGCCTGGGGACCGACTGGCGTGCGCAATACCTTGCCGCCCGCTGCCAGTCCCGAACGAGCCAATACGCAAGCGGTCAACACCCCTCCGCCCGTCAACGGCAGCACTCCGAATATCTACCACGCCTATGCCTATTCGGATGTCGCGGCCACACCGTTTGACGACCAGCTCGTTTATGTCACCGAAGGCAATAGGTCGCCGCTCCTACCGCCCCCCGCCCCCCCACCCACCGACACCCCCACCGGCACGCTATACAATTTCATGGTAGGCAGCCTGCACCGCCCCGATATCTGCCAATAGGAAGCACCATGCAACGCGGCTTCACCTTGATCGAAATCGCCATCGTCCTGGTTATCGTCGGCTTGCTGCTGGGCGGTATCCTACGCGGCCAGACCGTGGTCGGCGGAGCGCAGGCCAAGGACATCATCAAATCGGTGCTGGACACCCAGGCGGCCGCCCTCACTTTCAAGGACCGCTACGGCTTCCTGCCGGGGGACCTGCCCAATCCCGCCAACAGCATTCCCGGTATCGCCGGCTGCAATGCCGGTACCGGGACCGGCACCCTCAATACCGCCGCCAAGCGCAATTGCGCCCGCGACGAGCTGATCCTGTCCAATCTGTTGCGCGGTACGGCCGGCACGCCTATCCAGGTACAGAACGTCACCATCAGCCTGTCCAATGCCGCCGGCGCCGGCTTTGCGCTGCCGGCCAACTGGGTCAACGTGGTGGTCATCGCCCGCCTGAACTGCGACACCGCGCTGCAACTGGACCGAGGCCTGGATGACGGCAACACCGGCACCGGCAATCTGCGGGCCAGCGTCGCCTGCGCGGGGCAGGATCCTGCGGTTGCGGTACCGCTGGCGGCGATACGGTTGAACTGAATTTCTCCCTCGGAGTTTCCTCAAGGAACTATAACGTTGTCTACATCGGCATGAAATGCCGTGAACAATAATCCTGGGGGTAGGGCATGGAACGAAAGGAGAAAGGTGGCGGCTCAAGCCGTGGTGGACGCGCGCCGAGCTCAAGCAGTAGCGGACGAGCGCGCAGCCCAAGCCCAAACGATTTGCTTCGGGCACAACGCGCGACCGTTATCAGTGGCGGGTGGACAATGGGTCCAAGCAGCAGCCTCTGGGACCCCAGTTCAAGTAGCAGCGGACCAAGCTCCAGCTCAAGCTCAAGCTCAAGCTCAAGCTCAAGCTCAAGCTCAAGCTCAAGCAGCAGCATTCATCAACCGCATACCGCGCCGCCTAGATCGCCCTCGTCACCTACGCAAGTACCTAATGGATTTGTGGCGTTCTCTGGCAGAGGACATCGCTTTGAGTCTCGGCCTTTGCCTGGTGGCCCATTAAGCCAAGAAAATATAAGCTTTCTACGCACCAGAGCGGACAGTGGGCAATTTTTTGGTTTACGCCACACTTCCAGCCAGGAAATTCGTCAAGAGAGCGGTCAATCAAGTGATGGGCAACCAGGGTTTCATGGCGATGCTTATTCTTTAGTACCAAAGACCACACAGGATATTCGAGATGACAAAACAAGGGAGAAATTCCCTCAATTGTTTAAATTTAGAAATATTGGACCGAAGGGATTTACTGGCTCGGACCAAGAATTTGAGGTTGGGCGCGGTTTCCGGATACCAACGTAGCAACTAAGCTGCCATTTTCTGCTCTGCCATCGACTCAGCGTATCGCTGCGCCGGAGTTTGATAGCCAATGGACGAATGGCGCCGTTTGCGATTGTAAAACACCTCGATGTAATCAAAGAGGTCCTTGCGCGCTTCAATACGCGTCACGTAGCTTCGATGGAAGACGCGCTCGTTCTTCAAGCTATTGAAGAAGCTTTCCATCGGCGCGTTGTCCCAGCAATTGCCCTTCCGGCTCATCGACGCTTGCATGCCGTACTCCGCCAACAGGGCTCGGTAATCATGGCTGCAGTATTGGCTACCTCGGTCGGAATGATGAAGTAGTCCTGGCTTCGGTTTGCGTCGGAAACGCGCCATTTGCAGGGCACGGATGACCAGCTCCCGTGTCATTCGCTCGTCCATGGCCCACCCGACGATGGCCCGCGTGTGCAGATCCATGACGACCGCCAGATACAGCCAGCCCTCGCGGGTGGGAATGTAGGTAATGTCCGCATTCCACACGGTGTCCGGTGCCCTCGTGCTGAACTGTCGATCCAGCACGTTGGATGCAAACGGTAGGGAGTGCTTACTGTTGGTTGTCGCTTTATAACGCCGCTTGTGGCGCGCACGAATGCCGTGTTTTTGCATCAAGCGCTGGATGCGGGTTTTGCTGACTGGATGCCCTCGGGATTTGAGTTCCTGGAAGATGCGCGGTGAACCATAAGCCCCCTGGCATTCAGCATGCACGCTACGAATCAGCGCAAGCAACTGCATGTCAGAAAGCCAGTGGGTCGGGCCACCACAGGCCTGCCAATCGGCGAAGCCGCTCGTGCTGACGGACAGCACTTTGCAGAGCGACTGCAAGGGATAGTGTTTGCGCATCTGGTCAATCACGGCGTACTTCACTGCGACTTTTTCGCGAAATACGCCGTGGCTTTTTCCAGAATTTCGAGCTCCATCTTCAGGCGGGAATTCTCGGCACGCAGGCGTGACAATTCCATTTGCTCTGGTGTGACGGGCTTGCCGGAACCTGTCGCCATCTTCCCGGCCTTGTGGGCCTTGCGCCAGTTGGCAAGCGTCTGCTCGGATATGCCCAAGTCGCGCGCTACTTGAGCAGGGGTCTTGCCTTCGACTTCGACCAGGCGGACGGCTTCTTGCTTGAATTCGGTGGTGTAGCTTTGTCGTGGAATTTTGTACATTCGGAACCTCTGTAGACCAGTTTACCCGGCTACGGTTGGTATCCGAAATCCACACCCAAGCTCACTTATGGTGGCCATAAAAAAACGGCCACCCAAACGGATGGCCAGAGGAGGAGGAAGGTTGCATTATCCCCCAAATGGAGGATAGGTAAGTTCTTTCCGATATACGGTCATTTTTTCCCTGCACCGGCAATCAACTAGCGCCCTGCCCTCCCCGCCGCGATCCGGTCGGAATCCTCTTGGCAGCGCGCCCGCAAACTGGCTATACCTCACCAAGAATAGATACTCGGCCCCTGCGCTCCGCCTTCCTGGCGCAGCCGAAGCCGCCCAGGAGGAAAATATGGCTTGTGATTGCGCCGCTTTGCGCCGTTTCCGCATTCAACTCGCCCATGCTCCCTTGGTCTACCGACGTCCCCGTGCCTTTGGCCTGCTCTGTGCCTTGCTCACCGGCTTGCCTGCGCAAGCGGCCGCGCCAAGTACGCAGGGTCTGGCCGATCTAACGCTGGAACAGCTGGCCAATATCGAGGTCACCTCGGTCTCGAAGCGGGCGGAGCGGCTGCAGGACGCCGTCGCCTCCATCTATGTCATCAGCAACGAAGCCATCCGCCGCGCGGGTATATCATCCCTGCCGGAAGCGCTGCGGCTGGCCCCCAATCTGCAGGTAGCCCGGGTCGATAGCCGCAATTACGCCATCGCCGCACGCGGCTTCAATGGTCCCTTTTCCAACAAATTGCTGGTCCTGATCGATGGCCGCACCATCTACTCGCCCCTGTTCTCGGGGGTGTTCTGGGATGCCCAGGATGTCGTGCTGGAAGATATCGAGCGTATCGAAGTCATCAGCGGCCCCGGCGCCACCCTTTGGGGGGTCAACGCGGTGGATGGCGTAATCAATATCATCACCCGGTCATCCAGGGACACCCAGGGTAATCTGATTAGTGTCGATCGCAGCGCACGGCAATCGCAGCTGACGGTGCGTCATGGCGGTGAACTAGGCAATGACGGCCATTACCGTCTTTACGCCAAGCATTTCCAGCAGGACGACAGTCATAACGCGGCGGGTGGTAACCGTATCGATTCGCTGCATCGTAGCCAAGCGGGATTTCGCACCGACTGGGCGCGCGGCGCGGGCTTGCTGAAATTGCAGGGCGATGTTTATGAAGGCCGCCTCGCACAACCGGCAACCAGCGATATCGCCATCTCCGGATTCAACCTGCTAAGCCGCTGGGATAGCGGTGAAAAAGACGGCACCGGCCTGCATATACAAGCTTACTTCGATCAAACCAAGCGCAGGCAACCCAAGGCGTTCGACGACCGCTTGAACACGATGGACCTGGAACTCCAGTACGGCCTCAAGCCGACTGCCTCGCAAAGCCTGACCCTGGGCGCCGGCTACCGTGTCGCCCGGGACCGTGTACACCCAACGCCCGGTGCCACCTTCGTCTTCCTACCGGAGGAGCAAACCGCGCATTGGTCCAACCTATTGGTACAGGACGAAATCACGCTCAACCCACGCTGGCGGCTCATCCTGGGAGGCAAACTCGAGCGCAACGACTATACCGGCAATGAATTCCTGCCCAGCATCAGGCTGGCCTGGCAACCCGACGCCAGCCAACTTTGGTGGAGCGAGTGGTCACGTTCGGTCCGGGCGCCGTCACGTGTCGAGCGCGACCTGAATGCGCCAGTTACACCGCCCTTCACCTTCGTGGGCGCCAAGGACTTCGTCGCCGAAATCGTCAATGTGGTCGAACTGGGTTATCGCGCCCAGCCACGCCCTACCCTGTCCTACTCGTTCACCCTGTTTCACAACCAATACAAAAAACTGCGCAGTGAAGAATTCTTTACTACGCCGGCCGTCCGCATCGTGAGTGCGAACAAGATAGATGGCCATGCGACCGGCCTGGAGGCATGGGCGAGTTGGCAGGTCCTGCCCAACTTGCGGCTAAGCGGCGGCGCGGTGACACAACATAAGCGACTGGTACGGGCGGCGGATAGTCTGGACCGGCGAGGGCTGGGCATGTTGGGCGACGACCCGAACAGCTATTGGAGCCTGCGATCGCAGTGGGATATCAGCGACACTGTCGCCCTGGACCTCAGCGTACGACATAGCGGCGCCCTGTCCGTGGCGAAAGTGCCGGCGTACAACGCGGTGGATATGAACCTGGCCTGGCGGCCCCGCCCCAACCTGGAGCTTTCCCTGGCGGCGCACAATCTATTCGACAACAAGCATCCCGAATTCGCCGCCGCGCCGCAACGGGCTGAACTGCCGCGAGAAGTCTTTCTGCGGGCGAGCTATCGATTCTAGTTTTGACCTACACAAAAAAGCGGCCACCCATACGGATGGCCAGAGGAGGAGGAAGACTTGATTATCCCCCAAACGGATGAAAAATCAGCATTTGCCGATGAACGGTAAGGCATCCCAGCCCTCCCCGGCGTCGGGCAAGTTCGATACCGTGTTGTCGCCGCTACACCTCTTGCGACGTAATTCGCACAGTCTTCCCTGATATTTCCAAATAATCCGAAAATCATTCGCCCATCCAGATGTTTGATGCAAGAATCGCCACCCGTCGCCGCACACGCATGGCGCCGGTAGCTTGTATTTCAAATCAAAAGGAATCAGGAGGAATCTGGATGAATACCATTTTCGGACCGCGTCTGTTGACGCTGGTTTGCGCCGCCGCTTTGCCGCTCGCGGCATGGGCGGACGAAGCCCGAACCTTTGCCATTGCCGATTGGAACGCCGACTGCCCAGCCAACAAACGCAGCGAATGGCCCGGCATGTGCCAGGCCTGGCTGGATGGCATGCAGCAAAACGGCTGGACCACCTCGACCTACCAGGGCGCCCAGGTTCGCGCCGGTGCTTTCATGGACCCCGCCAAGGCGGCGGGCGGACGCGATAACACCCCGGAAGGCGCCGACACCGCGGATGCCACGCTGTTCTGCGGCCATGGCGGCTTTAGCCCTACCCGTGGGTTCTTCGCCTATTTCCAGAACCAGGAAAACGGCAACTGCCGCGTCTACCCCGACCAGATGCTGTTCGGCCCCGCCGCCGGCGGCAAAGCGCGCTTCATGCATTTCTCCGCCTGCAACAGCATCCGCTGGGAACACCGCGACCTGTGGAAAGGCGCGGCCGAAGGTGGCGTACACGTCATCACCGGTTTCCATGGCCTGATGTATATCGGCTGGATGTTCAACGAGGGCTATCGCAAGGTTGCCAGCCAAGGCTATGCGCAAAAAGGCGTGGCCAAGGCCTGGGTGGACAACACCTATGACCCGGGTAGCTGGTACACCGGCAACAACAAGGTCTGCCCCGTCTCGCTGGCCTTCGGCGATGCCGAGTATTCGGCCGCCTATACCCTGGACGAAGGCTACTGGCACCGCTGGCCGAATATGAAGCCTAATTACATGACCAGCTATTACGTGAGCAAGTGCGAGCCGAACGGCGCGCCGGCCCTGCCATAAGGAGGCGTAGATCATGAATCGCATCAAATTAAGTACCGCCGCCCTCTTGCTGGCCACCGCCGGCACCGCCCAAGCCGCGATCTTCAGCCCGGAAGAGCTGGGCACGCCCAATGGCAAGCTCGCCATGAAATCCCTTCGCGCCGCACCGGCCGATGCGCTGGAAGCGGCCATGCCGCGCTATGACCAGACCAAGCTGCAGCAACATCTGATGCAACTGGCCAAGAATGGCGAAGCACTGTCCGTAGCACGTGGACTGGGCAATATCCACCGCACCGGCACCCGCGCGACGCTCGAAATGGCGGGTCAACGCGAGACCGGCGAAGCGCAGATCAATGCAGCGAACGGCGAGTTGCGTTTCGACCGCGCCGACAAGCTGGAAACCATCTCCCCCATCCCGCTGGCCGTTGGCCATATGCAGAAGGCCACCATCGCCGACCAGCATAAACAGCTGCTGGCCAGCTACGGTATCGACAAGCGCAACACGCAGTTGATCGAGACCAATGTGCTGGTCCAGCAGACCGAAGCGCTCAAGGGCGGCAGCGCGCCCTCCGAACCCAAGCTGCAAGGCTATTTGAGCGTGGCGGTGCGGGCAGCCGGCGAACTGATCGTGGAAGACCAGCGCGCCCGCTTGGTCAGCGACCGCGACGGCCGCCTGCGCATGCTCAGCATGAACTGGCCGGCCCTCAAACTCAGCGCTGCCACCGCCGGCGGCGACCTGAAGAGCCGTGCCGAAGTGCTGCAGGAAATCGCCAACCGCCTGGGCGGCAAGACGCAGCTGGATCAGGTGGATGTACGCATGGCGGTAGTCTTGCGTCCCCTCACCAGCCGGCTCGGCACCGTACACGTCCCGGCCATGCGGGTGGGCGTGACGCCGCGCAATGGCGAAGCCGGCGAGATCTTCTACGTCGACTTGAGCCGCGAAGCCGCTAGCGCCAGCTAAGGCATCGCCAGCCCCGCGCCACCGGCCATCCGGCCGGCGCGGGGCTGGCGCTGGACCGCCCGGCCAGCTCCTGCTACAAAGCCCCTCATCAACCGGAGGAGCGTTCCTTGCACCGATTCGTCGCCCTGCTTCGCGGTATCAATGTCGGCAAGGCCAAGCGCTTGGCCATGGCCGATCTGCGCGCCCTGCTGGTGTCGCTGGGCTACCAGCAAGTCCGCACCCTATTGAATAGTGGCAACGCGGTCTTCGACGCCACCGTCGATACCCCGCCGCCGCAACACGCCGCGCGTATCCAGGCCGCCATCGCCGACGAGCTGGGGGTGGACTGCCTGGTCATCGTCAAATCCGCAGCGGAGATCGCGGCGGCATTGGCGGAAAACCCGCTTGCCGCCGGCGCGAATGACCCTTCCAATTTCCTGCTCGCATTCACCATCGACGCCCCCTCCCTCCAAGCCTTGTCCTCGCTTGCCGGCAAGGATTTGGGGGCCGAGAAGCTGCATGTGGGCGAACATGCCGCCTACCTTTGGTGCGCCAACGGCATCCTCGCCAGCCAGGTGGCCGAGAGCCTGCTAAAGATGCTGAGCAAGTCGGGTACGACGCGCAATTGGGCGACAGTGGAGAAGATTCATGGACTGCTGGGGCGGGTGGAGTAGCTTGGGTTTGCTGTGCAGAACGAGGGGTCAGGTTACCAACACCCGCAGGTCGCTCACCGAGGCTGCAGGCAAGCGTCCGACTTCCTTGGCCAAATTGACTTCCTGCGCCGCACGCGCGATTTCCAACATCTTCCGCTCAAGGGCATAGCCCCCCTTTGCTTCCAGCCAGCCCATGACTTCAGCCAGATGCCAGAAGGAGAAGCTGCCACCATGCACCGGCAGGGGAAAGGTGGCAGCATGGGAAAGCATCAGTTTGCGCATCGCCTGACGCGACACACCCACCAGCTCAGCTACATCGGTCAGTCCGACGAAATCCGGCACTGCCTCCACCAGCTTCGCTGAAGGGACAGCACGCTTCACATCGGACAGCGCGCTGCGTACAGCATCCTGCGCGCTTTCGGCTTCGCGGGTGAACTCCAGCGCCAAGCGGCCGGGCTGCCCGATGCCCACCAATGCATCGTCACAGCCGGCATCGCCCAAACGCCCCACCAACGCGTCCGGATCCCTATCTTGCTCGGCAAGCTGGTACTTCAAAGTGAAGGTGTATTCCATGGATCATTCCTCTGATGTAGAGCCGGCACCATTTCGGCGGTCCTGGAACTTACAAAGACCAGCCCTCAGATCGCTATCTAATAGATTTGGTTCAGATCGCGGACTGGGAACCAACTCGGCATACTTAGCCACGCGCTTCCGCAAGGGCTTTCCGGACACGATGCGAGGAATAGAGGTGGGGCCTTTTGTCGGTCTCCGAACGCGCGATTGCCTCCAGCTCATTCGCCGCCGATTCCAAAAGCTCGATGGCGAGCTGCTTGTTGCCGTTGAGCAAAGCAAGCCTGCCCTGCTCATATCTCAGGCGGGGATGCCAGCTTGTCCCGGGATTGCTGCGATTCAATTGCTTGACGTCGAGATGATCCAGCAACTCGGCCACGCCTTGCTTCTCTTTGAGCTCGAGCAAGCAATCCGCAAGCTGAAAGCTTATCAAATGAACAAGAGGATGCGATTCGTTAAAACTCTTGCGGGCGTCCGCCAAAGCAGCGTGGAAGAACGGTCTGGCTAGTTCAGGCCGACCGGCAAAGGCGTAGTCCCGACCGATGCTGGCGCGGGTGCTGATGGCATCCAGCGCTGTACGGCCATTGAGTTTTTCAAATATGGCCAAGGCAAATTGGTGAACCCTTAGCGCATCGTCCCATTGGTGATTGGAGAAGTAAGCGGCGGCCAAGCCCTGGGCCACGCGGGCTGTGGCGATGGCCTCCTCGCCGGCAGCTTTCTTCACGCAGTCGAGGGCGGCCTGCATGGTGGGAATACTCTCTTCAAACCGGCCTTGAGAGGTCAATGTCTCGCCCAAGCCTTGGGTGGCGATGCAAGTCACGTAATGGGCGTTGCCATAGCGGGCGGTGGTTTTTTGCAGCAAGGCCCGTGACATCCGTTCGGCGGCCGGGAAATCCCTGAGCAGTCTCGTTGCTTGTGCTGCGTGGTATTCAATGTCCTCACTCAAGGCTGGCCTGGCCCCGGCCTGGCCCTTGAGCAGCTCGAGGGCGCGATCGTAATTGCGCCTCGCTTCTTCCCATTGGTAGTTGGAACGGCCCATCAGTCCGCGTACGAACCAGTATCGCGCCTGTGTGACCGCGGAATGCTGCGCAATCGACTTTTCGACCAGATCAAGTTGCGCAGTGGCCTCCTTCAGCCGTGTCAGGTTACGCAGGCTATTGGCGTAGAAAATACGAACCAGGCTAAGCTGTTCGCTATTCGGCTCGGCTAGCTGAGCCAGCGCCGCCAAGGCTTTCTCACTTTCGACCGCTTCCGCCTTATAGTTTTTCAGCCCGTCGAAATTGCTTTGCATGGCCGCATGCAAAATGGCACGAACCTCGGGACTATAGCCAAAGCTGGGATGGTCGATCTTCGCGGCGGCCAGTACCGCTGCCTCCTGAATGGTAATGTCGGCGCGCCCGGTCCGGGCTGGACTCGACTGGCCAATCAGGTCTTCGGTCAGAAACTGATTCAAAGCCTCGACATTTTTAATTTGCCGCGACAGCAGCGCTTCGCTATTGCGCAGCTGCATATAGGCCTGGAGGCTTATCAGCAAACCAAGCGCCAGTGCCGCCACGAAACCGATTACCCAGGGGCGCCGAGCGCGCGCGCGCCGGGCAATATCCTGATTCAGTAGCGCCTGCTCCTGTTCGGCTGCGTGCCGGAGGCGTTCCTGGTGCCGGATGGATAGACTGGACAAACGCTCGATCATCGCATCCACCGTGGCGGTGCGCCTGGTGGGGTCGCCATCGGTGGAGTGTGCAATTTCCTCCACCAGCAAGGCATCGGCAATCTCGCGCTCCCAGCCTGGCACCATGGGGCGGCGCAGATCGCCCACCAGCATTTGATAAAGCAGCACGCCGAGCGCGAAAACATCGCTTCGCTCGGTCGCCGGCTGTTCACGGAAAATCTCGGGCGCGACATACATGATGGTGCCGCGCGCCTCGTCACTGAGCACGGTGGGCGCACCACTCATGCTCATGGCGGTAAAGCCCAGTTCGGCAAGCCGGTCATGGTCCGTCAAGCGGCCGCTGCCGAAATCGGCCAAGCGCACTTGCCAGCCGCCTCCCTGGGAACTGACCAGCACATTGGCCGGCTTGATATCCTTATGGATCACGCCCACGCTATGCGCCGCAGCCACCCCGTGGGCAATCTGGAGGAACAGGGCGATTCTCGATTCCGTCGGCATGGTGTCGAGTATGTTTTCGACCTGGCTCCAGATCAGCAGATTGTCCCCGCCATATTCACTTTCGATGAAAAATGGCGAGGTCTCGAAACTCCAATCGACGATGCGCAAGAGATTATTGCATTCGCCAAGCTGCTCATATAAAACCCGCGACAGCGTTGCCTCGCGCTTTAGGCCGGTAAGATGGTTGCCGTCGGAAACAAACTTGAAGACGCGCAAGATGCCGGTCTTGGCATTTCTTGCAAGCCAAACTTCCCCGGTACTACCTTGGCCAAGCATACGTTCGAGCGTAAAACCCGGCCGCATCGCGACATCTTGCCCTTTCGATAACTCAAGCTTGCTGGAAATACTTTGCCTTGCCACCGAGCGCTCCACCGTGGCGGTAATCCGATAGCCGATCCGCGGAACCGCTTCAATCAAACCGGCATTGGTTTCACCTAGTGCAGCGCGCAGGCGGGTAATTGCGCTGGCCAAAACATTGTCGCCAAGCCGGCGGCCATGCCACACATATTCTTCGATTTCGCTATACGACACCAGCTCGCCACGGTGGCTTAATAGAAGGCCGAGCAAGCGGAACGATTGCGGTTGGATATTGACCGACAAGCCATTGACAATCAATTCACCGGTAGATTCATCAAGCAGGGAGCTGCCAAAGCGGTATCGATATAAGGTGGACATTGCTAAATACTTTCCAATGATGCGTTTCTCAGGAGGGGGCCATGATACAGCATTTCCCGGAGTAATATTATGTAGTTTAGCCCGCGCTCATTGATTCTGGCTTTTGATTAGCGATCAGTTAGTGCCGTTTAGTAATGATTAATTGCAGGCAACCGGGCGGGCGCCTTATATTTTTCGAAATTCTAAAATATCGGTGCGGAAAATGGAGAAATTGAGAAACTTGCGTGGCCGCGTGGCCTTGGTCACAGGCGCCGCTGGCGGTATTGGCAGGGCACTCGCTATTGAACTGGCAGAGCATGGTTGCCATCTTGCGCTAGCGGACCGCAACGTGATTGGATTGCATGAGACGATGGCATGCTTGCGTGACTTTGACGTAAAAGTCAGTATCCATGAAGCGGATGTTTGCGTACGCAGCGCCGCCGATCAGCTGCCCGAACAGGTTGCGGAACTGCACGGCCGGATGGATCTGCTGTTCAATAATGCCGGTGTGGCTGTCGGGGGATATTTTGAAGAAGTTAGCGCGGCTGATTTTGATTGGCTATTCGAGGTTAATTTCGGCGCGGTGGTTCGACTTACCCGCGCCAGTCTACCCCGCCTGCGAAAAAGCGACGATTCCTGTATAGTCAATACATCCAGTCTGCTTGGCTTGATATCGCCATCCGGACAGGTTGCCTATAACGCCAGTAGTTTCGCCATACGAGGATTTAGCATGGCACTGGCGCATGAATTGGCCGGCAGTACCGTAGGCGTTACCGTGGCGCAACCCGGCTGCCTGGCGAATGCCATTGTTCGCAATGCGCGCATACCGGTCGACTCAGCCAGGCCGAGCGGGCAAGCGGTCAAGGCCAGGCAATTCCTGAAGCTCTCTCCCGAAAGTGCCGCGAAATATATCGTTCGCGCGGTCACTCATCGAAAGAAGCGGGTGCTGGTAGGTTCTGATGCATATGTACTCGGCTTATTGGGGCGTTTTCTGCCTGCGCATTATTGGGGGATGTTGCAGCGGTTTGCATGAATGGGTGGGCGGATGTCGCGCTACTTGCCTGTATAGATGTCGTCAATAAATCCACCGCTATTTGCTGCAAATATTTGAAGACTTTATAGGACAGATGCGATGTAAATCCGTCACATGCGGTTAGTGACGGACACCAGCCGAGCGGCCAGCGTATCAGCCTGTTCGGCAAACTTCTTTACATTGGACTTCTGCAGTTGAGCCAGGTTTTGCAGTTTCCAGCGAATCCCCGGCAGATGCTCGAGGTGGATAATTGCCAATAGAGGCCACTCAGGTGCCCCAGAAACCAGCGATAGCAGGAACTTTCTCTCGTTGTCATCCAATCCTTGCTGTAGTTCGCACACCAGCCGCTCGCGGGCCGCGAGCAACGCATCGAGCGGTACTGGTTCGGCAGTCATGCCTTGAAAGTTGAATTCATAGTCGTACTGAATGTCGCGCAGAGGAGGAAATAGCACTTCGTGAACCGGCCGGTTGCTACTAGCCAGGTAGACGACAAAGGCACGCCGGACGCCTGGCGTAATGCCTTCATGCGCGAAGAGCTGCAGCACATCGAACAGGTCGCGCGGGTGCTGTCGATCCATCGCGGCAACGAGTTTGCCGCCATATACATCCTCAAGAGATACCACCGGGATATCCAAGTCGGCCAGCAGCAAATCGCGAGCAACGGGGGTGAGAGAGGCGCGCGCCACCGGATGCACTGTGCCGCGCATCACAAAATTGACCTCGATCTTGACTTCAATGCGGCCCCGACGCACCAGTAGTTTTGTCTCTCCCGCTGCGGCCGGTGGAATATGCGCTTGGAACCCGTGCCTGCTCAAACGCTCGGCTGCCTGCCGGATGGCGTCCTTGATGCGTGCCAATGCCTGGTCGCGAGACAACGTGTGGTCCGGAAACACCAGATCAAGATCTACCGACAAGCGCGGCATATCACGTATGAAAAGATTGATCGCAGTACCGCCCTTTAGCGCAAAGGTGTCGTCAACGAACACCAGCGGCGCCACCTGCGTCAGCAGGCGTGCGGTATCAAGATAGATCTGGTTCATGGCTTTAGCACCAGTAGGCCGTCAGCCGATTTGGACACCCACAACCGATCACTGCCCGTTGGCAACGTGGCCGGATCGAGTTTGGCCGCCCAAGGTAGCGCACCCTCGCAGCCAAGCTGTAAGCATAAACGCACGGTCTTTACACTCGTGCATCGCTGCAGCAGCTCGCGCAACACATCCGCGCGCAGGTTGTAGGCGCTTTCGACGAGTTCGCGGGCTTCCTGCATCGATTGGCGCACGCCAATGTCACTTAGCATCTCCAGGAGCGCGCGCTCCGGAGCCGAGACCTGCGGCGCCCCACTCCGCTTCTCGAAGGAATCAACGTACAGCAAACTATCAGGGCACTCGTCAAACAAGCGCTTACGGTGGTACTCCGCCGGAAAGCGCTCGATGAACCACCCCGGCAGGCGCCCGGCCACCCATCCGTATAAGTGCAGCAGCGGCTGTTGCGATACATACTGGCGCAGGCCATACCAATCGAGTGCGGACTTCCCTCCCACGTGCAAGCCCACAAGATTGCGCTCCAACAGCAGCAGACTGGGATGCAAGGCCAAGGTGTCATTCGGGCGGCAGTACACCCCACGCATCAGGCGCGTGAGCCAGCCGGCGCGCACGTAGTGGACGGCCAAGTCTGCAGAGATACCCAACGTCGATAAATCTTCGGATGTGAGCGGCGCACCCGGCACCAGCCGGGTGTATAGCGAATTTAGTTTACTTTGCTTAATCGTAGCCATACTACGATTAATACAACTTTTCAAAAAATATTTCAATTCTATCTCTTAGGCTCAATGGCCGACACCAACTTCGACGCGACAACACCATCCTTCGGCACGCTTGGAAAATTCACTTTATATAATTAGAAATTATCGTAGCCAAACTGCGACTACCTATACTTTTTCAAATTATTTCCCCAATCACCTGCGCCTCCAGTATCCAAGTGGACCCATCTAACCAAGTATGTCGACTGCCCCATCCCCAGCCGACATCGACCAAACGCTCCACCAACGCCTCCAGATTCTGTCTTGCTCAGCAGGTTGGTTCTTGAGGGCGGGGATATCCCATGGATCATTTCTAGGCTTGTGTAGTTGGCGTCCCTTCATGGCCGAGTGGTCAACTAAGCAAATTTGTTCGCTTTTGTCTTCTGACATTTAAGTAGATTGTGTAGCTATTTCGATCGCTCGGCGACTTGCAGAGGACATGCCCGAGGCATCCAAATTACACGCCGCTGTCATCCAGGTCGGTAGCCGGTGAGCCGCCCCGGAAAAGGGGGTATTCTCGCAGCGCCTGGGCGCTCTCCACTTGCAGGTGCCAAACTAGACCTGACCCAGTCCCAAGACGAAGGCCGCAGAGAACACCGGATGGTTTGGACAAGACGATGAATGGGAAGGCACGCGGCCGCCCGCGCAGTGCGCAGGACTACAATCATCGCCACGATCGTGGAGGCAAATGCGTGCGTGATCGCCACCGATAACCAGAAGGCTTTCGAAGGCGTCGGGATCATCAACCCACTGCGATCTTCCACATAAGCAGAGAGCCGACCAGAACGGGCGACCCTGAGTGTCACAATGCAAAAAACCTGCGCACCGGGGTTTTCGGGGTGTTATCGATAGCGACCTTTCCCGTGGACGGGACCAGAGGCAGTATCGGAGGTGCATGAAATGCCGTCTATAAAGCGGAGGGGCTTGCCCGGTATACGAGCGCGCGCAGAAGGACAGAGTCACTAAATAAATAAGGCGAAAAAACGGCCGTCCCGAAGGGACCCAGCGAAGAACAAGGAAGACTACGGCACACCTTCTGCATGGAAGCATATCCCTGACCTCCTTTGCACAAAACCTAACCGTGCCATAATTTCTTTTTTATCAAAATTGGACGCCATGAAGCTCGTTGCCATCTTGCCCATCCTGCCCATTTTGCTCCTGCTTACAGCCTGCGATCAGATCGCCGCGGCATCGTCCAAGGACAAGCCTGCAGCGCAGACCGACGGAAACACAATGAGCTGTGTTGCCGGCGGCCTCAAACTCTCCGGCACCGGTGCACCAGCAGTCGAGGTCGGTGGTTTCGGCATCCAAGGCGATACCCTCAACGCCTTTGCCCTAAGCCTAAACGTTGAGCGTGCGGGCAAGGTGCACCAGGTTTCAAGCTCCCTGATGCCCTTGCCGATGCGGGCCGGCACCTACCACTTTCCGTCACTGGCGGTACCGGGCATGTCGCTGGCGTTCTACAACATCAGGACCACGGAAGGCGATTTGCTCAGGGGGTACAACGGCGGCACGTATAGCCAGCAGTTCTCACCGATCGAGAACGATCCAGAGGCGAAGCTCAAAGTTCAAGTAGACAAAATGATTGTCTCGGACGCGCCGCAGCCTGGATTCAAGCGGGTCCATGCCGCGGGGCATTTCGCGTTCAACGCAGCGGCGCTGCCGGCCTCCTCGCCTAGCGACGCTTGCGTCAGCAATGGCATTGCGCGCTCACTCCTGTCCGTCAAGGCGGGCGAGCGGCTGCTGCCGCTATTCGATGCGACGGTGTGCGGCGCGGAAAAGATACACGTCCAGTGTGACTTCGATGTTGTGACCGACTTCGTCAAACAATCGTAGCGAATCGGGCGGCCGTGTCGTTCGAAAGCACCGATGCCATGGCGCGAATGCCTGGGCGGACATGGCATCGACAGGGATGACGCATGCACGCATTTGGTGTGCCATGAAAAATGCCATTGATGATAGTCAATATCATCAATGGCACGGGGTCAACCATAGAAAATCAATAGGTTAAGACGACTCACTCCCACTCAATCGTCGCCGGCGGCTTCCCCGACACATCGTAAACAACCCGATTGATGCCGCGTACTTCATTGATGATGCGGTTCGACGTCCGCCCCAGCAGCGAATAAGGCAGCTCGGCCCAGTGGGCCGTCATAAAGTCGCTGGTCACCACGGCACGTAGCGCCACCACCCACTCATAGGTGCGGCCGTCGCCCATGACGCCGACCGACTTCACCGGCAGGAACACGGCAAAGGCTTGGCTGGTCAGTTCATACCAGGTCTTGCCGGTGGCTTCGTCGCGGGTATTGCGCAGCTCTTCGATAAAGATCGCATCGGCGCGCTGCAACAGTTCGGCGTATTCGGCCTTTACTTCGCCGAGGATACGCACGCCCAGGCCGGGGCCGGGGAAAGGATGGCGGTAGACCATCTCGGGAGCCAGGCCCAACGCTACGCCCAGCTCGCGCACTTCGTCCTTGAACAGTTCGCGCAGCGGTTCCAGCAAGCTCAGTTTGAGGGTTTCCGGCAGGCCGCCCACGTTGTGGTGGCTCTTGATGGTGTGGGCCTTCTTGGTCTTGCTACCGGCGGATTCGATCACATCGGGGTAGATGGTGCCCTGTGCCAGCCACTTGGCATTGGGCAGCTTGGCCGATTCGCGCTGGAACACTTCGACGAACTCGCGGCCGATGATCTTGCGCTTGGCTTCCGGGTCGGTCACGCCTACCAGGTGGCCCATGAACTCGGCACGCGCATCGACACGGATCACCTTGACGCCCAAGCCGCGGGCAAACATGTCCATCACCATATCGCCTTCGTTCAGGCGCAACAAACCATGGTCCACGAAAACGCAGGTGAGCTGGTCGCCGATGGCGCGATGGATAAGAGCGGCTGCGACGCTGGAATCGACGCCGCCGGATAGGCCGAGGATAACTTCCTGGTCGCCCACCTGCTCGCGGATCTTCTTGACCGCTTCATCGATGTAGTTGGGCATGGTCCAGCTCGGCTTTGCGCCGGCGATACCCAACACAAAGCGATGCAGGATATCGGTGCCACGGCGGGTGTGGGTCACTTCCGGGTGGAATTGCACGGCATAGAACTTACGGTCCACGTCGGCAATGGCGGCGATCGGGCAGGATGCCGTTTCGGCGATCAGCTTGAAGCCCGCCGGCATGGCGGTAACCTTGTCGCCATGGCTCATCCATACGTCCAGCAGGCTGTCGCCGGCCTCGTTGCTGCGGTCCTGCAGCGCTTCGAACAAGGGCGAAAGGCCCTGGGTGCGGATTTCCGCGTAGCCGAATTCACGGGTGGCGCCGGCTTCTACCTTGCCGCCCAATACCTGGGCCATCCATTGCATGCCGTAGCAGATGCCCAGCACCGGGATGCCCAACTCGAACAGGCCTGCATCGGCCTGGTAGTCGCTTTCGTATACCGAATTGGGGCCGCCCGAAAGGATGATGCCGCTCGGTGCAAATGCCTTGATATCGGCCAGCGACATATCGTAGGGGTGAAGTTCGCAATAAACATGTGCTTCGCGAACGCGGCGGGCGATAAGTTGGGCGACTTGCGAGCCGAAGTCGAGGATGAGAATCTTGTCCATGGTGCGGGCGGCTTTCGTGCAAAAACCGGATTTTACAGGAGCCGGACCGCTCGCGGTAAGTCGCCTGAGCCCCCCGGGGAACTTACGCGTTTGCCGGTAACCGGCCCTCCGCCAGGGCGACCACATTGCAACCGGCTTGCTTGGCCGCAATCAGCGCCTGCTGCGCCTCTTCCAGGGTGTTTTCCAGCTCGAAGGTCACCGGCGGCAATCCGGCTACGCCGATGCTGACGGTGAACCATAGCGGGCCGCTGGCGGTATAGAGCACCAGATCCTCCACCCGCCGGCGTAGCCGCTCCGCGACCTTGTGCGCGCCGGCCCGGTCGGCATCCAGCAGCAGCACGGCAAACGATTCACCGCCCATGCGCGCGAAGCCGTCCACATCGCGCAATTCCTCCCTCACCACCTTGGCGAACTGCATCAGCGCCTCGTCGGCACTTTCCTGGCCGTGCTTGTCCACCAGTTCGGCAAACAGGTCGATCTCGATGGCCAGGATGGAGGTGGGCATCCAACTGCGTACCAAGCGCCGCTTTTCCAACTGCAAGGCCTCGGTAAAGCCGCGCCGATTCAGGCAGTTGGTCAGCAGATCCATCTTGGTTGCGTACAGGAGATCGGAAGCGATGCGCTCGTGAATCAGCAAGAGACAGCCCAAAGCCAGCCATATCCCGAAGAACAGTACCAAGACATAGAAGATCAATTCGCGCAGATGGTGCAGCTCGCTGCCTTCCAGCGGAAAGACCAAGGCCAGCGCCATGCGCAGCATATTGATCACGCTCCAGCCATAGGCCAGGCTACGGAATAGCGACAGTCCCAGGCGGCGCTGCGGTTGCACGCGCATGGTCAGGGAGATCAGCACGGCGGCGCAGAAAATTACCTGCATGGCGGAAAACACCATCAGGCGGGCGTGATAGCTGGGCCAAAGGACGCTGAAGGCGTAAAGGCTCACTACATGAACGCCCAGCATGGTCATGATCAGCGGCCAGCGCCGTGGCCGGTCGGCAAAATCGTCCAAGCCAATGATAAAGGCGCCGCAACCGATGGTGGCCAGCAGGTCGGGCAGGAACGCCGCCTGCGGCGAACCTTTCAACACGATGGTGAAGCTGAATTCGGCCAAGGCATAGGCCAACAGGCCGATCGACCAGGCACGCGGCCCTTGCATCACCCCTTGCACGCGTATGCCGGTGACGAAGACCAAGGCCGCCAACTGCAATAGCATCAGCGACTCGGCCAGGATCAGGGTGGAGATATCGGGATAGCTCATGCGCCTCCCGCCCGGCAGCCCCTGGCCCACAGGGACGCCGCCCATATCCATGCAAGGGGGAAGGCGTGGGAAGTGATGGCGCGGCGGGCTGGATTCATGGGAGCGTTATAGTAAAAATGCCCGCGCGCCGGAGACGCGCTAGCCTCGATGCACCTTCATCGCCCGCTGCACTTCGCGCTGGGCATCCTTGTCGCGCTCGCTGTTGCGCTTATCATGCAGTTTCTTACCCTTGGCCAGGCCGATCTGCAGTTTGACCCGGCCAGCCTTGTAATGCATATCCAGCGGGGTCAAGGTATAGCCGGAACGTTCCACCTTGCCGATCAACTTATTGATCTCGGCCTGGTTCAGCAGCAGCTTACGGCTGCGGGTAGGATCGGGCACCACGTGGGTAGACGCACTGGTGAGCGGCGAGATATGCGCGCCGATCAACCAGAAGGCGCCGTTGCGCAGCACCACGTAGCCCTCCTTGATCTGCACCTTGCCGGCACGGATGGCCTTGACCTCCCAGCCTTCCAATACCAGGCCGGCTTCGTATTTTTCCTCGATGAAGTAATCGTGGAAGGCTTTGCGGTTATCAACAATAGACATAGCTGGATGCGGACAAGAGAGCGCGGTAAAGTTCCTGCCGTCGCGGCCCTTGCCGGCCTTTTAAAAAAGCGTTGAAATCGAAGCGCGGATATTACCTGAATAGATCACGACATGCCCCAGAAGCGCCTCTTCGTCATTTACGCCGGCGGCACCATCGGCATGCAGGCCAGCGCCGCCGGTTACCGTCCGGTGGCGGGATTCCTGCCGGCCGAATTGGCACGCATCGCCGACCGCACGCCGAACTTCCCCGCTACACGCTGAAGGAATATGCGCCGCTGATCGATTCGTCCAATCTGCATCCCTCACACTGGAATGCAATGGTGGAAGATATCGCCGCGAACTATGCGGACTACGATGGCTTCGTGGTGATCCATGGCTCCGATACGCTGGCCTACACCGCCTCGGCCCTCAGCTTCATGCTGGAGAACCTGGCCAAGCCGGTGATCGTGACCGGTTCCATGGTGCCGCTGTGCGAGCATCCCAACGATGCCGAACAGAACTTGCTGGATGCCTTCCACTGGGCCTGCGAGAGCAATCTGCACGAAGTTTGCGTAGCCTTCAATCGACTCCTGCTACGGGGAAATCGTTCCCGTAAATTATGGGGCGCGGAGATGGGTGCATTCGGCTCCCCCAATTATCCCATTCTCGGCCGGGTACAGGGCCACCATGAATTCAACCCGGCGCTCTGCCTGCCCCGCCCTGGCGCGCCCTTCAGGATGCACCGTATCAACGCCGAGCTGACCGTTGCGGGGCTCAAGCTCTATCCGGGTTTCAGCGTGCGCCTGATCGAGCGGATGTTGGCGGACGGCCCGGCCGGCCTGGTTTTGGAAAGCTATGGCGCCGGCAATGCGCCGGATGCCGACGCAGCCCTGCTTGCAGCGCTTCGGCAGGCCAGCGAGCGCGGCACCGTGCTGGTCAATATCACCCAATGCATGTCCGGCAAGGTGGCGATGGAAAGCTACGCCGCCGGTTCTGCCCTGGCACGCGCCGGCCTCGTGTCGGGCTGGGACATGACACCCGAGGCCGCACTGGCCAAGCTTTACTTCCTGCTGTCGCTCAAGCCGGGCGTGCTGGGGCCGGAAGACCTTCTGCCGGTCAGCCTGCGCGGCGAGTTGACGGCCGTTTAATCCCGTACCAGGGGCAAAGCGCTTGTTTTTGATTCGACGGATACGGAACGCGGTGCTAGAATGCGCCGTTCGTCGCGCTGGTGGCGAATGTTGTCTCAATGGCGGGTCTCCCCGCATTGCCGAGTCGTGAACCTGGTCAGGTCCGGAAGGAAGCAGCCACAACGATGCAGGCAAGTGCCGGGGGTCGGGCTCGCCACCTCCCCTTCTCTTGTTTTATCCGCCCGTTCGCGGCACCTCTTCTTCACCCTGCCGTTTTCCCTAATCAGTTCGTTTTAGAGTAAATACTCGAACTGAGGTAAACTTACGTCATCCTTACGCTACAAGCCCATGCAGATGAAGACATATGATCGTATCGTCCAGGAAAGCCTCGCGCTCTTCAATGAGCACGGCGAGCGTCCGATCACGACCAATCACATCGCGGCCCACCTCGGCATCAGCCCAGGCAATCTGTACTATCACTTCCGCAACAAGGAAGAGATCGTCTATCAGATTTTCCGGCTGTATCTGGAATACATGCGCGAGCACCTGCAGGTACCGGAACATCGCGTGCTGGAACCGGAAGACCTGGCCCGCTACCTGGACGCGGCCTTCGCGGCAATGTGGCAGTACCGCTTCATGTTCTATGACCTGCCCGGCCTGCTGAGCCGCAGCCCGCAGTTGCAGGACGACTACCACGGCTACGTCAAGAACGAGCTGACGCCCATCCTGGCCAAGGCTTTCGGCGAGTTCGCCGCCATCGGTTTCATCGATGTGCGCCCCACCGACATCATCCCGCTCGCCACCAATACCTGGATGGTGGTCAAGTTCTGGTTCGCCTTCCAGCAGACCATCCATCCGCACCGGCCTATCAGCGAAGAAACCGGCAAGCAAGGCGCCCGCCAGGTGCTGGCCCTGTTCAGGCCTTACGTGCAGCCGTCATTCATGGCGGTGTTCGAAGAAATCGCAGCGCGCTATTAGGGATGCACTGAAACATTGCGCGCACTCAAGCCGTGGCTCACCACCCGGCAAAGCCGGGCGTTAACGGTCCGTGACATGTCAACCGCCCCCTCGCTTGATATAGCCCAACTCCCCCGCCCTCGCCCTCGCCGCCGCGAGGGAGCCTCGCTAACGCTCGATAGCGCATTTAATCAGCACGCCCCAACCTGGGAATCACGGCCAAGCCACATCCCGACCGGTGAGCGTCTGCGCGAGCTTGCTGGCATTGCGGGCGGCGAAGGCATAGACCGATAGCTGCGGATTGGCGCCGATCGAGGTGGGAAACACCGATCCGTCCATCACGTACAAACCCTCAAGTTGATGGTGGCGGCCGTATTCGTTCACCACCCCGTCTTCCGCCCGGGCCGCCATGGCCGCGCCGCCCATCACATGGGCGGACACCACCTTGGTGCGCAGCACTTCCATGGGAAGCGACAGGATGCCCGCCTTGGCTTCGGCCCAGCTGGCGTAACCATCAGCCCCGACATCTTCGTGGATGGGCATGACGCGGGTAGCGCCGGCGGCGAATTGCAACTCCGCCATGGTCAGGAAGGAATGCCGCATACCCTGCCAGACATAGTCGCTGATGGGATAGTCGAGCAAGGGGGTGCCATCCGCCTTCAAGCCGACCGTACCGCCCTGGCTCGCTTCGTGAAAACCATCTCGCATCAGCGCCAATACCACCTGCAGGCGGTCGAAGTTCGCCATGACCTGGCGATGCTTCTCGCCGAAGCCGCTCATGGTGATCGCCGTCAATACCGGATGCAGCGGCGGAACCTCCAGCTTGTAGCCCATGGGACCATCGACCGGGTGGGTATCGAGATGGTGGTCGGAATAGATGCTTTGCGGCGCGCCACTCCAGCCCTCCACCTTGTAGGGCATGATGGCGCCGGAGATATTGACCGGATGCAGAAAGGTCCGCTTGCCGATCAATCCCTGCGGATCGGGCAGCCTGGATCGCAGCATCAGTGCCGGGGTATTGATGGCGCCACCGGCCAATACGACCGTCTTGGCCCGCACGGTCAGGCGGAATCCATTTGGATATAGCCCGGCGTCATCCATCGCCAGGCACTCCACGCCGACCGCCTGCTCGCCATCCATCAGCACCCGCTCGGCGCGGGCGTGGGTATAGAGCACCGCGCCGCGATCCAGTGCGGCAGGAATGGTGGTGACCAGCATGGACTGCTTGGCATTCGACGGACAACCCATGCCGCAGTAGCCCAGATTCAGGCAGCCTTTCACATTGCGGCGTATTTTTGCCCAATGGATGCCGGTGCGGTCGGCGCCCGTCATCAGCGCCTTGTTGTTCATATTCGGCTCGACCTGCCAGTCGCTCACATTCATGCGCCTTTCGGCCTTGCCGAACCAGGGGCTCATGGCCTCTACCGTCATGCCTTCCAGGCCCAGGTGGCGCTGCCAGAAAGCCAGCGTGGTGGGCGGGGTGCGAAAGCTGGAAGTCCAATTGACCGTGGTCGAACCACCGACGGTACGCCCTTGCAGGATCGTGATGCCTTTGTCGCGGGTCTGGCGGCCGGCGGACTCCTGATAGAGCATCGGATAGGCCTGAGATTCCAGCAGTTTGAAATCGCGCGAGGCGTAATGTAAGCCGCCCTCCTCCAGCAGCACGACCTTCAAGCCGGACTGGCTGAGGATATCGGCCGCCACGCCGCCGCCTGCGCCACTACCGACGATCACCACATCGGCTTCCACTACCTTGTCGGCCGCCAGGGCCGAAGCGTCATGCACCATCCACTTACCGGAAGCCAGGCCATCGGCGATTACATCTCTAGGCATTCCAGTAACCTTTCATGAATTCCGGCGGGCCGTCGTAGGCAATCCCCACCCAGGCTTGCGGATTGCCGTACCAGGCGGCAAACACGATCTGGTGCAGCGCCTGGTAGCCACTGCGCAGCAGCGAGAGCGAGGAAAAGCGCCAGCGATTGAGAAAATGGCTCACCTCCTCGTCGCTAGCCTGCTCCCAGGCGGGACCCACGCCCACCAGCCAGCGCCGGGTCAGGCGGCCATTCAACAGGGTCAGCAGCTCCTTGACCTCGGTCTGCACCGAGCCGGGCAGGCCCGCGATAGCGCTGTCGCAGCCGCGCACGGCTTGGTAGAGCGCCGTCTCGAACTCGGCTTCGTCATGCGGCAGCGCGCCTTTGAGCATGACGCGGGCAATGGCGGCCAAGGCGGTGCGTCCCTCGGCATCCAGCACCTTGAAGCTGGCCTGCTCGGGTACGCCGTACAAACGATCCGGCACGACCGGGCCATAGGCCAGCCGGGCGAATGCCAGCAAGGCAGCACCGGCCAGCCCCGTCTTGAGCAGTTGACGGCGATTGAGCATGTTGAACCTCTCTTGCGGCGCGGCGCCGACGCTCAGCGCAGCATGAACTTCAGGAGTTTTTCCACCCTGGGACCGTAGGGCGGCCGCATCAGCCACAGGCCGTTGATGCGGCTCTGGGCAAATACCGGCTTCATCTTCGAGAAGGTCTCGAAGCCCTCATGGCCATGGTAATGGCCCATGCCCGACGGCCCCACCCCACCGAAGGGCAGATCATCCTGGCCGACGTGCATCATGGTTTCGTTGATGCCCACCCCGCCCGAGATGGTCGCGCCCAGCATATGGCTGATACGGCTGTTGTCGTAGTCGAAGTAATACAAGGCCAGGGGGCGCGGACGCGCGTTGATGTAGCCGATTACCTCGTCCAGCCGCTGGTAGCCAAGCACAGGCAGGATGGGTCCGAAGATCTCGTCCTGCATCAGGCTCATCTCGTCCGTCACCCCGAAAACCAGGGTCGGCGCCAGCTTGCCGGTGGCGGGATCAATATCGGCCAGTGGCACTACCTTGGCACCCTTGGCTTCGGCATCGCGCAGATAGCCTTGCAGACGCGCCAAGTGACGGCCATTTACCACCGCAGTGTAGTCGGGATTCTTGCCCGCGTCGGGGTACCACTTGGCCACGATAGCGCGGGCAGCTTCGGTAAAGGCCTCCTGCTTGCCCTCGGGCAGGAAGACATAGTCCGGCGCCACGCAGGTCTGGCCGGCATTCAGGCACTTGCCGTGCAGGATGCGCTCGGCGGCCGTGTCGATCGGGAAGTCGGCGTGGACGATGGTGGGCGATTTACCGCCCAATTCCAGTGTAACCGGCGTCAGATTGTCCGCCGCCGCCCGCATCACCTGCTTGCCCACGCCGGTCGAGCCGGTGAACAGCAGATGGTCCCAGGCACAAGCGGCAAACGCCTGCGCCACTTCCACGCCGCCGTTGAGCACGGCCACCTCGTCCTCATCGAAAGCTTCGCGCAAGGCCAGCCGCAGTGCTTCGCCAAAACGTGGCGTGTATTCGGATATCTTGAGTATGGCCCGATTGCCGGCGGCAATCGCAGCCGTCAAGGGACCGATGGCCAGGAACAGCGGGTAGTTCCACGGCACGATGATGCCGACCACCCCCAGCGGCTGCGGCACCACGCGGTTGCTGGCCGGCATGAACCAGATGGAGACACCGCGTCGCTTGGGCTTCATCCACTTGTCCAGCTTGGCGCTTGCATGCTTGATGCCGGCCAGGCTGGGGAAGAATTCCAGCAGTTCGGTTTCGTGGCTGGAGCGATGGCCGAAATCGGCCGATATGGCCGCATTCAGATTCGAGCGATGCTTGAGCAAGACCTCGCGCAGGCTGGCCAGCCTGCGCAGACGGCTGACCACGCCGGGAAAGGGTTGCGCATTGAAGGCGGCTCGCTGCCGCGCATAAAGATCGACCAGCCTTGCTGTTTCGGCCTGCGTCTCGTGAGGTTGGAAAACCGCCTGCATACATTCCCCCTTGCCCATGGTCTTGCCTATCGTGTCCATCATTCTAAAGCAGGGCCAGGCAGGCCAGTCGAGCGTTTGCTCGACCCCGACGAAAATCCGACAAGCAGCGCCGCAAGCCGCGCCAGTGCAGGCATGCTCCGTATCCGCCATGCAACAGGCCCGGCGATCCATCGTGCCAGGACGGCCTGGCGCGGACCGCCGCCGACGGTGACAAGCCGGCGCCATGCGGCGAGAATAGCCGTCCACTTCCCGCCTGATTCCCCCATGCTGATCGACTTCTTCTACCAATTGCGCGATGCCCGCCTGCCCGTCTCGGTCAAGGAACTGCTGAGCCTGCTGGAAGCCTTGGATGCACGCGTGGTCAGCGGCAATCTGGATGAATTCTACTATCTGTCACGCGCCATCCTGATCAAGGACGAAAAGTACTTCGACCGCTACGACCAGGTCTTCGGCCAATACTTCAAAGGCGTGGAATCGCTGCTGGAAAAGCTGGAAACGGAGATTCCCGAAGACTGGCTGAGCAAGCTGGTGGAAAAGCAGCTGAGCGAGGCGGAAAAGGCGCAACTGCAAGGGCTGGGCTGGGACAAGCTGATGCAGACCTTGAAGGAACGCCTGGCCGAGCAGAAGGAACGACACCAGGGCGGCAACAAGTGGATAGGCACCGGCGGCACCAGCCCGTTCGGCGCGTATGGCTACAACCCGGAAGGCATCCGCATCGGCCAGCATGAGTCGCGTCACCGGCGGGCGGTCAAGGTCTGGGACCAGCGCGAGTTCAAGGACTTCGACGACAGCCGCGAGCTGGACACCCGCAATTTCAAGGTCGCCCTCCGCCGGCTGCGGCAATTCGCCCGCAATGCCGAGGCGGACACGCTGGACCTGGACCACACCATACGCGCGACCGCCGACAATGGCGGCTGGCTCAAGCTGCAGTTTCGCCATGAACGGCATAACGCGGTCAAGGTGCTGCTATTTCTCGATGTCGGCGGTTCGATGGATGACCATATCGAAGTGTGCGAGACCCTGTTCTCGGCCGCCCGCAGCGAGTTCAAGCATCTGGAACACGTCTATTTCCATAACTTCGTCTACGAATCGGTCTGGCGCGACAACAAACGCCGCCACCACGAACGGCAGGCGACCTTCGACCTGCTGCACACCTATCCGTCCGACTACAAACTGATCTTTGTCGGCGACGCCACCATGAGCCCCTATGAGATCGCCTATCCCGGCGGCTCGGTGGAGCATATGAACGAAGAGGCCGGCAGCGTGTGGCTGAAGCGCCTGCTGGAACACTTCCCCTCGGCCGTCTGGCTCAATCCGGTAAGCGAGCAATACTGGGGCTACACCGAGAGCCTGCTGATGACGCGCGAGCTGATGGCGGACCGGATGTTCCCGCTCACCCCGGCGGGCCTGGAAGCCGCGATGCGGCGACTGTTGTAGCGGTGATCGCTTGCCGTCTTGATGGCGGCCCCTTCGCTCAATTCCTGAGCATCTACTAAAAAACCAAACATTGCCCCGTTAGACGAAGCGCAACGCGCCCGTACCACCTATCAGAAATAAGGATGAGAATCACTTGCATTTATTTAACGAGAACAATTATCATTCCACTCATGGACACCGCCACCCAACCCCGCAACGATAAGCCCGCATGCGATCCCGGCAAACCCGCCCGGATTACGCTGGACGCACGCCAGCTGATGCAGGATCGAAACGAAATCGATATCCGCCATGGAGAGGAAATCTACCGTCTGCGTTTGACGCGCAACGGCAAGTTGATCTTGACCAAATAAACCACGCACGCTACCTGCGGACAGTCCGCACAACCCTATCACTCTCTCCGTGATGTCGTAGCCAGCCAGGCGGTACCAGCCGTCCAAGCCAGCCAAAGCTCCGCACCCGCCGCATGACGCCCGCCAACTTGTTGAGCGCGCCTGTCGCGGCGGGGCGATTTTTGGAAACTTGGAATTGATGAACCGCCACAAACCGCAACCCACTTTCAAGCACAGCCGCCTCGCCCTGCTGTTGGCCACCCTCCCCCTGGCGGCGCAGGCCGAAGGTGTCGATATCGCGGCAGCCGAAGCGCTGCCGGCCGTTTCCATTACGGCTACCCGCCTGCCCAAGCCCATCGAAGCCGTCGCACCCAATATCAGCGTCCTGCCCGCCGCCGGCGACGACGCGGCGCGGGTACGCGATATCAAGACCCTGTTCGCCGATGAGCCGGGCGTCGGCGTCGGCCGCGATCCCGCTCGGCGCGGTAACGGCAGCGTGAATATTCGAGGCCTGGACGGCAACCGGGTGTTGCTGCAGGTGGATGGCGTGACGGTGCCCTCCCTGTACGGCGGCGGTGGCGGTGCGATTTCCGGCCGCGATATGGTGGAGCTGGATAGTTTGTCCGCGGTGGAAGTGGTGAAAGGCCCCTATTCCGGCCTCTACGGCGCCGACGCCATCGGCGGCGTGGTCGCCTACCGCAGCCTGACCGTGGACGACCTGCTCAAGCCCGGCGCCAGCCGTGGCGGCCATATGCGCACCGGCTATTACGGCGCGGACAAGAGCAGCAAGCTGGGCGGCGCACTGGGTTTTCGGGAGGGCGCCTGGAGCGGTCTGCTGAGCTATACCGGCCGGCAGGGCGACAATCAATCCAGCATGGGCGAGAACGACAGCACCAGCGCCAATCGCACCAAGGCCAACCCGCTGGATTGGAGCAGCAACGCGCTGCTCGGCAAACTGGCCTGGACACTGGCGCCCGGCCATAGCCTGGCCATCACCCAGGAAGTCTTCAGCCGCAGCCAGCGCGGCGACTTCCTCAGCAACTACAGTCCCGCCATTCTGTCGCAACGCGCCACCGACAAGTCGCGCCGTAATCGCAGCAGCCTGCGCTATGACTATGCCGTCAGCGGCAGCGGCCTGGTGGGCGCCAAATTCAATCTCTACCGGCAACACGGCGAAAGCAGCGAATTCGCGCTGGAATCGCGCGCCGGCGGCGTACTGCGCAGCACCAACGCCGGCTTCGAGCAGGACGCCCGCGGCATCGATGCCCAGATCAACCAGCGTTTCGATCTGGGCAGCCAGTTGCACACCCTTAGCTGGGGTGGCGAATACAGCCGGACCGAAACGAGCCGGCCGCGCGATCGCACCCAATACAACCCCGACGGCAGCACGAGCAAGGTGGTCGGTGGCGAGGTCTTCCCGCAGAAAGCCTTTCCGGACAATCGCAGCGGCCGGCTCGGCCTGTTCGTGCAGGACGAGATCACCCTGGCGTCCGGCATGACCCTCACGCCTTCGCTGCGCTACGACCGCTACACCCTCACCCCGGAACCGGACGCCCGCTTCGCCAATGCCAATCCGGCCGGCTACCGGGTAGCCGACTATCGCGATTCGGCCGTCTCCCCCCGCCTCTCGCTGAGCCTGCCGCTCAGCCCGGGCTGGACCGGCTTCGCCCAACTGGGCACCGGCTTCCGTGCGCCCAATTTCGACGATGCCATGCTGGTCTTCAGTAATCCTGCCCAGGGTTACGAGGTATTGCCCAATCCCGATCTGAAGTCGGAAACCAGCCGCAGCCTGGAAGTCGGCGCCCGCTATCACGGCCCTGCCCTGCAATTGGCTGTCACCGCCTACCACAGCCGCTATCGCGACTTTATCGAGAACGTGCTGCTGTCTCCGCGCGACACCAACGGCAATGGCGTGAACCTGGAGTACCAGGCCCGCAATCTCGGCAAGGTCCGTATCCAGGGCCTTGAATTGAAAGCCCTGTGGCGGATGCACACCGATGTCGCCCTACGCGGCGCGCTGGCCTACGCCAAGGGCGATGACCTGGAAGACGGCACGCCCCTGGCTAGCGTGGCGCCCCTGAGCGGCAATATGGCGGTGGACTACCACCATGGCGACTGGCAGGCCAGCCTCAACTGGCGCGGCGCGCAGCGCAAGAGCCGTTTGAGCGGCGCGACGCTGTTCCGGGCACCGGGCTATGGCGTGCTTGATCTGTCCGGTAGTTACCAGCTGGCGGCCAACGCCACGCTGAGCGCCGGCCTCTACAACCTCGCCGACAAGAAGTACTGGCTATGGAGCGATGTAAACGGCCTGGATGTCAGCCCGGGGCCGCGCAGCGCCGCCGCCGTCATCGACCGTTATAGCCAGTCGGGCCGGACCGCTTCGATTCACCTTGAATACACGTTCTGACGCTTTTCCGGTAGGCGCGTCCGCGCGCCCACCAGCGATTTCGTCGTAGTAGGAGGAGGGCCGAAAGGCCGCGCAGCGGGGAGCGTCGACCGGGAAGCCGGCGCTCCCCAATGCATTTCCCATCGCCATACCCATCGTCGGAGAAGACCATGAATGCATCGACCCTATGGCAGAGCTATCTGCATTTGAAGGCCAGCGAACCCAAGATCCGCGCGCGCGACGCAGCGGCCAGGCTCAATATCTCGGAAGCCGAACTGGTGGCGGCCGACCCGCTGTCCATCACCTTGTTCCCGAAGTGGGCCGACATCCTCGGCGGCCTGGAAATTCTCGGCCCCGTCATGACGCTGACCCGCAACGAAGCCGCCGTGCATGAAAAGACCGGCATCTACGCCAACGTCAGCATCAACGGTCAAATGGGCCTGGCCCTGAATCCCGAGATCGATCTGCGCTTTTTTCTGCACAGCTGGCGCTATGGCTTCGCCGTTCGCGGCGAACGTCCGTCCATCCAGTTTTTCGACCGCCACGGCGATGCCGTGCATAAAGTGTTTCTCACCGACCGCTCCGACGCGGCCGCCTACGACGAGCTGGTATCGCGCTTCGCCAGCAGCCACGCCTGCGTGGAGCCGGACAAGGTCCAGGACCAGCAGGTCGAACAACCCGACGCGGCCATCGATGTCGCCGCCTTCCGCCAAGGCTGGCTGGAGATGGCCGATACGCACGACTTCTTTCCGCTGATGCGCCGCTTCAACGTTACCCGCACCCAGGCACTGCGCCTGGCGCCCAGCGGCCACGTCCGCGAGGTATCGCTGGAATCGGTGACCATCCTGCTCCATAGCGCTGCCGCCAGCGCCCTGCCCATCATGGTCTTCGCCGGCAACCAGGGCTGCCTGCAGATCCATACCGGTCCGGTCCGCCGGATCGTGCCGATGGGTCCCTGGCTGAATGTATTGGACCCCGGCTTCAATCTGCACCTGCGCATGGACCTTTTCGAACATGCCTTCGTCGTCAGCAAACCTACCCGCGACGGCCAGGTGACCTCGCTGGAATGCTACGACGCCAGTGGCCAGATGATCGTGCAGTACTTTGGCGAGCGTAAGCCGGGACGTCCGGAACTGCCCGAATGGACCGAATTGGCGCATAGCCTGCCGGATGTGGAAAGGCAGCATGTTCACTAAAAAAGCATTGACCTCGGTCACATTCGCCGCCGCCAGCGTGCTGGTGAGCATAGGAGCAGTGGCCGGCGAACGCATCGTGGTACTGACGGCCGATGTCGCCGAGATCGTGGTCGCATTGGGCCGCGCTCCGGAAGTGGTGGGCCGCGACCGCGTCGCCACCCAGGCCGAGCTGGCCCACGCCAAGGAAGTCGGCTCGTCCCGTTCGCTCAACCCCGAGCCCATCGTGCGCCTGCAGCCCAGCCTGGTCATAGGCAGCCAGCTGGCCATGCCGGAGGGGATCTGGGAGCAGTTGCGGTCCATGGGCCTGAAGGCGGTAAAGCTGGGCGCCCGGCCGGACGGCAGCGACTACGCCGACACCATACGCCGCGTCGGCGCCCTGCTCCGCGACGACAGCCGTGCCGAACGGCTGGCCAGCGACTGGCAGGTCGCCATGCGCAGCACCGGCGGTCCGGCCCGCCGCATCCTGATCACCTACGAAGGCAAGACCGTGGCGGGACGCGCCACGCCGGCCGACGTGCTGATACGCGCGGCCGGCGGCATCAATGCGGCCGCGGACCTGGATGGCTATAAGCCGCTGGACGCCGAAGCCATGGCCAGGCTGGCACCGGACCTGATCCTGGTGGCCGAGCACAATCGCGCCGTGTACGGCGGCCTGGCCGCGCTCAAGCAACGCGCCGACATCGCTGCCACGCCGGCCGGCAAGACCGGGCGCGTCTACGAGGTGGCCGTGCACGAGTTCTTCACCATCAACCTTGCCAGCCCCGCCGCCGTGCGGAAATTGAAAGCCATGAGTTAGCATGACCAGCGACATACTCGAACTAAAGCCTTTTATCCCCTCGCGCGACTTCGCCGCCTCCTTGCGCTTCTACCATGACCTGGGCTTCACCGAAAGCTGGCGAGCCGAGGACCTGGCCGAGCTGCGGCTGGGCCAGGCCGCCTTTCTGCTGCAGGATTTCTACCGCAAGGACTGGGCGCAGAATTGCATGCTGCATCTGCTGGTCGAGGATGTGAACGACTGGTGGCGGCGGATCAAATCCGGCGAGCTGCTGGACCAACACCCCGGCAGCCGCGCCATGCCGCCGGAAGACAAGCCCTGGGGCCTACGGCAATTCTCGCTGGTCGATCCGTCCGGCGTGCTGTGGCATATCGCGCAGAAGCTGGATTGAGCATGACCGCTGTTCCTGCTAACGGGCTGGGCCGCCCCTGGTCCCTGCCACGCCGCCTGCCGCCTGCCCTGGCAGGCGGGCTGATCGTGGCCCTGCTGTTGTTCGCCGTCGGTTTCCAGGGCGACGGCTGGCAGTGGCCGGACCTGGCCGACCCGGTGATCAGCCAGCTTCGCCTGCCCCGCGTTGCCGCTGCCCTTTTGGTGGGCGCTACGCTGGCGGCCGCCGGCGCCGCGCTGCAAGCCCTGTTCCGCAACCCCATGGCCGACCCCGGCCTGATAGGCAGCGCCAGCGGCGCGGCGTTGGCCGTGGTGGCCGTGCTAGCCCTGGGCCTGCCCGGGTTGTCGCTCCCGCCGGCGGCCTTCGGCGGCAGCCTGATCGCCACCGGCTTGTTGCTGGGCATGGTCCGGCTGGTAGGTGGCGGCACCACCACCCTGCTGCTGATGGGCCTGTTGCTGGCTAGCTTTGCCGGCGCCATCACCGGCCTATTGCTGTTCATGTCGGACGACCTGGCCCTGCGCAGCGCGATCAACTGGCTATCCGGCCAGTTGGGCAGCGGCACCGGCGCGCCCCTGGTCTGGGCGGCCCCGGTTGGCGTGGTAGGCGTGGCAATGCTGGTGGGACTGGGGCGCGATCTGGACTGCCTCTTGCTGGGCGAAGAGGAAGCGGCCAGCTTGGGCGTGCCGGTTGAGCGGGTGCGGCTTCTCACCGCCATCGGCGCCTCCCTGGCGGTGGGCGCGGCCGTGTCGGTCGCCGGCATCATCGGCTTTATCGGCATGATGGTACCCAATGCCCTCGCCCTGCTGGTGGGCGGCGGCCGCCGCAAACTGATCGCCCTCTCCGCCATCGTCGGCGCCCTCTTCCTGTTGCTGATGGACACCCTGGCACGTGGCATCGCCTATCCCATCAATCTGCCGGTCGGCTTGCTGGCCGGTTTTATCGGTCCGGTCTTTTTTGTCTGGCTGTTCCGGCGCCGGCCCAGGAGCCTGACATGAACATCGCGCTGAAAATCCACACAAGCCCGCCCGCCATCCAATTCCGCTCGCTCGGCCTGGACGTGCGCGACGGTAGCCTGCTCGACAGCCTGGAAGGCAGCATCGCCAGCGGCAGCGTGACCGCCGTGGTGGGGCCGAACGGCGCCGGCAAAAGCACCCTGTTGCGCCTGCTGGGCGGCCTTCTCCGCCCCAGCCGCGGCGAGGTCTGGCTGGACGCCATGCCGCTGCGGGCCATGACCACCGCGGAACGGGCCCGCCGCATCGGCTGGCTGGGACAATTCCCCCCGCAGGACCTGCCGCTGACCGTGGCCGAATACGTGCTGCTGGGCCGGCGCCCCCAGTTGGGCAGCTTCGGCCGCCCCGGCAGCGACGATGCCGCCCGGGTCGAGCACGCCTTGGCGGTCTTCGAGCTGGGCGCACTGGCCGGCCGGCGCTGGCATACCCTGTCCGGCGGCGAACGACAGCGTGCCAGCCTGGCCCGCCTGCTGGCCCAGGACGCACCGATCTGGCTGCTGGACGAACCCACCAACCATCTCGACCTGAAGCACCAGCTGCTGCTATTGCGCCGCCTGCGCCAGGAAGCGGCGGAAGGCCGCACCATCGTCACGGTACTGCATGACCTGCCCCTGGCGGCCCGCTGGGCGGACCAGGTCCTGCTGCTGGGGAACGGCCGCCTGCTGGCACAGGGCAAACCCGCGCAAGCCTTGCGGACCGACCACCTGAGCCAGGCATACGACTGGCCGCTGACGCTCTGGCAAAGCCAGGAAGGGCATTGGCAATTGGCGGTGGGCGATGGCGGCTAGCAGCCGCTGGCAGCGTAAAATCCTATCCGTCCAGTACCCTTCCCACGCGCGTCGGTAAACCAATCTTCCCTCCGCTTGTCGCAGACTCATTGCTCCCTAGCCCGCCCATCGGCATAATCGCGCCCCATGAAATTCCTGTTCGATCTACTCCCCATCATCGTCTTTGTTGCGGGCTATTCTTCCGGCCTGTCCTTTCCCGAATACGGGATCAACAAACCTATCGAATTCGCTACCGCCCTGACCATGGCGGCCGCCCTGGCCCAGGTGGCCTGGTTGAAGTTGCGCGGCAAACCAGTGGAAACCATGCAATGGGTGAGCCTGGGACTCATCGTCGTATTCGGTGGCGCCACCCTGTTGCTGCATAACCCCAATTTCATCTTCTGGAAGACCAGCGCCCTGGATGTCGCGCTGGCCGGCGGCATGCTGATCTCGCGCTATGTGATGAAGAAGCCGCCCCTGGCACTGTTGATGGGCAAGGAACTGGATCTGCCCACCCGCACCTGGGATACGCTGATGTGGGCCTGGGTCCTGTTCTTCCTGTTCATGGCCGTGCTCAACCTGTGGGTCGCCTATGTCCTGGGCGAAGCCATCTGGGTCAAGTTCAAGCTGATCGGCGGCCTGGGCCTGCCCTTCGTCTTTGCCATCTGCCAAGGCATCTGGCTGATGCGCCAGATACCGGCCGGCGACGGCCCGAAGAAGGAAACCTGAGCCATGCTGTATGCCATTACCGGTCACGACGCGCCTGACTCCCTCGCTGCCCGGCTGGCCAACCGCCCGGCCCATCTGGCCCGCCTGCACGCCTTGCAGGAACAGGGCCGGCTGGTACTGGCCGGCCCCTTCCCGGCCATCGATGCGCCGGACCCCGGCCCCGCCGGTTTTTCCGGCAGCCTGATCGTGGCCGAGTTCGATTGCCTGGCCGATGCCCAGGCCTGGGCCGATGCCGATCCCTATCTGACCGCCGCGGTCTACCAGCGTGTGGAAGTACGGCCGTTCAAGAACGGTATTGCCGACGTGAACACGATCGAACAAATCCATGAGAAACTGGCAGACCTGTGTCCGCTTGTGCTGGAATTGCGTGACGACAGCGGCAAGCATGTCGGTCATGCCGGTGCGGCTTCCGGCGGCGGGCACTTTCAACTGCGTATCGTGTCCGAACGTTTTGCCGGCCTGAAGCCGGTGGCACGTCACCGACTGGTTTACGAAACACTGGGAGAGTTGATGCGGCGCGATATCCATGCGCTTGCCATCGATGCCCGGGCTCCCGGCGAAGATGCCTGAGCCGTTTTTAACGACTATTACCCTCTAAAGACCAAGAAGGACGTATTCGATGCAAACCAAGATTTTCGCTCCCGCCCTGATCGCCGCCCTGCTGGCCAGCTCCGTATTCGCCGCCGACAAGCCTGTCGCCGTGGTCAATGGCGTCGCCATTCCCCAAGCCCAGATGGACTTCGTCCTGAAGCAATTGGCCGAACGCGGCGCCAAGGACAGCCCGGAACTGCGCGCCAAGATCCGCGACGACATGATCACCAAGGAAGTCATCGCCCAGGAAGCCGCCAAGCAAGGCCTGGCCAAGGACGCCGATGTGCAGGTAGAAACCGCCATGGCCCAGCAGAACGTCATGCTGAAGGCCTTCGTGCAGAACTACCAAAAGAGCAATGTCATTCCTGAAGCCGCGCTGAAGGCCGAATTCGAGAAGCTGAAGACCCAGATGCCGAGCAAGGAATACCACGCTCGCCACATCCTGGTCGAAACCGAAAAAGAAGCCAACGAGCTGATCGCCGCCTTGAAGAAGGGTAAGAAGTTCGAAGACCTGGCCAAGGAAAAGTCCAAGGACACCGGCAGCAAGGTCAACGGTGGCGATCTGGGCTGGGCCGCACCGACCAACTTCGTCAAGGAATTCGGCGATGCCATGGTCAAGCTGGCCAAGGGCCAAGTGACCCAGGCGCCGGTGAAGAGCCAGTTCGGCTTCCACGTCATCAAGCTGGAAGACGTGCGCCAGCCGCAAGGCCCTGCTTTCGACGAAGTGAAGGCCGGTCTGCAACAGCAAGTCCAAGGCCAGAACCTGGACAAGCTGATCGCCGACCTGAAGGCCAAGGCCAAGGTCGAGTAATCGAGCGCGGTCAACGCTTGCAAGTACACAAAGGGCCGTCAGGCCCTTTGTCACGTCTGAAGGAGAAATGCATCGTGGGTATGAAGAAAATCGAAGCGGTCATCAAGCCGTTCAAGCTGGATGAAGTACGTGAAGCGCTGGCCGAGGTAGGCGTCAGCGGCCTGACCGTCACCGAGGTCAAAGGCTTCGGCCGCCAGAAAGGCCACACCGAGCTCTATCGTGGCGCCGAATATGTGGTGGACTTCCTGCCCAAGGTCAAGATCGAGGTCGTGATCGCCGAGGACAAGGTGGACTTGGCCATCGATGCCATCGTCAAGGCGGCCCGCACCGGCAAGATCGGTGATGGCAAGATTTTTGTCACCTCGGTGGAGCAGGTTGTGCGTATTCGCACGGGCGAGACGGGGGAGGATGCGGTTTAGGCAGGGATTTTTTTGGGGATGCTTAACCCTGGCTTGCCGCAAGGATCAAGCCGCGGCCGTGGAAGCACCATTGGGTCTCCGACGGCCGCAGCCTTCATTCCGACTCCTTTGAGTCAGCCTTCTTTATTCATTATATTATCTTCCGGGGTTAGCAAAGCTATAACATCGCCCCACTTGCTATTCCATTCAGCATTCCTCGCACCCATATCGGAATTTAGCGAAGTACCACCGTTCGTCTGAGAAGGTTCTGTTGGCGCCGAACTCCCTCGGCTCGCAACGCTATTGCCCAATCCGGGACCGTATCTGTTAGACATCTCGTTAATGAGCGAGTCAATATCCACCGGCTTGTCCGGCGGCACATTAATTTCACCAGGCTCACCCAATGCCTCCAACAGAACATCGCTCCAAGCATCGCCTTTTTTCCACGAAGGTTTTTCTGGCACCAAAACGTCTGGACTCGCAACGGCGCCATCTAGTTTCGGAGCGGATTGTTCAGATGGTCCACTAATACTCGGCTTACTCCCGTATGACTTGTCCACCAGCGCTTGCATTTCTTCCAACGCGTCGAATAATCCTCTCCTACTATCACTAAGCTTCGCATACAACTGATTATCACTGGACTGCGGCACCTCCTCCAGGTCTTGGATAAATTCACACTCCTCAACACCTGGATTCAGCGAAGTAGATTCGACCGATGTTGACATTGAAGTACTTCGTCTCTCAACATTGTCATTTCGCACCCGGCTCGGTCCCATGGACTCCCTTTTCATACTCGCAGCACGCTGCTCGGACTTGCTATCCGCCAAAGCCCTTCCAGTTGGCAACAAGGAAGTGGTTAATGCGCGTGTCGTTCTATCGGCCTTATTAAACAACTCCTTCGCCGCACTTCCCACCGGGCTTTCACTTACACTTTGAATACGCGGCCGCAACGCTTCGCTAACTTCACCGGCAGTCTTGACTATCTTGCCACCAGCGTCAGCAATCTTGCCACTTACGGGTTCAGTCATATTATTCCTGACCGCACTAATAAATGTTTTACCGAGCGCTTCCACTCCCCCGAGCATTCGATCTTGCACGTTGTTTGCCAGGCTAATAACACTGGAACCGAACGTCCCCTCCGCCTCTCCATTTCTTTGAGTATCGTTGCTTTTATCCTGAACGAGCAAATTGCGTGTAAAACTTGCCGCACTTGCGAACATTGACCCAACAGACATTGCCTACCCCTTTGGCCAGCACTAGATATATAAATAACCGCAGCCACTTAACGCGAGAAATGTTGCCGCCACCGGCCACTCCCATGCAAAATACTTAGCTAATAAACAGCTTCATATAGTCACCATTTTTGACAATGCCGTCGACAATTTCGGAATTCGTAAGAGGCTTACCTGCTTTCCTTCCATCAACGACGCTCGGCTTACTTGAATCCAAAGTGGGCGATAAATCTGCATTTTTATCCGCCCTCAAGCATACTTTCTTCGCTACAGATGCGAACGAGTCACTTATCTTTTCATAACCCACCTTTAACTTGCCAGCAACTTTCTCGAAAACATTTCCCTTGGGGAATATATTACCAAGGGCGTTGACGAATTTTCCAGCAAGCGTATTCTCCCCGCAGCGAGAATTATTCGTTTCCTTTTTCTCATGAATTTCGATTTTATGTTCCGAGCCTAAGGCACTTTTTCCTGAAGCCGACGTCCTATCTGAAGGCTCCGCCCGAGGACCACCTGACCAAATCACAGGCGTCGATATTACTACTCCATTCATAACCCATTCCTTAAGCCGATACATCAGCAAAGTTGCCGACATGAATAAAAAAACAACATGTCTATTTTTCTCTTAATTAGTAAAAACTGCTTTCGAAATAAATATTTTCTTGTCGTAAAGAATATTATGCCCATGTCGTTTTCATAGCGCCCAGCCTGCGTATGCCGAACTCAGGGCCAGACTCCTCTCCCCTGGCGATTTCATCCGAACATCCTGAAAACCGCGTCAAGTCTGGCTGCACGACCGCTGCAAACGCCGATGCGAACGCACAGCGCCCCCTACCCCGCCATCACCCTCGCCACCTTATAAGCCAGCCGGGTCGCCTCATCGATCAGCCGTTGCACATGGGGCGAGAAATGCGGCAAGGAAAGATAGAAAGCCCCCACCCCCACCCCCAGCGTCAGCGGGAAACCCACGGCGAACACATTGAACTGCGGCGCGGCGCGCGACATGACGCCGATGGAAAGATTGGTGATCAGCAAGGCCGCCAGCACCGGCAAGGACAACAGCAGCCCCAAGGTAAATATCTGGCCGGCCGAATCGACCAGCAGTTTCAACCCTGCCGTCTTCAGCGGCACAGCCGAGATGGGCAGCAGGGTAAAGCTCTTGACGATGGTCTCGATCACCAGCAGATGGCCATTGAAGGAAAGGAACAGCAGGATGGTCAACAGGCTGGCGAACTGGGCTACCACCACGGTATTGGTGCCGTGCTGCGGGTCGTAGAAGCTGGCGAAGCCCAAGCCCATCTGCAAGCCCGCCAGGTGGCCGGCCATTTCAACCGACGAGAACACCAGCCGCATGGTCATGCCGATGGCGAAGCCGATCAGTAGCTGCTGCGCCAATATCAGCAGGCCCAGCGGCGACACCGGGGCGACATCGGGTCCGGCGGGTAGTGCCGGGGCAATGAGCATGGCCAGCATAAAGGCCAGCCCGACCTTGACCCGCACGGGGATGCTACGGCTGGAATAAAAGGGATCGGCGGCGAACAGGGCAAGGATGCGGAAGAAGGGCCACAGCAGCATGCCCAGCCAGGCTTGAATCTGCGCATCGGTGACGGTGATCATGCAGTCAGCCGATCATGGTCGGAATGGCTTGGTACAGACGCACCGTGTAGTCCATCAAAATGGACAGCATCCACGGCCCCGCCAGCACGGCGACCAGGAAGGTCACCAGCAACTTGGGGATAAAGGACAAGGTGGCTTCATTGATCTGGGTGGCGGCCTGAAAGACGCTGATGATCAAACCCACCACCAAACCGGCCAGCAGCATGGGGCCGCCGACCAGGATCATGACCTCGAAGGCGCGCTGGATAACGGTGATGACCATTTCCGGGGACATGGCATTCCTTAGCAGGAGGCGCTGAGCCAGATATGCGCGGTACGCATGCGCGGTGTCCCTAAGTATAGAAACTCTGTACCAGCGAGCCGATCAACAGCGTCCAGCCATCCACCAGTACAAACAGAATGATCTTGAAGGGCAGCGAGATGGTTACCGGGCTGACCATCATCATACCCATGGCCATCAGTACGCTCGCCACTACCATATCGATGACCAGAAAGGGAATAAACACCAGGAAGGCGATCTGGAAGGCGGTCTTCAGCTCGCTGGTGACATAGGCGGGTACCAGGGTCTTGAAGCCGACCTCTTCGGGCCCTTGCGGTTTCTCGCTTTGCGATAGCTCGATAAACAACGCCAAGTCCTTCTGCCGCGTCTGCTTGAGCATAAATTGCTTGAGCGGCTTGCCGCCGCGCTCGAGGGCTTCGTTAAAGCTGATCTTGTCTTCGCTGAAGGGCTGGTAGGCATCCACCCAGATACGGTCCAATACCGGCGACATGACAAAGACGGTCAGGAACAGGGATAGTCCGACAATCACCTGGTTGGGCGGCGCCTGCATGGTCCCCAGTGCCTGCCGCAACATGGACAGGACGATCACGATGCGGGTGAAGGCCGTCATCATCAGCAGGATCGCCGGCAGAAAAGTAATGCCGGTGAGCATCACCAGGGTCTGCAGGCTTAGGGTATAGCTCTGTCCCGCACCGCTGGGCTGGCTGTTCAACAGGGGCAGGCCGACTTCCGCCGCCAGGACGGGCAGGCCGCCGAACAACAGCAGGAGCAGGCCGATCAGCGGGCGGCGTGGGCTCATGCCGTATCCTGGGTGGGGTTGGGCGCCTTGCGCGCTTTCAGGATGGTGGCCAGTTTTTCGGCGAACACGTGCGAAGCCGCCGGGGTCGCTACTGCTCCCTCCGGGCGCGGCAGGCTATGCAGATTGCTGATGCCCGCTGCGGTGACGCCCAATACCAGCCAGGTGTCGTCCACCTCCACGATCACGACCCGCTCCCGGTTACCGACCATCACGCCGCCGACCATGCGCAGCGGGGCCTGGCTACCGAACTGGCCTGGGGTAAAACGGCGCATCAGCCAAGCGGTGACGAAGATCGCGGCAATCACGAACACCAGCGCCAGGGCAACCTGCATCAGCCCGGCCATGGCGCCGGTGGCGACCGGTGGTACCGCCTTGGCCGGCTCGGCAGCCAGGGCGCACACGGACGCCGCCGCAAACAGGAAGGCGGCGGATAAAAAGCGGTCGATACGCATGGGTGGGATGGCTACTTGTGCAGACGGCGAATACGTTCCGCCGGGGTGATGATATCGGTGAGGCGGATGCCGAACTTGTCGTTCACCACCACCACCTCGCCCTGGGCAATCAGGGTGCCGTTGATCAGTACATCCATCGGTTCACCCGCCAGGCCATCCAGCTCCACCACCGAGCCCTGCGCCAGCTGCAGCAAGCTGCGGATGGCGATCTTGGTGCGGCCCAACTCCACGGTCATGGAGACCGGGATATCCATGATCATGTCGATGCTGGAGGGGCCGGTGGGTTTTTCCGGCTGATTGTCGAAGCGCTGGAAGATATCAGCCGGTGCAGTCGACATCGCAGGCGACGGCGAAGCCACGGCGGCTTGCTCATGGGCGGCGGTCTCGGCTATCTGCTGCTCGGCCAGCGCGGCGGCCCAATCGTCCAGCCCCTGCTCGTCGGCTTCTTCACTCATTGCTCAAGTCCTCTTGCGGCTCATCGTCGATGGAGAGGTTTTCCGCTGTCATCAGCAGTTTCTCGATCTTCAGGGCGTACTGGCCATGCAGCGTACCATAGTGGCCTTCCAGCAAAGGCACGCCATCCACTTCCGCCGTGACGGTCTGCGGGATGTCGATGCCGATCACATCGCCCACCTTCAGGTCGAGGATTTCACCAAGCGTAATCTTGGCCGACCCCAGGTTGGCGATCAGCACCACTTCGGAATTCTGCACTTCGCGCGACAGCAGCTTGACCCAACGGTTGTCCGACTCCATGCGGTCGGCCTGCATCGAGCTGTATAGCAAATCGCGCAGCGGCTCGATCATCGAATAGGGGAAGCAGACATGGAAATCGCCGCCACCGGAGCCCAGTTCGATCTTGAAGGTAAAGGCCACCACCACCTCGGTCGGGGTGGCGATATTGGCGAACTGGGTATTCATTTCCGAGCGCACATAGGTGAACTCGGTCTTGAACACCGGCTCCCATGACTTGCGGTATTCGTCCATCACCACTTCCAGCAGGCGCTGGATGATGCGTTGCTCGGTCGGCGTGAAATCGCGGCCTTCCACCCGCACATGGTAGCGGCCGTCCGAACCGAACATATTGTCGACCACCAGGAAGACCAGGTCGGGATCGAAGATAAACAGGCCGGTGCCGCGCAGCGGCTTCATATGGATCAGGTTGAGGTTGGTCGGCACCACCAGGTTGCGGATGAATTCGCTGTACTTCTGCACCCGCACCGGCCCCACCGAGATCTCGGCGGAGCGGCGCATGAAATTGAACAGGCCGATACGTAGATTGCGGGCAAAGCGCTCGTTGATCACTTCCAGCGTCGGCATCCGGCCACGGACGATACGCTCCTGCCGACCTATGTCATAGGCACGGATGGCCGAGGAATCGAGTCCCTCGTCCGCATCCTCGTCTTCGCCCGTAACCCCGCGTAAGAGGGCGTCAACCTCTTCCTGGGAGAGAATATCGTCGGCCATGTCCGAACCCTGTTCCTATTGCCGCCTTGAAACCCTACTGGACGATAAAGGTCTTGAACTCGACGCTCATCACGCCATCTTCATCGTCTTTCGCGCCCAGCACCTTGTTGATGGTTTGCTTGATCTCGTCCATCAGTTTGACCTTGGCTTCCAAGGTCGCGATATCTTCCTGCTTCTTCGAGCTGAGCAGCAGGTTCACCTGGCTGCTGAGTCGCGGAAGATAGCTTTTGATGACTTCCGACTGCTTTTCGTCCAACACCTGCACATGGATCTCGGTCTGCAAGACCGTACCATTGGCCAGGTTGACGGTGAAGGTATCGAGCTTGGTGAACACCGGTGCTTCGGTAGGCTCGCCCTTCTTCTTCTCCTTCTTCTTTGCCTTCTTGGTTTCGCCATCGCCATGACCGTCGCCCTCGGACACCGCAGCCGCCGTATCGCCGTAGGACTGGTTGGCCGACAGGGTGAAGAACAGCCAGGTGGCGAATCCACCACCCGCCAGGATCACCACCACCAACAAGCCGATCACGATATACAGAACGGTGTTCTTCTTAGCCTTGGGCGCGTCGTGTGCATCCGCTTGCGGTGCCGGTTTCTTGGCCTCTGCCATGGGAAGGAGTCCTTTTGGATTGCGGGTCGGAGTGGATTTCAGCGCGCCCGAAAGTGCGCGTCCCTAGCCGATTTATAAAGCAAACCTGCCACAGGAACAAGCACTGGCGCGGGTTTCACAGACAATCCCGAAACTCCGTCGCAATCACACGAATAGATTCACGTTTCCAGGCAATCCTCCTGTCGAACGGCTACGCCAAGTACTTGTTTGAACAGCGACTTCTTCACGCTCATCGCCCCTGCCGCGCACCGCCCGGCCACCCGGCCGTTCGTCCTGCCCCCGACCGCCCTGCCCGCCTTGTGTTTGTGCGCTGTGCTCCTGCACATTGGCCTGGGTCAATTGGATGCCGCTTTCCGCCAGCATTTCCGTCAGGCGCGGCATGGACGCTTGCAGGGCTTCGCGGAGCGGCGCCTGGGCCGCCACGAAGGTCAGCGTGGCCTTGTCCTGGTCCAGGGTGAGCTTGACCTCCAGCGGGCCCAGATGGGGTGGGTTCAGCTTCATCTCCACCTCCTGCTGCTGATTGCTGACCATCATCACGACCTTATGGCCGATGGCGCGATCCCAGCCATCGCTACCCACCGGCTGATGAATGGCATAGGCCGACCTGGATTGCTCGACGCCGGCGCTGCGCGGCGGTTCGGGGCGAAGGCTGGGCACACCCGCCTGTTGCCGCGCCGTGCCCGCCTCGGCCAATTGCAGCTGTTGCTCCAGCGCCAGGCCGAAGCCGCCTTGCAAGGCATTGGCGGCACGCTCGTCCTTGCCGCCCAGCAAGGCTGGCAGGTCTTGCCGTTCACCGGCAAGTCTCGCCGCCGTATCGTCAAGCAGCTCGGCCACCGCCTTGTCGGCCCGCTCCCTGGTCGATCCGCCCTGGCCGTCCAGCAGCGCGGCGGCCAGCCCGGCATGTTGCAGCAAAGGATCGTCCTGCCCCTCGGCGGCCGCCTGAGCATGGGTCAAGGCACTGTCCACATGCTGCTGCAACTGCAGCAGCATGGCTGCCGTCGCCGCCGCACCGGCTTGCGCATCGGCGGCCTGGGTATCCTCTTTCTCGCTCTTTGTGTCATTGGCGGTGGATTTGCCGCAACCGCGCTTGGGGTCGCTCACGTCCACGTCCGGCGTGCCTTCGGCGGCATTGGCCGACTGCTCGGGACTGGCCGGCGCCGGCGTGGCCTGGGCGGGCTTGTCCGGCACCTTGGCGACTTCATGCTGCGGCTCGGCGGGCCGTGCCGGCGCCACCGGCCGCAACACCTTGCTGTCGCGCGCCATCTGGGTGGTCTGGTGTGCCTGGATCTGCTGTTTGAGGGTATCCCCGAACAGCTGCCCATCCATCGCTTCCCCGCGCAGATTGCCGGAGGGTTTGACCGGCCTTGCGGCAAGATTGGCTAGTGCGTTAGTGCTGGTGTTGGCGGTTGGCATATTGATGTCCCTTGCTGAAGCGTTCCCTCTCGGGGTCAACATCAGTGCTAGCAAGGATAGTGCCAGAAAGGTTACGGGAGTCGCTTGACGCAACTCGCCCACCGCAGGGCTGGTTCCATGCAATTTCCCGAAGCCAGCTTGAACGAAAGGTCGATCTGGTACTCCGAGAGACGTCACGCTCTCACAATCGAGGGTAACATATGTGTTACCATGATAATTCTGAAGTCACGATTGAAGAATATCTTCGCGAAGATGGCACGAACCCCTACAAAAGATGGTTCGACGCTCTGGATGCACACGCCGCCGCCAAGGTAGCGGCGGCCAAAGTCAGGTTGGTGCTTGGCAACACATCCAGCGTGAAGTGGTTCGACGGAATTGGTGAATACATAATCGACTGGGGTCCAGGCTACCGTATCTATCTTGCTAAGGATGGCGACACGCTCATCATCTTTTTCGGTGGGGGAACTAAGCAACGGCAGCAAAGAGATATCGACCAAGCCAAAGCTTTGCACGCCGAGTACAAGGCCCGAAAAAAGGCACGCCAAGTTGCCAAACAAGGTAAACGGAAAGGAAATTGACATGACTCTAACCAGAGATTTCAAACACACTATTGTCGAACGCGTCGACCGAGATCCCGCGTTTGCCAAGGCGATGCTAGATGAGGCCGCTACCGCATTCCTGAATGGCGAACCGGACGTTGCGCGCCTCATCCTGCGGGACTTGGTAAACGCCACCGGGGGTTTCGAGCAACTTGCCGAGTTGACCCACAAACCGAGCAAAAGCCTTCATCGCATGCTCTCGCCCAAAGGCAACCCAAGCATGGACAGCCTAGCGGCCATCTTTGGGGCGATAAGTTTACGCCTCAAGGTAGGTATTGAGGCCCATACGATTGAAGCGCGCTAAACGAAGACCAAATCAACCGTAGGTGCAACTCGCTCGATTTGGGACATTAACCAGCCTGCTCATCCCGCCGCCGCTGCAAAATAGCAGCCCACTCATCCGTCTGCTTCTGCTCCAGCTTCGCCTCACGCTGTCCCTCCCTAGCCTCGTGCCTATCCTGCAGGGTTTCGTAGGCTTTGACTTCCCGCTCACATTCCAGCCAAGCCTGTTTACGCGTCTCCAGCAACGTTTCGCAGCGCACTTGCTCATGGGCTTGCTGCTCCACCGCCTGGTCCAGCTTGGCCAGGAACAGCTGGAAATCGTTCCATTGCTGCATACGCATACCGCGACTGGCGGTATCGCCGAGGCGGCGGCGGTATTCCTCGCGGTACTGGTCGATCTGGCGGGCGCGCTCGCGCGCCTGCTCCAGCTTGTGCAGGGCCGCACTGATGGCGCGCGCGGCATCTTCGCGCTTGTCGATGGCAAGCTTGAGCAAAAAATCGAATTGGAAGGCTTTAGCCACGAAACCCGCGCCTTTGCTGGTTACGAGAATAAGGCGGCCAGCCGCATCCTGGCGCCGGCATAGCTTTCACGTTCGTGGATGGCTTGTTGCAAAAATGCTTCCATTGCCGGCATGCGCACGATGGCTTCGTCCAGGAGCGGATCGGAACCACGCACGTAGGCGCCCACATTGATCAGGTCGCGGCTGCGCTGATAGCGGGAGTATAGCTGCTTGAAACGCCGCACCAGCTCGTACTCGGCAGGATCGATGATGTCGGTCATCACCCGGCTGATCGACTGTTCGATATCGATGGCGGGATAGTGGCCGGCATCGGCCAGCTGCCGGTTCAGCACGATATGGCCGTCGAGAATGGCGCGGGCATTGTCGGCAATCGGGTCCTGCTGGTCATCGCCCTCGCTCAGCACGGTATAGAAAGCGGTGATGGAGCCGCTGCCGGCATGGCCGTTGCCGGCGCGCTCGACCAGCGCGGGCAGCTTTGCGAAAACCGAGGGGGGATAGCCCTTGGTGGCGGGCGGTTCGCCGATCGCAAGGGCGATCTCGCGTTGCGCCATGGCGTAGCGGGTAAGCGAATCCATGATCAGCAACACGTCCGCGCCCTGATCGCGAAAATACTCGGCAATGGCAGTGGCGTAGGCGGCGCCATGCAGGCGCAACAGCGGCGGCGTATCGGCCGGCGCGGCCACCACGACCGAGCGTTTCAGCCCCTCCTTGCCGAGAATGTTCTCGATGAAATCCTTGACCTCGCGCCCCCGCTCGCCGATCAGGCCCACCACCACGACATCGGCGGTGGTATAGCGCGCCATCATGCCGAGCAGCACGCTCTTGCCGATGCCGGAGCCGGAAAACAGCCCCAGCCGCTGGCCCCGCCCCACGGTCAGCATGGCATTGATGGCCCGTACGCCGACATCGAGCACATCGTGCACCTGGACCCGGTCGAGCGGATTGAAGGAACGGGCGAACAAGGGCACGTGGGCTTCGACCTGCAGGTGGCCCAGCTTGTCCAGGGGCCGCCCCAAGCCATCCAGCACCCGGCCCAGCAGATGCGGTCCCACCGCGGCCTGCCGGCCCCGGTCCTCGACCCGGCGGCGCGGTGTCTGGCTCTGCCGAAAGTAGGGCATGCGGTTGACGACATCTTCATACGCCACCACCTGGGCACCGGGCTCCAGGCCATACACCTCGGCCACCGGCATCAGGAACAATTTGTCGCCGTTGAATCCCACCACTTCGGCTTCGACACTGTGGCCGGACGGCAACACGATATGGCAGCTGGCGCCCACCGGCAGCTTGATGCCGACCGCTTCCAGCACCAGCCCGGCCACCCGGGTGAGCCGCCCGCGCGGCAGCCAGGGCCGCGTTTCGTGCACCACTTCCAGGCAGTCGGCGGCATAGCGGCGCCACCGGGAGAGTGCTTCGGGTTCAGGCGTCGGGGTCGTCATCTTCTGCCGCCCATGGTTCGTTGCTCCCCAGGGCGTGGACTACCCTCCGCCAGCGAGTGGGTAGCGTCAGGTCCAATTCGACACTGGCGGTGCTGATGCGGCACCCGCCTCTTTCCATATCCGGCTGCGCTTCAAAGCGCCAATGCATCGCAGCGGCATCGTCGGCCACCAGGGTGCGGACCAGGCTCATATCGTCGGGATGCAGTTCCAGCCGCAAGGGACCCTGCAGTTCCGACGAGCTGGCGATGGCTTCGCGAATGACCGCCAGGATGCGCTCCGGCGCGACGGCAAGGCTGCTGCGCAGGACTTGGCGCGCGACCGCGACGGCGATATCGAGAATGGGTTTGGACAACTGCTCTTCATAGGCAGCGACGGCTTCCGCCAAGCCTGCGCATAGCTGCTGGAATCTGGCCACCTCGGCATCGGCCGACTGCCGGCCCTGCAACTGGCCGGCTTCGAAACCGGCGGCATAACCGCTTTCGCGGCCGGCGGCCTCGCCGGCTACCTGGCCGGCCTGTTGGCCATCCTCGTAGCCGCTTTGGTAGCCCGTTTCGCGGGCTTCATCCTGTAAGCGCCCCCGCTCCTGCTCGGCGTGGGCGGCGGCCTGCGCCGCCAGGGCGGCTTCATCCGGTGCGGCTTCGACTACGGCGTCGCCAGCCTCATCGGCAATGCCGGCCGCTTCGGCCGACGGGTCCTCCGCGCGCACGGGTTCCGGCACGATAAAATTGGGCCGCTGCACCGAGGCGCCGCTGAATTGATCGACATGCCACGATTGAAGGGGTGGCAGGTCCTCGCGGCGGATGATTTTTTTGCTGCCCCACGCTTTCATCGCTTAATCATCCTATTCGACGAAGCCTTCGCTACCGCCCTTGGCGATGGCGATCTGGCCTTCGTCGGCCAGGCGGCGCACGACCTTGAGGATTTCGCGCTGCTCCGCTTCGACGTCAGACACCTTGACCGCGCCCTTGGCTTCGAAGTCGTCGCGCAGCATTTCGGCAGCCCGTTGCGACATATTCTTGAAGATCTTGTTGCGCAGAATTTCGCTGGTGCCCTTCATGGCGGTGATCAGCGAATCGGACGAAATCTCGCGCAGCAATAGCTGGATGCCGCGGTCGTCCACGTCCACCAGGTTCTCGAAGGTGAACATCTTGTCCTGGATGCGCTGCGCCAGTTCCGGATCGTATTCGCGGATGGCATTGATGGCCGATGCCTCGACCACGCCGCCCATGAAGTTGAGAATTTCGGCCGCCATGCCTTCGCCGCCCATGGCGGACTTCTTGACCCGGTCGGCGCCGGACAGCAGCTGGGTCAGCACATCGTTCAACTCGCGCAGGGCGGTAGGCTGCACGCCTTCCAGCGTGGCAATCCGCAGCAGCACATCATTGCGCAGCCGCTCGACGAACTGATTGAGCACTTCGGATACCTGGTCGGGTTCCAGATGGACCAGGATGGTGGCGATGATCTGCGGGTGTTCGTTCTTGATCAGCTCGGCCACCCCCACCGAGTCCATCCACTTGAGCGATTCGATGCCGGTGTTGTCGCCGCCTTGCAGGATGCGATCGAGCAGGTTGGCAGCCTTGTCCGACCCCAGCGCCTTGGTCAGGACCGAGCGGATGTATTCGTCCGCCGCGCCGAAATTGGCCCGGTTCATGGTGGAACCGAGGAATTCGCCGACCACGTCCTCGACCTGCTCGCGGGTCACGTTGTCCATGCTCGCCATGGCCATACCGATTTTCTGCACTTCCTTGGGGCCGAGGTACTTGAACACCTCGACCGCCGCCTCTTCTCCCAGGCTCAGCAGCAAAATGGCACTGCGGCGGATGGCGTCATCATTGCTGGCCATGCAAACTCCTAGAGGGCATTACGGTATGCAGTCCGCGCAAGCTTAATTCGTCTTTTGGCTACCCGGATCGGCGGTCAGCCATTCGCGGATAATGGTGGCGACCATCCGGGGATCTTCCTTGGCCATTTCCTTGGCCCGCTGCAGCAGTTCGCTGAAGGCCGCCAGTTGCATGCCGGCCTCGGCTTCCGCCACCACTTCGGCTTCGACTTCGGACTGGGCCAATTCCTCGGCGGTCAAGGCCACGCCGCCTTCTTCGCCGCCCATGGCGCCCTTGTCCTGCTTGGGCCTGATCACATCGCGCAGGATGGGTCGCACCACGCCGAACATCAGGTAGACCAGCACCAGCGCGATCAGAATCACCTTGATGATATCGGCGGTGTGGGCGATCAGGTACTCGGTCAGCTTCTCCAGGAAGGATTTGCCGGCCACATCCAGGACCCGGTCGGCAAAGGCGGCATTCACCACCTTGACCGAATCGCCCCGCTCCTTGTTGAAGCCGATGGCCTCTTGCACCAGATTGGTGACCTGGTTGATTTCCGGCTGGGTCAACGGAACCGACTTGACCCCGCCGTCGCGCTGCTGCACCCGTTTGAAATTGACCACCACGGCGGCATTGACCCGCTTGAGCACGCCGACTTGCTGCTTGACGTGCTCGACCGTCTTATCCACCTCGTAATTGCGGGTCGCTTCCTTATGCGCGGTGCTGGCCGGCGCGGTATTGACCGTCACGCCCGGTGGATTGGGCAGGGTGATGGGTGCGCTGGCGGCGCCGGGCGGTTGGTTGGACAAGGCGCCGGGCACACCGGAAGCCGGCGTGGGCGTGCTGCCGTTGCCCTCGGCGGTCTGTTCGCTGCGGATGGCGGAAGCGTTCGGCGGCGAGTTGGGCTTGAAGCTCTCGGATGCCTGTTCGACTTCCGAGAAGTCCATCTGCACGGTCACTTCGGCCTTGACGTTGTCGGTACCGACAATGGGTTCCAGGATCTTCTGGATACGTTCCGACAGCAGGGCTTCCTGCTGGTGTACCAGGACCATCTGGCGCTGGTTCAGCGAGCCGTTCCCACCGTTGAGCAGGTCCGGCATATTGGACAGCAGGTTACCGTCCTGATCGACCACGGTGACATTGCGGATAGGCAGGTCCGGCACGCTGCTCGATACCAGGTGGATAATGCCGGCGATCTGGGCGCCATCCAGCGCGCGCCCCGGGTGCAGGGTCAGCAAGACCGAGGCGGTCGGCTTTTGCTGTTCGCGCAGGAACACCGTCTGCTTGGGCATGGCCAGATGGATGCGGGCCGTGGCCACGGCCGACAGCGATTCGATGGAACGGGCCAGCTCGCCCTCCACCGCCCGCTGGTAATTGACCTGCTCGCCGAACTGGCTGATGCCGAATTTCTGGTTGTCCAATAGCTCGAAGCCGGTGGTGCCGCCCTTGGGCAGGCCTTGCGAGGCCAGTTGCAGGCGCGCGCCATGCACCAGCTCGGCCGGCACGGTGATCACACCGCCGGATTCGAGCTTGTAGGGGATATTCATCTGCTGCAGGGATTGGACGATCTGCCCGCCGTCCTTGTCGGACACATTGGCGAACAGGATCTTGTAGCCGGGATCGCGCAGCCACAGGAAGGCTACGACAACGGCCGCGATAACGGCGACGGCGCCTGCCGCGACCAGTATTTTGCGTAAAGTGGTGAGTTGATTGAAGGACTGGATGAGATTGGGTCGCTCACCCCGCTGTACGTCACGATTGTCTACCGCTACGACCGCATCATCCATATATCAGGCGATATCACACCTGCATGTTCATAACTTCCTGGTATGCCGACACCAGCTTGTTACGAACCTGCACCATAGTCTGAAAAGACAAGCTCGCCTTCTGCAGCGAGACCATCACGTCTTGCAGGTTGGCATTCGGATCACCCGCCTCGAATGCCGTCTGCTTGGCCTGCGAATCGAGTTGCATCTGGTTGACCTGATCGAGCGAGGACTTCAGCACCGAGGCAAAGTCGGCGCCTTCCGGCAAGGCATCCGCAGCCGAATTCTGCCCGGCCGCCTTGGCGGACATGGCCTTCAATTCGCCCAACAGATTGTCTATCCCCTGCACGCTCATGATGCACCTCGAAACTACCTAAGAAATTGTATGTGGCTCGCTTGAACAATAGCAAGCAAACCGCAGGCCATGCATCCAGAACTACTCTTCTTGCCAGCCTTCCTCGCGATACTGTTGCAATTTGTACCGCAAAGTCCGCTCACTCATGCCCAGCTTCTCCGCCGCCAGCTTGCGCACCCCGCCGGCCAGCTTCAGCGTGTCCAGTATATGCTGGCGCTCCAGCAGCTTGATATCGGTTATCTGCGCCGGCTGGCGTTCGGCGACAAACGGCATCCCGGCGGCGGCAATGCTTGCCGGCACCGGCAAATCCTGCCGCCGTACTCCCGGCAAGAACAGGTGGGCAGGCTCGATCTCGTCGCCGGGCGCCAGGATCAGGGCACGCTGCATCACGTTCTCCAACTCGCGGATATTGCCCTCCCAGCGATGGGCGGTCAGCACCGCCGCGGCAGCGGGACTGATCGTGGGCACCCGCCGTTTGCCGGAGGCCGAGTGTCTGGTTAGCATGGTGCGTGCCAGCGAGACGATATCGTCGGGACGCTCGCGCAGGGCAGGCAACATCAAAGGAAAGACATTCAGGCGGTAGTAGAGATCCTCGCGGAATCGCCCCTCCTCCACTTCGGCCGGCATATCGCGGTTGGAGGTGGACAGTACCCGGATATCGATGCTGATGGGCTTCCTGCCGCCCACCCGCTCCACTTCCCGCTCCTGCAGCACCCGCAATAGCTTGGCCTGCAACTCCAGCGGCATCTCGGAGATTTCATCCAGTAGCAAGGTACCGCCGTCGGCCTGTTCGAACTTGCCGATATGCTGGTTGGCCGCACCGGTGAACGCGCCCTTTTCATGGCCGAACAGGGTGGACTCCAGCAGTTGTTCCGGTATCGCAGCGCAATTGATGGCGATAAAGGGGCCGCTCGCACGGGCCGAATGCCGGTGGATATAACGCGCCAGCACCTCCTTGCCGGTGCCGCTCTCGCCGGTGATCATGACCGCCGCGTCGGATTGGGCGACCCGCTGTGCCATATCCAGCAAATGGCGCATGCCGGGGTCCGCCGCGATCACGGCATCGTCCTCCACCGCCGGCAGCATGTACTTGGCCACCGTCGCCAGCAGCATATCGGGTTCGAACGGCTTGGGAAGATAGTGGGCGGCACCGGCATGCAGCGCCGCCACGGCTTTTTCTATCATGCCGTAGGCCGTCATCAATACCACCGGGATATGCGGATAATCGATCTTGACGGCCTTGAGCAGCGTCTCGCCGTCCATGGGCTGCATCTGCACATCGGACAACACCAGGCCGACCTTGTGGCGCGCCAGGATGGCCAGGCCGGATTGCCCGTCCGGGGCGTTGAGCACCTGGTAGCCAGCCAGTTCCAGGGTGTCGGAAAGCGCTTCGCGCAGGTCGTTGTCGTCCTCGACGATCAGAATCGGCAGTGCTGGCATGGGCGGTTTCTTTTAGGTTGGAAGGCCGTCATTCTTGGCCGGCTGGTTTTTCAGCCAGGACAGTATGCGCTTGGGCAGCTCGTCCAGCGGCAGCACCTCGTCCACTCCACCATAGGCGATCGCTTCCTTGGGCATGCCGAATACGACGCAACTGGCTTCATCCTGAGCCAGGTTATAAGCCCCGGCCCGCTTCATTTCCAGCATGCCCAGCGCTCCATCGCGCCCCATCCCGGTCAGGATCACCCCCAGCGCATGCCGGCCGGCGTGGTTGGCTACCGAGCGGAATAGCACGTCCACCGACGGCCGGTGCCGATTGACCGGCTCGGCTCGGGACAATTCGCAGATATAGCGGCCGTTCGCCACGCCCAGCAACAGGTGCGAATGCCCCGGCGCCACGTAGACATGTCCGGCCTTGACCAACTCGCCATGCTCGGCTTCCTTCACCGTCATGGCGCACAGGCTATCGAGCCGCGCGGCAAAAGGCGCCGTGAACATCTCGGGCATGTGCTGGGCGATCAGGATGGGGGCCGAATCGGCCGGCATGGGGATCAGAAAGCGCTTCAGCGCCTCCGTCCCGCCGGTGGAGGCGCCGACGATCACCAGGCGCTCGGCGGGTCCGCGCGGCGGCTTGTCCGCCACGGGCAAAACCACATCCGCACTATGGCTGGGCGTGATGACCATGGCTTCGTGTAAGGCGCGCGTGCGCTTGGGAGGTGGATCGATCGGCGTCACGGAATCTGCCGGGTCAAATAGCAGGCCTCGACCGCATTGCCGTTACCGAAAAAGCGCAGCGAGGCGCACAACGCCGCCACCAAGGCGATGCCGCGTCCGCTGGGACGATGGGTGTCCGGCGCTTCCAGCCAGCTCCAGTCGAAGCCGGCGCCGCTGTCGGACACGCGTACCCGCAGCATGGTGCGGCCACCCAGGTCATGGCCGGCCAGCTCGATATCGATGCGGCCCTCGCGCAAGGCCGCCAGCCGCTTGGCCCGTTCCTGCAGATAGTGCTCCATGCCGTCCGCATCGCACTTCAGGTCGGACGACAGGCCCAGCAGGCCATGGTCCAGGGCATTGACGAAAAGCTCGGTCAGGATCAGGAAGATATCGGCGTGCGCATGGGCCAAGGGCTTGATCTGGCTGATAAAGCCCATGATCAGCGGCACGGTGTGCAGGCTTTTCAGTTCGACCACCCCGAGCGAGATGGCATAGCGCCAGCGCGCTTCGCCGGCGATCTCCGGCAGCTCGCCGGGATTGGCCGGTTCGGGCAGCGGCAGCGTGGCATCCGGGTCGAGATCGACGATGGCCAGCGAGACGTCGTCATGGCAGTGGGTACCGGCCAGGAAGTCCGCCAGCGCCTCCACGGTACGGGTCAGCGCCTCGGCGGCCGGTTGGCCGGCACAGGCCAGCGCCAGCCGTGCGGTACCGAAGGCTTCGCCGGCTTCGTTGCGCGCTTCCAACAAACCGTCCGAACACAGCACCAGATTGGCGCGTTGGCTGAACTGGAAGCGTTCGGTCTCCAGTTCCAGCGCATCGGCCGACAGGATGCCCAGCGGCAGATGGCGAGAGGCCCAGCGCTTCTGCAGGCCACCGCGCCCGTCGTACAAACGGAGTTCGGGGATACCGCCGTTCCATACCTCGATGCTGCGCTTGGCGAAATCCACCGCGACAAAGGCCAGCGCCACAAAACGCCCTACCGGCAATACCTGCCTGACCTTGCGATGCATTTCGACCAGGATATCCGCCAGCGCGAAGCCCCGTTCGGTCATCGCGTAGAAAGGCTGGGTCAGCGGCAGGACATTCAGGGCGGCGGTCAAGCCGTGGCCGATACCGTCGGCCAGCATCAGGTGCAAGACCTGGCCGGGCGTACGCGCCGCCGCGATCAGGTCGCCGGACAAACTCTCGGCCGGTGCGATCCAGCTATGCAATTGCGGATCGGAAAGGCGCTCGCGATTGACCAGCTGTTCCATCAAATGGCGGGCGACCCGTTTTTCTTCTTCCGCGCGGTCGTAATAGCCGGCCAGCTTATTGGCCTGCTCGTGGACCTTGCGGTTCAGCTCGACCGTACGCTGGATGGCCTTGATCTTGGCTTCGAGAATGCGGAAATTAACCGGCTTGAGCAGATAGTCATCCGCGCCGATCTCCATGGCGTCGGCCAGCTTGCTGACCTCCTCCACCGCCGTGATCAGCACGATGGGCACCCAGCGGGCACCCATGCGCGTCTTGATCTGACGTCCTGCTTCCGGCCCGTCCAGGCGCGGCATCAGCATGTCCATCAGGACCATGTCCGGCTTTTCGGCCATGCAGCGTTCGACCGCCTCGATACCGTCGCAAGCCAGGATCAACTCATGACCCAGGGATTCGACAAAGCGGCCGATCAGTAGCCTGACGACCTCGGCATCGTCGGCGAGCAAGACTTTCATGGTGGGTCTCGCTCAGCTTCTCAGCGGATCGTGAAAATTTTACCGAAGCAGGCAATCTCCAACACCTGTCGCACCGTATCGCGACAATTTACCAGGGCGAGCGCCTTGCCCGCCGCCGCCGCTTTTTCTTTCAGCAGCAACAGCATGCCTAGCGCCGAACTATCTAGATAGTCCACCTGCTGAAAATCGACCAGCACCTCGCGAACCGCAGCGCTGGCCAGGATTTCGTCGCAAGCCTGGCGGAAATCACGGTGGGCACTGAAGTCAAATTGCCCGGAGAGCAACAAGCGGCCGGTCTGGCCGTCAATTTCGACAATGGCAGTCATGGGTATTCATATTTCCGAAATCTGGGGGGAAAGGGGTATTCAACTCTACCAAGATAGGGAGCTAATGCGCGGCTGGCAACAGGATAGTGAAGATTGCACCTTCTCCGGGTGCGGATGAGACGTCGATTTCCCCGCCGCAAGCGGTAATCAGATTGCGTACGATAGCCAAACCCAGGCCGGTGCCATCCTTGCGGGTAGTGAAAAACGGCTCGAACAGGCGCTCGCGAACCTGCTCGCTCATACCGCAGCCCTGGTCCGCCACCACCAGCCGCCAGGCCACCCCATCGCGCGCCAGATCCAGCGTGATCTCATCGCCCGCGGCGGTGGCCTGCATGGCATTTTCCAGCAGGTTGATCAGGGCGCCGGTCAGCTCCTTGCGGCTGGCTTCCTCGATCCAGGCCGGCCCCTCAGGCAAGCTGACCCGCCAACGCCGGGTCTGGCCGGTATCCTGCGGCTGCACGGTCTGCAACGCATCTTCCGCGGCGGCCGCCAGATCCACCCTTTCCATTTCGGCCTGGTGGCCGCGCACGAAGAGCAGCATGTTCTGGATCAGGGTTTCGAGATAGCGCAGGCGGGCCAGGGATTTTTCGCCGAACTTCAACCGGTCGCTTTCGCCCAGCTGCGGCTTGGCCAGGTTGGCGGTATAGAGCAAGGCGGTCGCCAGGGGAGTGCGCAACTGGTGGGCCAGCCCGGCGGCCATTTCGCCCATGGCCGCAAGGCGCTTGTGCTGCTCCAGCTGGCGGCGCAAACGCCAGCTTTCGCTGACGTCATGAATCAGCAGGATGCGCTCGCCGCTGGGCAAGCGGCTGGCCACGATGCTCAAACGCTTCTCCGCGCCGTCCGGCGCCAGAAAAGTCCAGTCATCGATCACCGCCGTGGCCGTGAGCATGGGCTCGACGGTTTGCAGCCAGTTCACGCCTATCAGCTCGCGGCCGAAGATCTCCACCGCAGCCGGGTTGCTGGTCACTACGCCGTCGCCGTCGTCCAGTTCGACCACGCCGCCCGGCAGCGCCGCCAGCAGGGTTTCCAGCCGGCTGGACAGCGCGGCTTTCTCTTCGAACTGTTGCCGCAGCGCACCATTGGCGACCGCCAGCTCCTGGGTCAGCGAGCCCACCTGCTGCTCGAGCTCCTGGTACGACTCCACCAATTGGCGAGACGCTTCGGTAAATAGCGAGAAGGCCTGCTCCAATCCGGCCTGGTCGATTTTTTCGTTGGCTTTCCCTGTTGCTGCCGCTTTGTCGTTCAAGATTGGGCATCCTTTATTGGGGCTTGACGGAAAAAATAGTCGGCGAAAATAGCGTCCCTACGACGAAATCGTTTGTACAGCTTGCAATCTGGACGGCACAAGTCGATAACAAAACCAAAGTCGGGGTTCGTTGTGGGCTTGCTCGCAGGCACATCACGATTTCAGCCTTACAGTAGGATATTCGAAGTGATCGGCGGTGGTGGCAAGCCAGTGGCCCAGCGCTCAACCGGTACTCTCCAACATACTCACGGAGCCGCAACCGTGTCCGACTTGCTCAAGAAAATCGACGCTCGAACCAAGCTCGCTGGCACCAATAAGCTGGAGATCCTGCTGTTCACGCTCGGCTTGGACGAACGCTCCAATCGCCGTGAGAATTTCGGCATCAATGTGTTCAAGGTGCGCGAGGTAATGCGCACCCCGGAAATCACCCAGGCGCCCGAAATGCCGCCGGCGGTGGAAGGCATGGTCAGCCTGCGCGGCAATCTTATCCCGGTCATCGATCTGGCCAGCTATATCGGCGTGCAGACGGCGAGCAAGCCCGAGATCATGATCGTGTCCGAATACAACGGCCATACCCAGGGCTTCCTGGTGGAAGCGGTGGACACCATCCTGCGCCTGGACTGGTCGCAGATGCGCGTACCGCCGGAAATGCTGAACAACAACCTGCGCGGACTGGTCACCGCGGTGACCGAGCTGGACAGCGGCAAGCTGGTGATGATGCTGGACGTCGAGAAAGTCCTCGCCGACACCAATCAGTTCGACGACACCGCCGAATTCAAGACCATCAAGCCGATCAGCGACCTGGTCGGCAAAACCGTGTTCTATGCCGACGACTCGGCCGTCGCCCGCAAGCAGATCCAGCGCACCCTGGAAGCCCTGGAACTGAATTATTTCGAAGCCATCAACGGCAAGCGCGCCTGGGACGAATTGCAGCGGCTGGCCGTGCAAGCCGAGCAAACCGGCAAGCAGGTGAAGGACTTCGTGCAAATGATACTGACCGATGTGGAAATGCCGGAGATGGACGGCTATATGCTGACCAAGACGGTAAAGGGCGACCCCCGCTTCAACGGCATCCCCATCCTGATGCATTCGTCGCTGTCGGGCATGTCCAACCAGAAACTGGGGCAATCGGTCGGCGTGGATGCCTATGTCGCCAAGTTCGAGCCGCACAAGTTGACGGAAGCCATCTCGACCATGTTGCGTAACGCGGCGCAGCAGAAGTAAACGACCTGTCCGAGAATAAGGGAACGCCATGTCCAACACCAATTCCACCCTGCTCGACAGCGTAGATGCCCGCACCAAGTTGGCGGGTTCGAACAAGATGGAAATCCTGTTGTTCTCGCTTGGGACCCGCGAGACGTTCGGCATCAATGTCTTCAAGGTGCGCGAGGTATCGCAAACCCCCAAGATCACCAAGACACCCAATATGCCGACCGGGGTGGAAGGCGTGATCTCGCTGCGCGGCAATATCATTCCGGTCATCTCGCTGGCCAAGTTCGTCTGCCCGAACGAACTCGATGCGCAAAACGAAGAGACCATGATCGTCACCGAGTTCTCCAAGCACACCCAGGGATTCCTGGTCCGCTCGGTGGACCGGATCATCCGGGTCGACTGGAACAAGGTCAGGGCGCCGGAAACCATGCTGGCCGGCCACCAGGCCCTGATCACCGCCATCACCGAGCTGGACGACGGCAAGCTGGTCTCCATCCTCGACGTGGAAGCCATCCTCTCCAGCGTGATCGGCGAATCCTTCGTGCCGGACATCCCCTCGGTCGGGGTGGACCAGGAAAAATTCATGTTCTTCGTCGATGATTCGCTGGTGGCCCGCAAGGAGATCGTCAGCGTGCTCGACAAGATCAGCGTCAAATACCAACAAGCAAACAATGGGGCGGAAGCTTGGGACAAACTGCAGAACATCGCCAACCGCTATCAGCACGACAGCCAGCACCTCAGCCACTATCTGAAACTCATCCTGGTCGATGCCGAAATGCCGGAAATGGACGGCTATGTGCTGACCAAGCACATCAAATCCGACGCACGCTTCCAGGGCATACCGGTAGTCATGCATTCTTCCCTCTCATCCAATGCCAACCGCGCCATGGGCAGCAGCGTAGGAGTTGACGCCTACGTCGCGAAATTCGATCCTTTCGTGCTGGCAGAAACCATTTCACCGTTCCTGCAGAGTTGATTCCACATAACGCGGTTAGCCGCACGCCCGCAAGCGCGGTTTCTCGGAGCAAGAAATGACGGACAAGAACATTCGATTCCTGGTGGTTGACGACTTTTCGACGATGCGTCGCATCGTTCGCAACCTGCTCAAAGAGCTGGGCTACAGCAACGTAGAGGAGGCTGAAGATGGCCAAGTCGCGCTTCACAAGCTGAAATCTACCACCTTCGATTTCGTCGTCTCCGACTGGAACATGCCCAATATGACCGGCATCGAGCTATTGAAGGCGGTTCGGGGCGAGCCCACCCTCAAGCACCTGCCTTTCCTGATGATCACGGCCGAGGCGAAGAAGGAAAACATCATCGAAGCCGCCCAGGCCGGGGCGAGCGGCTATATCGTCAAGCCTTTCACCGCCGCCACGCTGGATGAGAAGCTGGGCAAGATTTTCCAGGCTCTCAACAAATAACCCACGCAGGAGTTCAATGTGAGCGAAAAAGCCATTAACAGCGGCGACTCCGACGATCTGCAGGCATTGTTCGACAGCATCGTGAACGCCGGCAAGGAGAGCCCGGCACCCTCCCCTGCACCCGCCGCCGAACCCGCCCCCATGGCGGAGGCCGCGCCGGTAGCCGTACCGGAAAAAGCAGTCGAGAAGGCAGCCGAGCCCAGTCCCGCACCCATCATGGCAACCGACATGGATGCGCTGCACGAGCCGGCCAGATCGATGTTCGCCAGCATCGGCCAATTGACCCGCAAGGTGCACGACGCGCTGCGCGAGATGGGCTACGACAAGTCGCTGGAAAAAGCCGCTTCGGCAATCCCCGATGCACGCGACAGGCTGGCCTATGTCGCCACCCTGACGGAACAGGCCGCCAACCGCACACTGAACGCCGTGGATGTAGCCCAGCCGCTGCAGGACAGGATAGAAAGCGAATCGGATGCCCTCGCGGCCGAATGGGACAAGCTCTACGCCAACCAGTTGTCGGTGGAAGAGTTCAAACAGCTGGCGCAGCGTACCCGCGAGCATCTGAAGCTGTCCGCCGGCAACGCCCGCGCGACCAATTCGCAGCTGCTCGAAATCATGATGGCGCAAGACTTCCAGGATCTGACCGGCCAGGTGATCAAAAAGATCGTGGAAATGGCCAAGGAAATGGAAAGCAGCCTGTTCGAATTCCTGGTGCAGTTCTCGCCGGCGGGCACGATCAAGCCCTCATTGGCGGAAGTAGACGAAAGCCTGCTCAATGGGCCGGTCTATAATTCGGAAGGGCGCACCGATGTGGTAACCAATCAGGAACAGGTCGACGACCTGCTCGCCAGCCTCGGTTTCTGAACGGCCTCAGCCTAGAAGGACGATGCCATGAGTGATTTTGCCGGCATGGAAGACTTGCTCCAGGATTTCCTCACGGAAGCCTCGGAGCTGCTTTCCGACGTGGACAACAAGTTGGTCGAGTTGGAAAAGCGGCCGGACGACAAGAATCTGCTCAACGTCATTTTTCGGGGTTTCCACACCATCAAGGGTGGCGCCGGCTTTCTCAATGTCGACGCCCTGGTGAATCTTTGCCATCGTACCGAGAACCTGTTCGACAAGCTGCGCAACGGCGAGCTGACCCTCAATCCGGAACTGCTGGATGCCATCCTCGCCGCCACGGGCGTGGTGAAGGAAATGTTCGGCTCCATGGCCCAGGCCCGCACCCCCGCCCCTGCCGACGCCGCCTTATTGTTCCAGTTGGACGAGGCATTGGAAGGCCGTTCCGGCGCAAGCGCGGCGCCGGCTCCTGCTCCCGCGCCGGTACACGCCCCAGCCCCACCTCCCGCCGCCGCCCACCATGGCGACGGGCCTGATTGGGCGGCACTGCACCAGGCTATCACTGGCAGCGCGCCCAAAGCCGCCAGCCCATCGCCGGTAGCCGCACCGGCCATGGCAGCCGCGCCTCCGGCGCCAGCTCCCGCACCCGCCCCAGCGGCCACCTTGCCTGCGGCACCAGTAGCCGCGCCGGCACCGCCTCCCCCCGCTGCGCCCGCCTCACCCACCACGGGCCTCAAGG